>NZ_CP137080.1:0-698199 GCF_036324365.1 Microbacterium limosum
GGATCCACAGGATCGTGGAAGTGACACGCCTCGCCGTCCTATGGTGGATTTTGCGCCGCGGGGGCGCGTGGCTAGCGTGACCCGCGGCAGTTATCCACAGGTTCCGACGGTGTGCACGTCCCTGTGAGCCGATTCGCGATCCGACCCCGGGGGGCCCATGTCTCAGCACGATGTTCCAGATGTCTCCGTCTGGTCGGCTGTGCTGGATGTGCTGGCCTCGGACGAGCGCATCACCCCGCAGCTGCAAGGATTCCTCAATCTGGCCGTGCCGCAGGGAGTCATGGGCGGAACCCTCTATCTCGACGTCCCGAACGACCTGACGGCGGCGCAGTTCAACAAGCGAATGCGCACCTCCATCATGGAGGCCCTCGCGCACGTGGATCACAACACGGGCGCCGCGAGCTTCCGCGTCGTCGTCAACCCGGAGCTCGCGGACATCCACGTCTCGACGCGCGACAGCGACCCGGATCCGGAGCCCGCACCGGCGCCGGCCGCGGCACCCCCCGCGGTCGGCGGTCTGCGCGCCTACGTCGACGCTCCGAGCGAACCCGCCTCGACATCGCGCAACGACACCCGCCTCAATCCGAAGTACACCTTCGACAACTTCGTCATCGGCCAGTCCAACCGATTCGCCCACGCCGCGGCCGTCGCGGTCGCCGAGGCACCGGCGAAGGCGTACAACCCGCTGTTCATCTACGGCGACTCGGGCCTCGGCAAGACCCACCTGCTGCACGCGATCGGCGACTACGCCATCAACCTCTACACCGGCATCAAGGTGCGGTACGTCTCGAGCGAAGAGTTCACCAACGACTTCATCAACTCCATCGCCAACAACCGAGGGTCCGCCTTCCAGGCGCGCTACCGCGATGTCGACATCCTGCTCATCGACGACATCCAGTTCCTGCAGGGTCGCGCCGAGACCCAGGAGGCGTTCTTCCACACCTTCAACACGCTCCACGACCATGACAAGCAGGTCGTGATCACGAGCGACGTGCCCCCCAAGCACCTCACCGGCTTCGAGGACCGCATGCGGAGCCGGTTCGAATGGGGGCTCATCACAGACGTGCAGGCGCCCGACCTCGAGACCCGCGAGGCCATCCTCCGCAAGAAGGCGCAGAGCGAGCGGCTCCACGTCCCCGACGACGTGCTCGAATACATCGCCACGAAGGTCTCGAGCAACATCCGGGAGCTGGAGGGCGCACTCATCCGCGTCTCCGCCTTCGCCAACCTCAACCGCTCGCCCCTCGACGTGCAGCTCGCGCAGACCGTGCTCCGGGACATCGTCGACCAGGATGACGCGAACGTCGTCTCCCCGACCGACATCATCACCGCGACCGCGCAGTACTTCCAGCTGACCGTCGACGACCTGTACGGATCGAGCCGTTCGCAGGCGGTCGCCACCGCACGCCAGATCGCCATGTACCTGTGCCGCGAGCGCACGAACCTCTCGCTCCCCAAGATCGGGCAGCTCTTCGGCAACCGCGATCACACGACGGTCATGTACGCGTACAAGAAGATCAGCGACCTGATGAAGGAGCGACGCTCCCTCTACAACCAGGTCACCGAGATCACGACGCAGCTCGGCCGCAACGCCCGCTGAGAGCCATCGCCCTCGCGGCATCCGGAAGCCTCGCGCTTCGTCCCCCGTGGTGCGTCCCCACCCTCCCGGGCCACTATGATCGCGCGACTCAATGGTGTGGATAACTTGTGGATAGATTCCCGGAACGCCGGAATCAGTGTGCACATCGGGGTGTGTCCTGTGGATAAACCGGCACGGCGACCGATCGTCCACAGGTCGTCCCACCACAGATATGCGAACCCGTTCCACATGTCACACGCGTGTAGTTCCCTACTCGCTCCGGCACTCGCGACGGTTGTCCACAGTTTCCACAGCTGTTAACACCGTTAACGAGAGAAGTCTTTAGGTAAGGGATTCCCATGACCTCCAGTCGGGGGGCTCGAGCCTCGCGCCCCGCGTAACAGCACTCGCAACACGGCACTAGCATGGGTAAGCCCACCCCCAGGACGACAAGGGAGCGCCCCGTGAAGTTCCACGTCAACCGCGATGTCTTCAGCGAAGCGGTCTCCTTCGTCGTGAAGCTGCTTCCCCAGCGCAACCCCCAGCCGATCCTGGCCGGTGTGCTGATCGAGGCATCCAGCGACGGGCTCTCGCTCGCCGCGTTCGACTACGAGGCATCCGCTCGCACCGTCATCGAGGCGACGGTCGATGAGCCGGGCACGATCCTCGTGCACGGGCGCCTGCTCTCCGAGATCGCCAATCGCCTTCCCAACGCGCCGATCCAGGTCTCTCTCGACGACGAGGGCGGAATCCTCGTCACGTGCGGTTCCGCACGGTTCACCCTCCCCGCGATGCCGGTGCAGGAATACCCCGCCATCCCCGAGGTCTCGGCCGAGCCCGGGCTCGTGCCGTCGGAGGACTTCGCGACCGCGATCGCCCAGGTGGCCTTCGCGGCGTCGCGCGACGACGTGACCCCGGTCCTGACGGGTGTGCAGCTCGAGGTCACCGGAACGACCCTCAGCCTCGTCGCGACCGACCGCTACCGCGTCGCGCTGCGCGAGATCCCCTGGGACGGCGGCTCGGCGGTCGCCGAGGACGCCGCAGCCCTGGTGCCCGCACGTACCCTGCAGGAGGTCGGCAAGACCTTCGCCCACGGCAGCGACATCCGCATCGCCTTCTCCGGCTCGGGCGACCGGGAGATCATCGCCTTCTCCTCGGGGGAGCGCACGGTGACCTCGCTGCTCATCAAGGGCAACTTCCCGCCCGTGCGCCGGCTCTTCCCCGAGCAGAACGACCACTACGCCGTCGTGAACACGGCCGAGCTGGCCGAAGCCGTGCGCCGCATGCAGATCGTGCTCGACCGCTCCGCCCCGCTGCGCTTCACCTTCGGGCCCGACGGCGTGACGATGGATGCGTCGGGCGGCGACCAGGCACGGGCCTCCGAATCGGTGGACTCGCACCTGCAGGGCGAGGAGGTCGTGCTCGGCCTGAACCCGCAGTACCTGCTCGAAGCCCTCGCCGCCGTGCGCAGCGAGTTCGTGCGGATCACGTTCACGGCATCCGAGAACGCGAACAAGCTCTCGCCCGTGCTCATCACGAGCCAGACGTCGGTCGACCAGGCCGGCGGCGACACCTTCAAGTACCTGCTCCAGCCGAACCTGTTGCTGCGCTGACCGCGGGCGCAGGCCGGTGCGGCGTCGTCGCACGTCGTTAGGGTTGATCCGTGATCGTGGAGCATGTCAGCCTCGTCGACTTCCGCAACTATGCGGTCGCCGACGTCGCACTCTCCCCGGGCGCGAACCTCTTCGTCGGAAGCAACGGCCAGGGCAAGACGAACCTCGCCGAGGCGATCGCGTTCGTCGCCACCCTCGGCTCGCACCGCGTGTCGAGCGACCAGCCGCTCGTGCGCGCCGGCTCGGACGCCGCGATCCTTCGTGTGAGGGTGGCCCACGCGGGCAGGAGTGTCCAGCTCGAGGCGCAGATCAACAGGCAGGGAGCCAATCGGGCCCGCATCAACGGATCCGATGTGAAGCCGTCCGAGCTGCCGAGGTATGCGCAGGTCGTGGTGTTCGCGCCCGAAGACCTCGGCATCGTCCGGGGCGACCCCTCGGCGCGCCGCCGCTTCGCCGATCAGCTGCTCATCCAGCGCGCCCCGCGGATGTCGGCGGTCATCGCCGACTACGAGCGCGTGCTCCGGCAGCGGGGTGCGCTGCTCAAGTCCGCGCGTGCGCGGGGCATCCGGGGCGACGCGCTGTCGACGCTCGACGTCTGGGACGACAAGCTCGTCGCCCTCGGCTCCCAGCTGATCGACGCCCGGATCTCGCTCGCCGCCGACCTCGCGGGCCCGCTCGCCGCGGCCTACCGGCAGATCGCCGGCGAAGACCACGGTGCGGCAGCGGCGTGGGCGCTCTCCATCCGGGGGGGTGACCCGGAGGAGGGGGACGATGCGTCGGCCGATTCCGGCGAGGGCGCCACCCCCGACCTGTTCCGCCGAGCCCTCGCCGCCAAGCGCTCCTCGGAGCTCGAGCGCGGCGTGAATCTCGTGGGACCCCACCGCGACGACCTCCTCCTGCAGATCCGGGGTCTTCCGGTCAAGGGCTACGCCTCCCACGGCGAATCCTGGTCGGTCGCCCTCGCCCTCCGGCTGGCGTCAGCCCAGCTGCTGCGTGCCGAGTCGCGGGCCGGCGATCCCGTGCTGATCCTCGACGACGTCTTCGCCGAGCTGGATGCCGGGCGCCGGGCGCGGCTCTCGGAGGTGACCGCCGACTACGAGCAGGTGATCGTCACGGCCGCCGTGCTGGATGACGTGCCTGCCGATCTCCGGCGGCGTACCGTTCGCATCGAGGCCGGGACGATCCACGAAGACGCGGGATCCGGTGCCCCCGATGCCTGAGCTCGACGACGAGGCCCCCCTCACGATCGCGACGTATCTCAGGCTGCGGGGGATCGCGGTGCCCAAGCGGCGCCGTCGTCGCCGGTTCGATCCAGACGACGAGAACGCACCCTTCACACCGGGCCGCGATCCACGAGGGCTCGCCGACGTCGTCGCCGAACTCACGCGCGACGCGGGATGGAACACCCAGCTGGCCCGCGAGGACCTCGTGCTCCGGTGGGAGGAGGTCGCCGGCGCGCAGACGGCGGCGCACGCACACCCCGTGGCCCTCGTCGACGGCGTGCTGACGGTGCAGTGCGACTCCACGGCATGGGCCAGGCAGCTCTCCCTGCTGCGCGCGGAGATCGTCACCCGGCTCGTGCGCGCCCACCCCGAGGCGGGCATCGAAGCGGTGCGCTTCATAGGCCCGGACGTCCCCTCCTGGAAATGGGGTCCCAGGACCATTCCTGGGCGCGGCCCGCGCGATACCTACGGTTGAGTGGGCATTTGGGGTGCCTCGTGCGATTCCATCGCGTCAGAGGGGCGATTCGGCGGCGTGAGCGGACTCCGCTCCGATAGGATGGGAAGGTCGCCTTCCCCCTACCTGGAGCGCCATCACCTATGACTTCCGATTCGCCCGACAGCGCCCCTGACAGCGGCCCCGCAGACGGCGCATCGGTGCCGAACGAGTACGGTGCGGATGCCATCCAGGTTCTGGAAGGGCTCGAGGCCGTCCGTAAGCGCCCCGGCATGTACATCGGCTCGACCGGGCCGCGGGGGCTCCACCACCTCGTGTACGAGATCGTCGACAACTCCGTCGACGAGGCGCTTGCAGGCTACTGCGACACGATCGATGTGACGATCCTCCCCGACGGCGCCGTCCGCGTGATCGACAACGGCCGCGGCATCCCCGTCGACATGCACCGCACCGAGGGCAAGTCCACGGTGGAGGTGGTGTTGACGGTCCTGCACGCCGGCGGGAAGTTCGGCGGCGGCGGATACGCGGTCTCGGGCGGCCTCCACGGCGTGGGCTCCTCGGTCGTGAACGCCCTCTCCACCCGCCTCGACGTGGAGGTGCGCCGGCAGGGCTATGTCTGGCGGCAGTCGTTCCGCGACGGCGGGGTCCCGCAGGCTCCGCTCGAGCGCGGCGAGGAGTCCGAGGAGACCGGCACGTCGATCACGTTCTGGCCCGATCCCGAGATCTTCGAGACCGTCGACTTCGACTACGACACGCTCCGCACGCGGTTCCAGCAGATGGCGTTCCTGAACAAGGGGCTTCGCATCGCGCTGCGCGACGAGCGCGAGGGCAGCGCCTTCGAGGACGACGTCGAGGGTCAGCTCGTCTCGCACCAGCCCTCCGACGAGTTCCTGTACGAGCGCGGCCTCGTCGACTACGTCGAGTACCTCAACCGGGTGCGCAAGGCGGAGCCGGTCAACGAGGAGATCGTGTCGTTCGAGTCCGAGGCGTCCGATAACAGGATCGCGATGGAGATCGCGATGCAGTGGACGACGAGCTACACCGAGAACGTCTTCACGTACGCGAACACGATCAACACGCATGAGGGCGGCACGCACGAGGAGGGCTTCCGCGCGGCGCTCACGACCCTCGTCAACAAGTACGCGCGCGCGAACAACCTCCTGAAGGAGAAGGACGACAACCTCTCGGGCGACGACGTGCGCGAAGGCCTCACCGCCGTCATCTCCGTCAAGCTCTCCGAGCCGCAGTTCGAGGGCCAGACGAAGACCAAGCTCGGCAACACCGAGGCGAAGGCGTTCGTGCAGAAGGTCGTTGGCGATCAGCTCGGCGACTGGTTCGACCGACACCCCGCACAGGCGAAGAACATCATCCGCAAGTCGATCGATGCCGCCACGGCGCGCCTTGCCGCGCGGAAGGCGCGCGAGACGGCGCGCCGCAAGAGCGTCTTCGAGTCGGCGTCGATGCCCGACAAGCTCAAGGACTGCACGAGCAAGGACCCCTCGATCAGCGAGATCTTCATCGTTGAGGGCGACTCGGCCGGGGGATCGGCCGTGCAGGGCCGCGACCCGCACACTCAGGCGATCCTCGCCCTGCGCGGCAAGATCCTGAACGTCGAGCGCGCCCGGCTCGACCGCGCCCTCGGCAACAACGAGATCCAGGCGATGATCCAGGCCTTCGGCACGGGCATCGGCGAGGAATTCGACATCGCCAAGGCGCGGTATCACAAGATCGTCCTCATGGCGGATGCCGATGTCGACGGTCAGCACATCACGACGCTGCTGCTGACCCTGCTGTTCCGGTACATGCGCGGACTCATCGAGGCCGGCTTCGTCTACCTGGCCCAGCCGCCGCTCTACCGTCTGAAGTGGTCGAACGCGCCGCACGAGTACGTCTACTCGGACCGTGAGCGCGACGCGCTGCTCGAGGCGGGCATCGCGGAGGGCAAGCGCATCCCGAAGGACAACGCCATCCAGCGGTACAAGGGCCTCGGCGAGATGAACGACAAGGAGCTGTGGGAGACCACGATGAACCCCGAGTCGCGCACCCTCCTCCAGGTGACCATCGACGACGCCGCGGCGGCCGACGAGATCTTCTCGACGCTCATGGGAGAGGATGTCGAATCCCGCCGTCACTTCATCCAGCGCAACGCCAAAGACGTCCGCTTCCTCGATATCTGATCGCCGCCATGCGTCCCGGCCATCGCTTCGCCCCCGGTCCCACGGGCGCGCCCCGCGGTCCGATTCGCGCCGAGCAATGACCGAGCGACACGAGACGACACGACACCGCCTCCCGGCTCCACGAAAGTGACACGATGACTGACGAAGAACGCCCCGACGTGACGCCGGAGCACGACCACGGCAGGATCGACCAGGTCGATCTGCAGTCCGAGATGCAGCGCAGCTATCTCGACTACGCGATGAGCGTCATCGTCGGGCGCGCCCTCCCCGATGTGCGCGACGGGCTCAAGCCCGTGCACCGGCGCGTGCTGTACGGCATGTACGACGGCGGGTTCCGCCCCGACAAGTCGTTCAGCAAGTGCGCCCGTGTCGTCGGCGAAGTGATGGGTCAGTACCACCCTCACGGCGACTCGGCGATCTACGACGCACTCGTGCGGCTCGTGCAGCCGTGGTCGATGAGATACCCGCTCGCGCTCGGCCAGGGCAACTTCGGCTCGCCCGGCAACCAGGGCGCCGCCGCCCAGCGGTACACGGAGACGAAGATGTCGCCGCTCGCTCTGGAGATGGTGCGCGACATCGAAGAGGAGACCGTCGACTTCCAGGACAACTACGACGGCCAGACGCAGGAGCCCGTCGTCCTGCCCTCGCGGTTCCCCAACCTGCTCGTCAACGGCTCGGTCGGCATCGCGGTGGGAATGGCGACCAACATCCCTCCTCACAACCTCCGCGAAGTGGCCGACGGCGCGCTGTGGGCGCTCGATCACCCCGAGGCGGAGCACGAGGAGCTGCTCGAGGCGCTCATGCAGCGCATCAAGGGACCAGACTTCCCCACGTCGGCGCAGATCCTCGGAACCCGCGGCATCCACGACGCCTACCGCACGGGTCGCGGATCGATCACGATGCGCGCGGTGGTGAACGTCGAGGAGATCCAGGGCCGCACGTGCCTGGTCATCACCGAGCTGCCGTATCAGGTCAACCCCGACAACGTCGCCATCAAGATCCGCGATCTCGCCCGCGACGGCAAGATCACGGGCATCGCCGACATCCGCGACGAGACCTCGGGCCGCACGGGTCAGCGCCTCGTCATCGTGCTTAAGCGCGACGCCGTCGCGAAGGTCGTGCTGAACAACCTCTACAAGCACACCCAGCTGCAGGAGAACTTCGGCGCCAACATGCTGGCGATCGTCGACGGCGTGCCCCGCACCCTCGCGCTTGACGGCTTCATCACGCTGTGGATCGCCCACCAGATCGAAGTGATCGTGCGTCGCACGACCTTCCGGCTGCGGCGTGCCGAGAGCCGGATGCACATCCTGCGCGGCTACCTCAAGGCGCTCGACGCGCTCGACGAGGTCATCGCGCTGATCCGCGCCTCGGCCTCGGCCGACGACGCCCGAGAGGGGCTCAAGGGCCTGCTCGACATCGACGACCTCCAGGCGCGGGCGATCCTCGAGCTCCAGCTGCGGCGCCTGGCGGCTCTCGAGCGCCAGGCGATCATCGACGAGGCCACCGCGCTCGAGGCGCAGATCGAGGACTTCCGCGACATCCTGGCCCGCCCCGAGCGCCAGCGAGCGATCGTGCGCGACGAGCTGAGCGAGATCGTCGCCAAGTACGGCGACGAGCGTCGCACCGAGATCCTGCTCGGCTTCGACGGCGACATGTCGATGGAGGACCTCATCCCCGAGGAGGAGATGGTCATCTCCGTCACGCGGGACGGGTACATCAAGCGCACGCGCAGCGACAATTACCGTTCGCAGCACCGCGGCGGCAAGGGGGTCAAGGGCGCCCAGCTGCGGGCGGATGACGTGGTCGAGCACTTCTTCGTCACGACGACGCACCACTGGCTGCTGTTCTTCACGACCAAGGGCCGTGTCTACCGCGCGAAGGCCTACGAGGTGCCGGAGGCCGGGCGCGACGCCAAGGGCCAGCACGTCGCGAACCTGCTCGCGCTGCAGCCGGGCGAGGAGATCGCGCAGGTGCTCGACATCCGCGACTACGGCGTCGCGACCTACCTCGTGCTGGCCACCCGCGGCGGCCTGGTGAAGAAGACGCGTCTCACCGAGTACGACACCAACCGCCAGGGCGGCATCATCGCGATCAGCCTTCGCGAGGGCGACGAGCTCGTCTCGGCCCTCCTCGTCGAGGCCGACGACGACATCCTCCTCGTCTCGCGGCACGGGATGTCGCTGAGGTTCACCGCCGACGACGACGCCCTGCGACCGATGGGGCGTTCGACCGCCGGCGTGAAGGGCATGTCGTTCCGCGGATCCGACAGCCTGCTGGCGGCGCGCGTCGCGCGCGAGAGCGTGGACGGCGGTCGCGGCTACGTCTTCGTCGTGACGGAGGGCGGCTACGCCAAGCGCACGTCCGTCGACGAGTACCGGGGACAGTCGCGCGGCGGGCTCGGCATCAAGGTCGCCAAGCTGAGCGAGGATCGGGGCGACCTCGCCGGTGCGCTCATCGTCGGCGACGACGACGAGGTCCTTGTGGTTCTTGCCAGCGGCAAGGTGGTACGCTCCTCCGTGGCCGAGGTGCCCGCGAAGGGTCGCAACACGATGGGTGTCGTCTTCGCCAGGCTCGGCGACGAGGATCGCATCATCGCGATCGCTCGCAATGGCGAACGGGGCATCGACGCGCAAGAGGCCGTCGCGCCCGTTGCGGAAGTGATTCCCGCAGACCTCGCCCCCGAGACGTCCCCCGAGGAGAGCTGACGTATGAGTAGTGTCGCCGACAAGCTGGCCAAGAAGTCCAGCCGGCAGACCAGTGCCAAGCAGGTGCGCCTGCGGCTGGTCTACATCGACTTCTGGTCGGCCGTGAAGCTGTCGTTCCTCGCGTCGGTCGCGCTGGCGATCGTGACCGTCGTGTCGTTCTTCCTGATCTACATGGTCGTGCAGACGACCGGACTGATCGCGCGGGTCGACGAGTTCTTCCGCAGCTTCTCGGAGAACGGCGTCTCGATCACCGAGTTCGTGGGCCTGCCCCAGGTGATGGCCTTCGCCGCGGTCGTCGCGATCCTCAACCTCATCGTCGTGACGGTGCTCGGTGCCGTCGTCGCGGGCATCTACAACCTCGCCGTCAAGGTGACGGGTGGACTGCTCGTCGGCTTCACGTCCAACTGATCACACGCCCGACTGGTCACACCATCACGGTCGTTCCCAGCAGGGAGCCGATCAGGAAGGTCGTGGCGAGGGCCAGCGCCCCGCCGATCACCAGCCGGATCGACGCCCGCAGCGGCCCCGTGCCCCCGAGTCGTGCCGACACGACGCCCGTCAGGGCGAGCGCGATGAGCACCGCGGCGAACGTCACGGGTGCCCGCCAGTCCGGCGGGGGCACCAGGATCGCGAGCAGCGGCAGAAGAGCGCCGACGGTGAACGCGATCGCGGACGAGAAGGCCGCCTGCCACGGGCTGACCAGATCGCCCTGGTCGATTCCGAGCTCCACTTCCAGGTGGGCCGACAGCGCGTCGTGGGCGGTCAGCTCCCGTGCCACCCGCTCGGCGGTGTCGTCGGAGAGGCCTCGCGCGCGATAGAGGCCGGCGAGCTCCTCGAGCTCCTCCTCCGGCATGTCCCGCAGCTCCCGGCTCTCCTTGGCGATGAGCGCGCGCTCGCTGTCGCGCTGACTGCTCACCGACACGTACTCGCCGAGAGCCATCGAGATCGCCCCGCCGACCAGGCCGGCCGCACCCGCCGTCAGCAGCGCCGCGCTGTCGGTCGTTGCGCCCGCCACGCCGACGACGAGAGCGGCAACCGAGACGATGCCGTCGTTGGCGCCGAGCACGCCGGCTCGCAGCCAGTTGAGCCGGCGCCCGATCGCGCCGCCGTGCGCTTCGCCGGGATGCGCGCGTGAGGGGCCTGTCATGGGGCCAGTCAACACCCACGCGGGGGCGGTTGTCCGCCGGCGGACCGGGAGAATCCGTGGCCACTCGATTCGAGAAATCGGCGGGGGTCCGGTAAAGTCTTGGAGGTTGCGGGGCTATAGCTCAGGCGGTTAGAGCGCTTCACTGATAATGAAGAGGTCCCAGGTTCAAGTCCTGGTAGCCCCACTCCTCACCCGCACGGGGCCTTAGCTCAGTTGGTAGAGCGCCTGCTTTGCAAGCAGGATGTCAGGAGTTCGAATCTCCTAGGCTCCACCACTGCCTGGTCGGCCCCGGCGAGGCCATCCGCTCGGTCCCTCGGCAGGCCCCGGCTCGGTAGGGTGGGCGGATGGACATGCGGGTCGCGGCATACGCCGTCATCGTCGAGGACGACCGCATCCTGCTCGCGCGGTGGACGGAAGGACTCCGTCCCGCGTGGACCCTGCCGGGCGGCGGCCTCGATCCGGGTGAGGATCCCGCTGCCGCCGCGCGACGCGAGGTTCGGGAGGAGACCGGCCTCGACGCCGTCATCGGCGAGCTGCTCGGCATCCACTCCCGCGTCATCCCCGCCGCCAAGCGGGTGACGGCCGGGGCGGCGGCCCCGCTCCACACGCTGCGCATCGTCTACCGCGCGAGCGTGCGGGGCGGAACCTTGCGCAACGAGGTCGGCGGTTCGACCGATCGCGCGGAGTGGGTGCGCCTCGACGAGCTGGACCGACGCCAGCGCGTGAGCCTCGTCGGCATCGGCCTGAAGATGGCCGGCCTGCGCTGACTCAGTTCGAGATGTCGGCGATCGTCGCGCCGAGGGCGCTCAGCAGCTCGGCGGAGTCGACGAAGAGGCTGAACCCGTGCGCGCCCGCGCCCATCGCGATGCGGCCGGAGATGCGCTCGTCGGCGAAGACGGGCCACGCGGTCGTGCTGCCAAGCGGCACGATCGTGCCCCGCTCGTAGCCGGTCGCCGCGAGGGCGACCTCGGGTTCCGGCAGCCTCAGCTTGTTGACGCCCACGACGCCCCGCAGCTTGGGCCACGCGATCTGGCGATCACCGGGCACCAGTGCGAAGAGGAACGTGTCGTCGCTGCGTTTCACGACGAGCGTCTTGACGATGCGCGCGGGTTCTATCCCGAGTCCGGCCGCGGCCTCCTCGAGGGAGTGGGCGGCCGGTCGCGGTACGACGCTGACCGCAAGCCCCAATGCGGATGCCGCGTCCCGCACTCGTGCGGTCGCGGCATCCGTCGTCGTGTCGGTGTCCGGATCAGGCATCCGGAGCGGCGAGCGGGTCGTCGGCAACCCAGAGCTCGTCGTCGGCGCGCAGCGTCTGCCACGCGGCGTACAGGACTCCGGCCGCGGCGAGCACGCCGAAGACGATGGCGATGACACCGCCGACGCCGGGTCCCGACTTCTTGGGGGCCGGCTCGAGCGCGGCGAGGCGCTTCGCGATTGCCTTCGTCGCCTGCTTGCGGTACTTGTCGGCGTTCTTGCCGACCTTCCTCGTGTCGGGGAACTCGAAGCCCTTGCCGGAGGCGATCCGGGCGCGCGTGTCGTTGGCGGCGTCCCACACCGAGAGGGCCGAGCCCACGACGGTGCCGACGGCGGGAACGACCTTGTGGTCGAGCGCGTGACGACCGGCGCGCACTCCCCTGTCGACGACGGGGAGGACTCGGTCGGTGTAGGTGTGCTGCACGGTCGGAACGATCTGCTCACGCGAGTAGTTGCCGAGCTGGCGGCCGGCCTCGCGGGCCATCCCGGCGGCCTCTCCGACCAGCACCTGCTGTGACTCCCACAGTTTGGTGGCGGAATCCTGCAGCTTGCGGAGTTCCTTCTTGCGCTTACGGCTCAGGCTCACGGGGCCTCCTCGATCGCTGGTGGACGACAGGCGTCGTGCCCCCATCTTGCCACGTGCATGCCCCGGGGCCGGGCTTCCTCCCGATTCCTATGGGAGAATGGCGGGATGCCGCACCACTCCGCTGTCGCAACCCTGCACACCAATCACGGCGACATCGTCGTCAATCTCTACGGCGACCACGCCCCCCGCACGGTCAAGAACTTCATCGGGCTGGCCGACGGCACGGGTGAGTGGACCGATCCCGCGACGGGCAAGCCCGGCGAGGGTCCCCTCTACAAGGACGTCATCTTCCACCGCATCATCCCCGGCTTCATGATCCAGGGCGGCGACCCGCTCGGTCAGGGCACCGGCGGACCCGGATACAACTTCGACGACGAGATCCACCCCGAGCTCACCTTCGGCTCGCCGTACGTCCTCGCCATGGCCAACGCGGGACTGCGACGCAACGCGATCACCGGCAAGGCCGAGGGCACGAACGGATCGCAGTTCTTCATCACGACCGATCCGACGCCGTGGCTGCAGGGCAAGCACACGATCTTCGGCGAGGTCGCGGACGACGCGTCCCGTTCGGTCGTCGATGCGATCGCACAGGTGCCGACGGCCTCCGGGGACCGCCCCATCGAGCCCGTGGTCATCCAGTCGATCGACGTCGTCTCGCTCTGACGACGCGTGTCCGCCGGCCAGCCGCGCAACGCAGAGGACTTCTGCTACCGGCATCCTGATCGGCGCAGCTATGTGCTGTGTCAGCGCTGCCTGCGCACGATCTGTCCGGAGTGCCAGACCCAGGCGGCGGTCGGCGTCATCTGCCCCGAGTGCTTGGCGCAGCAGCGCCAGCAGACGCCGCCGCGCGTCAAGCGGGCGGCACGCAGGCTCGATTCGCGCCCGCTGGTCAGCTACTGGATCGTCGGGATCACCGCGGCCCTCTTCGTCGTCGCCCTCTTCGTTCCGCTGACCGGGTTCCTCGCCTTCAACAGCCTGTATCTCATGCCCGAGCTGGGCGCCTTCCAGCCGTGGCGGCTCTTCACGGCCCTGCTGGCGCACGGCAGCTTCTGGCACCTGGCGCTGAATATGCTCGCCGTCTGGCTCATCGGGCGCAGTCTCGAGCCCCTCCTCGGGCACATGAGATTCCTGGCGCTCTATCTCATCGCCGGGCTCGGCGGCTCCGTCGCCGTGGCGCTGCTCGCTCCGGGCACGTTCGTCATCGGAGCATCCGGCGCGGTCTTCGGGCTTCTCGGCGCGCTGCTCATCATCGGACGCCACATCGGGGCGAACATCACCGGCATCCTCGTGATCCTCGGCATCAACCTGGTGCTGAGCTTCCTGCCCGGATCATCGATCTCGTGGCAGGCGCACGTGGGCGGCCTGGCGGTGGGCGCGCTTCTCGGTCTGATCTACGCGCGCACCCGCGCCGCGAGCCAGGCGACGATGCAGAACCTGCTGGTGGGCGCTGTCGCCGCGGGTCTCGTCGTGCTCTGCGCAGTGCCGGCGCTCACCTGAAGCGTCGACTTCTCCACACCTTTATCCACAGTGTGGAGAAGTTACACGCGTGTAGTTCCTCGCCGCGTCAGCGCCAGCGGGTGGTCATCAGGAACCCGATGAGCGCGATCCCGAAGCCGATCGCGAGGTTCCACGCGGCGATCCCGGGGATCGGCAGGTTGCCGCCGCTGATGTAGAAGACGAGCACCCACACCAGTCCGAGCAGCATGAAGCCGACCATGAGCGGCTTGAACCACACGGGGTTGGGGGCGTCGGCGTCGCGTCGGGGCGCCTCGGGATCGACCTCGTCGGAACGTGCCATGCCTCCCAGTCTACCGGGCACCCGGCGTCCAGCCGGGTGCCTTAGGATCGCCGCGTGGACTCTGACGACACGGGGAGGCGCTCGGAGCACCCCGAAGGCGCGCCGATCACGCGCGGTGAGCGATCGCGCCGCCGTGCGGGTGCCGCCCCGCGGCGGCGCGCGAGCGTCACCGGGGTGATCGGCGAGGTCCTGTTGACGGCCGGCGTTCTCGTGTTCCTCTTCATCGCCTGGCAGATGTGGATCGGCGATCTCATCGGCGCGGCGCGCAACACCGCCGAGGCGCAATCGCTCGCGCAGGAGTGGGAGCAGCAGGCGCAGTCGCAGACCCCGTCCGCGCAGCCCACGCCGGATGCCACGGCCGCCGAGGCCCCGGTCGCTCCCGTCGAGCCGGTCATCGCGCCAGAACCCGCCGATGGGCAGGAGTTCGGGATCATGTACATCCCCCGCTTCGGCCCCGACTACCAGGTGCGCATCGGCGGCGGCGTCTCTCGCTCCCGCACCCTCGACACCATCGGCATCGGCCATTACCCCGACACCCAGATGCCCGGCGAGGTCGGCAACTTCGCGGTCGCGGCCCACCGCACGGGCTACGGCGGCGCCCCCTTCTACCGGATCGCGGAGCTGCACGCGGGCGACCCCATCATCGTCGAGACCCAGGACGGCTGGTACACTTACCGCTTCCGCAACCTGGAGTATGTGCGCCCGAGCGCCGTCGAGGTGCTGAACGCCGTGCCCCAGGACACGGTCGAGGGCACGGGCGAGCGTTACCTCACGATGACCAGCTGCTCCCCCAAGTACACGATCATGGAGCGCATCATCGGCTACAGCGTCTTCGAGTCCTTCACGCCCCGTTCCGCGGGCGCGCCCGCCGAGCTCGCGGGACGGGGGGCCTGATGTACGCGGCGCTGTGGCGCGTGCTTCCGGGACCCTGGTGGGTGCGGCTGCTCATCCTCCTCGTTCTCGCCGCCGCGATCGTGTATGTCCTGTTCTTCTACGTCTTCCCCGTCGTGGGTCTATGGCTGACCCCGGAGGAGGTGACGGTCGAGTGAGCTTCCGCGTGCTCGTGGTCGACAACGACGACAGCTTCGTACACACCCTCTGCGACTACCTCGAGCAGCTGGGTGCGCAGGTGCACGTGCGGCGCAGCCGTGAGATCGCGGCGGATGCCGCGGCATCCGCCCTCGCCGTCGCCGACGCCGACGCCGTGCTCGTCTCCCCGGGCCCCGGACGCCCCTCAGACGCGGGGGCCTCGATCTCGGTGATTCACGCGGCGGCCGAGTCCGGCGTGCCCGTGCTGGGTGTCTGCCTCGGCCATCAGGCGCTCGCGGAGGCGTTCGGGGGACGCGTCTCCGTCGCCCCCGAGCTCATGCACGGCAAGATCTCACGCGTGACGCACGCGGGCGAGGATCTGTTCGCCGGGCTCCCCGAGCCGGTGACGGTCGGCCGGTATCACTCGCTCGCCGTCGAACCCGACTCGGTCCCCCCGGTGCTCCAGGTCACGGCAACGACGGAGAGCGGGACCATCATGGCCCTCGCGCATCGCACGCTCCCGCTGTGGGGAGTGCAGTTCCATCCGGAGAGCGTGCTCACCGAGGGTGGACATCGCCTGCTGGCGAACTGGCTCGCGGTGGCCGGGATGCCGGGTGCCGTCGCGGCCTCCCTCGGGTTGCACCCGCTGGTGGTCGCCTCCTGAGGGACGCCCGGTCGTGATCAGCCTGAGGCGGGGCCGGTGCAGTACGTCAGCGAGATCGTCGACCCCACCGGCGCCTCTCCCGGGGGGAGGGACTGCTGCGAGACCGTCGGCGGCTCGGTCGCCGGGCAGTTCGGGTCTTCGATCTGTTCGACGGTGAGGGCGACGTCGGGCCCCTCGATCTCGGCCGTCGCCGATTCGAGCGTGAAGCCGACGTAGTTCTTCAGCGCCACGCGGCCCGTCGCGGTGACGAGGTTGACCACCGAGCCGACGATCACCTCGTCGCCCGCGACCGGGGAGGATGAGATGACCTGGCCCTCCGCCAGGCCGGGCACGCTGCGCGCGGAGATCTGCCCGATCTGCAGGCCGGCCGATTCGAGGGCCGCGCGCGCGTCGTCGGTCGAGAGGCCTTCCACGGGGGGCACCGAGACGGTCTCGGCCCCCGTCGAGACGTAGACGGTGATGTCCTGCCCGACGTTCACACTCGTGCCGGCGCCCGGTGTGGTGCGGATGACCGAGCCGTCGGGCACGATATCACTCGCCTCGCTGCGGCGCACAACACCGAGGTCCTCCTCCGCGAGGGCGCGTTCGGCCGACTCGAAGGTGGAGCCGACGACGTCGGGCACGATGCGCGACGTGGACGGGACGTCCGATCCCGGCTGGATGGTGACGATCCAGAAGAAGAGGGAGATGATGACCACCGCGAGCACGGCGAGCCCCGTCCAGATCCACGCGGCGGGAGGACCGCTCTGCGTGCGCGCCATCGTCGTGTCGGTGCTCAGCTGACGGAGCGAACGAGCCGTCTCGGCCGCCTGCCGCGGGTTCGCGCCGTAGAGCTCGCTGGAGAGGGCCGTCACCTGGCGCTTGCTGGGCGCGGCGCCGGCCTGGGTCTCGGCGAGGGCCTCGCGGAACTGGGCGGCTGTCTGGAAGCGCTGGTAGGGGTCCTTCGCGAGAGCCCGGAGCACGATCGCGTCGAGGGCGCGCGAGACCTCCGGTGCGATCTCTGACGGAGCCACCGGCGCTTCGCTCACGTGCTGGTAGGCCACGGCGACCGGCGAGTCACCCCGGAACGGCGCTCGGCCGGTGAGCAGCTCGAAGAGGACGACGCCCGCCGAGTACAGGTCGGTGCGCGCGTCGACCGTCTCGCCCTTGGCCTGCTCGGGCGAGAAGTAGGCCGCGGTGCCGAGGATCGTCGTCGTCTCGGCGACCGTCGACGAGGAGTCGGAGACGGCGCGCGCGATGCCGAAGTCCATCACCTTCACCTGCCCGGAGGGGGTCACCATGACGTTCCCGGGCTTGATGTCCCGGTGGACGACGCCCGCCCGGTGGGAGTACTCGAGCGCCTCGAGGATGCCGTCGACGTAGCGCACCGCGTCGGCTTCCGGAACCGGGCCCTCCGCGACGATGTCCTTCAGCAGGCGCCCCTGGACGAGCTCCATCACGATGTACGGCACGGTGTGGACGGCGCCCGAGGCATCCGTCTCGTCGTCTTCCCCCGCGTCGTAGACGCGCACGATCGTCGGGTTCGCCATGCGCGAGGCCGCCTGGGCCTCGAGGCGGAAGCGGGTGCGGAATCCCGTGTCGTCGGCGAGCTCGCGCTTGAGGATCTTGATCGCCACGGTTCGGCCGAGGGTGAGGTCGAAGCCCCGGTAGACGCTGGCCATGCCGCCACGGCCGATGAGGTCGTCGACCCGATAGCGGCCGGACAGCACACGTGGCTCGGTCGTCACGAAGTACTCCTCGGCGGGTGAAACGGGTGTCTGCCTAGCCTACGTGGCCGCGGGCGATCGGGTGAGCGCTACTCGTCGTTCTGGCCGTTCCCTGAGCTGCTTCCGTTGCCGTTTCCGTTCCCGTTGCTGGCGCCGGACGCTTCCGCGATGGTCGCCTGCGCCTCGGGCGAGGTCGGCGAGATGCGCTCCCCGCCGCTGCCCCCGGCACACGTGACCGTGTAGGAGACGATGAGCGACTGCCCCTCCGCATCGGCGACGGTCACGTCGATCGGCCGCTCCGACGGTCCTGCGGAATACGTGGACTGTCCGTTGGAGAAGAGACCGTTGACCGCCGTGACGGTGTACGAGACGACCGATCCGCTTCCGGACGGGCAGCTGTAGCCGGTCCAGTTGACGGGCACCGACGATCCCGCCTCGACGGAGGAGGCGCCGCCGTCGATCGTCGGCGCGCTCGGGTCGGGCATCGGCGTGAGCGCGGCGTAGCGGGTGAGCGTGAGCGTCGTGCCCTCGGGGACGCGCGGCCCCGACGGGTCGACCTCGTAGACGATGCCCACCTCGCCGTCGTTGGATGCCGCGTTCCCGTTGACGCACGAGGCGTTCAGGCCCGCGTCGGAGGCGATCTGGCGCGCCTGCTCGCACTCCATGCCCTCGAGCCCCAGCGCGTCGACGTCCACGGTCGTGGGCGTCGGCGTCTCGTCGGGAGTCGACTGCGACGGGCTCGGCGCCGAACTCGTGGGCGAGCCGCTCGGGCCGCCTCCGCCTCCGCGGTCGGAGAGCAGCGCCCACAGCGAGAAGCCCAGCACGAGAAGAAGCAGCGCGATGAGCGCCACGAGCGGCCACGTCCAGGGGCTGCGCTTGCGCTTCCCGGTCTCGGGGGGAAGCGCGCCGCCGGCGCCCGCACCGAGGCCGGCCGCCGCGGCCGCCGTCGGCGTGAGCACGCGCGTGGCGTCGTCGCCCGCGGAGGGGGTGAGCAGCTGGGTGGCGTCGTCGCCCGCGAACCCCGCCCCCGCGATGGCGGGCACCGCCGCGATCGCCGCGGTGAGGTCGCCCCGACGCAGCGCGGAAGCGGCGCGAGCCACGGCGGCGGCGGACGCGGGGCGGTCCTCGGGCTTCTTGGCGATCATCGCCATCACGAGGTTGCGCACGGGCTCGGCGACCGTGGGGGGCAGCGGCGGAGGCTGCTCGTTGATCTGCGCCATGGCGATCGCGACCTGCGACTCGCCCGTGAAGGGGCGCTTACCGGCCAGGCACTCGTAGGCCACGATGCCGAGCGAGTAGATGTCGGTCGCCGGGGATGCCGGGTGGCCCGACGCCTGCTCGGGCGACAGGTACTGCACCGTTCCCATCACCTGGCCGGTGGCCGTCAGGGGCACCTGGTCGGCGATGCGGGCGATGCCGAAGTCGGTGATCTTCACCCGTCCGTCGGGGGTGATCAGCAGATTGCCCGGCTTGATGTCGCGGTGCACGAGCCCCGCGGCGTGCGCGGCCTGCAGAGCGGCGGACGTCTGGGCGGTGATGTCGAGCGTCTTGTCGCTCGACAGGGCCCCCTCGCGCTCGAGGATCGTCGAGAGCGCCTCGCCCGGAACCAGCTCCATGACGAGGAAGGCGCTGCCGTTCTCCTCGCCGTAGTCGAAGACGCTCGCGATGCCCTCGTGGTTGACGAGCGCGGCGTGACGGGCCTCGGCGCGGAAGCGCTCGAGGAACCCGGGGTCGCCCATGTACTCGTCTTTGAGGATCTTGATGGCGACCGTGCGTCCGATGACGTGGTCGGTGGCTTCCCAGACCTCGCCCATGCCGCCGATGGCGATGCGCGAGATCAGCTCGTAGCGTCCCCCGAAGGACACACCCTGTGTCGGTCTCATCCGTTCAGCACCGCCTCCATGACCGCCTTGCCGATCGGGGCGGCGATCCTGTTGGAAAGCCCCGACTGACCCAATCCTCCGCCGTCCTCGATCACAACGGCGACCGCGACCTGCGGGTCTTCGGCGGGTGCGAAGCCTGTGAACCAGAGCGTGTACGGGTCATCCGGTCCGTTCTCCGCCGTCCCGGTCTTCCCGGCCACCTCGACGCCCTCTATTCTTGCACCCGACGCGATGCCGTCCCGGACATTGGCCACCATCATCTGCGTCATCGTCGCGGCATCCTCCTCGCTCAGGGCACGCTGGAACTCGCTGTCCTCGAAGACCTGCTGCGTGGACAGATCCGGACCGATCACGCGGTCGACCATCCGCGGGTTCATCACGACGCCCTCGTTCGCGACGCCCGCCGAGACCATCGCCATCTGCAGGGGCGTCGCGCGGACGTCGCCCTGTCCGAAGCCGCTGAGAGCGGTCTGCGCGTCGTCGAGGGCACGCGGGTACGTCGAGGCGGTGGAGACCAGGGGAAGCTCGAATGAGCTGTTGAAGCCGTACTTCTCGGCCTCCTCGCGGATGGCGTTGTCGCCGAGCTGCACCGCGAGCTGCGCCATCGGGATGTTGCACGACAGGGCCAGCGCGGTGGCGAGGGTCACCGTCTCGCCGGGACCGCAGGTGCCACCGCCGGAGTTGCTGATCGAGTCGGAGGACCCGGGCAGCTGCCACCGGGCGGGGTTGTCGAAGGTCGACTCCGGCGTGTACTCGCCCGAGGCGAGCGCAGCCGAGGCGAGGACGAGCTTGAAGGTCGATCCGGGCGGGTTCAGGGCGCCCGCGATCGCGCGGTTCCCGAGCGGGTCGAGGGGGTCGGTCTCCAGGGCGGCGTACGTCTCGGTCACCGCCGCGTCGTCGTGCACCGCGAGGAGGTTCGTGTCGAAGCTCGGCGAGCTCACCATTGCCAGCACGCGGCCGGTGTCGGGCTCGATCGCGAGGACGGCGCCCTGAAGGTCGCCGAGAGCGTCGTATGCCGCGCGCTGCACCTGGGGATCGAGGCTGATCGACACGTTGGACCCCCGGGGGGTCTGACCGGTGAAGATCTGCTCGACACGCTGGAAGAACGCGGAGCCGCTGGACCCCGAGAGCTCCTGATTCATGGCCGCCTCGAGCCCCGTAGCCGATCCGAGCATCGGGTTGATGTAGCCCGTGACGGGGGCCCACATCTCGGCATCGGTGTAGACGCGCTGGAACGAGTAGATGTCGTTCGACGGCACCGAGTAGGCGATCGCCGCACCCTCGGCGAGGATCGCGCCGCGCTGCACCTGGTAGCTGTCGTAGAGCGCACGGGTGTTGCGGGGGTTCTCCGACAGGGCCTCGGCCTGAACGACCTGGATCCAGCTGGTCGCGCCGAACAGCGCGAGGAACATCGCGAGGATGACGATGGAGAGGCGCCTCAGCTCCTTGTTCATCCGATCACCACCCGGGGCTTGGAACGCACGGCATCCGACAGGCGCAGCAGCAGGGCGACGATGATCCAGTTCGCGATCAGCGACGACCCTCCGGCGGCCAGGAACGGCGTGGTGAGCCCCGTGAGCGGGATGACGCGGGTGACGCCGCCCACCATGATGAACACCTGCAGGGCGATCGTGAACGACAGGCCCGTCGCGAGCAGCTTGCCGAAGTCGTCCTGGCCCGCCATGCCGATCCGGATTCCGCGGCTGACGAAGATCATGTAGAGGCAGAGGATCGCGAACACCCCGATGAGGCCGAGCTCCTCGCCGAGGCTCGGAAGGATGTAGTCGCTCTGCGACAGCGGGGTGAGGTACGGCCGTCCCTCGCCGAGGCCGGTGCCGAGCAGCCCGCCCTGCGCGAGCCCGAAGATGCCCTGCACGAGCTGGTAGCTGCCGCGCGGCGCGTCGATCATGGCGGGGTCGAAGGCATTCAGCCAGGCCGAGAACCGCGACCCCACGTACGACATCACCTGCGAGGCCAGGAGCACCCCGGCGATGGCGAGGCCGAGGCCGATGAGCACCCAGCTCGTGCGGCTCGTGGCCGTGTAGAGCATCGCGATGAACATGCCGAAGATGAGCACGCTCGTGCCGATGTCGCGCTGGAGCACGATGATGCCGAGCGAGATGAGCCAGAGGACGAGGAGGGGACCGAACTCCCGCGCCCGCGGCCACGTGAGTCCGAGGAACCGGTGACCGGTGGAGGCGAGGCTCTCGCGGGTGCGTACGAGGTAGCCGGCGAAGAAGATCGCGAGCGAGATCTTCGCCAGCTCGGCGGGCTGGAACGTGAAGAATCCGCCGATCGACACCCAGACCGCGGCGCCCGCGCCCTCCGCGGCGAGGCCCGGGATGACGGGGAGCAGCAGCAGCGCGAGGCCCACGAACCCGGCGATGTAGGTATAGCGGAAGAGCACGCGGTAGTTGTGCAGGAAGAACACGACGGCCACGGCACCGGCGATAGCGATCGCCGTCCACGCCATCTGCCGGGTGGAGTAGGCGTTCCACCCCTCCACGTCGGTGGCGAGGTCGATGCGGTAGATCATCGCGATGCCCAGACCCGTCAGGGTCGTGGCGATCGGGACGACGAGCGGGTCGGCGTTCGGCGCGCGAAGACGCAGCACGACGTGCAGCACCAGCACCAGCGCCGCGAGCACGCCCGCGTAGATGAGGATCGACCAGTCCACCGCGCCGAGCGCACCCAGCTGCACGAGCGCGATGGCGCCGCCGGAGACGGCGAAGGCGAGCACGAGCAGACCGAGCTCGCGATTGCGGTGGGTCTGCGGCATCCGCAGCTTCTTGAGGGCGCGGATGACGGTGGTGTCCGCCGCTACGGGCGCGGTGTCGTTCGTCGACGCGGTCATCCTGCCGCCTCCGCCTGTCGCCGGAGCCGGTCGACGATCTCGCGGGCCTCGGTCAGGGAGCCCGCCGAGATCGTCGTCTCGACGGTCTGACGGGTGAACTCGGGCAGGTCGGCGAGGTCGATGCCGGTCTGCTCGTACTCGCTCGACAGCGCGATGGGCCCGATGTCCTGCTGCACCCCGCGGTAGATCACGACGGAGGTCTCATCGGCGCCCACGAAGAAGCGCGTCTGCGTCCAGTTGTATGCGAGAACGAGCCCGCCCATCATGAGCGCGATCACGACGACCGCCCCCACGATCCAGCCGATCCGCCGGCGCCTGGCGCGTCGCCGGTCCTCCTCGATCAGCTCCTCGAGGAACTCCGCGTCGGGTTCGAAGTGCGTCGGCTCGTTCGCGGCCTGACGATTCGGGTGCAGCCAGCCGGTCCATCCCGGGCGGGCGGAGCTCGGCACGTCGATATCGAGCGGGGTCGATGCCGAACCGACGATCGTGGGCGTGCCCGTGACGACCGGGTGCGGGCCGCCGACGTCGACGATGACGATCGTGACGTTGTCGGGGGCCCCGCCATCCAGCGTCTGCTTGAGAAGCAGGTCGCACGTGCGGGCCGGGGTGAAGCCCTGCGAGAGGATCTTGGTGGTGTGGGCGTCGTCGACGACGCCCGAGAGGCCGTCGGAGCACAGCAGCCAGCGGTCGCCCGGCTGGGTCGCCATGATGAACGTGTCGACCTCGGGGTCGGGGTCCATGTCGCCGAGCACGCGCATGAGCACCGAGCGACGCGGGTGGTACCGCGCCTCTTCGACCGTGATGCGGCCCGAGTCCACGAGGCGCTGAACGAACGTGTGGTCGGCCGTGATCTGGGTGAGCTGTCCCTCGCGGAAGAGGTAGACCCGCGAGTCGCCGATGTGGGCGATGACGGCGTGCTGGTCGACCATCATGAGAGCGCTGACGGTGGTGCCCATCCCCGAGAGCTCGGGGCGGCGGCCCACCATGGCGATGATGTCGCCGGCCGTCCCCGTGATGGCCTCGCGCAGGCTGCGCTCCGCGTCGCCGCTCGAGGCGAACGGGCGATCGAGATCCTCGAGTCGGCGGATCGCCAGCGACGACGCGACGTCGCCGCCCGCGTGGCCGCCCATGCCGTCGGCGACGACGAAGAGATTGGACCCGGCATAGCCGGAATCCTGGTTGTTCGAGCGCACCTTTCCCGTATGGGAGAGCGCCGCGGAGGAGCCCTGGAAGATGATCGGCCTACTTCCGCAGCTCGAACGTCGTGGCGCCCACCTTGATGGGCGCACCGATCTGCACGGGCGTGGGCGTGTGCACGCGCGCGCCGTCGTGCCACGTTCCGTTGGTGGAATCGAGGTCCTGGATCATCCACTGATCTCCCCACAGCACGAGCCGCGCATGGTGGCTCGAGGTGTAGTCGTCGCGGATGACGAGGCCCGACTCGCTCGAGCGGCCGATCGTGAGGGGCTCGGTGCCGAGCGGAAGCTCGAGACCCGTCTTCGGGCCCGACGTGATGACGATGCGCTGCACCGTCTCGATGGTCGCCGCGCCGCCCTTGCCCGGCGAGGGGGCGCGGCGGGGGGCCGCGGCGGGTTCGGCTCGGGGTGCCGGTGTGGCCGGTGCGGGCGGCGCCGCGGCCTCGGCGGGAACCGGCATCTGCCGCACCTTCATCCCGAAGAGATCAGCGCGCATCGAATACACGACGACGAACACGAAGCCCCACAGCAGCACGAGGAAGCCGATGCGCAGGAGTAAGAGGGTGAGCTCGCTCATCCGCGCCCTCCTCTGTCCCGCGCGTCGAACACCTGGGTCGCGTCCGAGGGCCGCGGGGGTCGGGGCGGGGCGCTCGGACGCGCCTGCGCCACGACGCGGAACACGATCTGGGTGCGACCGATCCGGATGGTGGAGTCGGGGGTGAGCGGAGCCTCGCTGATCTTTCGACCGTCGAGCGTCGTGCCGTTCGTCGATCCCAGGTCGCGGACCATCGCGCGCTCGCCGTCCCACAGGATCTCGACGTGCTTGCGGCTGGTCCCGGAGTCGGCGAGTGTGATGTCGGCGTCGCTGCCGCGCCCGATGACGGTGCGACTGGCCGAGAGGGGATGCCGCGTGCCGTCGATATCGAGCACCGCGCGCCACGACACCTGACCCTCCTGGGTCGCGGAGGCGACGCGCAGGGTCCCGGGCGAGAGCTGCGGGTCCGCCGTGAGGGAGACGGAGACGGGGCCGGCGAACGAGTAGCCCTGCGCCTTGGCGTGGGACTCGACGAGCGTGTGGAGCTCGGTCAGCAGCGCGGTTCCGAGCCCCGCCATGCGCGCGTGGTCGTCGGGCGAGAGGGAGACCTCGAGCGTGTTGGGCGCGAGGATGCGGTCGCGGCTGACGACGGCGGCCTTCGTGTCGATCTCGCGGCGCAGGGCCGAGGCGATCTCGACAGGCTGGATGCCGCTGCGGAAGGTCTTCGCGAAGGCGCCGTTCACGGCGCGCTCGAGACCCTTCTCGAAGCTGTCAAGTAGTCCCACGGGGCTCCTCAGGCCGGGCGGATGGTAGGCCCATCGTAGCCAGCCACCCTGGCAGGGCCCGCAAAAGGGGTGCGGATGGCGGCGAAATGCGGGTTCGGCGCCGTGATATCCTCGGAAAGTTGAGGTGCGGGCGAAGGCCTTCTCTCGATGCGCGAGTGGCGGAATAGGTAGACGCGCTGGCTTCAGGTGCCAGTGCCCGCAAGGGCGTGGGGGTTCAAGTCCCCCCTCGCGCACAGTGTGTCCTGGGTCGCGACATCGTTTACGAACGTGTCGTGGCTCAGGGCTTTTTTGTGGGTTCAGCGGGTTGACGGTGACGGGCTGTCGGTGAGTCGGGTCATCGTGGACGGGGCGGTTCATGGCTGGCGGGGTTGGTAGTCGCGTGCCGGCTCCGGCGACCGCGAGCTGGCGTTGGTGGAGTCGCAGGAGTCGTACGCGAGCCCCCCGATGCAGTTCGCCGTCACGCGGGTGCGCTGACCCCGCCCCGAGGCAGGCGAACGCCCGAGGACAGGAGGATCCTGGGCGAATTCTCCTGTTCCGGGGCGAACGCCTGCGCCCGCCCTGCCACCGTGATCATGCCAGCGGGCGGGAATCTACAATGCCGCCTACCGGCCGTCGAGGGTGGGCAGGAGCGTGTAGACGAGTTCGTCCACGTCGTCCCCGACGCCCGGGGCGAAGACCGTCGAGCGGGAGACCTCGGTGAAGCCGCCGTGCTCGAGCACGGCGACCGCCGCACCATTGTGGGCGGCGACGCGCGCGTAGAGCGGCCGGTCGGGCTCACGGTCCACAAGGAGCCTCAGCGCCTCCGAGGCGACGCCGCGATGCCATGCGTGTGCGGCGATCCAGAGCGTCACCTCGCGGTCGTCGTCGACCGTGAACAGCGCCGCCGTGCCGGCGAACCCGCCGTCTTCGGTGACCACGAACATGTCGACGCCCGGCGCATCGCGATGACGCACGATCCACTCGTCGAACTCGGCGCGGTCGTCGGGGTGCTCGGCGGTGAAGGCAGCCATCCGCCGCGCGTCTGGTTCGCGCATCATCTCGAAGATCGCGTCGAGGTCGTCGTCCTCGACACCGCGCAGGGACACGTGGGCCATGACGGACACCCTACGCGCGGCCGCGCCTCTGTCAGGCCAGACCGTGCTGGTCGCGCACGATCCGCTCTGCCTCGTCGGCGTCGCGGGTCTGGACGGCCCGATGCAGCGACCGGAACGATTCGGCGGCGCGCTCGCTGTCTCCGTCGTAGGGGAGCCAAGCGCCTACGACGCGGATGACGGGGACGTGGGTCTCGCGGATGACCGACGTCAGCATCCGGTTGCCGCTCGCGATGGTCGAGATGCGGTGGAAGGCGACCATGCGCTCCATGAACCGGGCGGGATCGGCCGCCTCGGCGGCATCCACGATCTCATCGATCAGACCGCAGAGCTCCGCGATCTTGGCGTCGTCCGCACGCCGGACGGCCTGCCGGAGCGCGGCGGCCGAGACGTAGCCGATGTACTCGGTCGCCTCCGCGGCGGCGGCGTCGTCGGGGGTCGTGACCCGCGTGTAGCGGTGGGCCGCGATCTCGACCAGCCCCTGTCGTTCGAGGCGCTGGATCGCCTCCCGCACGGGCGTGCGGGAGATGCCGTACAGCTGGGCGATCTCGACGTCGCGGATGTGCTCGCCACCGGCGAGGCGTCCGTTGACGATGGCGCTGGCGAGGAGGTCGTAGACCTCGTCGGCAAGGGCGGAGCCGTGGGCTTCCAGACGACGTTCGGGCGCGTCAAGGGGCATGGTGGAGCAGCCTTCGTTAGAGGCATGGCGGGAGAACCGCCGTTCGGGTGGTGGCGTCATCATACGACGGCGATCGCGCCGTCGCACATACGCGGCCCGTTCGGCGGCGGGTCACCCGTGGCGCACCATGTCGATCCCGGCCGCGGCGAACTGGCGGAGCGTGGCGTCGGGGAGGAAGGCCCGGGTGAGCCCGGCGGCGATCACCGGCAGGTCGCCCTCGTCGCGGTACAGGAGGTAGATCGGCTCGTAGCGAGGGTTGAACTTGGTCTTGAACCGATGCAGGGAGCGGAACCCGTAGACGGGCTCGAGCGCCTCGGACAACGACGACAGCAACCCGGCGATCGCGCCCTCGTCGCGTGTGGCCTCGTGGGCCAGGGGGGCGCCCGACAGCGACAGGACGCTCGCCCCCTCCGCCGCGAAGTCGCGCGCGGATGCCCCGATCAGATACTCCATCACCGGCCCGAAACCGCCCTCGCGCCGACGCATGAGATCGAGGGTCCAGCCGCGGATCGTCCCCTCCGGCCCGAAGACCGGCAGCCACGAGAGGAACCCGTCGACGTCGCCGTTGGGCGCGATCGCGAGCGCCAGGCGCACCTCGGGGTCCTCCGCCTCCTGCAGGGTGCCCAGCGTGAAGCGCATCTCGGGCAGGCCCTTGTCGCCGACCCAGGACTCCGAGATGGCGCGGATCTGCTGGCGCACACCCCACGGCTCGTCGCCGAGGCGGGTCAGGCGGAACGACATCCCGTCGCGCTCGCCGCGGTTGAGGGCCTGGCGCACCGACGACCACGCCTTGCCGGTGAAGGCGAGGCCCTCGAGGTCGACGATCGTGTCGTCGGCGATGATCAGCGATCGCCATCCGGCGGGCGCCGCGTCGTGTGTCGCCGCGCCGCAGCTGAAGAAGCAGGGCGCCAGACCGGCGTTCTCGCTCTCTCGCACGAAATCGCGCACGGAACCGGGGATCGTCTCCGGAGCCCCGAGGGGATCGGCGAGGGCGATCGCCGCCCCCAGGCGCTCCTGGAAGGGGACGAGACCCCCCTCGGTGCGCAGGTAGCGCAGTCCGTCCCACGTGGCCATCCACGAAAGGGTCCCGCCGCCGTCGGCGCGGATCAGGTCGCGGACGTCGTCGGCGGTGACCGGCGCCTGGCCCGCGAAGCGCTTGCGACGGCGTACCCGGAACGCGCGGCGAGTCGCGATGAGGTAGACGCAGAAGCCCGCCCACAGGATCGTCGTGGCGAGGGTGGCGTCGGGATCGCCGTAGCCGTCGTGCATCTCCCGCGGTGCGGCGATGAACAGGGCGATGATCACCGCCGCCACCGCCAGGTTGACCCCCGACCAGATGACGGAGAGCACCCACGCCCAGCGGCGGCCGCCTCGCAGGCCGCCGCCGACGAGCAGTATGACGACCGTGTCGATCGCGACGTCCAGCCAGGGCCCCGCGAGGGGCTCGGTGGGGCCGAACGGGCCGTCGGTGGGGAGCACGAGGGTGAGGATCTGGATGACGCCGAGCGAGACGATGATGGCGAACGCGAGCAGACGCTGCTCGCGCACCGTCGTGCGCTGGATGCGGAACGAGCGGTCGACGAAGAGCACCAGCAGGATCGCGAAGGCGTGCTCGACGTCTGCGAGGTCGCCGAGCAGGAACATGCTGATCGCGGCATACGCGAAGACGATCACCCAGCCGCGCTGCCGCCAGGGCGCCGCGAGGAGGCCGATCGCGGCCGCGATGCAGGCCATCGAGCCGCCCGACGGTCCGACATCCAGCTGCAGCGCCAGGGCGTCCGCCCAGGGCCACGGCAGCAGGCTCCCCAGCATGAGGAATGCGGACGCGGCGAAGATCGCGAACAGTTGACCGAAGGCGAAGTAGAGCAGGGCGACGCGGGAGCCCCGGCGCCACTCGAGGTACGCCATCCCGGCGAAGCTGAGGAGCGTGGGGATGTACACCAGAGGGTGCGCGACGAAGAAGGTGCCGGTGAGGGGCGTCCACCAGCGACCCTGCTCGAGGGCGGGCAGGCCGTAGGCGATCGCGTCGAACCAGGGCTGCTCGCGAGTCGGCACCCAAAGTCCCTGACCTATCGCGCCGACCGCGATCAGGAGGAGGACGAGCGCGAGCGTGGCGGGGATGCGGTGCAGCACTCGCGCCGCGCGCGAGGGAGGGGATGCCGTGGCGGGGGACGCGGTCACGCGCCCCAGGCTAGCGAGCCGGGGGTAGCAGGAGGGAGCGAAGCGCCGAGACGTCGTCGGCGACCGCAGCCGCGCCCTCGGACTCGTGCGGCCAGCTGAAGCCCCACCGCACGAAGATGACGGGCAGGCCGTGCTCGGCGCCGCCCTCGACGTCGTGGTGCCGGTCGCCGACGAGCACGGGTCGCGAGGTGTCGATGCCCGCGGCATCCAGGCGTCGCAGCGCCTCGGCGACGATGTCGGCCTTGCGGCTCAGCGTGCGCTCGTCGGGCGTCGCGCCCACGAGGGTCGCGAAGCAGGGCTCGAGGGCGAAATGCTCCATGAGTATGCGCACCTGGCGTTCCGGCTTGCTGCTCGCGGTCGCCTGCGGCACACCGGCATCCGAAAGCTCGTGGATGAGGTCGGCCATGCCGTCGAAAACCTTGGCTCCCGCGGTGAAGCCCTCCGCTGCGCCGAGCTCGCGGTACCAGCTGACGGCGGTGGCGGCCAGCTCGGGGTCCATGCCTGCCTGCGCCTGGAAGGACTCGAACATCGGGGGGCCGATCCAGTGAACCAGCTCGGCGCGGGTCGGCGCGGGTCGGCCGAAGTGCTCGAGGGTGGTCGTCAGCCGGCGCAGGATCCCCTCCGACGCATCGATGATCGTGCCGTCGACGTCCCAGAGGACGCAGGACCAGGGGGATTTCTCGGGCATGTCACCCAGCCTATGGGGGCGGGCGGACGTGCTCAGAACAGCCGGGGCGCCCCGGAGTCGATCCCCTTCATCTCGTCGTAGTCGAGAGTGAGGCAGCGGATGCCGCGGTCGGTGGCCAGCACGCGGGCCTGCGGCTTGATCTCCTGGGCCGCGAACACGCCGCGCACGGGAGCGAGATGGGGGTCGCGCCCCAGCAGCTCGAGGTAGCGGGTGAGCTGCTCGACGCCGTCGATGTCGCCGCGCCGTTTCACCTCCACCGCAATCGTGCCGCCGGCCGGGTCGCGCACGAGGAGGTCGACGGGTCCGATCGCGGTGGGGAACTCCCGCCGGACGAGGGCCACCCCTTCGCCGATCAGCCCCACCTGCTCGGCGAGCAGCCGCTGCAGGTCGGCCTCGACGCCGTCCTTCTGCAGCCCCGGGTCCATTCCCAGCTCATGGGCGGAGTCGTGCAGCACCTCGTAGATGCTGACGAGGAGCGCGTCGCCGCTCTTGCCGTGGGTGACCCGCCACCGTTCGATGACGCCGACGGACGTAGCCTCCTCGTCGGGCTCCTCCCGCACGAGAGTGCACGGCGGGCTCATCCAGTTGAGGGGCTTGTAGCTGCCGCCGTCGGAGTGCACGAGCAGGCTGCCGTCGCTCTTGTGCATCAGCAGACGCGTGGCGAGCGGGAGGTGGGCACTCAGACGACCGGAGTAATCGACGGAGCAGCGGGCGATGACGAGGCGCACCGCACGAGCCTAACGGCGCCGTCGGCGACGGGGGGACGTGTCGGCGGCGCTGCCCGCGAGGGGACGCGCGGCCCCCGAGGCGAAGCCCGACACCACGATGAGCGCGACGACCACGTACAGGGTGTTGAGCAGCCCGACGTGCTCGCTGATGAGGCCGAGGATCGGAGGGCCGCACAGGAACGCGACATAGCCGATCGTGGCCGCGGCGCTCACCCGCGCCGCCGCGCGCGCCGGGTCGTCCGCGGCTGCGGACATGCCGAGGGGGAATCCCAGCGACGTGCCCGCCCCCCACAGCGCCGCGCCGACGAACACCAGCGGCACCGTCGGCGCGAGGATGAAGAGGAGGAGCCCGAGGGCCGAGGTGAGAGCGAGCACGCGCAGCACGGCGACACGGCCGAAGCGGTCGACCAGCGGGCCGCCGAACAACCGCACGACGGTCATGCTCACGGAGAAGACGGCGAGCCCGACGGCTCCCAGGGCCTCCTCGCCGCCGTGTCCTTCCACGACGCCGAGCGCGAGCCAGTCGTTGGCCCCGCCCTCGGCGAACGACATGCCCAGCATGACCAGCCCGAGCGCATAGGTGCGCGGCTCGCGCCACGCGGAGAGCGCGACATCAAGCCGTGCGCGCCACCCCTGCGGCGCGGCCGGGTCGTCGGGGGCGTCGGGATCCATCGTGGCTGCGCGCGGGGGGACCTGCGCGATGCTGACGAGGGCGATCGCGCCGATCACCGCCGCGATCGCGAGCGTGTGTGCGAGGACGCCGGTGCCCGTGGCGGCTGCGAGGGCCCCGATGCCGGCCCCGATCACGGTCCCGAAGCTGAAGAAGGCGTGGAAGAGCGGCAGAATCGTCTTCTGCACCTGCTTCTCGATGGCCGCGCCCTCGACGTTCATCATCACGTCCACTGCCCCGTTGCCGAGGCCGAAGAGGACCAGCCCGAGCACGACGACGGCGTAGGACGGCACGAGGTCGGTGCCGATGCCGATGGTGGCGACGCCCGCGCCGAAGGTGAGCATCGCGCCGAGCATCCCGCGCCGGGCACCGAAGCGGGCGAGGATGACGGAGCTGAGCGAGAGTCCCGCGATCGAGGCGATGCCCGCCATCAGGAGCATGAGACCGACCTGGATGTTGTCGATGCCGAGGGCGTCCTTGATCGCGGGCACCCGCGACGCCCAGGTGGCGATCGAGAGGCCGCTGGCCGTGAAGATCGCGAAGATCGCCAGGCGCCACCGGCGCAGGGTCGTCTCAGCGAGGGGGGAAGCGGTGCTCACCGCGCCAGTATATCGAATCGATTCGATACCTGCGCCGAAGGGGGCTACCATCGAGGAACCGCACCCCGATCCCGGCGCGATCCGCTCGACGGAGGAATCATGGCGTCAAGACGCCCGACGATCGCCGACGTGGCACAGGCCGCAGGCGTGTCCCCGTCGACCGCGTCCCTGGTCTTCAGTGGCCGCGGCAGGGTGAGCGACGCGACCCGTGATCGAGTGCTCGCCGCGGCGAGCGAACTCGACTACACGGGTCCGGACCCCCGCGCGGCGTCGCTGCGGCGCGGTCGCAGCGGCGTCGTCGGCGTCGTCTTCGAGGGGCGCCTCGGCAGCGCCTTCCTCGATCCGGTCAACACCGTGATGATGGACGGCCTGGCCGAGGGGGTCGCGCCCCTGGGTGCCGGACTGCTGCTGCTGCGGGACGATGCCCCGGCGGAGACGATCGACGGCCCACCGCCCGCGTCGCTCGAGACGGCCCCCGTCGACGCCGTCGTGCTGGTCGGATGCAGCGGACGCCTCACGCAGTCGCTCGACACGGTGCGCCGTCGCGGCATCCCCGTCGTGGTGATCGAGGGGGATGCGGGAGACGGGATCCCGCGCATCGAGCTCGACAACACGGAGGCGCAGCGGCAGGCCGCCAGTCACCTGCGCACGCTCGGGCACGAGCGCGTGACGATCCTCACCCTGCCCTGGACGGCCGAACGGGTGGCGGGGTGGCACGACGCCTCGCGGGAGCGACCCGTCGTCGACGTGACGCGCGACAGGCTCGCGGGTGCGCGCGACGTGTATCCGGATGCCGCGGTGTTCGCGGCGCGGGAAAGCACGATCGATGCGGGTGTGGAGGCCGCCCGCGTCATCCTCGGCACCGAACCGGGCGATGCGCCCACCGCGGTCATCGCGCAGAGCGATCTGCTCGCGGCGGGAGTCATCCGCGCCGCCGTCCAGCGCGGGCTGCGGATTCCGGAGGACCTGAGCGTCACGGGCTTCGATGGCGTGCGGCTCGACGGCTTCGCGCCCTATGTGCTGACCACGCTGGAGCAGCCCGCCGCCGCGAAGGGCCGCGCCGCCGGTAAGGCGGTGGCGCGGATGCTGGCGGGCGACGTGGCGCCCTCGATCCGGTTCACCTGCGCGTTCCGCGCGGGCAATACGACCGCTCCTCCGCGCGGCTGAGTCCCGGCCCCGCCTCGACCCGAGGGCGGGGCGCCTGCGGGCGGTCCCGTAGGATGGGAGGACGACGCCCGCCCCGAGCCACCGCCGGGCCGACGAGACCGAGGAGACGCCCATGCTGCTGATCCTCGCGCTGTTCTGCCTGACGCCGCTGCTGATGCCGGTGCTCGTCCGCTGGATGGGGGCGCGAGCGTTCTACGTGTCGGCGCTCATCACGGCCGGCGCGTTCGCCCACGCCGTGGTGCTGGGTCCGGAGGTGATTGCGGGCGGTATTCCGTTCGAGACATATCACTGGATCCCCACGCTCGATATCCAGATCTCGATGCGGATGGACGTGCTCGGCTGGATCATGACGCTCGTCGTCACCGGCGTGGGGGCGCTGGTCATGCTCTACTGCCGCTGGTACTTCCGAGGGAAGACGGAGGGGCTCGGGCAGTTCTCCGCCGTCCTGCTGGCCTTCGCGGGCGCGATGTACGGGCTGGTGCTGACCGACGACATCGTCGTGCTCGTGATGTTCTGGGAGATCACGAGCGTTCTCTCGTACCTTCTCATCGGCTACTACCACCGGCGCGCTGGCAGCCGCCGCTCGGCCCTCCAGGCGCTCCTGGTGACGACCCTGGGCGGACTGGTCATGCTGATCGGGGTCGTGCTGATCGTCGTCGACACGGGCACGTCGAGCCTCTCCACGATCCTGTCCCTGGCGCCCGCCGGACCGGTGATCGACGCCGCCCTCGTGCTGCTGCTCGTCGGCGCCCTCAGCAAGTCCGCCATCTTCCCGTTCCACTTCTGGCTGCCGGGCGCGATGGCCGCACCCACCCCCGTCAGCGCTTACCTGCACGCCGCGGCGATGGTGAAGGCGGGCATCTATCTCATCGCCCGGCTGGCTCCCGTCTTCGCGGACGCACCGGTCTGGCGGCCGCTCGTCATCGGCCTCGGCGTCTTCACGATGCTGCTCGGGGGCTTCCAGGCGCTCCGCGAGCGCGACCTGAAGCGCATCCTCGCGTTCGGGACGGTCAGCCAGCTGGGCTTCCTCACGGTCGTCCTGGGCTTGGGCACGAGGGACGCCGCGCTCGCCGGGCTCGCGCTGCTGCTCGCCCACGCCCTCTTCAAGTCCTGCCTCTTCCTCGTCGTGGGAGTCATCGACCGCCAGCTGTCCACGCGCGATGTCGACGAGCTGTCGGGCCTGTGGCGGCAGGCGCCCACCCTCGCCATCACGTCTGCCGTCGCCATCGCCTCGATGGCCGGGGTGATACCCACGCTCGGCTTCGTCGCGAAGGAGGGCGCGCTCACGGCCCTGCTGGATGCCGCGACGGCGGGGGACGCGTGGGGACTGGTCGCCCTCATCGGCGTGGTCCTCGGATCGGCGCTGACGGCGGCCTATGGACTCCGCTTCCTCTGGGGCGCCTTCGCGACCAAGCGCGGGGTCGCCCCGACGGCGTGGCCGGACCCGCCCCTCGGCTTCCTCTCCGCGCCCGTCGCGCTCGCGGCCCTTACGCTCGCCGGCGGATTCGCCGCCCCCTGGCTGGACGTCGCCCTCACGCCCTACGCCGACACCGCGCCCGCCGCGCCGGCCGGCGTCGCCGCGCCCGAGTACGCCTACCATCTCGCGCTCTGGCACGGTCTAGAGCCGGCGCTCTTCCTCTCCCTCGGCACGCTGATCGTGGGGGCCGTGGTCTTCTGGCTCGCCCTGCGAGTCGGCTTCGACCGACGCACGCGGGCGTTGCCCGTCACGGCCGCCGACATCTACAACATGGCGCTGCGAACGGTCGACCGGCTCTCCGTCATCACCACGACCTTCACGCAGCGCGGCTCGCTCCCGATCTACGTCGGCACGATCTTCGTCGTCCTGGTGGCCGCCGAAGGCACCGTCATCCTCGCCTCTCCGACGTGGCGCGCCCAGCTGGAGGCCTGGCAGTCGCCGTGGCAGCTGCTCGTCGCCCCCGTCATGATCGCCGCCGGCATCTTCGCGGTGCGGGCGCGCAAGCGCTTCTCGGGCGTCGTGCTCGTCTCGGGCACGGGGCTCGGGATGGTCGTCCTCTTCGCCACGAGCGGGGCGCCCGACCTCGCGCTCACGCAGGTGCTGATCGAGACCGTGACACTCGTGGCCTTCGCCCTCGTGCTGCGCCGGCTCCCGGCCCGCATGGGCGATCACAACGCCTCCGTCGCGCCCATCTTCCGCGGCGTGCTCGCTCTCGCCGTCGGCGCGACGATGGCGATGATCGCGATCATCGCGACCGGCGCCCGGATCCACGTTCCGATCTCGGAGCCGTGGCCCGAGCTGGCCTACGAGATCGGTTACGGCCAGAACGTCGTCAACGTCGCGCTGGTCGACATCCGCGGGTGGGACACGATGGGCGAGCTGTCGGTGCTCATCCTCGCGGCGACGGGTGTGGCATCCCTCGTCTTCGTCACCAACCGCTCGGACAACCTGCAGTCCCTCACCTCGGGTCTTCCCGTCGCGCCTCGCCGCCGTTCCCGGCGTCCGCTCGTCGAGACGGTCGACGGGCCGCGCCCCCAGACCGGAGCGACCCCGACGCAGCCGCGCACGTGGCTGCTCGGCGGGCAGCGACTGCGGCCGGAGAGCCGGTCGCTCATCCTCGAGGTCGTCGTGCGGGTGCTCTTCCACTCGATCATCGTCGTCTCGATCGATCTTCTGTTCGCCGGCCACAACCTCCCCGGTGGAGGCTTCGCGGGCGGGCTGGTCGCGGGCATGGCGCTCGTCATGCGCTACGTCGCGGGAGGCCGGTACGAACTCGGGGTGGCGGCGCCCACCGACGCCGGAATGCTCCTCGGCGTCGGCATGACGATCGCCGTCAGCTGCGCCATCGTCCCCCTCTTCTTCGGTGCGGCCCCCCTCACGAGCACGTACTGGGAGGGCGAGCTGCCGCTGCTCGGCCACGTGGAGTTCGTCACGACGACGATCTTCGACGTCGGGGTCTACCTGGTCGTCATCGGCCTCGTGCTCGACGTGCTGCGCAGCCTCGGTGCCGAGGTCGACCGGCAGGCGCAGTCGGCCCGCCGGCAGGAGGTGAGCGTCTGATGGATGTCTCGCTCGTCCTCATCGTGATCATGGGTGCGCTCTTCGCGTGCGGCGTCTACGCGATGCTGGAGCGCAGCCTCACGCGCGTCCTGATCGGCTTCCTGCTGCTGGGCAACGCCGCGAACCTGCTGCTGCTGATCGTGCTCGGCGCGCCGGGTGCCGCGCCGTTCTACGGCACCGAGGGCGTCTCCGATCCGTTGCCGCAGGCGCTCACGCTCACGGCGATCGTCATCACCTTCGCCGTGTCGGCCTTCCTGCTCGCGCTGATCTACCGCTCGTGGCAGTTGGGCACGGCCGATACGGTCGTCGACGACGAGACCGACATCGCCCTGCGCGAGCGGACGCCCGACACCGACGAGGGCATGGACGAGGGCGCGGATGCCGAGGCATCCACCGACTTCGTCGGCGTCGACACGGCGCCCATCACGGTGCTGCACAGCCGTGACTTCTCCGCGCTGCACGACGACGCCCCGACGGACCGGCCCTACGTCGGTCGCGACGAAGAGGGGGAGCGGTCATGAGCGCCCTCATCCCGCTGCTCGTCACGCTGCCGTTCCTCGGAGCGGCGGTCACGCTGATCTTCGGACGCCGCCCGCGCCTGCAGGTGGCCGTGTCGGTGGTAACGCTCTCGCTCGTCGTCGTGATCGCGAGCGTGCTGCTGGCGACGGTGGACCAGGGGGCCCCGATCGCGGTATCGGTCGGGGGGTGGCCGATTCCCATCGGCATCGTGCTCTACGTCGACCGCCTGGCGGCGCTTCTGGTGCTGGTCTCGAGCATCGTGCTGATCGCCGTCCTGCTGTTCTCCGTCGGTCAGGGTGCCGCCGACGGCGACCAGGAGACGCCGGTGTCGATCTTCTATCCCTCGTACCTGATCCTCTCGGCCGGGATCTTCACGGCGTTCGTCGCGGGCGACCTCTTCAACCTCTACGTGGGCTTCGAGATCCTGCTCGTGGCGTCGTACGTGCTGATAACCCTGGGCAGCACGGAGTCCCGCATCCGCGCGGGCGTCGTCTACATCGTCGTCTCGCTCGTGTCGTCGATCCTCTTCCTGTCGGCGATCGCCGTGATCTACGGCGCGCTCGGCACGGTCAACATGGCGCAGATCGCCGATCGCATGGCCGAGCTCCCCGGCGAGGTGCAGATGGTCCTGCACCTGCTGCTGCTCGTCGCGTTCGCGATCAAGGCGGCCGTCTTCCCGCTGTCCTTCTGGCTGCCCGACTCCTATCCCACGGCGCCGGCGCCGGTGACGGCGGTGTTCGCCGGCCTGCTCACCAAGGTGGGCGTCTACGCCATCATCCGCACCGAGACCCAGCTCTTCCCCGGTTCCGACGTCAACATGCTGCTCATGGTCATCGCGCTGGCGACGATGATCGTCGGCGTGCTCGGCGCGGTCGCCCAGGCGGAGCTCAAGCGGATCCTGTCGTTCACGCTCGTGAGCCACGTCGGCTACATGATCTTCGGGCTCGCCATCGCGACTCCCGAGGCCTACGGCGCGACGATCTACTACATGGTCCACCACATCATCGTGCAGACGACCCTGTTCCTCGCCGTGGGGCTCGTCGAACGTCGCGCCGGCAGCACGTCGATCCTTCGCGTGAAGGGGCTCATGCGTGCCGCCCCCGTCATCGCGGTTCTCTTCTTCATCCCCGCGGTCAACCTCGGCGGCCTGCCGCCGTTCTCGGGCTTCATCGGCAAGTTCGCCCTCTTCGAAGCCGCCGCGGAGGTGGGCACGCCGGTCATGATGGTGCTGATCGTGGGCGGCATCGTGACCTCGCTGCTGACCCTGTACGCCCTGATGCGGGCGTGGAACCTCGCCTTCTGGCGCGAGGAGGACGACTCCGCCGAGACCGAGGCGCGCATCGCCTACCTGGGCGATGCGCCGGCCGCCGGCGTCGAGACGGGCCGTCGGGTCACGCCGCGGATCATGACGGGGGCGACCGCCCTGATGGTGTCAGCGACCGTGGCGCTGACCGTCTTCGCCGGTCCGCTGCTCGAGATCTGCATGCGAGCCGGTGAAGGCCTGGCGCAGCCCGTGGTCATCACACAGCTGAATGAGGAGGCCGAGCAATGAGCGGCTCTCCGCGCACGCACCGCAGCACCCTCTGGGTCCAGCTGCCCTTCTTCCTGTGGCTGATCGCCCTGTGGATGCTGCTGTGGGGGCAGTTCACCGTGCTCGCCTTCATCACGGGGCTCGCCGTGGCCGTCGTCGTCACCCGCGTGTTCCGGCTGCCTCCCGTCGAGCTGTCGGGGCGGGTCAACGTCTGGTACGGGCTCGTCTTCGTCGTCACGTTCCTCGCGGCGCTCGTGCGCGGCTCGCTGCTGGTGGCGTGGCAGGTCCTCGATCCGCGAAAGCTGCCGGGCACGGCGATCATCGCCGTGCCCCTGCGGGTGGACGACGACCTCATCATGACCCACACGGGCGTGACCGCGTCGCTCATCCCGGGATCGCTCATCGTCGAGGCGGACCGCGAACGCCGCGTGCTCTACCTGCATGTCATCGGGGTGGACTCCGACGCGGACGTCGAGAAGCAGCGTCGTGCCGTCCTCGGGTGGGAGGCGCGCATCGTCCGCGCCGTCGGCTCCCGGGGGCAGCTCGAGCTCATCCGTCGCAGCGGCATCGACACACCGCGGAAGGGAGGGGCTCCCACGTGAGCGTCGTGATCATCGTCATCCTCGTGCTGTTCGTCGCGGCGGCCCTGCTCGCGCTCGTCCGCATCGTGCGCGGCCCGTCCATCCTCGACCGCGTCGTGGCCGCCGATGTCCTCCTCACCGAGGTGATGTGCATCATCGGGGCCGAGATGGTCATCAACCACCACACCCGCAGCCTTACGCTGCTGCTTATCATCGCCGCCGCCGGGGTGTTCGGATCCATCTCGGTCGCCCGCTTCGTCGCCAGAAGGGACAACCCGCGATGACGGATGACGTGGTCTTCGACCTGCCGGCGGTGCTCGACGGCGCCGCGATCGTGCTGGTGTTCATCGGTGCGGTGCTGTGCCTCACGGCCTCGATCGGCCTGCTGCGCTTCCGTGACGTACCCAGCCGTCTCCACGCCGCGACGAAGCCGCAGGTGCTCGGCCTCATCCTCATCTGCATCGCCGTCGCGCTGTCGCTGCGCTCGTGGGCGGCGCTCGCATTCCTCGTGCCGGTCGTGGTGTTCCAGCTCGCTACTGCCCCCCTGTCGGCGCACATGGTCGCCCGCGCCGCGTATCGCAACGGCACCTTCGACGAGCGCGGGCTGCATGTCGACGAGCTGCGGGAGTCGAAGGAGACGCCGCCCGCCGCCGGCGGCTGAGCCCGTCCGTCCGGACCTGGGCGGGCGCCCGCGTGACCGCAGCGGACAACACTCCGGAGAAGTATGCTCTGCGCGGGACGCGGACCCCGTCGTTCCGGGGAGGCCGACGGCGCGGACGCGGTTGTCTCCGGAGTGTTGTCGGGCTGCGGCGCGCGGCCGAGATGATCCCGCGCGTCAGCCGTCGGCGGGAAGGCCGAACGCCGCCGCGACCGCGGCGTTCACGATGGCGCCCGCGCGGGTGTTCAGGCCGGCTGCGAGAGCAGGATCGGCGTGCAGGGCGCGGTCGACGCCGCGGTCGGCCAGGGCCAGCAGGTACGGCAGGGTGGCACCCGTGAGGGAACGGGTGGACGTCACCGGGACGGCGCCCGGCATGTTCGCGACGCAGTAGTAGAGGGAGTCGTGCACGGCGAAGGTCGGGGCGTCGTGGGTCGTGGGGCGGGAACCCTCGAAGCATCCGCCCTGGTCGATCGCGATGTCCACCAGCACGGACCCCGGCTTCATCGCCGCCACCGTGTCGTCGGCCACCAGGCGCGGCGCGGCCGCCCCCGGAACCAGGACGGCGCCGACGACGAGATCGGCGCGCCGCACCTGCTCGGCGATCTCGTAGCGGCTCGAGACGCGGGTCTGCAGCGCCGTGCCGTAGCGCTTCTCGAGCTCGCGCAACCGGGGCAGGGACACGTCGATGACGGTCACGCCCGCGCCGAGTCCCAGGGCGTTCACGATGGCGCTCTCGCCGGCGACCCCGCCGCCGATCACGACGACCTCGGCGCGGGGCACGCCCGCCACGCCGCCGACGAGCGTCCCCCGTCCGCCCGCGGGGCGCATGAGCGTCTGCGCGCCGACGATGACGGAGAGCCGACCGGCGATCTCGCTCATGGGCGTCAGCAGGGGCAGGCTCCGATCACCCGCCTGCACCGTCTCGTACGCGATCGCCGTCGTTCCCGCGGCGCAGAGGGCTTCGGTGAGGGGTCGGTCGGCGGCGAGGTGCAGGTACGCGAAGAGGGCGAGGTCCTCGCGCAGGTAGCCGTACTCGGCGGCGACCGGCTCCTTCACCTTCGTCACGAGTTCCGCGTCGTGCCACACATCGGCGGCATCCGGCACGATGATCGCGCCCGCGGCGGCGAAGTCCTCGTCGCGGACGCCCGCACCCAGGCCCGCCCCCGCCTGAACCAGGACGGTGTGCCCGTGCGCCGCGAGCGCATCCACGCCCGCGGGCATGATGGCGACCCGGTACTCGCCGTTCTTGATCTCGGTGGGGATGCCGATCCTCATGCTGCTCCCTCGCTGGGTGACCCGATGCGAGCTCCAGGTTCGCAGGCGCGCCCCCGTTCGGCCACTGCGCGCGAAAGACATTCGGCCGGGCGGCCTTCCCCGTAGGCTTCGGTGCATGGATGACGGAGCACACGCCGGGTTGCCGAATTATCTACGGTCATTCACGGTGGATGCCGTGGATGTCGAGATCATCCGCATCCTCGCCGCCGACGGCCGCATCACCAACGTCGATCTCGCCGCAGCCCTCGGCCTCGCCCCCTCGACCGTGCACGCGCGCGTGCGCTCCCTGGTCGAGCGGGGGGTGATCACGGGCTTCCATGCGGCCGTCGATCAGCGGGCGCTCGGCAAGGGGCTGCAAGCGATCATCGGGGTGACGCTGCGACCCGGGGCGCGGGCCGGCAGCATCCGCGCGTTCGCGGACGACGTGCGACGTCTGCCGCAGGTGCTGCAGGTGTGGTTCGTCGGCGGGACCGACGACTTCCTCGTGCACATCGCGGTCGAGGGAACGTCTCAGATGAGGGAGTTCGTGGTCGAGCATCTGTCGGCGCAGCAGAGCGTCGCCTCGACGCGAACGAGCATCGTGTTCGAATATCACCGCAATACGGTGACGGCGCCCTTCCGCTGAGTCCTTCCCCTCCCGCGGGCCGGGTCAGTCGGTGCCGGCGTCGAAGGCCGCGCTCTCCGAGGCGCCCTCCACGGCGTCCGCGAGCGCGTCGCGGTCCGCGTCGTGCGGCGTCGCGCTCTCGATGATGTCGTCGGCTCCCCCCGCGGAGATCTGCCCGACGAGCGCTCCCGTGGCCCCGCCGATGAGGCCGAGACCCGCGTACTGCTCGAGGCGCGAGCGGGAGTCCGCGATGTCGAGGTTGCGCATCGTGAGCTGGCCGATGCGGTCGATCGGACCGAACGCGGCATCCCCCACCCGCTCCATCGACAGCTTCTCCGGCGCGTAGGAGAGGTTGGGACTCGTCGTGTCGAGGATCGTGTAGTCGTCGCCGCGGCGCAGGCGCAGCGTGACCGAGCCGTTGATCGTCGAGCCGACCCACTTCTGGATCGACTCGCGCAGCATGAGCGACTGGGGGTCGAGCCAGCGGCCCTCGTACATGAGGCGTCCGAGGCGACGGCCCTGCGCGTGGTAGGTCGCGAGGGTGTCTTCGTTGAGGATGCCGTTGACCAGGCGCTCGTAGGCGATGAACAGCAGGGCCATTCCCGGCGCCTCGTAGATGCCGCGCGACTTCGCCTCGATGATGCGGTTCTCGATCTGGTCGCTCATGCCGAGGCCGTGGCGTCCGCCGATCGTGTTCGCCTCGCGCACGAGAGCGACGGGGTCGCCGTACTCGACGCCGTTGATGGCCACCGGCCGGCCGGCCTCGAAAGTGATCGTGACGTCCTCGGTCGCGATCGCGACCGAGGAGTCCCAGAAGCGCACGCCCATGATGGGCTCGACGGTCTCGAGCGAGACGTCGAGGTGCTCGAGGGTCTTGGCCTCGTGCGTCGCGCCCCAGATGTTCGCATCGGTCGAGTACGCCTTCTCGGCGGAGTCGCGGTACGGGAAGCCGTGGGCGACGAGCCACTCGCTCATCTCGGTGCGGCCGCCGAGCTCCGTGACGAAGGTTGCGTCGAGCCACGGCTTGTAGATGCGCAGGCGGGGATTGGCGAGGAGGCCGTAGCGGTAGAACCGCTCGATGTCGTTGCCCTTGTAGGTGGAGCCGTCGCCCCAGATGTCGACCCCGTCCTCCTTCATGGCGCGCACGAGGAGGGTGCCCGTGACGGCACGACCGAGCGGGGTCGTATTGAAGTAGGTCTTCCCGCCCGAGCGGATGTGGAACGCGCCGCACGCCAGGGCGACGAAGCCCTCCTCGACGAGCGGGGCCTTCGCGTCGATCAGGCGCGAGATCTCGGCGCCGTACTCGAGGGCCCGGCCGGGGATCGCCTCGATGTCCGGCTCGTCGGGCTGGCCGAGGTCGCCCGTGTACGTGCAGGGGACGGCGCCCTTGTCACGCATCCAGGCGACGGCGACGGAGGTGTCCAGGCCCCCCGAGAAAGCGATGCCGACGCGCTCGCCGACGGGGAGGGACTGAAGGACCTTCGACATGCGCTCAAGTCTAGTGATCGCGCGCGGTGCTCCCCGGCCGCGAGCGGACCGGCCCGGGGGTGGATGCCGCGGCCGCCGCCGCGCGCCAGCGTCCGATCGCGATCACCCCTGTCGCGACCACGATGATCCCCACCGCGATGCCGACCACGTAGGCGGTCACGCCGAGGTATCCGCCCGCGACGGCGTTCGGGTCGAGGAAAGGATACGGATACCAGTACGGGACCCCGGTGCCCGGGTTCGTGATGAAGGGGGCGCGAGCGAGCGTGTAGAGCGCCCACACGACGGGGTAGATCGCCACGATCCCGGCGGCCGACCAGCCGAGCGCGCGCCGACGGTACCCGACCAGCGCGTCCACGAGCATGAACACGGGGATCCACACGTGGAGGATCTCGTTCGACCAGCCGACGACCGCGCCCGGCGCCTGCTCGATGCCGCGCAGCAGGAGATTGTAGACCACCCCGGTGACGATCATGTAGGTCGCGACGCACGTGAGCAGGACCGCGAACCACCGCGGCTCCTGCAGGCGATCGTGCCGGTGCCGGATGGCCCAGACGGCGCCCACCACCAGCGTCACGGCGGTGGCGAGGTTGGACTGGATCGTGAAGAAGCTGAAGAAGTTCGCGACCATCGTGGGGAGGTCGGACCCGTAGGGCGTCGTGCTCACGAGCGCGAGGGAGAAGGAACGCTCGAACTGTGCGAAGACGGCGGCGACGCCGGCCAGCGCGACGATGATGCGCACGACGGGGTAGAACATGACCCTCCTGCTCGTCGACGACGGGCCAAGAATACTGGCCCGGTAGGATCGACAAGCGCGTTCTGCGCCCGTCCCCCACCCATGAGGAGCCCTCCACATGCCAGGAATCGTCATCGTCGGCGTCCAGTGGGGCGACGAGGGCAAGGGCAAGGCCACCGATCTGCTCGGCGAGCGCACCGACTGGGTGGTCAAGTTCAACGGCGGCAACAACGCCGGTCACACCGTCGTGATCGGCGACGAGAAGTACGCGTTGCACCTGCTGCCCTCCGGCATCCTCTCGCCCGGCGTCAACGCCGTCATCGGCAACGGCGTCGTCGTCGATCTCGAGGTGCTCTTCTACGAGCTCGAGGCGCTCCACGCCCGCGGCGTGGACACTTCGCGCCTGAGGATCAGCGCGAACGCGCACATCATCACGCAGTACCACCGCACGCTCGACAAGGTCACCGAGCGCTTCCTCGGCAAGCGTCAGATCGGCACGACGGGCCGGGGCATCGGTCCCGCGTACGCCGACAAGATCAACCGCGTCGGCATCCGCGTGCAGGATCTCTTCGACGAGAACATCCTCCGGCAGAAGGTCGAGGGCGCCCTCGACCAGAAGAACCACCTCCTCGTCAAGGTTTTCAACCGCCGCGCGATCACCGTCGACGAGATCGTGGAGGATCTGCTCTCCTACGCCGAGCGCGTGCGCCCGATCGTCGCCGACACCGGTCTCCTGCTCAGCGAGGCGCTGGACGCCGGCGAGGTCGTCGTCTTCGAGGGCGGACAGGCGACGATGCTCGACGTCGATCACGGCACCTACCCGTTCGTGACCTCGTCCTCGGCCACGGCCGGTGGCGCGGCGACCGGTTCGGGCATCGGCCCCAATCGCATCGACCGCATCGTGGGAATCGTCAAGGCCTACACGACCCGCGTCGGGTCGGGCCCGTTCCCCACCGAGCTGTTCGACGAGAGCGGCGACTGGCTCCGCTCGCGCGGGTTCGAGTTCGGCACCACCACCGGTCGTCCGCGGCGCGTGGGCTGGTACGACGCACCCATCACGCGCTACGCGACCCGCATCAACGGGATCACCGATCTCGTGCTCACGAAGCTCGACATCCTCACGGGGCTCGATCAGATTCCGGTGTGCGTCGCCTACGACGTCGACGGGGAGCGGTTCGACGAGGTGCCCGTCAACCAGACCGACTTCCACCACGCCAAGCCGATCCTCGAGTACTTCCCCGGGTGGAAGGAAGACATCACCGGCGCCCGGGCGTTCGGGGACCTGCCGGTCGCCGCTCAGGACTACGTGCTCGCCCTCGAGAAGATGAGCGGCACGCGCATCTCGGTGATCGGCGTCGGGGCGGCCCGCGACGCCGTCGTCGTGCGCCACGATCTGCTGGACTGACCGTGCTGCTCTGGCTCGGCGGCTGGGGCGCGGCGATGGACTCCGCCGCCGAGGGCATCGGGGTGCTCGCGGCCGGTGAGGCGGATGCCGGGACGGCGGGCGGCCCGCTCGGTTTCGTCGGCACGGCGGCGCGCGCCGAGTCCCCGTCGTGGCTGGCCGCGCACCCCGTGCGCGACGTCGTCTACGCGGCCCTCGAGAGCGAGGGCCGCGTGCAGGCCTTCCGCCGCACGGACGAGGCGAGCCTCGCGCCGCTCGGCCGCCCGGTCGAGGTGGGCGAGGCCGTCTGTCACGTCGCCGTGTCGCCGGATGCCGGGTTCCTCGTCGCGACGTGCTGGGGCGACGGCCGCGTCGTGCGCGTGGCCCTCTCCCCCGAGGGAGCGCCCGGCGATATCGCGGCGGCCGCCGCCGCGACGGATCCGCATGCGCCGGAACGCGCCGATCGGGCGGATGCCGCGGCATCCACCGGCCCCGCCGACATCGACCTGCGCGCCGCCGTCCGCGCCCTGCGCGAGGCCGCAGGGGAGGAGTACGCGCACCTCGTCCCCGCGATCGACGAGCCCGCGGATCATCCCGGCTCCCCGCAGACGCAGGAGCGCGTCTCGCGGGCCCACGCCAGCTTGTTCCTCCCTGACGGGCGCATCGCGACGACCGACCTCGGCTTCGACCTCGTGCGCATCTGGCGCCGCGGCACCGACGGGCTGCGCGCCGACCACGAGGTCGTCCTGCCCGCGGGCTCGGGACCGCGGCACCTCGTGTGGCACCCGAGCGGCCATGTCTACGTCGTGACGGAGTTCTCACGCGAGGTGTTCGTGCTCGCGGCCGACGAGACGGGACGGTGGCGGCTCGTCGCGGGAGCCGCGGCATCCGCGGCATCCCTCCCCGACGACACCGGCGCCGAGATCACGCTCTCCCGCGACGGGGAGTACGTCTATGCGGGCCTGAGGGGCAGCAACACGATCGCCGTGCTGCGCGTGCGGGGCGGTGGCGAGTCGCTCGCCCCGGTGGCCCTCGTCGATGCCGGGGTCGACTGGCCGCGCCATCACCTCGTGGTGCGCGACACGCTGCTCGTGGCCGGTCAGCGCTCCAACGACGTGGTGTCGATGAGCCTCGACATCCGCACCGGCGTGCCCGGGCGCGTGCGCCATCGCACCGCGGCGCCGTCGCCGACGCGGCTGCTGCCCGCACGCCCCTGAGCCCTCCGACGATGCCCGTCAGACTTTGGCGTCCTGCCGCGGTACCCAGACCTGCTTGATGATCAGCAGGATGGATGCCGAGACCGGGATCGCGACGAGGGCGCCGATCAGCCCGAGCAGCGTGCCGCCGACGAGCGCGCCGATCACCACGAGCGCGCCCGGGATCTCGATCGTGCGGTTCATGACCCGCGGCGTCAGCACGTATGCCTCGACCTGTATGTACGCCAGGTACAGGCCCGCGAAGATGAGGGCCGTGACGGGGTCGGAGAAGAGCGCGATCACGCTCGCGATGATCCAGTAGAGCACCGGTCCGATGAGCGGGATCAGCGTGATGAGGAAGGCCACGACGGCCATGAGCGCCGGGAACGGCAGCCCGAGGATGAGGTGCAGGATGAACGCGAAGATCGCGTTCGCCATCGCGAGCACGACCATGCCGATGAGGTATCCGCCGATCGAGCCGGTGATCTGCTCGGTCATCGTCTCCAGGCCCGGGCGGTTGCGCGCGGGCGCGAGGCGGTAGAAGGCCTGCTTGATCGCCGGCATCGAAGCGATGAAATAGAGCGTCAGGACGAGGGTGATGAACGCGCCCGAGATGCCCGACACGATCGAGATGCCCACCTGCACCGCGCCGCCGCCGATCGCGGCGATGTTACCGGGGTCGGTGAGGAACGACTCGATGTTGTTGACGATGTCGGGCACGGCGGCGCCGAACTGCGCCTGCAGGAAGGCGAACCACTCCGACTGCTCGGCGGCGGTGACGAGCCCCGGGATGTCGCGGATGAACTGAGAGATCTGCTCCACGACCGTGGGGATCACGAGCCACAGGATGCCGACGAGGACGACGGCGACGCCGAGGAAGACGATTGCGATGGCCCATCCGCGCTTGACGCCGCGGTTCATAAGCCAGTCGACGACGGGCTCGAGACCCAGCGCGGCGAAGAGTGCCAGCACGATGTAGATGATCACGGTGGCGAGGTTGCTGGCCGCGAGCCCCAGGAGAAGTGCCGCGAGACCGCCGAGGGTGAGGGTGAAGCCCACGGTGAAGGGGCGGTCGATCTTCGCCCAGAACGAGCGGATCCCCGACGACGAGGAGGGGTGCGCGGGGGGCGCGGGGTCGGTCATGGTCACACTCTAGGGCGGTCGGGCCCGGTACCCTCGACACCGTGAGCGAATCGGTGACCGGGAACGAGGAGGCGCGCGCCGAGCTGCTCCGGCTGCGCGCGAGCATCGACAACATCGACGCGGCGCTGGTGTACATGCTGGCCGAGCGGTTCCGGTGCACGAAGCAGGTCGGCGTGCTCAAGGCCACCCACGAGATGCCCCCCTCCGATCCCGCCCGCGAGGAGCACCAGGTCGCCCGGCTCCGCCGGCTGGCCCTGGACGCCGACCTCGATCCCGCCTTCGCCGAGAAGTGGTTCAACTTCGTCGTCGCCGAGGTCATCCACCACCACGAGCAGGCGGCCAACGGGCGCTGAGGCTCCGCACCCGCTCTGCATATCGGCGCCCGCCCACTCGGGCGACCGCAGTGAGCCACTGTCCGCCGGTCCGATCGCCAGACGCCGGATGTTCCGATGAGCGAGACGCTTGCCGTCCGTATCGATCAGCGAGACGGGCCCGTGACGACGGAACGCGCCTCCAGTAACGTCCCGAGCCAGTTGGGCGCCCGCGGACCATCCCGGACGCCGTTGTCGAGCGATGAGGCTCCGGTGACCGAACCCTCCCGCTCGTCCCGAAACGAGGAAACGAGGAAACGGATGGGATCGCTGACCGAGGCCGTGAAGAAGGCCGGAAGCCCAGTGGAGCTGCTCCGCAATTCGACGGCGAGCCCGCAGGTCGTGCCGATCGAGGTGCCCCGCGAGTACACCAACTGGGAATCGGAGCAGCTCGCGTGGCACACCACGTGCGGACTTCTCGACCAGAGTCACCACATGGTGACCATCACGCTCGAAGGGCCGGACCTCGTGCCGTTCCTGGCGCGCATCGGCATCAACACATTCGCCAACTTCGGCGTCAACCGCGCGAAGCAGCTCGTCGCGTGCTCCCCCGATGGCTTCCTCATCGGCCAGGGGATCCTGTTCCGCATCTCCGAGGAGAAGGCGATCCTCGTCGGCCCGTGGGGCGTCATGGACTGGGTCGAGTATCAGTACGCGATCACCCCGAACAGGCTCCGCTTCCGCCGCGAGGGCACCTCGTTCTCGCGTGCAGGGGACCCCGAGTACTTCCGCTACGAGGTGCAGGGACCCACCGCGCCCGACGTCGTCCGCGACTTGCTCGGGGGCGAGCTCCCCGAGCTCGGCTTCTTCCACATGTCTCAGGCGAGCGTCTACGGCCGGGAGATCACCTTCCTCCGGCACGGCATGGTCGGCCAGCCCGGCTACGAGATCTTCGGCAAGTGGGAGGACAAGGACGTCGTCACGCGTGCCCTCCTCGCCGCCGGCGAGAAGCACGGGATGACTCGCACGGGCGCCTACGCCTACTTCACCACCGCTGTCTACTCGGGATACCTGCCGGGCGTCCTGCCCGCGATCTACACGAGCCCCGAGCTCGCCGACTACCGTGACTGGCTGAGCGATCGGTCGTTCGAGGCGACGGCGCCGCTCGGCGGCAGCTTCTTCTCCGACAACGTCGAGGACTACTACCTCACCCCGTTCGCGCTCGGCTACGACCGAGCGCTGAAGTTCGACCACGACTTCATCGGCCGCGAGGCGCTGCAGAGGATGGTCGACGACGGCGTCCCGGCCCGGAAGAAGAAGGTCACGCTGATCTGGAACCCCGACGACGTCGCATCGATCTATCGCTCGTGGTTCAACGAGGGCGAGAACGCGAAGATGCTGCAGCTGCCCGGCGGACCCGGCTACACGACCTTCCGATACGACTCGGTGCGCGCCGACGGGGTTCACGTCGGGACCTCGGGATACCCGGGCGCGGCGTCGATCTACCGGAAGGTGCTCTCGGTCGCGATCCTCGACAGCGAGTACGCCGTCGAGGGGCGAGAGCTGACTCTGCTGTGGGGCGAGGAGCCGAACTCGGGCAAGGCCCGCGTGGAGAGCCACCGCCAGAAGGAGATCCGCGTCACCGTCGCGCCCGCGCCTTACAGCGACTACGCGCGGACCGACTACCGCACGAAAGCGTGACGAGACCGGCGCCGCCTTCGGGCGGCGCCGGTTTCCCTTTCCACCCCATCCAGAGATGACAAAGGAGTTATCAGACATGACCATCGAGAGTTTCGAGATCCCGTCCTCGGTGACGACGCCGAGGGCGCGGAGGGCTGGGAGCGGATGTACCCCGCGTACATGCGCTTCTCGCCCGAGAACCGTGATGACGAAGACGCCACCCTGTGGTTCTGGGATTCCATGCATCACATGGAGGCGCTTCCGCCGTTCGACATGATCAGCCACGAGGCATGGGGGGTGGGCCTCGGCGAGTTCAACTCGCGCATCTTCCCGGTGCCGCCCGCATACGGGATCGACCAGCGCATCCTCAACGGCTACCTGTACATCCGTCCCGTCGCGGTGAGCGACGTCGAATGGATCGGTGAGCGGGCGCGGCTGTTCGCAGAGCGAGCCACCTACTACTACGAGAACTGGGACGACCTGTTCGAGAAGTGGAAGGAGAAGATGGAGGCGGTCATCCGCGAGGTCGAGGCGCTCGAGATCCCCGATCTCCCGCGGCTCGAAGACGAGAAGATCGTTACCGGCGCCACGGGAGTCAGCAGCGGGCATCTCCTCATCGGCGCGTACGACAAGCTGATCGAGAGCATCTTCCTCGCCTACCAGTACCACTTCGAGATGCTGAACCTCGCGTACGCCGCGTATCTCAACCTCCTCACCTTCTGCAAGGAGTCCTTCCCGGGCATCAAGGACGAGACGATCGTCCAGATGGTCGCGGGCAACGAGATCCTGTTCTTCCGTCCGGACGACGAGATCAAGGCCCTCGCCCGTCTCGCGATCGAGCTCGGCATCCACGAGGAGCTCACCGACGGCGCCGACGACCCGCAGGCCACGATCGCGCGGCTCGCGGGGACGCCCGAGGGCGACCAGTGGATCGCGCGGCTCGAAGCGGCCAAGGAGCCGTGGTTCAACTTCTCCGGCGGCACGGGTCTCTACCACCACGAGCGTTCGTGGGTCGACGACCTCACGGTCCCGTGGGTCGCGCTCACCGGGTACATCGGGAAGCTCCTCGCAGGCGAGAGCATCGACCGCCCCACCCAGGAGATCCTCGCCCGCCGCGAGCGGGTCACGAGCGAGTACCGCAATCTGCTGCCCAACGACGAGGAACGCGTCATCTTCGACCAGAACGTCGACCTCGCGAGGCTCGTCGATCCGTATGTCGAGGACCACAACTTCTACATCGAGAACTGGTTCCACACGATCTTCTGGAACAAGATGCGCGACGTCGGCGACCGACTGGTGACCGGCGGGTTCATCGAGGACCGCGAGGACGTGTTCATGCTGAACCGATGGGAGGTCGGCCAGGCGCTCTTCGAGATGGTGTTCGGCTGGGCGACCGGCGCGCGCAAGCGTCACACCCCGTGGAAGGCCGAGATCTCGGACCGCAAGCGGATCCTCGCCGCCCTGCGAGGCTGGACTCCGCCGCCCGCGCTCGGCCCGATCCCGGATGAGATCTCGGAGCCGTTCACGGTGCTGCTGTGGGGCATCACGACCGACCGGATCAAGGTCTGGCTGGGCGACGGCGACGACGATCCCGATGCGCTGCGGGGCGTTCCGGCGTCGCCGGGCGTGCGAGAGGGCACCGCACGCGTGATCCGCGACGCGAGCCAGCTGAGCGAGGTCGTTCAGGACGAGATCCTGGTCTGCCCGATCACCGCGCCCGCGTGGGGCGCGATCTTCAACAAGATCCAGGCCGCCGTCTCCGACATCGGCGGCATCATGAGCCACGCGGCGATCGTGAGCCGCGAGTACGGCCTGCCCGCGGTCGTCGGGACGGGCAACGGCACCACGAAGATCAAGACGGGAGACCGGATACGGGTCGATGGGGACACGGGACTGGTGACCATCCTGGAGCGCGCGTAGCGCCCGGGCCGGTCTGAGAGGAGAAGACATGAGCGAGCAGATCATCTGGTTGACCCCCTCCACCCCGCCCGACCCGGCAGTGCTGGGCGGCAAGGGCGTCGGCCTCGTCCGGCTGATCGGATTGGAGGCGCCCGTGCCCTCGGCCTTCGTGGTGACGACGGGCGCGTACCTCGACCACATCCGCCGGACGGGGCTGGACGAGCGGATCGTGGCGATCTCGAGCGGGGCGGAGTCGGTCGAGGAACAGGCGCGGGCCTCGCAGGAGATCGAAGAGCTCTTCCTCTCGACCCCTCTCTCCCCCGAGCTCGCGGACGGCCTCCGCGAGGCATACGGGCGGTACGACGACGCACCGGTCGCCGTGCGCTCGAGCGCGACGGCGGAGGACACCGCGGAGGCGTCGTTCGCGGGCCAGCAGGAGAGCTACCTGTGGGTCCGCGGCGGCGACTCCGTGGTCGAGCACGTCGCGAAGGTGTGGGCGAGCCTCTTCACGCCGCAGGCCATCGCCTACCGCGTGAAGAACGGCGTCGACGTGCGCGAGGTCTCGATGGCGGTCGTCGTCCAGGAGATGGTCGAGTCGAGCGTCGCGGGCGTCATGCTCACGCTGAACCCGACGACGGGCGACGCGTCGGAGATCTACGTCGAGGCGACCTACGGGCTCGGGCTCGGCCTGGTCTCGGGCGAAGTCACGCCGGACAGCTTCGGCGTCGACCGGGTGACCCTCGGCTTCCGGTCGAGGGCCGTGGGATCGAAGGAGAAGGCGTACCGACTCGATCCGGAGGCCGACGAGGTCGTCCTCCGGATCGTCTCGGACGAGGATCGAGCGGTCGCGTGCGTGACCGACGACGAGGCGCTCGCGATCGCCCGGATGGGCAAGTCGGTCGACGAGCGGCTCGGGTCTCGGCAGGACATCGAGTGGGCTCTCGGTCCCGGCGAACCCGGCGTGCGGGAGCTGTTCCTGCTGCAGACGCGTCCCGAGACGGTGTGGAGCAACCGTGTCGCCACCAAGCGCGCGCGCGGAGCAACGCCCGTCGACCGCATCCTGGCGATGATGCAGACGCCGATGCGCCTGCACGACTGATCCTGCTCGCGCCGGCCGGGCTCACTCCGCCGAGCCCGGCCGGCCCGGTGCGCCCAGCTGCCGTGACAGCGCGCGGGCCGCCACGGCGACGGCGGGTCCCATCTTGGTGAGGTCCGTGGAGGACAGATGCACCGATACCGACAGGGCTGCGACGGCGCGGCCGTTCGCGTCGAGCACCGGAGAGGCGGCGCACCCGACATCCGCGACCGACTCCTCCCGCTCGTATGACAGTCGGTTCATTCGGATCGTGTGGAGCTCGCTGCGCAGGACTTCCGGGTCGGTGATGGTGCGCGGCCCGAGCGCCGCGAGAGGGGGATCGCCCAGGCGATCGAGTTCCTCCAGCGGCCTGAACGCGAGCAGCACCTTCCCGACACCGGTCGCGTGCGCCGGAAGTCGACCGCCGATGCGGGAGGGCAGCGGCGGTGTGAGCTTGCTGCGGAGCCGGTGAACGTAGACGACCTCGGTGCCCTCCAAGACCGCGAGGTGCACGGTCTGCTTCGTGGCCGACATGAGTTCGTACATGTAGGGCGCTGCAACGCGCCTGAGATCCGTCGTCCGGCTCGCCTGCTGGCCGAGCTCGAACAGCCGGATCCCGAGGCGGAAGTGGTCCCCGTCGCGCTCGAGGATGCTCTCGTCGACCAGGTCGCGTGCGATCCGCGAGACCGACGCCTTCGGGATGCCGGTGCGGCGGCTGAGCTCCGACACCGTGAATTCGCTCTCCTCGCGCAGGTAGAGCCGCAGGATCGTGGACACGCGGCTGATCATCGACGGCATCGTCGTGTCTCGCTCAATGGAACGCATGCGCAGAGTGTCGAGGCCCTGTCGATTCATCGTCAACCCCCCTATCCGATTCGCGAACCCGAGGAGACGTCATGACCCCCAGCACCCCCGGCCGCCGTGGCTGGATCATCGATGTGGACGGCTGCCTCGTGCGTGCGGCCCGCTACGGCGGCGACGGTGGACAGCCGATCGAGGGCTCCGCCGAGTTCATCGCGCTCCTCGATCGCGTCGGCGAGCCCTATGTCGTCTGCACGAACGCGTCCGGCAACCCGCCGGACACGTACGCTGCAGGTCTGCGAGCCGAGGGCATCCCGGTCGACGACGCGCACTTCGAGACGGCGGGCAGCATGACCGCCGATCTCATCGCCCGACGGCATCCCGGGGAGACCGTCGCCGTCGTCGGCAGCCCCGCGTTCGCCGACACCGTCCGGTCATACGGCGTCGATGTCGCCGTGGGCGAGCGTGCGAGGTCCGCGAGTGTCGTCGCCGTAGGCGACGGCGTCGAGTTCCGAACGGCCGACCTCGACGCGGCGGCGCTCGCGGTCGACGCCGGGGCAGCCTTCTACAGCACGGTCGGCCAGCGCTGGTTCCATGGCGGGATGCAGAAGGGCATCACGAGCTCGGCATTGATCGCGGCCGGCATCGCCTGGACGACGGGGGTGCAGCCGGAGGTCACCGGAAAACCCTCCCGCGAACTCGGGCTCGCGCTCGCCGCGCGGATGGGAGTGGCTCCAGAGGACGTCGTCGTCGTCGGCGACGCGCTCGCCGAGGTCGAGCTCGCGCGCGTGATCGGCGGGACGTCGTACCTCGTGCTGACGGGCGGCGTCGACCGCGCGACCGCCGACGCCCTGCCGGCGGCGCGCCGCCCGGACGCCGTCTTCGAGGACATCGGTGGGGTTCTCGCGCACACCCGGGCGGAACTCGGCGACGTGTAGCCGGCCCGTAACGTAACCGCTGGCGCATCCCATGCGCCGGAGGAGATACTGAACGGTGGGATCGTCGAAGGAGACGACGTGGGACCCGACCCGCTGCAATATCACGTCCTCGCCAGCGCCGACGAAGACGAGCTTCGTGATGCCGGGAGCCGGATGTTCTCCCCGCACCGGCTGAGGCTCGGGGCGGGGGAGGCGCGCCTCGGGGCCGTCGATCTCGACGAGCTCCTCATCGGTCGCCTCCGCTACGGCTCCGACGCCGTGGTCGCGACGGATCCCATCCACTACTACTCCGTGCAGCTTCCGATCACGGGGCGCGGCGGCGCGCGCGTCCTCGACGAGGCGGTCACGATGCGCCGCGGGCAGGGACTCGTGCTCAATCCCGGGGATGCCGTGGCCTTCGAGCTCGACCGCGACCTGGATCGCATCGCGCTGAAGATCCCGGAGGCGGTGATCACGCGGCACCTTGCGATCCTGCTCGGGTATCCGGTCGGCGGTCCCCCGCGGTTCCGGCGGTCGTCGGAGTCCCCCCGTTCCCCCTGGGTGTCCGCGCTCTGCCTCCTCGCGCGCGAGGTCGATCCGTTCGGCACGCACCCGGTGCCTCGACCGCTCGCCGGCCGGGTCGTGGATGCCTTCCTCACGAGCCTGCTTCTCAGCCAGACGCACGACTGGTCTGCGCGGCTGCACGACGCACCGCCCTCGGAGCGCAGCGCGGTGACATCCGTGGTCGACCGAATCGAGGCGGACCCGCAACTGCCCTGGTCGCTCGCCACCCTGGCCGCGGAGGCGGGCGTCGGCGGGCGGTCGCTCCAGATCGCCTTCCGGCGCGAGCTCGGGGTATCCCCGATGCGGTACCTCCGCAACGTGCGTCTGCGCAGGTGCTATGCGGCGCTGCGCGACCCCGCGTTCGCGGGCATCTCGGTCTCCGACGTGGCGGCGGCGAACGGGTTCACCCATCTCGGCCGTTTCGCGCAGGTCTTTCGCGACACGTACGGGCTGCTGCCGTCGGAGGTGCGCCGCTCCGTGCGGTAGCCGGAGGCGACGGTCGAGACCGGGGGCTGTCTCGGTGAGCGGATCGCCTCCTTGGCGGATTCGGCGGCGGACGCGACAGTGGCATCACCCGACAGCGAGGTCGCACTATGACAGCCCCACTCCTCTCCGATACCGCCGAACGTCTCCTGGCCGCGCGACGTGATCGTCGACCGATCGCCCCGCTGGGTCTGGACAGCATCGACGCGGCGTACGGGGTCCAGCTGGAGCAGGTCGAGGTGTGGCGGGCGGCGGGCGGCCGCATCGCCGGGTACAAGGTGGGGCTCACGTCCGCGGCGATCCAGCGCCAGCTCGGCGTCGATAGCCCCGACTTCGGTCATCTCCTCGAGGACGACTTCGTGCTCAGTGGCGCGCCGATCTCGGCGGACCGCTTCATCCAGCCGCGCGTCGAACCCGAGATCGCCTTCATCCTGGGGCGCGATCTCGCCGGACCCGGGGTGACCGCCGCGGACGCCGTGCGCGCGATCGACGCCGCCGTCGCCTCCCTCGAGATCATCGACTCCCGCATCGCCGACTGGAAGATCTCCCTCACCGACACGATCGCCGACAACGCCTCCGCCGGGGGCGTCGTGCTCGGCAGCACGCCCCGTTCGCTGGACGGCGTCGATCTCCGCCTGACCGGCGCCGTCCTGCGGCGGAACGGCCGGATCGCGCACACGGGAGCGGGGGCCGCCGTGCTCGGATCGCCGATCTCGGCACTGGTCTGGCTCGTCAACACGCTCGGCGCCCTCGGCACCACCATTCCGGCCGGATCGGTCGTGCTTCCCGGCGCGGTAACCGCCGCCGTCTCCGCGGCTCCCGGCGACATCATCACCGCTGAATTCGCCGGGCTCGGCTCCGTCACGGCGCGGTTCGCCGGCTGAACCGAAAGGACACATGTGGATACGGGGACGCGGCGACCGCGGGTCGCCATCGTCGGTCCGGGCAACATCGGGACCGACCTGCTCATCAAACTCATCCGCCGCGACGTCTTCGACGTGCGCTACATGGTCGGTGTCGACCCCGAATCCGACGGTTTGGCGCGCGCGCGACGACTCGGTCTCGAAGCGTCGGCGGGCGGTGTCGACTGGCTTCTCGCGCGGCCTGAGCTGCCGGACATCGTCTTCGAGGCGACCGCCGCCGGGCCGCATCTTGCCAACGCGCCGCGCTACGCCGAGGCGGGAATCACCGCGATCGACCTGACGCCCGCCGCGGTCGGGCCGTTCGTGTGCCCGGCGGTGAATCTCGACGTACACCGCGACGCCGACAACATCAACATGATCACGTGCGGCGGCCAGGCGACCATTCCGATCGTGCACGCGATCAGCCGGGTCACGCCCGTTTCCTACGCCGAGATCGTCGCGTCGATCTCGTCGCGCTCCGCCGGTCCCGGCACGCGCGCCAACATCGACGAGTTCACCGCCACGACCGCGCGGGCGATCGAGCAGATCGGCGGCGCACAGCGCGGAAAGGCCATCATCATCCTCAACCCCGTCGATCCGCCGCTGGTCATGCGCGACACGGTTTTCGCCGCGATCGGCGGGGATGCCGACCGCGATGCGATAACCGCCTCGATCCACGACGCCGTGGCCGCCGTACAGGAGTACGTGCCCGGCTACCGGCTGAAGGCCGACCCGCAGTTCGACGACCCGCATGAGCGCTGGCACGGCTATGGCCGCGTCGCCGTGTTCCTCGAGGTGGCCGGCAACGGCGACTACCTGCCGCCGTGGGCGGGCAACCTCGACATCATGACCGCCGCCGCGAACCGCGCGGCCGAGCTCCTGATCGGGGAGCCCGAGACCGGTGCGGCGCACCCGCGCGGGATGGAGGCCCCGGCGTGAACGAATCGCCTCGCGTCCGGATCACGGACACCACGCTCCGCGACGGTTCGCACGCCGTCGCCCACCGGTTCACCGTCGAGCAGGTCACGGCGGTGGCTGCCGCGCTCGACGCCGCCGGCGTCGATGTCATCGAGGTGACGCACGGCGACGGACTCTCCGGCTCCTCGTTCAACTACGGCTTCAGTGCCGTGCCGGAGCTCGAGCTCATCGCCGCCGCCGCCGGCTCGGTGAAGCGGGCGCGGATCGCCGCGCTGCTCCTGCCCGGGGTCGCGACGGTGAAGGACCTGCGGGAGGCGGTCGCGGCGGGCGCCACGTACGTACGGATCGCGACCCACTCGACCGAGGCCGACGTCAGCATCCAGCACTTCGGGGCGGCGCGCGAGCTCGGTCTGCAGACGGCCGGGTTCCTCATGCTCTCGCATCGGACGCCACCCGGCGAGCTCGCGCGGCAGGCGCGCATCATGGCGGATGCCGGATGCCAGTGCGTCTACGTCGTCGATTCCGCCGGCGCGCTGCTGCCCGACGGCGTGCGCGACCGGGTCACCGCGCTCGTCGACGAGCTCGGCACGGACGTCGAAGTGGGCTTCCACGGACACATGAACCTGGGCCTCGGCGTCGCCAACTCGCTCGCGGCCTACGAGGCGGGAGCGCGCCGCATCGACGGTACGCTGCGGGCGCTCGGTGCCGGTGCCGGCAACACCCCGACGGAGGTCCTGGTAGCCGCCTTCGACGCTGCGGGCGTGCCCACCGGCGTCGACCTCCCCTCGATCCTCGTGGCCGCGGAGGACGTCGCCGCACCGCTCATCCCGACCGTGCCGAGGATCGACCGCGACGCGATCGTTCAGGGCCGGTACGGCGTCTACAACTCGTTCCTCCTGCATGCGCAAGTCGCGGCGCAGCGCTACGGCGTGCCGTCCCACGAGATCCTCCGCCGTGTCGGGGAGGCCGGTTACGTGGGCGGTCAGGAGGACATGATCATCGACGTCGCGATCGAGCTCGCGGCCGAGACCGGCCCTCCCGATGCGAACAATCCCGACGCGATCGGAGTGACACGATGAGCATCCAGGACATCTCCTCCGCGGTCGCGGCACTCCGCCGCGCGGAGGCGACGCGGACGCCCCGGGGCCGTCTCACCCGAGAGTGGGAGGGTCTCGACCTCGACACGGCCTACAGGGTGCAGAACGCCCTCGTGGAGGAGCGTGTCGCCGCCGGCGAAACCGTCGTCGGCATCAAGCTCGGTCTGACCAGCCGCGCCAAGCAGGAGCGGATGGGGATCTCCTCCCCGCTGACCGCAGTGCTCACCGACGCATACATCCTCCCGGCCGATGTCCCGGTGCCGCTCGACCGGCTCATCCAGCCGCGGGCCGAACCCGAGCTCGTCTTCGTCATGGGACAGCCGCTCCGCGGTCCCGGGGTGACGGCCGCCACGGCGCTCGCCGCCGTGGACCGGGTCTACGGCGGGTTCGAGATCATCGACAGCCGGTACGTCGATTACGACTTCGGGCTCCCGGACGTCGTCGCCGACAACGCGTCATCCGCCTTCTTCGTGGTCGGCGGCGTCGGCCGGCGACCCGACGAGCTCGATCTCGCGCTCGAAGCCGTCGTCCTCTCGGTGGGCGGCGACGTCGTCGACACCGCCACGGGCGCGGCCGTGCAGGGGCACCCGGCCGAGGCGCTCGCGCTCGCAGCGAACGCGCTGGGCGCGCGCGGGCAGGAGATCCCGGCGGGCGCGATCGTGCTCACGGGGGGTCTCACCGACGCCATCGCGCTCACGCCCGGCGCATCTCTCGCGGCGGAGTTCACTCACCTCGGCACCGTCCATCTGAGCGTCGGGCGGTAGCACCGCCGCGCCGTATTCACCCGCCACACCGCATTCGAAGGAGAACGCACGATGAGCGCTTCAGCGCACGACTTCCCGGAGCCGATCTTCGACGTCGCCGACCTGTCGACGTTCGAGCTCTTCTCTCCGGTCGTCGACGAGACCGTCTGGTTCTTCACGAACCTGCTCGGCATGATTGAGACCGCCCGTTCGGGCGACTCCGTCTTCCTGCGCGGCTACGAGGATCCGTACGCGCACTCCCTGAAGATCACCCATCGCGAGAAGCCGGGGATGGGATACGCGGGCTGGCGGGCGACGTCGCCGCAGGCCCTCGAACGCCGCGTGGAGGCCATCGACCGGTGCGGGCTCGGGCGGGGCTGGGTGGAGGGCGAGGTCGGAGTCGGCCCCGCGTACGAGTTCACGACGCCCGATGGATCGGTGCAGCGCATCAACTGGGAGGTGGAGTACTACCGTCCCGAGAAGGATCAGCGCAGCGTCGTGCTGAACCGCGTGCAGCGCCGCCCGCTCTCCGGGGTCCCGGTGCGGGCGCTCGACCACGTCAATCTGCTGTCGCTGGATGTGACCGCGAACAAGCGTTTCTTCGCCGAGCAGCTCGGGTTCAAACTGAGCGAGCACATCGTTCTCGGCGACGACGTGGAGGCCGGTGCGTGGCTGCGCAGCATGACGCGATCCCACGACGTGGCGCTCGTGAAGGATGCCGGAGGGGGCGGCCGCCTGCACCACGTCGCCTTCCTCTACGGCAACACGCAGCACCTCATCGATGCGTGCGACGTGCTCACCGACCACGGCATCGAGTTCGAGGCCGGTCCCGCCGCGCACGCGATCAGCCAGGCGCAGTTCATCTATGTGTTCGAACCCGGCGGCAACCGCATCGAGCTCGTCGGCACGCCGGGGTATCAAGTCACCGACCCGTCGTGGGAGCCGGTGCGCTGGGCTCAGGACACGATCGACGACGCGATCATCTGGTACGGCTCTCCGCTGCCCGCCGAGTTCGACACCTACGGCACGCCCCACTCCGGGCCCACCGCCTACCGCACCCCGAATCGCTATGTCACCGCGGAGGCCGGCATGATTCTCCGCGCCGACCCGCCCGCGCGGTTCTGAGGATCGAGGCCGCCATGCCGTTCGTCCAGATATCCATCGCCGAAGGGCGAGATCCCGAGCAGATCCGTGCGCTCATCGGCGGCGTCACCGACGCCGTCGCCGAGTCCCTCGCGGCGCCCGTCGAGAGCATCCGCGTGATCGTCACGGAGGTGCCGTTGACGCACTGGGGCTCCGGGTCCGTCACCCTCGCCGAGAAGCGGGGCGCGCCGCCGCCGCCGGTGACCGGCTGACGGCGCCCGCGTCAGGATCCGGCCGTCACGAGAAGACGATGGTCTCCCGGCCGTTGCGGATGACGCGGTCTTCGCAGTGCGCGAGCACGGCGCGCGAGAGCACCTCGCGCTCGACGTACGCGCCCTTGCGCTGGAGGCCGGCTGCAGAGTCCGCGTGCGTGACGCGGACGACGTCCTGCTCGATGATGGGACCCTCGTCGAGTTCTTCCGTCACGTAATGGGCCGTGGCGCCGATGAGCTTCACTCCGCGCTCCTTCGCCTTCCGGTAGGGGCCGGCGCCGATGAAGGCGGGCAGGAAAGAGTGATGGATGTTGATCACAGGCACCGCGACGTCGCCCAGGAAGGCGGGGCTGAGGATCTGCATGTAGCGCGCGAGCACGACGGCGTCGACGTTTCCGCTGAGCAGCTTCACGATCTCCGACTCGGCGTCCGACTTGTCGGGGCCCTGGCTCGGCACGTGGATGAAGGGGATGCCGAAGCTGCGCACATCCTCCGCGACGTTGGTGTGGTTGGAGATCACCATCGGCACCGTCATCGGGATCTCGCCGCGGCGGTGTCGCCACAGGAGGTCGAGGAGACAGTGGTCAGACGTCGACGTGAGGATCGCGACGCGCTTCGGCTGCGAGCGGTCGACGAGACGCCACTGGAGGCCGAGGGTGGTCAGCTCAGCCTCCAGCGACGCCTCCAGCGACGGGCGCATCGCGAAGAACTCGTTCATGTGGAAGACCGTGCGCTGGAAGAACGCGCCGCCCCCGGGGTCATCGGTGTACTGGTCGAGCGAGACGATGTTCGCTCCGTGTGCCGCGAGGACGCGGGTGACGGCGGCCACGATGCCAGCGCGGTCGGCTCCGTGGACGATCAGGACGCCGGTATTCGTGCTCGCGGCAGCTTCCCCTCGAGCCTGCGTCGGATCTTCCACTGCACCTTGCCTCCCGTCCTCGCCGGCACTGCGCGGTCAGCGTCGACGCGGGCGAGTATATGGAAGCCGTACGGTCGCGATCGCGGCTCGTATCGGTGAGCGGAACGGCCACCGGCGACGGTCGGATTCGTCACGGGCGGGCGCGCCCGGGGCGCGCCGCGGCATCCGCGCCCCGGTTCAGGGAACGGCGCGGCGCAGGGTCGCGAACGCCGATGCGGCGAGAACCGCGACGAGCAACACTCCCCAGAGCGCCAGCCCGGTGGAGCCTTGCGCCGCGAACCACCCGAAGACGCCGGCCCAGGCGTTCAAACGCCCGGTGAGCCACATGAGCCCGACGAGGACGAGCCCCACCCCGACGAGGGTGATCGTGAGCCACGTCGCACCGAAACGCTTGTAGATGGTGGCGGCCCAGAATCCCACCACGAAGAACAGCATCGCCACGACGAAGTAGAACAGCGCAGCCCCCAGCGGTCCGGCCTGCCAGATCCAGTCGAGGAAGAAGAAGTAGCCGTTCAGCCCCCACCCGACGGTCGCCTGCTCGATGAGCCCGCCGACGACGAAGATCGCGGAGAGGATGCCGGCGGTCAGCCCCGCGGTGAGGAAGGTGCCGAGCGCGAACTCCCGGCGGGTGACGCTCATGGCCTGGGAGAACGGGAACGTGAGCGTCAGCGCCTGCACGCCGACCACGCCGAAGTACCACAGGGGCGCCTGCGCGCCGCCGCTGTACTTCTCCGAACCGGGCGGAAGCATCGCCCAGATCAGCATCGTGATCACGAGGGAGCCGCCGAGCACGATCAGCGGCACCCAGAGGTAGGTCTGCCGGTTGATCAGCTGCATGCGGACGACGTTCAGGGTGCGGCTCATCGGAGTGCTCCATCGTCGAGATCGGAGGCGATTCGGGGGGTGCCGGACGGGACGGCGCCGCCGAGGGATGCCGCGGCGCGGTCGTCGGCGGCCTTCTGCGTCACACGGACGATCAGCTGCTGCAGGGACACGGGAGCGACATCGAGCCCGGCGGCGTCGAGGCGTGCCCGATCCTCGACACTCAGCGCGCCGAGGACCGTGACCGACGCGACGCGCCCGAGGCTCTCGCGGTGCAGCACTTCGCGTCCCGCGGTGAAGGCGTCGACCGCGACCGCATCGCCGACGATCGTGGCCGCCCGGTCGCGGACGGCGTCGGTGTCCTCGTCCATGAGGATGCGGCCCTGGTCGATGACGATGATCTTCTCGATGAGGTTGGAGACCTCGTCGATGAGGTGGCTCGAGAGGATCACGGTGCGCGGATGCTCGGTGTAGTCCTCGAGCAGGCGGTCGTAGAAGATCTGGCGGGCCACGGCGTCGAGGCCCAGATAGGGCTCGTCGAAGAACGTGATCTCCGCGCGGGATGCAAGGCCGATGATGACGCCGACGGCCGAGAGCTGACCCCGCGAGAGCTTCTTGATGCGGCGCTTGAGGGGCAGCTGGAAGTCTGCGACGAGCCGGTCGGCGAGGCCCTGGTCCCAGTTCGGGAAGAACAGCCGCGCGGTGCGGAAGGCGTGCAGCGGCAGCGCGTCGTCGGGGTACTTCTGGCCTTCCCGCACGAAGCACATGCGCCGCAGCACGCGGCTGTTCTCGTACGGGTGCTCGCCGAAGATGTGCACATCGCCCGAGGTCGCGAAGTTCTGCGCCGTGAGGATCGACATGACGGTGGTCTTGCCGGCCCCGTTGCGGCCGAGCAGGCCGTAGATGCAGTCCTTCTCGATGCGGAAGCTCACGTCGTCGACGGCGAGGGTGTCGCGGTACCTCTTCGTGAGGTTCTGCACCTCGATCACGGAGGTCATGCGTCGGTCCTTTCGGGGTGGTCGGGGGAGGGGGCGGGCAAGGCGGATCCTGCACGCTCTCGGATCAGCGCGGAGAGGTCCGAGGGGCTGATCCCGAGCCGCCGTGCCTCCGCGAGGAGAGGCTCAAGGTAACGATCTGCAAACGCTTCACGCCGAGCCGAGAGCACCCGATCGCGCGCTCCGGCGGTGACGAACATGCCGACGCCGCGTCGCTTGTACAGAACTCCCGAGTCGACGAGCACGTTCACTCCCTTCGCGGCGGTCGCGGGGTTGATGCGGTAGAAGGCGGCAAGCTCGTTTGTGGACGGGGCCTGGGATTCTTCGCCCAGACTCCCGTCGACGATCTGGTCCTCGATCGCCTCGGCGATCTGCAGGAAGAGCGCTCTGCCGTCTTCGATCACGTACTCTCCTCGTGCCCAGCTCCCTGGTTAGTTACCTAACTAATGAACCATGCAGGAGGGCTGCGTGTCAACCCCGTCTGCGGAGGGTCCCCGAACTTGACCGAGGCATCCATCTCTGATTCCCTCGAAGTCGGGCCTTCACGGCCCACAAGACCAGTCCGCGCCCCCGCCGCCCCCGAGAACTTCGGGTGAGGAGACGGGGACGTACGGTCGATGATCTGGGCGGAGAACCCGATGTACTCCGCCGGTAGCGATGCCGCCGGGGCCACCCGAAGGCCCCTGCATCGCCGGTGATCATCACCCGGGCGTAACCGATGCGGCCCCACGAAGCGCAGCGGGCCGTCGAGGTGTCAGCAGTGACCGTCGCGCACGCAATCGAGGTAGAGAACCTCTACAAGGTCTTCGGGAAGAACCCGAAGCAGGCCGTCAAGCGGCTGAGCGCCGGAGAGAGCCGCACACAGGTCGCGGATGCCGGGACCGCCGCCGTCATCGACGCCAGCTTCACCGTCTCCCCCGGCGAGATCTTCGTCATCATGGGCTTGTCCGGATCCGGCAAGTCGACCATCATCCGGATGCTCAACGGCCTCCACGACGCCACCGCCGGCACCATCACGGTGCAGGGCGAGACCATCACCGACATCCCGCCGAACAAGCTGCGCGAGATCCGTCGTGACCGCGTCTCGATGGTCTTCCAGCACTTCGCCCTGCTGCCCCACCGCACGGTGGCCGACAACGTCGCCTACCCGCTCGAGTTGCGCGGGGTCGGCAAGTCCGAGCGGCTCGCGAAGGCCGAGGAGATCCTCGGCATGGTGGGGCTCGAAGGGTGGGGCGACAAGCTCCCCTCCGCGCTCTCGGGCGGAATGCAGCAGCGCGTGGGCATCGCCCGCGCCCTCGCCGCCGACACCGACATCCTGCTCATGGACGAGGCGTTCAGTGCGCTGGACCCCCTGATCCGTCGCGAGATGCAGGAGCAGCTGCTCTCGCTGCAGCAGAAGCTGCAGAAGACGATCGTGTTCATCACGCACGATCTCAACGAGGCGATGTTCCTCGGCGACCGGATCGCGGTCATGCGCGACGGGCGCATCGTGCAGATCGGCACGCCCGAGGACATCCTCACCGACCCCGCCAACGACTACGTCGAGCAATTCGTGCAGGACGTGGACCGGGCCCGCGTGCTGACGGCGGCGAACGTCATGGAGCGTCCGCGCCCCGTCGTGAGCGAGAGCGGCGGACCCCGCACGGCGCTGCGGCAGATGCGCGACGCCTACTCGTCGGCCGCATACGTCGTGGGCCGCGATCGGCGCCTGCTCGGCATCGTGACCGACCGGGATGCCGTCAAGCTCGTGCGTCGCGGCGAGAACTCGCTCGCCTCGATCATCTCCCCCGTGCCGCAGAGCGTGTCGCAGGACGAGGTCCTGATGAACCTCTTCGTCCCGGCGGTCGAGTCGCAGCTGCCGCTCGCGGTGACGGATGACGAGGGCCGCCTCGTCGGCGTCATCCCGCGCGTCACCCTGCTGGCGGCCCTCGGCCCCGGCCCCAACGAGACCTCGGAGATCACCATCCTTCCGCAGCCGATGCCCTCGACCGAGATCGATGCCCTCCTGGCGGACTCCGCCGACGGAGCGTCGACCGGCGAGAGCGAGGGGGTGCGCTGATGGACGGGTTCCGCATTCCTCTCGGAGACTGGATCGACACGGCCGTCGACTGGCTGCGCGACAACCTCGCGGGGCTGTTCGACGTCATCACCGTGGTCGTGCGCTTCCTCGTCGACGGCCTCACCGACGGACTCACCGCAATTCCCGCGTTCGTGGCGATCGCCCTCTTCGCGCTGCTGGGCTGGTTCTTCCGGTCCTGGCAGATGGCACTGGGCACCGCACTGACGTTCACCCTCATCGTCGCGATGGACCTCTGGGTGCCGGCGATGCAGACGCTCTCGCTCGTGCTCGTCGCGACGCTGGTGGCGCTGCTGATCGGCATCCCGCTGGGCATCTGGTCGGCGCGCAACGACACCGTGCGCGCCATCCTGAAGCCGATCCTCGACTTCATGCAGACGATGCCCGCGTTCGTCTACCTGATCCCCGCGATCACGTTCTTCAGCATCGGGGTCGTCCCGGGCCTCGTCGCGACGGTCATCTTCGCGCTGCCCCCGGGCGTGCGCCTGACCGAGCTGGGCATCCGAGGCGTCGACTCCGAGACCGTCGAGGCGGGGCACGCATTCGGGGCCACGCCGGGACAGATCCTGCGCGGCATCCAGCTGCCCCTCGCCACCCCGACGATCATGGCGGGCGTCAACCAGGTCATCATGCTCGCGCTGTCGATGGCCGTCCTCGCGGGCATCGTCGGTGCCGACGGGCTCGGCAAGATCGTCGTGCAGTCGGTCTCGACGGTCAACCTCGCGCAGGGCGTCGAGGCGGGCCTGGGCGTCGTCATCCTCGCGGTCTTCCTCGACCGCGTCACGGCCGCGCTGGGCAATCCCGCCGACTATCCGAGTTCGCTGCGACGCGCCCTCGGCCGCCGTCGTGCGGCGCAGGGGTCGAGCGGTGACGCGCCCGAGGGCGGTTCGAACGCCGTGGCCGAGCAGACCGAGCGCGAGGTCGCCTCGCCGCGGCGCGCGCCCGTCGGCGGCGGTGCCGTCTGACGCGTGCAGCCGACGAAGACTCACAACTGAAGACCCATACGGAACGAGTGCAATCACACATGAAGATGAAGGGACGCACCATGAGAAATCGCAAGCTGACAGGAATCCTCGCCCTCGGCGCGGCCGCGACGCTCACGCTCGCCGGCTGCTCGAGCGACGCCGGTGACAACGGAAACGGCGACAACGGCTCGGAGGACATGGGCACGATCACGCTCGGGTTCCTCCCCTCGTGGACCGACGGACTCAGCACCGCCTACCTGCTCCAGAACCAGCTCGAGAAGATCGGCTACACGGTCGAGATGCAGGAGCTCACCGAGGCGGGCCCGCTGTACGCCGGGCTCGCGCAGGGCGATGTCGACATGTACCCGTCGGCCTGGCCCGAGGTCACGCACGCCTCGTACATGGAGGAGTACGGCGACGACATCGAGGACATCGGCGCGTACTACGAGGGCGCCGTGCTCACGATCGCGGTTCCCGACTACGTCGAGATCTCCTCGATCGAAGACCTCAAGGGCAACGCCGACATGTTCGGCGGCCAGATCATCGGCATCGAGCCCGGCGCCGGCCTCACCGGCGTGACGCAGGACTCGATGATCCCCGCCTACGAGCTGGGCGACGAGTACGAGCTCGTCACCTCGTCGACCGCCGCGATGCTCACCGAGCTCGAGAACGCGATCGCCGGCGAGGAGAACATCGTCGTGACCTCGTGGCGCCCGTTCTGGGCCAACGACGCGTACAACCTGCGCGACCTCGAGGACCCGAGGGGCGCTATGGGCGAGCCCGAGGCGCTGCACTTCCTCGGCACGAGCGACTTCTCCGAGCGCTTCCCCGAGGCGGCCGAGCTGATCGCCGGCATCCAGCTGGATGACGCGCAGTACGCCTCGCTCGAGGACATGGTCGTGAACGAGTACGGCGAGGGCAACGAGGCCGAGGCCATCGAGGCCTGGCTCGAGGCCAACCCCGACGCGTTCGACACGATCATCACCGAGTGATCCGGTCCTAGCGATCCTGTGAGCGGGTCCCGGCTTTCGGCCGGGGCCCGCTTCTTCGTGGAGGCGGGGCGGGGGCGTGCGCCGGCATCGGTGCCGCGTACGACGTCGCCCGGCACGCGGTTCGTCGCTTGGTCGACGCCTCGGGCGGGACAACACTCCGGAAGCAACGTGGCCGGGCGGGGTGGACAGGCGGCAGGGGCCCATGGCCGCGCGAAGTCTCCGGATTGTTGTCACGCGGGACGGTGCTAACCCGCGATGCGGCCGCCGGTCCGGATGCGGGATCAGGCGCGCGGACGGGTGATGCGCCCCGGAGGGGGCGGCGTCCCCGGTCCCGTGCGTCTTCTCACGGGTGGGTCCTCGGCGGAGGGCGACGCTTCCTCGGATGCCGGAGCCCGCGGCGCTCCCGGTTCGCCTGCGCCGTCCGCGGGCTCGCTCACGGCACCCGCCGCCCCCGCACCCGCTGCCCCCGGGTCCGGCGGCTCCGCAGCCGAGGTGAGCTCCAGCGCAACGCGCTTCTCGAGCACATCGATGGCCTCGTCCGACACGGAGATGAGCCCGTCGAGTTCCTCGCGCACGCGTCGGTAGGCCAGCTGGCGCTCGGCCGGGGTCGCGGCCTGGTCGACGGCGACCGTCAGCAACTGCTTCGCGGTGTCGAGCCGCTTGCGCTCCGCCTCGGTGAACGATCGGTCCCGAAGCCGCCGCGCGTCGCGCTCGGCGATGTCGAACGCCGCCTCGTACTCATGCACGGCATTGCGATAATCGGCGAAATCGTCCTTGCTGATCCTCGCCTTCGCCGACGCCGGGCGGAACCCGTCCGCCGTGCGCTTGGCCCGAAGGAATGCGGCGGTGAGCGGCTGGCGACCGTCGCTCATCGCGGGGAAGGCGATCAGCTTGGCGACATCCAGCTCGTACTCGAGCCATCGAGCGGTCACCGCGTCATGCGCCTCGAACAGGCGCTGGAGCCGGGCGGCGGGGGAGTCGTCGACGCGGGTGGCGCGGTCGGGGCTCACGGCGCCTGCCGGGGCCTGCGACGCGGCGCGCAGTCCGCTCTTGGCCCGCAGCACCTCGAGCCGGCGGACGTGTCGGCGCTCGAGCGCCTTCTGCCAGGCGCCCCCGATGCCGCCCGCCATCGCCATGACGGGGAAGATCAGCCACCAGTAGTTGGCGAACAACTCCCCGAAGTCCACCCCGTCATGCTACGCGTCAGCGGCGAGCGCGCGGGACGTCATTCCGCGGAACGGCGGGGCACCGGCCACGTCGGGCGGCGCGGCGAGGAGGGGGGAGGCGCTGCCCCCGCGTCGGGCTGCGGCGCCGCCTCCGCGGGCTGACCGGCAGCGGTCCCCCGCGATGCCGGGGGCGCCGCCTCCTCCGGCGCTCCCGCGCGGGCGGCGGATGCCGCGGGTCCCTCCGCGCCCGGATCCCGGTTCGCGGCCCGCCAGACGGCGTCGCGCGCCGCCTCCGCCGCTGCGGCCGCGGCCGAGGCGGCGACTGCCCGCGTGCCCTCGAGGAAGCCGTTCCACGCTCCGCGCAGCAGCGGCGGCAGGCCGCCGCGCGCGTCGCCGCCGTCGGGTCCCGGTGTTCCCGCGCCCGCCGCGCGCCAGGCCGCGGCCTCGGCGACGCGGAAGGCCGTCTCCACCTCGGTCACGGCCGCGCGGTAGCGGGCGAACTCCTCCGGCGTCAGCGTCGGGCGCCCCGGGCGGGGGCGCAGCCACCATGCCCGATCCATGGCCGTCAGCAGGGTCGCCGTCGCGGGCACGTGGGCGTCGCTCATCGTCGGAAACGCGATGGCCTTCGCCGGGTCGGTCTCGTAGGCCATCCATCGGGCGACAACGGCGTCGTGCTCGGCGACCAGCCGGGCCAGCGGCAGGTGCTCGTCGCCCCGCGGCATCCCGCGCAGCAGCGCCCTGGCCGCCTTCACCTGCACGCGTCGGCCGCGCAGTGCGGTGTGGGCGGCGCGCGCCTCGCGCTGGGCGTCGCCGACGGCCGTCCGCGCCGCTTCGACCTCGCCGGGCGCGCCCCGACCGCTCTGCCGATCGCTCTTCGCCACGAGCAGGGCCGCTTGAGCGGCCTTCGCCCGCGCCCGCGCCGCCTGCAGCCGTGACCGCGCCACCGTCAGCTCGTGCCGCGCCCCCGCGTACTCCAGGGTGCGGGCGCGCCGCCGGCGACCGTACCGGAGGCCCGCGAAGGACGCGGCGGCGCCGGCGATCGCCGCGGGGCCGAGCCACCACAGCTCCGCGGCGAACGCGAAGAGAGGCTCCATGCCGCCATGCTAACCGCGCCGCCTGGGCGCGTCAGCAGGCTCGGTGCCGCGACTCAGCCGAAGAAGATCGATACGACGGTCGCCCCGCCACCGCCGAGGATGAGCGCGACGATCACGACCCACGCGACCACCCTCATGCGCTTCTGACGCTTCGCGCCGAGATCGCCGTAGTCGTCGTCCGACATCGGCCCGCTCACGTGACCGGGGGCACCGCGGGCGCCACGAACTCGCCGACGGTGGGGCCGAAGGCCGCGGGAAGCGTCTCGCGCCACGTGCGCGAGAGCTCCGACACGGGCACGGTGAACAGGTCTTGGATCTCCAGCTCGGCCTCGCCCGTGGGTGGGGCGTCGGTCACGCCGATGCGCAGCACGGGGTACCCGCGCCCCTCGCACAGGCCGCGGAACTTCACGTCGTCCTCGCGGGGGACGGTCACGATGACGCGACCGGTCGACTCGGAGAAGAGCGCGGATGCGGCATCCACCCCGTCGCGCTCGATGATCTCGCGCAGCCACACCCGTGCGCCCACGCCGAAGCGCAGCACGGCCTCGGCGAGGGCCTGACCGAGGCCACCACCCGACAGGTCGTGCGCGCTCGAGACGAGCGACTGCTGGGATGCCGCGTGGAGCAGCTCGGCGAGCTGCTTCTCGGCCTCGAGGTTGACCTTGGGGGGGCGGCCGCCCAGGTGTCCGTGCACCGCGGCGGCCCACTCGGAGCCGCTCAGCTCGGTGGCGGTCACGCCGAGGAGGTAGATGTTCTCGCCGGCGTCCTGCCACCCGCTCGGGATGCGGCGGGCGACGTCGTCGATGATGCCGAGCACGCCCACGACGGGGGTGGGGTAGATCGGCTGGTCGCCCGTCTGGTTGTAGAAGCTCACGTTGCCGCCCGTGACCGGGATGCCGAGCTCGCGGCATGCGTCGGCCAGGCCCTCGACCGACTGCTGGAACTGCCACATCACCTCGGGGTTCTCGGGGCTGCCGAAGTTGAGGCAGTCGGTGACGGCGGTGGGCACGGCGCCCGTCACGGCGACGTTGCGGTACGCCTCGGCGAGGGCGTGCTGCGCTCCCGCATAGGGGTCGAGCTGGCAGAAGCGGCCGTCGCAGTCGGTGGCGATCGCGAACCCGAGGCCGGACGCCTCGTCGACGCGCACCATGCCTGCGTCGTCGGGGAACGACAGGGCGGTGTTACCCATGACGTAGTAGTCGTACTGGTTGGTGATCCACGACTTGTCGGCGAGGTTCGGGCTGCCCAGCACCTGGAGGAACTGCGCGCGCAGGGTGTCGGCATCGTTCGCGCGGGGCAGCGCGCTGGCCGAGTCCTCCTGCAGCGTCTCGATCCACGTCGGGTAGGCGACGGGGCGCTCGTAGACGGGTCCGTCGACGGCCACCGTCGAGGGGTCGACGTTGACGATCTCCTCGCCGTGCCAGTTGATCAGCAGGCGGCCGTCGCCGGTCACCTCGCCCAGGACGCTCGTCTCGACATCCCACTTCCCGGTCACGGCGAGGAAGGCGTCGAGCTTGTCCGGCGCGACGATCGCCATCATGCGCTCCTGGCTCTCGCTCATGAGGATCTCCTCGGGCGTGAGCGTGGGGTCGCGCAGCAGCACGTTCTCGAGGTCGACCTTCATGCCCGATCCGCCGTTGGCGGCCAGCTCGCTCGTCGCGCACGAGATGCCGGCCGCGCCGAGGTCCTGGATCGCCTCGACGAGCTCGCCGCGGTACAGCTCGAGGCAGCACTCGATCAGCACCTTCTCGGCGAAGGGGTCTCCCACCTGCACGGCGGGGCGCTTCGTCGGGCCGCCGTCGGCGAACGTGTCGGAGGCGAGGATCGAGGCGCCCCCGATGCCGTCGCCGCCCGTGCGGGCGCCGAAGAGCACGACCTTGTTGCCCACGCCGCTCGCGTTGGCGAGCTTGAGGTCCTCGTGGCGGAGCACGCCGACCGCGAGGGCGTTCACGAGCGGGTTGCCCTGGTACACCGGGTCGAAGTACGTCTCGCCCCCGATGTTGGGCAGGCCCAGGCAGTTGCCGTAGAACGAGATGCCGCTGACCACGCCGTGCACGACGCGTGCGGTGTCGGGGTGGTCGATCGCCCCGAAGCGCAACTGATCCATGACGGCGACGGGGCGTGCGCCCATCGAGATGATGTCGCGCACGATGCCGCCGACGCCGGTCGCGGCGCCCTGGAACGGCTCGATGTAGCTCGGGTGGTTGTGGCTCTCGACCTTGAAGGTGACGGCCCAGCCCTCGCCCACGTCGACGACGCCGGCGTTCTGTCCCATGCCGACCATGAGCCTCTCGCGCATCTTGTCGGTCATGCGCCGGCCGAATTCGCGCAGGTAGATCTTGCTCGACTTGTAGGAGCAGTGCTCGCTCCACATGACGGAGTACATCGCCAGCTCGGAGCTCGTGGGACGACGCCCGAGCAGCGCGCGGATGCGGTCGTACTCGTCGGGCTTGAGTCCGAGGGCCGCATACGGCTGCTCGCGCTCGGGCGTGGCGGTGGCGTTCTCGACCGTGTCGGTCGCGGGCCGGGGGGAGACGGCGGCGCGGCCGTCGGGAGTGGGGATGGTCACGCGGCTGGGCTCCAAGATCACGGGATGCCGGACCGCCCCAGTCTAGCCCGGGCCGTCGCCGCCCCCGGCGCTCCGCCCCGTCGCCGCCCCGCCCCCGCCCCGCCCCCGGCGCTCCGCCCCGTCGCCCGCCCCGCCCGTCGCCCCGCTCCCCTGTCGCAAAGCGACGCATCGCCGGCCGCGGCGGAGCGTTCCGTGACAGGGGAGCGGGGCGGGAGCGGGCGCCGCGTGGACACGACACGTGCTTGACGGCCGCGGCATCCTGCCATAACGTACAACCAAATGGTTACATATCCTCTGAGCGACACCGAGATCGACGCCGTCTTCCACGCGCTCGCCGACGCGACGCGACGCGACATCCTGCGCCGGTCCCTCACGCGCGAGCACTCGATCTCGTCTCTCGCCCGCGAGTACTCGATGTCGTTCACGGCCGTGCAGAAGCACGTCTCCGTCCTGACCGCCGCGGGGCTGGTCGTCAAGCGCGCCGAGGGGCGGGAGCGGCTCGTCCGTGCCGACCCCGCCCGGATCGCGCGCGCGCGACTGCTCCTCGAGGGCTACCAGGAGATGTGGCGGGCGCGCATCGACCGCCTCGACGAGATACTCGCCGAACCCGCGCCGCCCCCGGCATCCATCGAAGGAGAATGACATGCCCGTGACCGACGTCACCACCGACCCCGAAGCCCTCACGATGACCCTCACGGCGGAGTTCGCCGCCCCGCCCGAGCGGGTGTGGCGGGCGTTCACGCAGCCGCGCGAGCTGGAGCGGTTCTGGGGTCCTCCCGGCTGGCCGGCGACCTTCACCGAGTTCGACCTCAGCGTCGGCGGGCGTGCGGCGTACTACATGACCAGTCCCAGAGGCGAGCGCGCCCCCGGAGCGTGGGAGTTCCTGGCGATCGAGGAGCCGCACCGCTTCGAGGTGCTCGACAGCTTCACCGACGAGCACGGCGATCCCGTCGAGGGGATGCCGTCGATGCGCACGACGTACGAGTTCACGGCGGTGGATGCCGGCACCCGCATGACGAACGTGACCTACTTCACGTCGGGCGAGGCTCTCGAGCAGGTCGTCGCGATGGGCGCCGTCGAGGGCTCGACGATGGCGATCAACCAGCTCGACCGCGTGCTCGCCGGGCTGCGGGAATACGCGCAGGGGAAGGGCACGCGCAGCGAGATCCTCGACGACACGCACGTGCGCATCACGCGGCTGATCGAGGGACCCCGCGACCTCGTCTGGCGCGCCCACACCGAGCCGGAGCTCATGAAGAGGTGGCTGCTCGGCCCCGACGGTTGGCGCATGAGCGTGTGCGAGATCGACCCGACCCCCGGCGGTCGCTACCGGTACGCGTGGGAGCCCGTGGGCGAGACGGAGGGCGAGGGGTTCGGCTTCGACGGCGAGACGGTGCTCGCCGAGCCCCCGCGGAGGGCCGTGACGACCGAGCACATGACCGGCACCGACTTCCCCGCGACCCTCAACGACATGATCCTCGACGAGGAGGACGGCGCGACGCTCATCGTGCTCGTGATCGAGTACCCCGACGCGCAGACGCGCGACGCCGTGCTCGCGACGGGCATGACCGACGGCATGGAGGCCTCGTACGCCCGGCTCGAGACGGTGCTGGCGGGCTGACGCGCGACCGGGGGTGTGCCCGGACGCAGCAGCGACGCCCACGGTGCTCCCGCACGCGGTCCCGCCGGGTCAGGCGCGCGAGAGTGCGTCCTCCAGGGCGACCCACGCGAGCATCGCGCACTTCACCCGGGCGGTGTACTTCGACACCCCCGACAGCGCCGCGGCATCCCCGTAGTCGTCGATGTCGAGCTCGCGCGCCCCGCGCGAGCGCATGACGTCGCGGAAGCCGTCGATGAGGGCGGATGCCTCGGCCCGCGTCAGCCCGGCGGAGAGATCCACGAGCATCGACGCGCTCGCCTGCGAGATGGAGCATCCCGCGCCCTCCCACGTGACGTCGCGGATGCTGCCGTCGTCCGCGAGCCGCGCGCGGAGGGTGATCTCGTCGCCGCACACCGGGTTGCGCTGGTGGGACGTGGCGTGGGGGCCCTCCTCCGGCGCGAGGGTGCGCCCGTGCGGGTGCTTGGAGTGGTCGAGGATGAGCTCCTGATAGAGCGATTCCAGGCCGCTCACGAGGTCACCCCGAAGAATTCGCGTACGCCGCTGACCGCCTCGAGCATCCGGTCGACCTCATCCTCCGTCGTGTAGAGCGCGGCGCTCGCGCGCACGGTCGCGGTGAGCCCGAACCGCCGGTGCAGCGGCTGGGCGCAGTGGTGGCCGACGCGGACCGCGACGCCGCGGGAGTCGAGGAACTGACCCACGTCGTGCGCGTGAACGCCGTCGACATCGAACGACCAGAGCGCCACGCGCTCGGCGTCGGCGGCGTCTCCCAGCAGGCGCACGCCCTCGATCCCGCGCAGGCCGTCGCGCATGCGCAGGGCGAGGGATGCCTCGTGCGCCGCGATCGCGTCGTGCCCGATCCGCCCGAGGTACTCCACGGCGGCCGCGAGGCCCACCGCCTGCGAGACGGGCTGCGTGCCCGCCTCGAACCGCTGCGGCGGATCGAGGTACTCCGCCTCGTTGAGCGTCACGGTCGTGATCATCGATCCGCCCGTGAGGAACGGGGGCAGCGCCTCGAGCACGTCGGTGCGGCCGTACAGCGCGCCGACCCCGTAGGGGCCGAACAGCTTGTGGCCGGAGAACACGGCGAGGTCGACCCCCAGGGCGGGAAGGTCGAGGCGCAGGTGCGGCGCCGACTGGCAGGCGTCGAGAACCGTCGTGGCCCCCACCATCCGGGCGAGCTCGACGAGCTCCGCGACCGGATTGACGATGCCGAGCACGTTGGACACGTGGGCGAAGGCCACGACGCGCGTACGGTCGCTCACCAGGCGGGCCGCGGCATCCATGTCGAGGGTGCCGTCCTCGCGCACGGGGATGTGGCGCAGGCGTGCGCCGGTGCGGGCGGCCAGCTCCTGCCACGGGATGAGGTTCGCGTGGTGCTCGGCCTCGGTCAGGAGGATCTCGTCGCCGGCGAAGAGCCGGAATCGGGATGCCGCGCGGCCGCCGCGCCCCGCCGAGGCGTTGCCGATCGCGTAGGCGGCGAGGTTCAGCCCCGCCGTCGCTCCCGAGGTCCACGCGAGCTGCTCGGGCGCCGCCCCGACGAAGCCCGCCACGACCTCACGGGCGGACTCGAAGGCGTCGGTCGCATCGGCGGCGAGCGTGTGCGCGCCGCGGTGGACGGCGGAGTTCGACGATTCGAGGAACGCGATCTCCGCGTCGAGCGCGGCGCGCGGGCGCTGTGCGGTCGCGGCCGAATCGAGGTAGGCGAGGGGGTGCTCGTGAAGAGTCCGCGCGAGGATCGGGAAGTCCTCCCGCACGGCGGCCACGTCGAAGGCGGGGGCGCTGGTGCTCATCCGTCCAGGCTACGCCGCGCCGCGGGCCCGCGCCGCGCCTACGCCAGGAACTCGCGTGCGGCGGCCGTCAGGGCCGTCACGCCCACCTCGATCGTCGGGCCCGCCACGGGCGCGAAGAAGGGCGAGTGGTTCGTCGGGATGACGCTCTCGACCGTGCCCGAGGCGACGGCTCCTGCGTAGAGCGCGGGGTCGATGCCGCCCCAGAACCAGAACACCAGGGGCACCCCCGCATCGCGGGCGAACCACGAGACATCCTCGCTGCCGGTGAACATCCCCGGGTCGATGACGGAGCCCTCCCCGAGCGCCGCGTCGATCGCGGCCGACACCCGCGCCGTCGGTGCGGGGTCGTTGATCGTCGGCGGCAGGGAGTGGTCGTTGACGATCGTCGGGGGCGTGAGCGCGCCGGATGCCTGGGCCTCGGCGGCCACGATGCGCTCCACCTTCTCCAGCACCCGCTCGCGCGTCTCGTCGTCGGGATAGCGAAGGCTCAGCTCGAGCACCGCCTCCGCCGGGATGATGTTGTGCTTGAGTCCCGCGTGGATGGAGCCCACCGTCACCACCGCGACATGGCGCGGATCGATCTCGCGGGAGGCGATCGTCTGCAGCCGCATCACCGTCGCGGCGGCCATGACCACGGGGTCGACCGTCGCGTGCGGGCGGGACCCGTGCCCGCCGCGTCCGTGCATCGTGACCGTGAGTCCGTCGGAGGCCGCCATCTGCGTCCCCGGACGAACCCCGACGGTGCCCACCGGCAGGGGGGTCACGTGCTGGCCGAGCACGATGTCGGGACGGGGGAACCGCTCGAGCACGCCGTCGGCGATCATCGCCTTCGATCCGGCACCGAACTCCTCCGCGGGCTGCAGGACGGCGACCACCGTGCCCGCCCACTCCGTGCGGGTCGCGACGAGCGCCTCGAGCGCGCCGATCAGCGCCGTGACGTGCATGTCGTGTCCGCACGCGTGCATGACGGGCACCTCGACGCCCGCGGGGCTGATGCCGCGGGCCGTGCTCGCATACGGGAGTCCCGTCTGCTCCTCGACGGGCAGGGCGTCCATGTCGGCCCGCAGCCACACCACCGGACCGGGGCCGTTCTCGAGCACTCCCACGACGCCCGTGATGCCGATGCCCTCCTCCACCCGCAGGCCGAGATCGCGCAGGTGTGCGGCCGCGACCGAGGCGGTGCGCGTCTCCTGGAACGACAGCTCCGGGTGGGTGTGCAGGTCGACGTAGAGGGCTTCGAGGTCGATCGTCATGACCCGAGCCTACGGGCGGGCCCGCGCCGTGGTTCCCCGGACGACCAGCTCGTAGGGCAGGTCGGCCGCGGACGCGGGGACCGCGGCATCCGCCCCGCCCTCCAGCTGGGCGAGCATCGTCTCGGCGGCGCGCTCGCCCTGGCCCTGGGGGAACTGATCGACGGTGGTCAGCCGGAAGAACTCGCCCAGCTCGTGGCCGTCGATGCCGACGATCGAGAGGTCCTCGGGCACCCGGAACCCCAGCTCGCGCGCGGCGAGCACGGCGCCGATGGCCATCTCGTCGCTCGCGGCGAAGATCGCGGTCGGGTGCGCTCCGGGCCTTCCGAGCAGCTGCTTCGCGGCGCGGAATCCGCCGTCCAGCGTGAAGTCGGCCGGCTCGTACAGCTCGGGGCGCGCGGGCATCCCCGCCTCGGCGAGGGCCAGCTCGAAGCCGCGCCTGCGGTGGGTGGGGATGTGGAAGTCGCGGTCGAACTCGGGGTTCGCGCCGATGTGGGCGATGCTGCGGTGCCCGAGCCCGATCAGGTGCGAGGTCGCGAGCCGCGCGACGGCCACGTCGTCGACCGTGAGGCTCGGGAACGACGGATTCGGCCCGCCGAGGCCGATGAGCGGGATGCCCAGCTGCACCAGTTCCGCCGACTCCTCCGCGCCCAGCTCGATCGAGATCGCGATCACGCCGTCCACGCGCTGACGGCGCAGGAAGGTCTCGAAGATCTCGCGCCGCTCGCCGGCATCGGCGGTGAGGGAGTACAGCGTGATGTCGAACCCCGCGCGGGCCAGCGCCGCGGCGACCCCGCTCAGCACGGTGCTGAAGAACCAGCGGTCGAGGAAGGGTACGAGCACGCCGATGTTGCGGGTGCGGCCGGTCGCCAGGCTCGATGCCGACGCCGAGACGACGTAGCCCAGGTGCTTCGCGGCGGCGGCGACCCTCTCGCGCGTCATCGCGGAGACGTGCCCGCGGCCCGAGAGGGCGCGCGAGACCGTCGCCGTCGACACGCCCGCCAGATGTGCCACTTCATCGATGCTCACCATGCGCGGTCTCCCTTGATCCGCCGGATGCCGCGCGGTCGCGCTCAGCTCGCCGAGGTGATCCAGACGGCGGTGTCGACCGGGAGGGTCGCCCCGTCGATCGGGCCGCTCGCGACGAGTACGCGCGCGCCCGCGGGCAGCTCGACGGGCTCGGCGCCCGCGTTCGCCACGACGGTCACCGCGCCGTTGCGGAACGCCACAACGTCGTCGCCGTAGCCCTCGACCCACGAGAGGTCGCCCGCGCCGAGACCGTGCTCGCGACGCGTCGCCAGCAGCGTGCGGTACAGCTCGAGCGTGGAGCCTTCCACCCCGACCTGCCGGTCACGGGCGAGCCGGGCCCACTCCGCGGGCTGGGGCAGCCACGACTCGCCCGAGTCGTTGAAGCCGTATGCCGGGGCATCCGCGGTCCACGGGATGGGCACGCGGCAGCCGTCGCGACCGTAGCGCTCACCGTTCGTGCGGAACCACGTGGGGTCCTGACGCGCGGAGTCGGGCAGGTCGATGACCTCGGGAAGCCCGAGCTCCTCGCCCTGGTAGAGGTACGCCGAGCCGGGCAGCGCGAGCATGAGCGTCGTCGCGGCGCGCGCACGTGCGAGGCCCACGTCGGGGATCGGCTGACCGGCCGAGTCCGGACCGATGCCGTGGCCCTGCGGGTTCTCGGCCGTGAGGGCGAGACGGGAGGCGTGGCGCACGACGTCGTGGTTGGAGAGCACCCACGTGCTGGGGGCACCCACGGCGGGGAAGGCCCGAAGCGATTCGGTCACGACATCGCGCAGCGCCGCGGCATCCCACCCCGTCTGCAGGTAGGGGAAGTTGAAGGCCTGGTGCATCTCGTCCGGCCGCACCCACAGGGCGGTCTTGTCGGGCGTGGGCAGCCACGCCTCGGCGCACAGCGCACGGTCGCCGGCGTAGCCCGCGAGCAGCTCGTGCCAGTCGCGGTAGACCTCGTGCACGCCCTCCTGCCCCCAGTAGGGCACGTCGGTCTCGCCGCCGCCCATCGAGTCGGACTCGGCCGGCGGGGTGTAGTCGGGCAGTCCGTCGGCCTTGATGAGGCCGTGTGCCACGTCCACGCGGAAGCCGTCGACGCCGCGGTCGAGCCAGAAGCGCAGGACGCCGCGGAAGTCCTCGCGGACGACCTCGTTCGACCAGTCGAAGTCGGGCTGCGACGAGTCGAACAGGTGCAGGTACCACTGGCCGGGCTCGCCGTCGGCCTCCTTGATGCGGGTCCACGCCGGGCCGCCGAAGACGGACTCCCAGTTGTTGGGCGGCAGCTCGCCGTTCGCGCCCTTGCCGTCGCGGAACATGTAGCGGGCGCGCTCGGGGCTGCCCGGGGCGGCGGCGAGGGCCTCCTGGAACCAGGCGTGCTGGTCGGAGGAGTGGTTCGGGACGAGGTCGACGATGACCCGGATGCCGCGGGCGTGGGCGGCCTCGAGCAGATCGTCGAAGTCGGCGAGCGTGCCGAAGAGCGGGTCGACGTCGCAGTAGTCCGCGACGTCGTAGCCGGCGTCGCGCTGGGGCGAGGTCATGAAGGGGCTCAGCCAGATGGCGTCGACGCCGAGCGTGCGCAGGTCGTCGAGGCGGCTCGTGATGCCGGGCAGGTCGCCGATGCCGTCGCCCGAGGCGTCGGCGAAGGACCGGGGGTAGATCTGGTAGATGACGGCGGTGCGCCACCACTCGGTGCCCGGCTCGGCGTCGACGTGCAGGGCGGAGGGGTTCTCCTGCGTGGAAGTCATCTCTCCAGGATAATGCAAGCGCTTACACGGGGTCGCGCTCCGTCCGGCCCGGGGCGCCGGCGCTGCGCCCCCGGACAACACTCCGGAAAGATGCGGACGGACGGCTGGTCGGCCGGCGTCGTTCCGCGGGTCGACCGGAGCCGGGCGGCAACGTTGCCGGAGTGTTGTCCCGCCCGCGGCGCCCGCGGGCCCCCGGACCCGCCCGCGGCTAGGGTGAACCCCGTGCCAGAGAACGATGCCCTCGCCCGTGCCGAATCGCTGATCGGCGTCATCCCCGACTACCCGAGCCCCGGCATCCTGTTCCGAGACATCACCCCGATGCTGGCCGACGCCGCGGCCCTGCGCGCGTGCATCGGCGCCCTCGTCGAGCCGTTCGCGGGGCGGTTCGACGTCGTCGCCGGCATCGAGGCGCGCGGGTTCCTGCTGGCCGGGGCGGTCGCGGCGGCGGCGGGCGTGGGACTGGTCCCCATCCGCAAGGCGGGCAAGCTGCCGCGGCCGGCCGTCTCGGTCGACTACGCCCTCGAGTACGGCACCGCCACGATCGAGGCCCACGACGACCTGCCCGAGGGATGCCGGGTGCTCCTGCTCGACGACGTGCTCGCCACCGGCGGCACCCTCGCGGCCGCCCAGCGGCTGGTGGGCAGGCTCGGCTGCGTCGTCGCGGGGTCCGCCGTGCTCCTCGAGCTCGACGGGCTCGGCGGTCGCGCGCTCGCCGGCGACGACGTGCACACGCTCTTCCACGCCTGACCGGGGGTCGGCTCAGGTCAGGATGCCGCCGCCCAGGTTCACGGGCGAGTCGACGATGTTGCCGACGATGCCCCGGATGACGCCGCTGCCGTCCTCCGTGCGCAGCTCGTCGTACCAGGCCTGCGTCGCAGCGGGATCGAACGCGTGCGTCTCGAACGCGCGCTTGCGGGCGCGACGCACCAGCTCACCCGCCCGCTCGGCGCGGATCTTCTCGTAGCGCTTCAGCGCATCCGCCACCCCCAGCGTGTTCGTCGCGAAGACGATGCCGAGCGCGAAGCTGTCCTCCAGCGCGGAGCACGCGCCCTGTCCGATGTCGGGCGCGGTGTTGTGCGCCGAGTCGCCGAGGAGCGCCACGCGGCCGTGCACCCATGTGTCGAACGGATCGATGTCCCAGATCTCCACCCGGTTGAAGGATGCCTCGGGGTCGATCGAGTCCAGCAGCGCCCGCACGCCGGGCGCCCAGCCCCCGAACGCCTCGCGCAGCGGGGCGATGCCCTCGGCCCGGTCGTAGGGGACGCCCGCGGGCTGCGGCACGTCGAGGAAGAAGTAGAACCGGTCGCCCGCGACCGGCATGACGGCGCAGCGCTTGCCGTCGGCGACGTAGGTCGTCCACTGGTCGAGCGGGCCGACGGCGGGGTCGGCGGGCACGAGGCCGTTGAAGTTCGTGTAGCCCGAGTAGGTGCGCTCGATCGGGTCGAGCCCGAGGACGCCGGTCAGGTACTCGCGGGTGAAGGAGCGGGCGCCGTCCGCGCCGATGAGCAGGTCGGCGGTGTCGGTCGAGCCGTCGGCGAAGGTGGCGGTGACGCGCTGCCCGTCGTCCTCGATGCCGACCAGCCGCATCGACAGGCGGATGTTCTCGGAGCCGACCCGGTCCATGAGCAGCGCCTGCAGCTCCGCGCGGGCGACGGGGTACGCGCGCTGGCCCGTCTGCGCCGTGACGGGCTCGAGGCTGAAGCGGCACAGCTCCTCGCCCGTGTGGCCGTCGTAGTAGGCCATGTCGTCCATGCGACCGCCGAGGGCGGCGACCTCGTCCGCGAGCCCGAGCCAGTTGAGCACCTTCACGCCGTTGGACCACAGCGACAGCGCCGCACCGACGGGCTTGTTCTCGCGCATCTGGTCGTACACGACGACGTCGTGTCCGAGGCGCTGCAGCGCGATCGCCGCGCTCGTGCCGCCGATTCCGGCGCCGATGACGATGACCTTCATGGGTTTCCTCCGTGCGGGCGGGCTCAGCTGCCGCGGTAGGTCGAGTAGGCGAACGGGCTCAGCAGCAGCGGCACGTGATAGTGCCTGCTGGTGCCGTCGTCCGCGACCTCGACGGTGAAGGTCACGGTGACGTGGGGGTAGAACGAGGCGATGCCCCGTGCCGCGAAGTACGCGCCGGTGGCGAACGTGAGGCTGTAGTCGCCGGACTCCAGCAGCTCCGGGCCGAGGCCGGCCCGCCCGTCCCGATCGGTCGTCGCGCGGGCGATCACCGGCCCGGATGCCGCGGAGAGCGTCACGTCGACAGCGGGCGCCGGCGTTCCCGTCGCGGCGTCGAGGATGTGGGTCGTCAGGTGCGGGGTCATGCGCCCATCCTGTCGTCGCGGACGGCCGAGCGCAGGCGCAGCACCGCGATCTCGCCCAGCTGCGCCGCCGCCTCGCGCCACTCCGCGTCGGGGTCGGCGGTGAGACGCCGCTCGAGCTCGGCGAGCATCTCGTGAGGGGAGCGGCCGGCCGCGCGGATGAGGAAGACGCGGCCGAACCGCCGTTCGTAGGCGGCGTTGCCCGCCGCGATCCGTGCCGTGACACCGGCGTCGGCGCCGGTCATGGACGCCTGCTCGCCGCGGGATGCCTCGGCCTCCGCGCCCGACCCGGCCGGCTTCTCGCCGATGCGGGGGTGGTGCGCGAGGGCGGCGTCGAGGTCCGTCTCGGACCATGTCGCGGCCAGTCCGGCGGCGCGTGCCGCGAGCTCGTCGACCGATCCGTAGGGGCGGGCGGCGAGGATGCCGTCGACGAAGGAGGGCACATCGGCCCACACCCGCACGAGGGCGGCGGCCTCCGCGGCATCCGCCGTGTTGAATTGCGTCAGGAGCACCCGGCCACGCTAGCGCCGGGACGTTTCCCGAATGTTGCTGTGAGTAACATCCGGGAAACGCGGGGGCCCTAGCGTGGGGGCCATGACCGCACTCCCCGACGCCCCGCGGGCGTTCGCCGCTCGCCGCGTCTGGATCGACGGTGTCTTCCGCCCGGCCCTCCTGCGCATCGAGGACGGGCGCATCGCTGCGATCGACCCCCTCGAGCCGGCTGCGGCCCTCCCCGACGGGTTCGACGTCGTCGCGCTGCCCGACGAGGCGGTGCTCCTGCCAGGACTGGTCGATTCGCACGTGCACCTCGACGAGCCCGGCCGCACCGAATGGGAGGGCTTCGAGACGGGGACCGCGGCGGCCGCCGCGGCAGGCATCACGACGATCGTCGACATGCCGCTCAACAGCGATCCCGTCACGACGACCGTGGCGGCTCTCGCCGTCAAGCGAGAGGCGACGCGCGGCAAGCTCGCGGTCGATCTGGCCTACTGGGGCGGCGCGGTGCCCGAGAATCTCGGCTCCCTCGCCGCGCTCGCCGCCGCCGGGGTAGTGGGGTTCAAGTGCTTCCTCTCGCCCTCGGGCATCGACGAGTTCGGCAACCTCGACGCCGCGCAGCTCGAGGCGGCGCTCGCGGAGATCGCGGCCTTCGACGGCCTGCTGATCGTGCACGCGGAGGACCCCGCGCAGCTGCACGGCGACGGTGCCCTCGGTCCGCAGTACGACACCTTCCTCGCGACCCGCCCGCCCGAGAGCGAGCGCGAGGCCATCCGGCGCGTGATCGACGCCGCGCGACGCACGGGAGCGAGAGCGCACGTCGTGCACGTCAGCGACGCCGGCTCGCTCGCCGACGTGCGCGCGGCGAAGGCGGAGGGCGTGCGCCTGAGCATCGAGACCTGTCCCCACTACCTCACCCTCGCCTCGGACGACGTGCCGGATGCCGCGCCCGAGTTCAAGTGCTGCCCCCCGATCCGGGACGCCGCCAACCAGGACCTGCTCTGGCAGGGCGTGGTCGATGGCACGATCGACGCGATCGTCAGCGATCACTCGCCCTCCACCGCCGAGATGAAGAACCAGGGCGGCGGGGACTTCGGGCTGGCGTGGGGCGGCATCTCGGGGCTGCAGACCGGGTTCGCGTCGGTGTGGACCGAGGCGAAGCGGCGCGGCATCCCGCTCGCGGCGCTCCTGCCGCTGTTCACGACGGGGCCCGCGAAGGTGGCGGGGCTCGCCGGGGCGGGGACGATCGCCGTCGGCGGCCCCGCCCACCTGGCGGTCTTCGCCCCCGAGGAGGGCTTCACGGTGGATGCCGCGGCCCTCGAATACCGAAACAAGATGTCGCCGTGGCACGGGCGCGCCCTCGTGGGGGTCACGGAGGCGACGTATCTCGCGGGCCGGCGCGTCTTCGCCCGCGGTCGGGGCGTGCTGGCCCGCGGCGGGCGGGAGATCCTGAGCGCGGAAGCGGCCGTCGCCGCGACCGACGTCGACGAGGAGGTCGTGTGAGCATCACCATCCTGCAGCCCGGCACGGGGGAGGTCCCCGGCGACCACTACCTGCGCGCGTCCGCGGAGACCGTCCACTGGGGCCGCCTGCCCTGCGCGCGGGATGCCGCGGTGCTGGAGATCGCCGCGGGCGAGACCGTCACGATCGACACCGTGAGCCACGAGGGGATCCTCGAGGACCAGGGCAAGGATCCGCTGGCCTACTTCACCGGCAAGGGCGTGCCCGCGGCATCCGTCCTCTCCGACGCGATCGAGATCGCGCGGGAGCTCGCCCGGGACACGCTCGCCGACGGCCCGCACGTCGTGACGGGGCCGATCCGGGTGGCGGGGGCGATGCCCGGCGACCTTCTCAAGATCACGGTGGTGCGGCTGCAGCCGCGCGTGCCGTACGGCGTGATCTCGAACCGGCACGGCAAGGGAGCGCTCGTGGGGGAGCTGCCCCGCGGCGAGCACAACGTCAGCGTCTTCACGCCCGTCGAGGAACGGGAGGGGCGCCTCGTCGGCGTGCTCCCGGTGACGGAGGGAGGCCCCGGCGTGGTTGAGTTCCCCCTCGCGCCGTTCCTCGGCACGATGGGCGTCGCCGTCGCGGGCGATCAGCGCCCGCACTCCGTGCCCCCCGGCGAGCACGGCGGCAACATCGACATCAACCTGCTGGTCGAGGGCAGCGTGCTGTACCTGCCCGTGCAGGTCGAGGGCGCGCTGGCGTACGTCGGCGACCCGCACTTCGCGCAGGGCGACGGCGAGGTCGCGCTCACGGCGCTCGAGGCATCCCTGCGCGCGACGCTGCGCTTCGAGGTCGTTCCGAGCGAGGAGGCGCTCGCCGAGTTCGGCGCGTTCACCGGCCCGCTGGTGCGCACCGACGAGTACCTCGTGCCGACGGGGCTCGACCCCGACCTCGGCGAGGCGATGCGCCGCTGCGTGCGGGCGGCGATCTCGCTCATCCGCGCCCGCTGGGGGCTCGACGAGCACCTCGCCTACGCGTACCTGAGCGCCGCGACCGACTTCGACATCTCGCAGGTCGTCGACATCGTGTGCGGCGTGCACGCCCGCATCCGCGAGGCCGACTTCGCGGGCGTCGAGCGCACGGGGCATCCGTCCGCCGACTCGCTGGGAACAGGAGATCGCGCGGGCACAGGAGAAACCCCGGCGAGCGCTCCTGTCTCCGGCGGATCGCCTGCTCCCGGGCGGGAGCACGCGCGATGACGGATGCCGCGGCCCGCGGCGCGGAGACGGTCCCGGCCGACCTGCTGCGGGCGTTCGAGGCCTACGAGCGGGCGATCATGGCGAACGACCTCGACGCGCTCGACGCGGCCTTCGCGCCCGGCGAGGGCACGATGCGCGGGGATGCCGCGGGCCTGCTCGTCGGCCACGACGCGATCAGCGCCTTCCGCGGCGTGCGTGGGGGAGTGCCGCCGCGATCGATCGAGCGGATCGAGCACCGCGAGCTCGCCCCGGATGTCGCGCTGCTCGTGTCGATCTCGCGGTACGCGGGCGGGGGCACCGGCCTGCAGACGCAGATCTGGCAGCGGATCGAGGGCCGGTGGCTCATCACCGCCGCGCACGTGACCCCGCGGGCCCAGGCGCTCGACCGGTCGGTGTGGCGCACCGTCGGCGACCCGCTCTTCCAGGGCGCGTGGGAGGGCCCGCTCGAGGGCCTGACGGTCGCCGTCAAGGACCTCTTCGCGATCAAGGGCTACCGCATCGGCGCCGGAAACCCCACCTATCTCGACTCCGCGCGCGCCGAGACGACCACCGCCGCGGCGGTCTCCGACCTGCTGCGCGCGGGGGCCTCCCTGCGGGGCATCGCGCGCACCGACGAGTTCGCCTACTCGGTCGCGGGCGACAACGCCCACTACGGCACGCCCCCCAACGGGGCGCTGCCGGGGGCCCTGCCCGGCGGCTCGTCGAGCGGCCCGGCGTCGGCCGTCGCCACGGGGCAGGCGCAGATCGGCCTCGCGACCGACACTGCCGGTTCCATCCGCGTCCCCGCGTCGTATCAGGGCCTGTGGGGCCTGCGCACGACCCACGGGCTCGTGCCTCGGCAGGGGCTGCTCCCCCTCGCGCAGACCTTCGACACGATCGGGTGGCTCACGCGCGACGGCGAGACGCTGCAGAAGGTCGTCGACTGGTGCCTCAGCTACGACGGCTCGGAGTCGACCGAGAGCGTCTTCGGGGAGTCGGGGCGCGACCTGCCGTGGAGCTTCGCCGTCCCCACCGAGGCGCGCGACTCGCTCGAGCCGCAGACGCGCGAGGCGTTCGACGCGTTCGTCGAGGCGCTGCGCGCCGGGCCCGACGCGCCCGAGGTGGCCGAGGCATCCCTCGGCGATCTCGACGAGTACCTCGCCGCGTTCCGCACGGTGCAGGGCGCGGAGGCATGGCGCAACAACGGCGAGTGGCTGCGGGAGCATCCCGGCGCCGTCGGGGCGGCCGTGGCCGAGCGGTTCCGCATCGCCTCGGAGGTGACCGCCGACGCCGAGTCGGGCGCACGCACCGCGGTGGAGTCGCTCCGCGAGCGGATGCACGACGCGACCCGCGACACCGTCCTGATCATGCCGACCGTCCCCGGTCCCGCGCCGATGCGCACGCACCGCGGCGAGCGCGTCGACGCGGTGCGCACGGCGACGCTGCGCATGACGACGCCCGCGGCGATCGGGGGCATGCCCGCGATCTCGATCCCGCTCCTGACCGTGCCCTCGACGCTCGGCCCCGCTCCCGTGGGCGTCAGCCTCATCTCGCGCGCGGGCACCGATATCGCCCTCGTCCGCCTCGCGCGCCGCCTCGCGCGCGCGGCGGCCCCCCTCCCTCCGAAGGACCCCGCATGACCCTCCTCCCCGGCCCCATCGACCCGCCCACCCGCCTGCTCATGGGCCCCGGGCCGATCTCGGCCTACCCGAGCGTGCTCACCGCGATGTCGGCGCAGCTGGTGGGCCAGTACGACCCGTTCATGACCGGGGCGATGGCCGAGACGCAGGAGCTGTACCGCCGGATCTGGGCGACCCGGAACGACGCGACCCTGCTCATCGACGGCACCTCGCGCGCCGGCATCGAGGCGGCGATGATCTCGCTCGTCCGCCCCGGCGACCGTGTGCTCGTGCCCGTCTTCGGCCGCTTCGGGCATCTTCTGGCCGAGATCGCCGAGCGCGCGATGGCGGAGGTGCACACGATCGAGGTGCCGTGGGGGCAGGTCTTCACCCCCGCCGCGATCGAAGAGGCGATCGTGCGCGTCAGGCCTCACCTGCTGGGTCTCGTGCAGGGCGACACGTCGACGACGATGCTGCAGCCGCTCGACGAGATCGGCGCGATCTGCGACCGGCACGGCGTGCTGTTCTACTCCGATGCCACCGCGTCGCTCGGCGGCAACCCCTTCGAGGCGGATGCCTGGGGCCTGGATGCCGCGACGGCCGGGCTCCAGAAGTGCCTCGGCGGGCCCTCGGGCTCGGCCCCGATCACGCTCTCGGAGCGCGCCGTGGAGATCATCCGGTCGCGCAAGAAGATCGAGGCGGGCATCCGCGAGCCGGGCGACGAGGACGCGCCCGACTTCGTGCGCTCCAACTACTTCGACCTCGGCATGATCCTCGACTACTGGGGCCCGCGTCGCCTGAACCACCACACCGAGGCCACGTCGATGCTCTACGGCGCGCGCGAGTGCGCCCGCGTGCTGCTGGGCGAGGGCCGCGACGCCGTCATCGAGCGGCACGTGCTGCACGGCGAGGCGATGCTCGCCGGCGTGCGGGGGCTGGGACTGGTCGTCTTCGGCGATGTCGCGCACAAGATGTCGAACGTCGTCGCCGTCGAGATCCCGGAGGGGGTCGCGGGGGATGCCGCGCGACAGGCCATGCTCGAGGACTTCGGCATCGAGATCGGCACCTCGTTCGGGCCCCTCCACGGCCGCGTCTGGCGCATCGGCACGATGGGCTACAACGCCCGCAAGGACGCCGTGCTGACGACCCTCGCGGCGCTCGAGCAGGTGCTGCGCCGCTTCGGCGCGAAGGTCCCCGCCGGGGGCGGCGTCGAGGCGGCGCTCGACGTCTACGCGGGGGCGCGATGATCCGCACCCTGCTCGAGGACCTCACCCCCGACCGCGTCGCGGCCGCCGCGCGGCGCGTCATGGCGCGGTGCGACGAGCTCGCACGCGTCACGGCGACGCCCGGCGGGATCGAGCGGGTCTACCTCTCCACCGAGCACGCGCGGGTGAACCGCCTCGCGGCGGAGTGGATGCGCGAGGTCGGCATGTCCACACGGCAGGACGCGGCCGGAAACCAGATCGGCCGGCTCGCGGCATCCGACCGCGACGCGCCCGCGCTCATGCTCGGCTCGCACCTGGACACCGTGCCCGACGCGGGACGCTTCGACGGCATCGTCGGCGTGCTGATGGCGCTCGAGGTCGTCCGGCTGCTGCGCGTTCCGGCGCCCGTCGGGGAAGGCAGCCTGTCGCCCCTCCCGTTCGCGCTCGAGGTCATCGCCTTCTCCGACGAGGAGGGCACGCGCTTCGGCAAGGCCCTGCTGGGCTCGTCGGCCGTCGCCGGCACGTGGGACGAGGACTGGTGGCAGCTGACGGATGCCGACGGCATCACGCTGCGTCAGGCGTTCCTGGAGTTCGGGCTCGACCCCGGTCGCGTGGGCGAGGCCGCACGCCGGCCCGAGCAGCTCGTGGGGTACCTGGAGGCCCACATCGAGCAGGGGCCCGAGCTCGACCGTCGGGGGGAGTCGCTCGCCGTCGTCTCGTCCATCGCGAGCGCCCGACGCTTCCAGCTCGTCGTCGAGGGCGAGGCCCGGCACGCCGGTGGCACCCCCTACGACATGCGCCGCGACGCCCTGCTCGGGGCGAGCGAGGCCGCACTCGCGGTGGAGCGGATCTGCTCGGGCGAGCACCACGTCATCGGCACGGTCGGCCAGCTCGAGGCCTTCCCCGGCGCGGTCAACATCGTGCCGGGCGAGGCGCGCTTCAGCCTCGATCTGCGCGGCGAGTTCGACGAGTCCCGCGACCGCGTGTGGAGCGCGATCTCGCGCGACCTCGACGCGGTCATGGGCCGGCGCGGACTGCGCTGGCGCGCGCGCGAGGTGCACAACGCCCCCGCCGTGATGTGCGCCCCGCTGCTGCAGGACGTCGTGCGAGAAGGCATCCGCGGCGCCCTGCCGGAGGCGCCCGGCGACCCCGCGACGCTGTTCAGCCCCGCGGGGCACGACGGCATGTCGATGGGCGCGATCACCGGCGTCGGGATGCTCTTCCTGCGCAATCCCGACGGCATCAGCCACCACCCCGACGAGGCGGTGAGCGCCGGGGACGTGGCCCTCGGCATCCGCGCCCTCGCCGAGTCCGTGCTCCACCTGGGCGCCGAGCCCCGCTGAGAACACCTCACCCGTTAGGAACCCATGTCTCTCCTCGTCATCAACGCACGCCTCATCACGATCCCGACCGGCAGCGACGACCCCGGCTACATCGAGCGCGGGTGGATGCGCGTCGAGGACGGCCGCATCGCCGGGATCGGTGCGGGAGACCCGGGAGATGCGACCGCCGACGAGGTGCTCGACGTCGACGGCGCGTTCGTCGCCCCCGGCTTCGTCTCGAGCCACAGCCACCTGTTCACGAGCGGACTGCGCGGCCTCGGCGTCGCCGACACCCTCTACGGCTGGTGCGACTCGATGCTCGGCATGACCGCCCACGCGACGCCGGAGGACGTCTACTGGTCGACGCTGCACGGCGCCCTCGACTTCCTCGGCAACGGCGTCACGACCGCCTACAACTTCACCGATCCGCAGCAGGCGTGGGAATCGATGGTCGACGGCAAGCGCGTCGGCGACGCGCCCCTGCGCGGCACCGAGTACCACACGCGTCAGGCCGACGGATGCCTGGATTCCGGCATCCGCTTCGTCGACTCGATCGGCATGGACGTCACCGCGGGGACGGATGACGAGATCTTCGCGCGCTTCGAGGCATCCGTCGCCCACACCCGCGCCATGGACCCGGACTTCGCGCTCGGCGCCTCGATCATGGGCCAGGTGCAGTGGTCGCCCCGGCCCGAGGCGGCCGAGATCGAGGTCGAGGCGATGCGGCGGTTCGGCGTGACCAACCAGGCTCACTTCCTCGAGTCGCCAGAGGCCGTGCCGCTGCAGCAGTCGAAGTTCGCGCTGTACCGGGATGCCGGGGCCCTCGGCGAGGGCATGATGTTCGGCCACTTCATCCAGACGACCCCCGAGATCATCGAACAGGCCGCCGCGGGCGGCGCCTCGATGTCCTGGCAGCCCGCCTCGAACGGGCGCCTCGCCTCCGGTACGGCGCTCGTGCCCGAGATGATCGCGATGGGCATGAAGGTCGGCATCGGGCTCGACGACCAGGCCTGCACCGACGTCTCCGACCCGTGGCAGAACATGCGCATGGGCATCGCGATGCAGCGGGCGCGAACGAAGGACCCGCTGTCGATGATGCCCGAGCTCGTGCTGCGTCTGCACACGCTGGGCTCGGCCGAGATCATGGGCGTCGCCGACCGCGTCGGCAGCCTCGAGGTGGGCAAGTTCGCCGACTTCGTCGTGGTCGATCCCCGCCGCCCCGACGTGGGCCCCCTGTGGCACCCCGTGCGCAGCTACGTGCTGTCGATGAGCCTGCGGAACCTGCTCGGCGTCTACGTCGGCGGCGAGCTCGTCTCGCGGGCGGGGGAGTCCACGAATCCGCTGGCCGCCGAGGCATCCGCCCGCATCCACGCCGACCTGCCCGCGGTCGCCGAGCGCCGGGGGCGCCACCCGCACTGACTCGCCGCTGGGCCGCGCTTCCGCCTGCGCAACGGCGGGGCCGAAGGTGTAACGGCGCCGAAACATCCGGCCAGTGTTCGTGAAATCTACATCCCATACCGTCGGAGGCGTCGCTCACCGCCGAGGCCGTGGCGACATACCCGAGTGCACACACCGTCCTGATGGAGACACAGCACATGACCTTCTTCGCATCCTCGCGTCGCCGCTTCGCGGCCGCAGGCGCCGGCATCGCCGTCGCCGCCCTCGCTCTGACCGCCTGCGCGGGCGGCAGCGGCTCCGAGACCTCCGAATCGCCCGCCGGCGAGGAGGGCTACGGCGACCTCACCCTCCAGCTCAGCTGGATCCTCAACGAGGAGTTCGCCGGCGAGTACTTCGCCGACTCGAACGGCTACTTCGACGAGGCGGGTTTCAGCTCGGTCAACCTCGTGCCCGGCCCCTCGACCGGTGTCGCCGAGCTCGTCTCCGGCACCGCCGACATCGCGCTCAGCGACTCCGTCTCGATCGGCTCCGCCGTCGCGAACGAGGGCGCGCCCCTCAAGATCATCGGCGCCACGTTCCAGGCCAACCCCTTCACGATCCTCTCGCTCGCCGACGGCGGCGACATCGCGACGCCGGAGGACCTCATCGGCAAGCGCATCGGCGTGCAGGACTCCAACACGACACTCTTCAACGCGCTGCTGGCGGCCAACGACATCGACCCGTCCGAGCTGACGATCGTCCCCGTCCAGTACGACCCGGCTCCGCTGGTCAACGGCGAGGTCGACGGATTCGTGGCATACCTGACGAACGAGGCCATCTCCGTCGAGATGGAGGGCCTGGCAACGACGAACCTCGCGTTCGCGGAGAACGGCCTGCCGTTCGTCGCCGAGACCTTCACCGTCACCGACGAGCAGATCGCGAACAACCGGGAGATGCTCAAGGCGTTCCTCGTCGCCGAGATCAGGGGCTGGACCGACGCGCTCGCCGACCCGCAGGCCGCCGCCGACCTGGCGGTCGAGGTCTACGGCGCCGACCTCGACCTCGACCCCGCGAAGACCCTCGCCGGTGCCGAGGCGCAGAACCTCCTGATCGTCTCGGACGAGACCGAGGCCAACGGCCTGTTCACCATCTCGGAGGAGCTGCAGGCCCAGACGATCGCGAGCCTCGAGCGAGCGGGCATCGAGATCGAGGCCAGCGACCTGTTCGACCTCAGCCTGCTCGCCGAGGTCTACGAAGAGAACCCGGACCTCATCGCCTACGCGGGCTGAGCTCCCCACCTCGATCGAGAGATTCACTGTGACCGATACGGCCACCCAGACCGGTGCCCAGGGGACGACCCTGGGCACCGGCCTGCAGATCACCGGACTGAACAAGGTTTTCAGCGTGGGACGCAAGAGCGTCGTCGCGCTGCAGGATGCCGACCTCCACACCGAACAGGGCAGCTTCCTGGCGCTGCTCGGCCCCTCGGGCTGCGGCAAGTCGACCATCCTGCGCATCCTCGCGGGCCTGGAGGACCCCACCAGCGGCACGACGCGCGTGGACGGCAAGAGCCCGAAGGAGCTCCGACGAGGCAACGAGCTGGGCATCGCGTTCCAGGACTCGGCGCTGCTGCCCTGGCGCAGCGTGCAGTCCAACATCCAGCTGCCCTTCGAAGTCGCGGGCAAGCCCGTCGACAAGGAGTACGTGCGCGAGATGATCGCGCTCGTGGGCCTGACCGGCTTCGAGAAGGCCAAGCCCGCGCAGCTGTCGGGAGGCATGCGCCAGCGCGTCTCGATCGCGCGCTCGCTCATCATGAAGCCCTCCGTCCTGCTCTTCGACGAGCCCTTCGGCGCACTCGATGACATGACCCGCCAGAAGCTCAACCTCGAGCTCCTGCGCATCTGGACCGAGAAGCCGGCCACGACCCTCCTCGTCACGCACGGCATCTCGGAGGCGATCTTCCTCTCCGACCAGGTCGCCGTCATGAGCCCCCGCCCCGGTCGCATCAAGGAGGTCATGACGATCGACCTCCCCCGTCCTCGCACCCCAGAGATGATGCGGAGCCCGGAGTTCCACGCCTACGTGGACCAGGCCTCCGAACTGCTCTTCGGCGTCGGAGGCGCCGCCGCGGATGACCACTGACGTGGCGGAGAAGGGCACGGATGCCGCGTCGGGCGCTCCCATGCCCAGTCCCGAGACCGGCACGGGCAAGGCCCGCAGCATCCAGTGGGAGGACGTGCGTCTTCCCGCCTGGGTGACCGGCCTCATCGGCGGCGTCGGCATCATCGCCGCGTGGTGGATCCTCGCGGCCACCGTCTTCTCCAACGTCGGTCCCGGAGGGGTGCAGGCGATCCCGACCCCGCCCCAGGTGATCATCGAGTTCGCCGACACGGGGTGGGAGTTCTACGTCAAGAACTTCAGCGTCACGCTCGCGGAGGCGGGCATCGGGTACCTGTGGGGCAACGGCCTCGCGCTCGTGCTGGCCGCGCTCGTGCTGATCGTCCCGCGGCTGGAGGGCGTCGTGATGCAGGTCGCGATCATCACCTACTGCATCCCGATCGTCGCCCTCGGCCTGCTGCTCTCGGTCATCGTCCCTATCCCGACGGCTGGCCAGCCCTCGACCACCGCCATCTTCCTCGCGGCGCTCAGCTGCTTCTTCACGACCGTCGTCGGTGCGCTGCTCGGCCTCAAGGCGGCCGACAAATCCAGCCTCGACCTCGTCACCGTCTACGGCGGGTCGCGCCTGACGCAGCTGCGCAAGGTACGCCTCATCGCCTCGCTGCCCGCCATCCTCAACGCCCTGCAGATCGCGGTCCCGGCCGCGTTCCTCGGCGCCGTGCTGGGGGAGTTCTTCGGCAAGGTCACCCTCGGGGTGGGTCCCGCGATGATCGCCGCGCAGCAGGCCCTCAACTCCGCCCGCGTCTGGGACATCGCGCTGGCCTCGGGAGCCGTCGCGCTCGCCGGCTACGGCCTGCTCGGGCTCGTCTCCCGAGCGATCGCGCCCTGGTCGAAGGGAGCCTCGAAGTGACCGCGCTCATGACAAGCCCGCAGCCCACGGCATCCACGTCCGCGTCGTCCTCGACGCAGCCCCTCGACGTCGAGATGCGCCGTGAAGTGCGCCGGGCCACCCTGCGTGCGCTCGGCCGGAGCGTCCTCACGTTCGTGCTGACGATGGTCGCCGTCGTGGTGATCTGGGTCGGCTCGCTCTGGGCGTTCCAGATCTCGCCGTACGTCGGCAAGGGCCCCGTCGACGTGTGGAACTTCCTCGTCACGGTCCCGGCCGCCGAGGCCAACCGCGAGCAGATGTTCGGCCAGCTCTGGGTGACCCTCGGGCACGCGTTCGTCGGCTTCGTCGCGGGGCTCGTCGTGGCGCTGATCGTCGCGATGGTGTTCCAGCTCAGCAAGGGCGTCGAGCACGCCCTCATGCCTCTCGCGATGCTGCTGCGTTCCGTGCCGCTCGTCGCGATGGCGCCCGTCATCATCCTGATCTTCGGGCGCGACTTCGCGTCCGTTGCCGTCATCGGCGGCATCGTGGTGCTCTTCCCGGCGCTCGTGAACATCGTCTTCGGCCTCAAGTCCGCCTCGCCTCAGATGAACGACCTGGTGACCGTCTACGGAGGATCGTCGTGGACGCGCCTGCGCAAGGTGGCGCTGCCCAGCTCGCTGCCCGAGTTCTTCGCCGCCGTGCGCATCTCGGTGCCCGGCGCGATCACGGGCGCGCTCCTCGCCGAGTGGCTCGCGGTCGGCGGCGGGATCGGCGGGGCGGTGGGCGGCTACATCGCCGGCGCGCAGTTCAGCGCCGTGTGGACCGCCGTCGTGCTCGTCACCGGCACGGCGCTCATCCTCTACAACCTCGTGCAGATCGTCGAGTCGGTCGCCCTCGCCCGCATGGGCATGGCGAACCGCGCCTGACGACGGGATGCCGCGCCCGCGCGCGCGGCGGCATCCTCCCCGTCGTCCCTCCCGAAAGGACCCCCATGACCGTCGACCTCGTGTCCTTCGCCCACGGACTCCCGAAGGCGGAACTGCACCTGCACCTGGAGGGAACGCTCGAGCCCGAGCTGAAGTTCGCCCTCGCCGCGCGCAACGGCATCGACCTGGCGGAGAAAACCGTCGAGGAGGTGCGGGCGACCTACGACTTCACCGACCTGACGAGCTTCCTCGCCGTGTACTACCCCGCGATGCGGGTGCTCGTCACCCCCGACGACTTCCACGACCTCGCCTGGGCGTACCTGCAGAGGGCGCACGCGCAGGGGGTCGTCCACGCCGAGATGTTCTTCGACCCGCAGGCCCACACGAGCCGCGGAGTGCCGTTCGACGACGTGATCGCGGGCTACCGCCGCGCCGTCGTGCGTGCCGAGCGCGAGCTCGGGGTGAGCGCGGAGCTCATCATGTGCTTCCTCCGGGATTTCTCGGCGGAGTACGCGATGGCGACCCTCATGGACGCCGTGAGGTACAAGTCATGGATCGTCGGGGTCGGCCTCGACTCCGACGAGCGCGATCACCCGCCGGCGAAGTTCGCGGAGGTCTTCGCGCGCGCCCGGCAGGAGGGGTTCCTGCTCACGATGCACTGCGACATCGATCAGGTGGGTTCGATCGACAACATCCGCTCCGTGCTGAACCAGATCGAGGTCGACCGCATCGATCATGGCACGAACATCGTCGAGGACCCCTCCCTCGTGGCCCTCGCCAAGGAGCGCGGGCTCGGGTTCACCACGTGCCCCGTGTCGAACTCCTTCGTCACCGAGCAGATGAAATCGGACGAGATCGTCGCGCTCCTGCGCGAGGGAGTCAAGGTCACGATCAACTCCGACGATCCCGCCTATTTCGGGGCCTACGTGGGCGACAATTACGTCGCCCTCGCCGAGGAGGCGGGGCTGGCGGCATCCGACCTCGTTCAGCTCGCGATCAACTCCTTCGAAGCCTCGTGGCTCACCCCGGCCCGCCGTGCCGCCTACGTCGCGGCGGTCGAGGACTACGCACGCGCCGAAGGCGTCACGGTCGCCGCCTGAGGCGCAATCATGACGGCCACCATCGTCGAGGACGCCGCGGCCGGCGACGCGGCGGCGAGCCGGCGGCTGGGTGCCTGCATCCGGCAGCTCCGGCAGCGACGAGGGCTCACCCTCGTCAGGCTCGCCGAAGCCACCGGCCTGTCGCACCCGTTCCTCAGCCAGCTCGAGCGGGGGCTCGCGCAGCCGAGCCTGTCGTCGCTGCGACGGATAGCGGTGGCGCTGCAGACGAGCCCGATCGAGCTCATCGCCGCCGCCGACGCGCCAGACGGGGATACGGAGGCGGTGGAGGTGCACCGCCGCGGGGAGACCGCTCTCGACGCGTCGTTCGCATCGGGGTCCGCCCGCATGCTCGCGCACGGTCGGCGCGCGATCCACCCCCTGGAGGTCTCGGGCGACCAGACCGAGCCCGGCGAGACCTTCGTCCACGGCGAGGACGAGTTCCTCTACGTCGTCGAGGGGGAGGTGTGCGTCGAGCTCGACGGGACGCAGAGATGCCTGCGTCCGGGCGACTCCGTCTACTACGCCGGCGGTGTCTCGCACCGGTGGTGGTCGGCGGGCGGCGCGGCGTACCGCCTCGTCGTGGTCAAGCAGGGGCCGACGCTGCCGCGATGGGAGGGCGGGTGATCGTCGGGGCCGATTATCTCCAGCTCATCCCGAAGACCGAGCTGCACTGCCACTTCGTCTCGACCATGGATGCGACGCTCTTCCTCGAGCTTGCGCAGAAGTACGGGGTCGAGCTTCCCTCGCGGCATCCCGAGACCCTGTTCGACTTCTCGGATCTCGTCGACTTCCTCGTCGCGTTCCGGTACGCCCACGATGTCCTGCGGGAACCGGCCGACTTCGAGCGGGTCGCCTACGAGGGTGTGCGCCGGGCCGTCGCCGACGCGAACCTCCGCTACCGCGAGTACTACGTCAATCCGCAGTACTTCGCCGAACGCGGCCTCACCTACCCCCAGGTGATCGACCCGATCATCGCGGGGCTGGCCGCCGCGGAGCGCGACTTCGGCGTGGGGTTCGGCATCGTCGTGGCCATCAATCGTCGGGAGCCGGCGGATGCCGCGGTCGCGCTCGTCGAAGAGATGATTGCGCATCCCCGCCCGGAGGTGGTGGGCCTCGGCCAGGACGATCTCACGCCCGAGAACACCGAGGATCCCCTCCGCTTCGCGGACGCGTACCGCCTCGCGCGGTCGCACGGATTCCGGCTGACCGCGCACGCGGGGGAGACGGATGCCGCAACGTCCGACGCCGTGCGGGAGGCGATCGAGGTGCTCGGGGTCGACCGCATCGATCATGGCTACCGCATCGTCGATGACACCGACCTCGTCTCCCTCGCCCTCGAGCGTGGCATCGGGTTCACGGTCACCCCCGTCTCTACGACGATCTGCTCGGGGTGGACGCTCGACCCCCAGCACCGCATCCGCCGGATGATCGACGCGGGCCTCCCCGTCGCCGTCTCGACCGACGACGCGATGTTCTTTCGCACCGACCTCGGCCGCGAATACCGCGAAGGTCTCGCGGCCATGGGCGTCGATCTCGCCACCGCGCGGCGCGTGGCGTTCGAGGGCATCGACGTCGCCTTCTGCTCGGACGAGGAGAAGGCGACCCTGCGCGCGGACTTCCGTGCCCACTTCCTCGCTCTCGACGCCCTGCTCGCCCGAACCGGAGGACCCGATGATCTCGTACCCCGACTACCTGCGCCTGCTTCCCAAGGCGGAGCTGCACTGCCACTTCATAGCGACGATGCGACCGGGGATGATCCTCGAGCTGGCTGATCGCAACGGTGTGGTCCTGCCCACGCGCGACATCGACTCCCTCCTGGACTCGGATAATCTCCAGGACTTCCTCACGCTCTTCGTCACCGCCAACGACGTGCTGCGCACGGCGGACGACTTCGCCGACGTGGCGTACCAGGGCGTCGTCGACGCCGTGCGCGATGGCAACCTCCGCTACCGCGAGTACTTCGTCAACTCGCAGAACTCCCGCCGCTACCTCGCCTACCCCGACCTCGTCGACGGGGTTATCGACGGGCTCCGCCGCGCGGAGCGGGAGTTCGGTGTGGGCTTCCGCATCGTCAATGCGATCAACCGCGCTCTCTCGCCGGAGGACGCCGTGGCGATGGTGCGCGAGATGATCGATCATCCGCGCGACGAGGTGGTCGGCATCGGTCAGGACCATCTGACGGAGGACGGCCGGGAGGCGCCCGGGATGTGGGTGGAGGCCTACCGGCTGGCCGAGGCGAACGGGCTCCGGCGCACCGCCCACGTGGCGGAGACGCTTCCCGCCGACCCCGAGAGCGTCCTCGTCGCGATCGACGACCTGCACGTCGACCGGATCGATCACGGCTACCGGGCGGCCGACGACCCCGACGTGCTCGCCCGCCTCGTGGAGTCCCAGGTTCCGGTCGCGTGCACCCCGATCTCGACGCTCGTGCTCTCCGGGTGGGCTCCCGAGCCCGATCACCGCATCGCCCGCCTCATCCGCGCGGGGGCGAACGTCACGCTCTCCACCGACGACGCGGTGTTCTTCCGCACCGACCTCGGCCGCGAATACGTCGAGGGACTCGGCGGCATGGGGTTCGGTCCCGATGTCGCCAAGCGCGTCTCGCTCGCCGGCGTCGAGGCGGCGTGGTGCGACGAGGCGCAGAAGGCGCGGCTGCGCGCCGACTTCCGGGCCCAGCACCTCGCCCTGGATACCCTGCTCGATCCGGCCTCCGCCGCCTGAGGGCTCAGGAGGCGAGGAGCTCTGCGGCGCGTTCGGCGATCGCGACGGTCGGGGCCTGGGTGTTGCACGTCGGGATGGAGGGCATGACGGATGCGTCGGCGACCCATAGCCCGTCGAGTCCGCGCACCGCGAGTCGGGGATCCACGACGGCGAGGTCGTCGGTGCCGATGCGCGCGGTGCCCGAGCAGTGGAAGAACGAGCCGATGTTCTCCCGGACGAATCGCGTCTTCGCTGCCGTGTCGAGCCCGGCGGGCGGAGTGAGGGGGCCTTCGGCGAGGTCGCGGTACGCGGGCATGGAGACGAAGGCGTGTGCCGCATCGACCGCCTCGACCATCGCCGCCAGATCGACGGGATCGGCGAGATAGTTCGGGTGGATGTCTGCGGCGGCGCCCGGTTCGGCCGAGCGCACCCGCACCCATCCGACGCTCCGCGAGCGGTAGAGGCCCGGCACGAGGGCGAACACGCGATCGCCGGAGAGGTCGTGCCGGGTGTGCAGCGCCTCGTCGCCGCGCGAACCGTGTGCGATGACGGTGTGCAGGTCGGGCCCGGCCTCCGCGTGAGAGCTCCGCCAGTTCACCATCGCGCCTCCGCCGTTGCCGATCACCGGCCCCAGGTCGTGTCGGGCCCGGAAGTTCATGCCGAGGATGAGCGGGTGGTCCTGGAAGTTCTCGCCGACGCCGGGGAGATGATGGCGAACGGCGATGCCGGCCTCCGACAGGCGTCCGGCATCACCGATGCCCGACAACTGCAGCAGCCGCGGCGTGTCGATCGCGCCGGCGGCCAGCACGACGCGCGACGCGGCGGTCGTCACCCGCACCCCTCCGGCGAGGTGGCGCACGCCCGTGACGCGGGTGCCCGTGAGTTCGACGGCGTGGGCGGGGGAGTCGACGAGCACGTCGAGGTTCGGACGGGGAAGCGCCGGCTCCAGATACGCGCGGGCGGTCGAGAACCGTTGGAAGGATCCGTCCGGGCCCTCGACCGCGTTGTAATCGGGATAGACCGCGCCCTCATTCGCCCCGGCGTTGGCATCGTCGAGAACAGGGAGGCCGCGCTGCGCGGCGGCCTCGACCAGTGCGTGGGCGATCGGGTGCACCGCGGCAAGCGGTCCGACGCGCACGGGTCCGTCGAGCCCCCGGAAAGCGGGGTCGCCGCCCACCCGCGACTCCGAGCGGCGGAAGTAGGGGAGGAGGTCGTCGTACCCCCATCCGGTGGCGCCGGCATCCGCCCACGCGTCGTAGTCGGCCCGGTGCCCGCGGTACCAGAGCATCGCGTTCGTCGACGACGAGCCGCCGAGCACGCGGCCGCGGGGCATCGCCATCGAGCGGCCGAGCACGTGCGCGGTGGGGCGGGCGCGGTAGCCGTAGTCGTAGCGCGAACCGATCAGGGCGTCCCAGTGCGCCGCGTCGAGGATCTCCCGAAGCCCTTGGTGGTCGGGACCCGCCTCGATCAGCAGGACCCGGCGCGCGGGATCTTCGCTCAGCCGAGCGGCGAGCACGCACCCCGCCGCCCCTCCGCCCACGACGATCACGTCGTAGGCGGGTGCGGGCAGGCGCACGATCGGCATCAGTTGTGCTCGCTGGGTCCCATGATCGATACGCCCTCGGTCTGCTCGACATGGCGCACGAAGATGTACTTGTCCTCGCGGCCGTCCGAGTGCTTGCGCCGGATTCCCGGCTCGAGGATGCCGTCGGTCTTCGCGACCACGAGGTACGGCTCGCGCGCAGCGAGTCCCGCCGAGCAGTGCGCATCGAACTCATCGAGCGTCTGCGCCGTGAAGGCCTTCGCCACGCCCGCCCCACGTGCGATCGCCGCGAGGTCCACGCGACCCTTGGCCGTGTGCGTGGCGGGGCCGCCGATCGACTGGTACTGCTCGTTGTCCCACACCACGACGAAGAGATTCGACGGCTGCTCGTTGCCGAGGGTCGCGAGGATACCGAGGTTGAACAGGAGGCCGCCGTCGGTGTCGAGCGACACGATCCGGCGGTGCGGCAGGCCCACGGCGAGCCCGAATGCCTCGGGCGTCACGCAGCCGAGCTGCTGCTGGAACAGGCTTGCCTCGCGCATGTGTGGAGCGGCGTTGTACCACTCGTCGACCGCGCCCCCGAGGGAGAGGATGACGAGCTCCTTCTCGAGGCGCGCCCCGAGCAGCTTCATGGCTTCGAAACGGCTGTAGCTCATCGGACCAGATCCCCTCCGAGGACGACGGCGGCGTGGTAGTACGAGGCATACGCCGTCTCGTACGCGCGCACGACGGCCGTCTCGATCTCGTCCACCTCTCGGACGACCGTGTACGGAGTACGCAACGTCTGCAGGAGCGGCTCCATCGTGATGCCATGCGGGATCGCCCACCAGTTGTTCTCGCCCATCTCGCCGCGGTAGCTCATGATCATCACGACGGGGATGCCGGCGCCGAGCCCCATCCGGGCCAGATGCTCGGTCGCGGCCCGCAGCCCCGAGTTCTCCATCACGAGCACGGCGCGCTTGCCCGACAGGAAGACGCCTCCCGCGATCGCGGCGCCCTCGCCCTCGTTGGTGACGGGGATCGTGCGGATGTCGGGGTCGGCGTCGAGGGCCGGGTAGAGCTCCTTGAGCAGGGAGTCCGGCAGGTAGGTCGCAACGCTCACCCCCGCGCGCTTCAGTCCGCGGATGACCGCGTCGACGGCTTCGGCTTTCATGAGAGTGGCTCGCTTTCGTGACTGGTGGGGCGGAGGAGTCGCTCCCCTGTCGCGATTCGACGCCGTGCCCGACGACGGCGAGCGGTTCGTGACAGGGGAGCGGCGGTCATTTCGAGCGCGCGGAGAGGCGCCGCGCGCGGTGGCTGTCGGGCAGGCGCGGTCCGCCGTGCGGGTGGATCCGCTCGCGCAGGGTGCGGGGAGAGGACTCGGCATCCTCGGTGCCTGGAGGGTCGAGTCGCCCCCGCTCGCGCAGGATCGGCACGACGAGCTCGATGAAGGCGCGGTACGCGTGCGGTCCCCCGAAGGTGGGCTCGAGCATGATCCCGTCGATGCCGGATCCGTCGACGATCGCCTCGATCTCGTCGGCCACCTCGACGGGTGAGCCCGTGATCTGGAAACCGCGGATCGCCCTGGTGCGGAAGGAGTCGAGGATCTCGCCGACGCGCATGTCGGGGTTCTGTCGCGCGTAGCGCTGCACGAGGGTCTGCCCGAGGTCGGTGTGCAGATCGACGACACGGGTGGCAGGGTCCAGGCCTGTGAGATCGAGACCCGTGATGCCGGCGAACATCACCGCCGCGTCGTCGAGCGCCAGCAACCTCTCGTATTCGGTGCGCAGCGCGTGCGCCTCGGTCGAGGTGGGAGCGACGGTCACGGTCGCGCCGGTCACGACGGCGACATCCCTCGCGGCGCGTCCGCCCTTCTCCGCCTGCGCCCGGATGTCGGCGACGTGCGCCGCGGCTGACGCGATCGACTGCCCCTGGATGAAGACCGCCTCGGCGTTGCGCGCCGCATAGGCCCGGCCACGGTCGGAGGTCCCGGCCTGGAACAGCACGGGGGTGCGCTGCGGCGTCGGCGGCACGGCGAAGACGCCGCGGGAGCGCTGGTGGGCACCGGCCACCTCGACCCGGTGCAGCTTCGCGGGGTCGGCGTACACACCCCGGGCGCGGTCGCGCACTTCTGCGTCGTCGTCCCAGCTGTGCTCCCAGTAGCGCAGGCACGTGTCGAGGAAGTCGTCGGCGGCGTCGTAGCGCTCGTCGTGCGAGAGCTGAGCCGTGACGCCGAACAGCTCATCGGTCGTGGACTGGGAGCTCCCCGTGACGATGTTCCACCCGATGCGCCCGCCCGTCAGCCGATCGAGCGTCGCGAATCTGCGCGCGGTCGCGTACGGCTTCTCGACGGTCGTGGGCGAGGTCACGACGAAGCCGAGGTCGCGGGTCTCCCGTGCCAGCGCCGCGATCGCGAGCATCGGGTCGAGTGCGGGGAACTGGATGCCGTGGGCCGCGACCTGCTCGGGCATGATGCCCTCGAGGGTGGCGTAGCCGTAGGTGTCGGCGAAGAAGAGGAAGTCGAATCCCGCCGCATCCAACTCGCGGGCCAGAGCGATCCAGTACTCGAGCCGGTCCCAGTCGTCGCCGCGCCCGCGCGGATCGGTCCACGTGGGCATCCCGTTGCTCGGGTTCATCATCTCGAACACGCCGAGCGCGATCCGTGTGCTCATACGACCATCACCACCGACTTCGTCTCGAGGTAGTTCTCCAGCCCCTGAGGGCCGTTCTCGGTGCCCCAGCCCGATTCCTTGTAGCCGCCCTTGGGCAACTCGGGACCGAGGAACGAGTGGCAGTTGACCCACACCGTGCCCGCCTGCAGGCGGGCCGCGATGCGGTGGCCGTTGCTCAGGCCCTCCGTCCACACGCTCGCCGCGAGGCCGTAGTCGCTGTCGTTGGCCCACCCGACGACCTCATCCAGGGCGTCGAACGGGGTGACGACGGCGACCGGGCCGAAGATCTCCTCGCGCATCAGGCGGGCGTCGGGGCGCACATCGGTGAGCACGGTCGGGCGGTAGAAGGTGCCCTGTGCGCCGTCGCGCTCGCCGCCCGTCACGACGGTGACGCCCTCGCTGCGGCCCTCGTCGATGAACGACGCCACGCGCTCGGCCTGCGCGACGCTCACGAGCGGACCGAGATCGGTCGTCTCCGCGAGCCCGTGGCCGAGCCGCAGGCCTTCGCCCGTCCGCGCCATCCCCGCGACGACCGCGTCGTAGACGTCCCGATGGGCGTAGATCCGGGCGCTCGCGACGCAGACCTGCCCGCCGTTGTCGAAGATGCCCCGCGAGACGCCCTCGATCGCGGCGGGCAGGTCGGCATCGGGCATGATGATCGACGGCGACTTGCCGCCGAGCTCGAGGGTGAGCCTCGCGAGGCGATCGGATGCCGTGGCCACGAGTCGCTTGCCCACGGCCGTCGACCCCGTGAAGGCGACCTTGGCGACGCCGCGGTGCTCGGCGAGCGCCTGGCCCGCCTCCGCGCCGAACCCGGTCAGCACGTTGACGACGCCGTCGGGAAGCCCCGCCTCCTGCAGCAGTCGGCCCAGGTAGAGCGCCGTGAGCGAGGTGTTCTCAGCGGGCTTGAGCACGATCGTGCACCCCGCGGCAAGGGCGGGGGCGAGCTTCATCGCCGTCATGATGAGCGGCGAGTTCCACGGAACGATCGCGGCGACGACGCCCACCGGCTCGCGGCGCGTGTAGGCGAAGACCTCCTTCCCCGCGGGGGTGCGGGAGAGCGAGGTGGGGATCGTCTGACCCAGGATCTTCGTCGGCCAGCCGGCGTAGTAGCGGAACTGCGCGATCGCCGCCGGCACCTCGCCGAACCGGGACGTGCGCAGGCTCTTGCCCTGGTCGAGGGTCTCCAGCTGGGCGAGGTCGTCGAGGTGGGCCTCCATGAGGTCGGCGATGCGCCAGAGCAGGGCGGTCCGCTCGGCGGGGCGCATCGCCGCCCATGCGGGGGTGGCCGCCGTCGCCGCGGCGACGGCCCGGTCTGCGTCGGCGGCGGTTCCGCGCGCGATCTGCGCGAGCGTCTCTCCCGTCGCCGGGTCGACACTCACGAACCGCTCGCCCCCTGCGGCCTCGACCCAGCGGCCCCCGATCATCAGACGCCCGGGGTCGTCGGCGAGGAAGGCCGACACCCGCTCCCTCAGGGGGGCTCGTGTGATCTCGATCGTCATGCGGTACCTCGGTTCGGCCGGCGGGGAGCGGTCAGAGCGTAGGGCGCTCGTGTGACGGCGCGTCGTCGCTCGTGTGTCCGCGGTGGAACAGTCCGCTCGGGTCCTCCTGCTCATCGAGCCAGGCCGAGCGGCGGGCGAAGAGGTCGGGCACCAGCGCACGCACGCGGTCGATCAGCTCCGCGAGGTCGGCGTTCACGAGCCGGCCGTCCTTGACCACGACCCGCCCATCGACCATCGTCAGGTCCACGTCCGAGCCCCGCACTGCGTGCACGAGGTTGTGGTGGATATTGGCGTAGCCGCCCGAGGGGAGCAGGGGCGTCATCCGCGGCGTATCGGTGCGCACGGCGACGAGGTCGGCCTTGTGCCCGGGCAGCAGCGCACCCAGCTCGCCCCCGCGTCCGATGGCCGCCGCCCCGCCGCGGGTGGCCATGTGCAGGACATCCCACGAGTCCATGGCCGCGGCATCCATCGTGCGCAGCTTGCCCAGCAGGGAGGCGACCTTCATCTCCTCGAACATGTCGAGGTTGTTGTTCTCCTTCTCGCCGTCGGTGCCAAGACCCACGTTCACGCCCGCCGCGAGCATCTCGGCCACCGGCGCCATGCCGCTCGCGAGCTTCATGTTCGAGACGGGGTTGTGCGAGACCCCCACGCCGCGGGCTGCGATGAGGTCCACCTCGGCATGATCGAGCCACACCGCGTGAGCGATCATCGCGCGGGGGGCGTCGAAGAAGCCGAGCTTGTCGAGGGCGAACATCGGCCGGGTGCCGTAGCGCCCGACGAAGTCGGCCACCTCGATCTCGGACTCGCTGCAGTGCGTGTAGAGGCCGGTGTCGTAGGAGCGGGCCAGTGCCACGGCGCGCCGCTGGCCCGCCTCGTCGGCGTAGAACGGGTGCTCGAGTCCGACCCACGGCATGATCCGGCCGTTCGCCGCCCCGGTCCACTCCTGCAGCATCCGCTCGTTGTCATCGAGGGTGTCGAAGTAGTCGAAGTCGGGGTGCTCCCCCACGTAGTTCACGCTCACGAGTCGGTTGCCCAGAGCGGATGCCGCGCGGGCCGCGCCGTCCATGAAACGCCACATGTCGACGACCGTCGTGGTCCCCGACAGAAGCCCCTCGGCGTAGCAGAGCCAGGCGGCCGCCTCCGCCTCATCGGGTCGCAGCACCCGGTGCATCGGATCGATGTGCAGGCGCAGCCACTCCCACACCGGAAGGTGCTCGGCGGTTCCGCGCAGCATGCCGGAGTGGTGGTGCGCGTTGACGAGGCCCGGCATGAGGACGTGATCGGGCAGATCGATGTGCTCGGCGTCGGGGTTCTCCGCCGCGAGTGCGGTCGCGTCGCCGACGGCCCTTATCGTGTCGCCGGTCACGAGGACCGCGGCATCCGTCAGGACGGTGCGGGCGTCGTCCATCGGGACGACGACAGGGGCGGTCAGCAGGAGGGGGGTGGTGCTCATGGGGGCTCTCTCAAGAAGTGGGGTCTGTGGCGGGGCGGCGGGGGTCGCCCCGCCACAGACGTCTCAGCGTGCGTCGACGAGTTCGGGGTTCTCCTCGTAGACCTCGTCGAGCAGGCTGAGGTCGAAGATGTCCTCGGCCGACACCTCGAATCCGGATCTCGCGAGGCTCGCGATCGTCTGCTGCTGCAGGTCCTCGGAGATCGTGAACAGCCCGTTTTCGATCGTCTCCTCCGAGACGACGAGGAGTTCGGCCTGCGCGGTCGCGCTCGCGATCGAAGTCTCGAGGGACAGGCCCAGGTCGGCGCCGTACTCCTCGACGGCGAGCTCCGCGCCGATCGCGGGGTCGGCCACGGCGTCCCGCCAGCCGCGGATCTCGGCGACGAGGAACGCCTTCAGCCGCTCGCGATCGGAGGCGATCGTGTCGTCGGTGGCGGCGACGACGTGGCCGACGAAGGGCAGCCCGTTGTCGGCGAAGAGCAGGTCGGTCACTGCGATCCCCTGCACCTCGAGGGTGACGGACTGGCTCGTGACGAACGCGATCAGGCCGTCGACCTCGCCCGTGACAAGGGGGGCGGGATCGTACTGCACCGGCACGATCTCGATCTCGCTCGCGTCGATGCCGTTAGCGGAGAGGAAGGCGTCGAACACCGGGCGGTTGGAGTCCTGCACGCCGATCTTCTTGCCGATCATCTCCCCGGGCGTCGTGATGTTCGCGCCGTCGGTGAGGGAGGCGATCGTGAAGGGGTTCTTCTGGAACGTCGCGCCGACGACCTTGAGGGGCGCGCCCTCGTTGGCGACCGCGGCGCCGACCGAGAGAGCGTCGGTGAACGACACCTCGGCGGTGCCCGAGAGCAGCTCGGCGATGCCGCTCGAGGGTCCGGGGATGAGGTTGACCGACGAGAAACCGGCGTCCTCGTAGTAGCCCTCGGAATGGGCGATCAGCTCGCCCGACCACTCTTCGTTGAGGATCCAGCTCAGCTGAACGGACAGATCTCCGAGGTCGTCGCCGGCGACGGGCGAGCTATCGGTGGATGCGGCGCCGCCGGCGCACGCGGCGAGTCCGACGGAAGCGGCGATCAGCGCCGCGCCGACGGCGAGGCCGCGGGCGCGGCGCGGGAGGGCGAAGGACATGTGATGCTCTTTCTCTCGGGTGCAGCCGATAGTAGAGAGCAATCATTGATTGCACGTGGCAATCGTGTTTCCGCCGTGTTTCCCGTCCCGCTCCGCGCGGCTCAGGCGTCGGTCGCGTACGCGCGGCTCAGGCGTCGGTCGCGTACGCGAGGATGATGCGGATGGGGGACTCGCCGCGTGCGGTCCAGCGGTTGCGCAGCGCCCCGGGATAGGTCACGGCATCGCCCGGGCCGAGCTCCCAGGAGCCGCGTCCTTCGATGTCGACCGTGATCTCCCCGTCGACGACGTAGACGGTGACCTCGCCGTCCGATTCGTACCAGTCGCCCATGTACTGGCCGGGCTCGACCCGGTACTCCTGCATCGAGGCGGCGCCCGAGTGGACGACGCGCGTCGTGGCGGCGTTCTCGACCTCCGCGATCGGCACCCAGTGCGCCTGCTCGCGGCGGGAGACGTGGATCGGGTCGACCTCCGGCTCGGCGGGCAGGAGCGCGGACGGTGAGATGCCCAGCACCTTCGCGATCCGGTAGAGCGTGATGAGCGAGGGCATCGCGCCGCCGCTCTCGATCTGGCTCAGGAACGGCTGGCTGATCTCCGCCGCCGACGCCAGGGCGCGCATCGAGAGCTTCTTGCGCGTGCGCGCCTCGCGGATCGCCCGCCCGAGCGACGCGCCGATGAGGGCGTCGGGCGGCGCGGACGGCCGCGCGGCGTCGGAAGGGGAGCGAGCGGGCACCGCACCACCCTAGCGAGCACCCGGACCCGAGGCGGCGGCGATGCCCGCCGCCGGGCGCGCCCACCGCCGGAGGGTGGGGTCCGATCCGACTCAGCGGGCCTGCGCCAGGCGCCACACCCGGTCTCGCGAGAACGGCTGCTCGAACGGCCGCGTGCCGAGGGCGCGGGCGATCGCGTTGCCGATCGCCGGTGCCACGGGGTTGTAGGGCGACTCGCTCATCGACTTGGCGCCGAACGGGCCGAGATCGTCGTTCGTGTCGGCGAAGTGGATCTCCGTCTCCGGGATGTCGGCCATCTGCGGAACCCGGTACAGGCGGAACTGCCCGTTGACGACGGCCCCGGCATCCGTCATGACCTCTTCGTACAGCGCGCTGCCCACGCCCTGTGCCACGCCGCCCTCGATCTGACCGCGGCATTGCGCGGGGTTCATCACGAACCCGGCATCCGCCGCGTGCACCTGCTGCAGGATGCGCACCGACCCCGTCTCGGGATCGACCGCAAGCCGCACGGCGTGCACGTTGAAGGCGAGGGAGCGGTGCTCGCCGAGCTCGCTGCCCACCGCCGTCACGCCGCCGTGGGCGAGCTCGTCGGGGGATGCCGCGCCGACGAGCTCGGCGAAGCCCACCGTCCCCGACGGGGTCGCCACCCCGTCTGGAGTGAGGCGGCACTGCGCCGGCGGCACGGCTGTCACGCGAGCCGCGATCGCGACGAGGCGTTCGCGCAGCGCCAGGCAGGCGGCGTAGAGGGCCTTGCCGGCCACGGTCGTGCCCGCCGAGGCGAACGCGCCGGTGTCGTGCTCGACCTCGTCGGTGTCGGCGTGGGCGAGGGTCAGCCGGGCGGAGTCCACACCGAAGACGGATGCGGCGATCTGCCGCTGCACGGTCGTGGTGCCGTTGCCGAACTCGGCCGTTCCCGTGCGCAGGGCGTAGGTCCCGTCGGATCGGAGCGTCGCGCTCGTGTGCGAGATGTGGCCCCGGGGCGCCATCGTCGCGATCATCGAGGCCGCCATTCCCTCGCCGACGAGCCAGCCGTCGGGGGCCGTGGCGCCGTTGCCGCGCCGCAGGCCGTCCTGCGCGAGGTCGAGGCACTGATCGAGCCCGTAGCTGCCCCAGATCACCTCCTCCTCGATGACGCCGTCGGCGGTCCGCAGCCGGTCGGCCTCGGTCACGGCGTTGATGCGGCGCAGGTCGAACGGGTCGATGCCCAGACGCTCGGCGAGCATGTCCATCGCCGATTCCACCCCGAGCATGACCTGGCCGAGCCCGTATCCGCGGAACGCGCCGGAGGGCACGTTGTTGGTGTACACGGCCTCGGCGTCCACGCGCGAGACGGGCGTGCGGTAGATCGTCAGCGACTCGGCGCAGCCGTGGAACATGACGCCGATCGCGTGGTTGCCGTACGCGCCCGTGTCGCTGAGCACGTCGAGCTTGACGGCGGTGAGCCGGCCCGCGGCATCCGCCCCCAGTGTCACGCCGACCCGCATCGGGTGACGCACCGAGGCGCGCACGAACTGATCGGCGCGCGAGAACTCGTAGCCGACGGGCCGGCCGGTGCGCAGCACCGCGAGCGCGACGAGGTCTTCGGTGAAGATCTCCTGCTTGCCGCCGAACCCGCCGCCCACCCGAGGCGCGTAGACGCGCACCTTCTCCCGCGGGAAGTCGAGGATGCGGCACAGCTCGTCCCGGGTGAGGAAGGGCACCTGCGTGCTGGAGCGGATGACGAGGCGTCCGTCGTCGTCGAGCCACCCGACCGAGCCGTGGGTCTCGAGCTGCGCGTGGGAGACCCGCGATGTCTGCCACGTGCCCGAGACGGTGACCGCGCTCGCCGCGAGCGCCGCGTCGATGTCGCCGCCGTAGCCCGCGTGCAGGGCCGCGACCACGTTGCGGGAGGCTTCCGCGACGCGATCCTCCGGCGTGCGGTCGGGGTGCAGCAGCGGAGCGCCCGGTGCGCGTGCCTCGTCCGCGTCGAACACCGCGGGCAGAACCTCGTAGTCGATCCGGATGAGCCGGCAGGCCGCATCCGCGGCGGCGGCGGTCTCGGCGACGACGGCCGCGACCCGCTGACCGATGTGCCGCACGACGTCGTCGAGCATCCGGGTGTCGTCGGGGTCGTCGGTGCGATGCTCGTGGCGTCCGGTGGAGTAGCGCGTACGCGGGGCGTCCTCGTGGGTGAAGACGGCGACGACGCCCGGCACGGCGAGAGCGGCGGCCGTGTCGATCGAGCGGATGCGCGCGTGGGCGTGCGGCGATCCGACGACGCGCAGCACGAGGGTGCCCGGAGGCACCTCGTCGAACGTGTAGGGCTCGAGGCCCTGCACCACCCGGCGCGCGGCCTCGGGGGACACCGATGCGCCGACGCCAGAGCCCGTGACGGCGGGCGGGTGCGCGCACGCGTGCTCGGGGGCGCAGCCCGCGGCATCCGCGCGGCGACCGGTCTCCCGCACGGCGCCCATGATGGCCTCGCGGATCGGGCGGTAGCCGGTGCAGCGGCAGAGGCTGCCCTTCATGCGGCGGTCGAGGTCGGGCAGGTCGTCGGCGCCCAGCGTCGATGCCGTGACGCTCATCCCCGGCGTGCAGAAGCCGCACTGGAAGCCGAAGCTCTCGATGAGGGCGTCCTGCACCGGGTGCAGTTCGCCTTCCGGTGCCAGGCCCGCGGCGGTCGTGACGTGCCTGCCCTCCACTCGGGGGGCCGGGATGATGCAGGAGTGCACGGGCTCGCCGTCCAGCAGCACGGCGCAGGCGCCGCAGTCGCCCGAGTCGCACCCCTTCTTCACCTGGGTGCGCCCCGTCTCCCGCAGAAGCGTGCGCAGGCACTGGCCCGGTCGCGGCTGCGCCTCGACGGCCTCGCCGTCCACTTCGAATCTCATGCGCGGACCTCCCCGTCGGCGAGCTCGCGTCGCGCCCGTTCGGCGAGCACGATCGCCACCCCTCGGCGCCAGTCGGCGCTGCCGAGGGCGTCGGTGTAGTACCCGGATGCCGCCGCGATGTCGTCGGCGAGCTCCTGCGCGGACGGGATGCCGCGGTAGCGGAACACCGTGGGCCGCTGCGTCGCCGCGGTGATCCCGAACACCGTCCCGCCGTCGGCGTCGAGTCGGCCGGTCGTCACGGCTCCCGAGCGGCCCAGTTCGGCGAGGGCGATCTTGTGCAGGACGAGGCGGCCCCGCAGCGTCGCCGCCGGGACGTCGATGCGGCGCAGCACCTCTCCGGGCGCGAGGCCGTTCTCGCCGTTGCCCGTGACGAGGTCTGCGACGAGGGTCCGGCGTTCTCCGCCGTCCGGCGACCAGATCAGCGCGGTGGCGTCGAGGCCCGCCGCGAGCGAGACCATCGCGCCGGCCGCGAAGGAGCGGCAGATGTTGCCGCCCACCGTCGCGGTGTTCCAGATCTTGAACGACGCCAGCAGCGCGTTCGCCGCGTCGGGGAAGGCCGCGGTGGCGGCCCACTCGGCGGGCGGCGTCACGTGATGGCGCCCCTGCGCGAAGGCGACGAGCGTCGCGATCGTGCACGTCGCGCCGATCTGCAGGCCCTCGGGGGTGACGACGAGGTCCTCCCAGCCCATCGTGGTCAGGTCCACGAGACCGGTGACCCGGGGCTGCGGCTCGCCGTAGAGCCAGGTGCCGCCGCCGAGGAGGGTCTCGCCCGCCGCCAGCGCGAGGTCCTCCCGCCTCCGCGCGCTGCGGAAGGACGTCACGGAGGTGAGGTCCACGATTTCTCCCGAGCGGTCGAGTTGTTGATGAGGCGAACACCCCGAGTGAAGCAGGCGTGCATTTCGCCCGTGTTTCCTGTCGGCCGTATGTCGGGGACGGGCTTGATGCTCGCCGCGGCGGTCGTGCTCGCCCTCGCGGCGCCGGGACGGGGCCGGGCCGCTCTCGCCCAGGGCCTGTTCCCGCTTCTCGCCATAGCCCTGACGATCGCGGGTGCCCTGCTGCTGTCTTGAGGGCCGTTCAGAGATCCAGCTCGACCGCGGTCTCGAGCGCGGCCTCGATGGAGCGCATCCATCCCTCCTTCAGCGCCGCCTTCATGTCGTCGTACAGGGAGGCGCCGTCGACGAGGTTGCTCGAGCACGCGCACACCATGCCCGCTCGCAGGCCCCGCAGGCGCGCGACGATGTACAGCGCCGAGGCCTCCATCTCCACGTTGAGGATCCCCATGCGGTTGAGCTGCCCGATCCACTCCGGGGTCTCGGCGTAGAAGGCGTCGTCGCTCGCGCTGATGCCGCGGAAGGAATGCGTCCCGGATGCCGCGGCGATCCTGTCGGCGTGGCGACCGAGCGCGGCGGTGAGCTCGAGGTCGGGCACCGCCGGGAAGCCCTTGGGCAGATAGGCGTCCGTCGTGCCGTCGTTGCGGAAGCTGCCCTCGCTCACGAGCAGGTCGCCCGGCGCGATGCCCGGCTGCAGGCCCGCCGAGCTGCCGACGCGGATGAACGACGTCACTCCCACGCGGGCGAGTTCCTCGACGGCGATCGCCGTGGAGGGGCATCCCATGCCGGTCGAGGTCGCCGTGATGTGACGCCCCTTGTACCAGCCCGTCATGGTGCGATGCTCGCGGTTGTGGGCGACCTCGCGCACATCGGTCAGGAACTCCGCGACGAACGGCACGCGGAACGGATCGCCCGGCAGAAGCGCCACCGACGAGACCTCGCCGGGCGCGATCCCGATGTGGTACTGGCGGGCGTCGACGCCCGCCTGGGACTTGTCGACGGGTGCGGGTGCGGGTGCGGGTGCGGACATGAGGACCTCCGGGATGCTGTGACGAACGATGTCGCGACAGTCCCCGCCCTGAGCCGCCCGGCTCGTCGCTCCACCGCGAGCGGCGGGAGGTCATGGTTGTTAGGACACGCAGTGCGGGAGCGTAGCACGGTCGCCCGCGGCATCCGGGGCGTGGGAGTGGATCGGCCCGGAGAGCTCGTGCAGTGGGCGCGCCGTCGCGCCGTGGCGCACCGCCTGGATCTCGGCGAGCGCCGCGATCGCCGCTTCCTCGGGACTCGATCCGCCGAGGTCGAGCCCGAGCGGCGAGTGGATGCGGGCGAGATCGTCGAGCCCCACACCCCGCTCGCTCAGAAGCTCGCGACGCCGCGCGACCGTGCTGCGGGCGCCCATCGCGCCGACGAATCCGACATTCATGCCCAGAGCGGCATGAATCGCGGGGACGTCCAGTCGTTCGTCGTGGGTGAGGACGCACACCGCGGTGCGCATGTCGGTCGCACCCGGCTCGGCCGCCTGCGCGCGCAGGTACTCCGCGGGGTCGGCGACGACGAGGGTGGCGGCGCCGGGGAAGCGCTCGGGGGTGACGAGCAGCTCCCAGGGGTCGCAGACGGTGACCGCGAACCCCGCGGCCGCGCCGATGCGGCAGAGCGCCGCCGCGTGTTCGCCCGCGCCGGCGATGATCAGGCGCGGGCGGGGGGCGTGGCAGAGCACGAGGAGGGCGTCGCCGTCGGCGTCGATGCAGCGGGTCTCGCCCAGCAGGCGGGCCGCGTCGAGCTCCGCATGCACCGCCGCGCTCGCGAGCGGCGCCGCGGTGTCGAGGATCCTCCCCGCGCTGGGCCCCGTGAGGGGGAGCAGCACGCTCACGCGCTCGTCGTGCACGGCGCTGCGCAGCGCCCGCAGGGCCACGGCGTCCGTCGTGCGCACGAGATACGCGATCACCTCGACGGTCCCGCCGCAGGCGAGACCAGCCGCGTAGGCCTGCTCGTCGCTGAAGCCGAAGCGCGCCGTCCGGGCGCGCCCGTCGGAGCGCACCTCGTGGGCGAGGGCGATCGCGTCGGACTCCACGCACCCGCCCGAGATCGACCCGATCAGCTCGCGCGTCGCCGTCACGGCCATCGAGGCTCCGACCCCCCGCGGTGCGCTCCGGGCGACGCGCGTCACGGTTACGACGACGGCGTCGCCGGAGGGGAGGGATGCCAGCAGGCCGTCCGCGATGTCGAGCATGGGTTCACGCTAACCCGCCCCTGTTACGGGCGCGCTACGCTGGCGCACCATGGCACAGCACCCGCACGCGATCGCCGGCGTCGTCCTCGCCGCAGGTGCGGGATCGCGTTTCGGCGGGCCGAAGGCGCTCGCCCGCGATTCCGACGGCGAGGCGTGGATCGCGCTCGCCGTCGAGGTGCTGAGGGAGGGCGGCTGCGCGCCCGTTGTGGTCACGCTCGGCGCCTCCGCGGACCATGCCCAGGCGCTCGTTCCCGCGAACGCCGAGCCGGTGCGGGTCGAGGCGTGGACGCGCGGCCTGTCGGCATCGGTCGCGGCGGGCCTCGACGCGGCGGCCGCGCACGAGGTCGACGCCGTCGTGGTGATGCCCGTCGACACCCCGGATGCCGCGGCATCCGCCGTGCGCCGTGTCATCGCCGCGGCCGGCCCGCGACCGCGGCGGGCGCTCGTGCAGGCCACGTATGCGCGGCGGCCGGGGCATCCCGTGCTCATCGGTGCCGACCATGTGCGCCCGCTGATCGCGGCCCTGGAGGGCGACCGCGGTGCGCGAGACTACCTGCGTGCGAACGGCGCGGTCGCCCTCGAGTGCGAAGACCTGTGGAGCGGCGCCGACATCGACACGCGTTCCGAGGCCGGATCCGGAGGGTAGGGCGCCGATCGTCCGCCGGCGACTACCGCGTGCCGTCGAGCACGACGTTGAGCGCGGGCTCGCCCCTCACCATGCGCTCGGCCTGCGTGCGCACGAGTCGCGCGATGCGCGGCCGCATCGCGTCGGAGGCGCCGCCCACGTGCGGGGAGACGAGCACTCCGGGCAGGCGCCAGAGCGGGTGGCCCGGCGGCAGGGGCTCGGGATCGGTCACGTCCAGCGCGGCGCGGATGCGACCATGCTCCACGTGGCGCACCAGCGCGTCGGTGTCGATGAGCGGCCCGCGGCCGACGTTGACGACGAGCGCGCCGTCGGGAAGGGCCGAGAGCACCTCGTCGTCGATGATGTGACGGGTGCTCTCCCCGCCCGGCAGCGTCGTGATCAGGATGTCGGCGCCCGGCAGCAGCTCGGGGAGCTCCGAGACGCCGTGCACGACCACCCCGTCCTCCTCGCGGGCGCGGGAGGCGACGGGGACGATCTCCACCTCGAACCCCTGCAGGCGGGCGGCCACCGCCTTGCCGACCCCGCCGTACCCCAGCAGCAGCACGCGGCGATCGGCGAGGCTCGGGGTGAAGGCGGTCGTCCAGCTCTCGCTGATCTGCGAGTGCACGAAATGCGGGATGCCGCGCTGGGCCGCCAGCGTCAGGGCGACGGCGAGCTCCGCCGTGGACGTCTCGTGCACGCTCGCGGCGTTGGCGAACAGCGTGCCCTCCGGCAGGCGCTCCTTCATCCCCTCGTAGCCGATCGACTGCCCCTGGACGAGGCGCGTCTCCACGGTCTCGAGCATCGGCAGCCGCCTGCCGCCCCCGAGGTAGGGCGGGACCACGATGTCGATGACCGGCCGGGGCGCGGGGGTGGAGAGGTCCCACACGATCACCTCGACGCCCTCCGGCGGGGGTGTCAGGTCTTCGGCGAGCTGCTCGGTGGGCACGGACACGACGACGTGGGTCATGCTTCCAGCCTAGAGACGTCGCGCGGGCCGGGTTCGCGCGCCTGCCCGCACCGTTCGCCGGGGGCCGATCGGGGGCTTACCCCCTACGCCCCGCGCCGCCGGGGGCTACGCTCGGCATCGAACCGAAGGGAGCTTCCCCATGATTCCCGAGATCAACTACTGGGCCGTGCTCATCGCCACGGCATCGAGCATGGTCGTCGGCTCGATCTGGTACACGCCGAAGGTGTTCGGCACGAGGTGGGCGCGGCTCGCGAAGGTCGACATGGACCGGCCCGGCGCGTCCGCCGTGCTGCCGATCGTCGTGACGGTGATCGTGAGCTTCGTCACCGCCTGGGTGCTCGCGGGGGCCGTGGCCATCGCCTGGCACTTCTACGGCGGATCGTTCCTCGTGTCGGCGCTCGTGACGGGGCTCCTGCTCTGGGCCGGCTTCACCGCGGCGCGGTTCATCACCCACGACGCGTTCGAGGGTCGCCCGGGCGCGCTCACGGTGATGAACGTCGCGCACGAACTGGTGACGATCGTCGTAATGGCGCTCATCATCGGCGTGTGGCCCCCGGCCGGGACCGTCTGAACCCGCAGGCTCAGGCGGCGGCGCCCACGAGGGCCGCGACGGCGCTTTCGAAGAAGACCCGGCCGTCGGTACCCGATCGCATCGCGGCGCGGGTGTCGGGGCCGAAGCCGGGCTCGACCGCGTGCTCGGGGTGAGGCATGAGGCCCACGACGTTTCCGCGCTCGTTGCGCAGGCCGGCGATGTCGCGCAGCGATCCGTTGGGGTTGACGCCCAGATACCGGAACGCCACGAGACCCTCGCCCTCGATCCGATCGAGGGTGTCGTCGTCGGCGATGTAGCCGCCGTCCCCGTTCTTCAGCGGGATGACGATCTCCTGGCCGTCCGCGAAGCCGTTGGTCCACGCGGTGTCGGCGCTCTCGACGCGCAGCCGCTGGTCGCGCCGGATGAACTGCTGGTGGGCGTTTCTGATCAGCCCGCCGGGCAGCAGGTGCGCCTCGACGAGCATCTGGAATCCGTTGCAGATGCCGAGCACCGGCATCCCGGATGCCGCGGCATCCTTCACCTCGGTCATGATCGGCGAGTGCGCGGCGATCGCGCCCGCGCGCAGGTAGTCGCCGTAGCTGAATCCGCCGGGGAGCACGATGGCGTCGACGCCCTGCAGGTCGTGGTCGGCGTGCCAGAGCGCGACCGGCTCCGCGCCGGCGAGCGAGACGGCTCGGCGCGCGTCGGCGTCGTCGAGCGAGCCGGGGAAGGTGATGACCCCGATGCGCGTCGTCACGCGACCACCTCGATGTTCACGACATCCTCGATGACCGAGTTCGAGAGGATGTCGTCGGCGACCTCGCGTGCCTTGGCGAGCACGGCGTCGGTGACCTCGCCCTCGACGGAGAGCTCGAAGCGCTTCCCGATGCGGACGGCGCTGAAATCCTCGACCCCCAGGCGGGAGAGGGCTCCGGTGACGGCCTTCCCCTGCGGGTCCAGCAGCTCGGCCTTGGGCATGACGTCGACGACGATGGTGGGCATTCGAGGCTCCGGATGTCGCGGGTGGGGATCGCGGCAAGTCTAGCCGCCGGCGCGTTGCCGTCGCCCCGACGTTGTGCGGCGCGACCCCGGCAGAACTTCTTGACACTCGTGGGCGTCGATGATCCGCACGTTCTGGACCGTCGGGCTCGTCGCGGCCCGCCCCGCGGCGGCGATGCTGGGTCTGTTCACCTTCGTCACGGCATGGAACAACTTCTTCTGGCCGTTCATCGTGCTCGACCGGCAGAACCCGACCCTCCCGGTCGCGCTGTCGCTGCTGCAGTCCAACTACTTCGTCGACTACTCGATCGTGCTCGCCGGCGTGCTGCTGTCCACCATCCCCCTGCTCATCCTCTTCGTGTTCGCGGGGAGGCAGCTGGTGAGTGGCATCATGCAGGGGGCAGTAAAGGGCTGAGGCTGCTGCGTCACAGCGCCTTCCGTCCGTCATCTCCACCAAGAAAGGAGCGCGCGATGAGCGTGTCCGAAACACGTCCATTCCCGACCGACTTCCTGTTCGGCGCGGCCACCGCCGCCTACCAGATCGAGGGAGCGGCCTTCGAGGACGGGCGGACGGCATCCATCTGGGACGCTTTCGCGCGCGTTCCCGGAGCCGTCATCAACGCCGACAACGGCGACGTCGCCTGCGACCACTACCACCGGTACCGCGACGACGTCGCGCTGATGCAGCGCTTGGGTCTGCAGACGTACCGGTTCTCGACGTCGTGGTCGCGCGTGCGTCCCGACGGCGGCGCGGTGAACCCGGCGGGCCTGGACTTCTACAAGCGTCTGGTCGACGAGCTGCGCGAGGCGGACATCATCCCGTGGCTGACGCTGTACCACTGGGACATGCCCCAGGCCCTCGAGGAGAAGGGCGGCTGGACCTCGCGGGAGACCGCCGACCGGTTCGCGGAGTACGCGCTCTCGGTGCACGACGCGCTGGGCGATCGCGTCGACATCTGGACCACGCTCAACGAGCCGTGGTGCTCGTCCTTCCTCGGATACACCGCGGGGGTGCACGCGCCGGGGCGGCAGAGCGTCACCGACGGGGTCCTCGCCGCGCATCACCTCCTGCTCGGGCACGGCACGGTGGTGCGAGAGCTGCGCGCCCGCGACGCGGAGCTCGAGCTCGGCATCACGCTCAACCTGACGGTCGCCGAGCCGGTGGATCCGGCCGATCCCGCCGACGTCGACGCCGCCCGGCGCATCGACGGGCAGTTCAACCGATGGTTCCTCGACCCGATCTTCCGCGGGGAGTATCCGGGCGACATCCTCGGCGATCTCGTCACCGTGGATGCCGCGGCCCGCGCCGCCCTCGACGCAGCCATCCTTCCGGGCGACCTCGAAACGATCGCGACGCCCATCGACTCCCTCGGCGTGAACTACTACCACGGCGAGTTCGTCGGAGGCCACGAGGCCCCGAACCCCCCGAGGCCCGGGGAGGCCCCCACGGACCGCGAGGGAAGGTCTCCGTTCCCTTCGCACGAGGGCATCTTCTGGCACGAGCGGGGCCTGCCGCGCACGTCGATGAACTGGGAGGTGCAGCCCGAGGGCCTCACGATCCTGCTCGAACGGGTGTGGGAGGAGTATGCGCGACCGGCAGGCACGACGCTGTACGTGACCGAGAACGGGGCGGCGTACGACGATGTCGTCACGATGTCGGAGTCCGGCCCCCGCGTGCACGATGAAGAGCGCCGCGAGTTCGTCCGCATGCACCTGGGGGCCGTCCTCGACGCGATCGCCGCCGGTGTCGACGTGCGCGGATACTTCTACTGGTCGCTGCTCGACAATTATGAGTGGGCCTGGGGGTACGAGAAGCGGTTCGGCATCGTGCGGGTGGACTACGACACCCAGGAGCGCACCGTGAAGGACAGCGGCCTGGAGTATGGTCGCATCATCGCCGCGCGTGCCCTCGACCCGGAGTCGGCCGCGCGACGCTGACCCGTCCCGCGCCCGCGGCTCGACGGCGAAGCGCCGCTGCGCCCGGCGTCGTTCGTGCGCGGCGGGGCGGTCGACGGGGCGCTGGTCGCGTCGCAGCACGCCGGCGATGGCTTCATCGAGGCGATTGCCGCCGCCGTCCCGCTCGTGTTCGGCGGCCGTCCGGCCAGGTGGAGCGACACGCACCACTTCGTCGACGTCGACAACGTCGCGGGTGCTCGCGTGGCGACGCAGCACCTCATCGAGCGCGAGCGACATGATGGCGCGCGCCGCGATCCGCGTGCTCACCACCGAGGGTATCCGGGTGCCCGAGGACGTCGCGATCGTCGGCTACGACGACACTCCGGTCGCGACCGATCGCGAGCCCCAGCTGACGACGATCCGTCAGCCGCTCGAGCGGATGGGCGAGACGATGGCGTCGTTGCTGATCCAGGTGATCGCGGGCACGGCACCGGCGGAGCGGGCGCTGATCATGCCCACCGAGCTCGTGGTGCGCGAGACGACCTGATTCCGCGGATCCGCGGGGCTCAGCCGCGGCCGGGGGAGGTCGCCAGGAGCGCGTTCCCCCAGGGGTCCTCGAACGACAGTGTGCGTCCGTCATCCTGCACGGCCGTGCCGAAGTGGGCCAGGCGCTCGCCCAGACCGCCCAGGGCGTCGTCGTCGGGGAGCGTGAGATCGATGCGGCCGAGCCCGAGCGCCGGCATGCGGGGCCCCGCGCCCCGGGAGTTCCACACGTTCATCGCCATGTGGTGGTGGTAGCCGCCGGCACTGACGAACAGCGCCTGGCCGCCGAGGGCGGCCGTCTGGTCGAACCCGAGCCGGCCCACGTAGAACGCGTGGGCGGTGGCGATGTCGCCGACGGACAGGTGCACGTGGCCGACGGATGCCGGCGACGAGCCGCTCGCGGCATCCTCGCTCAAGTGCTCGCGGAGGAAGGCGGCCGGGTCGAGATGCAGCGTCGCCATCTCGATCTGCCCGTGGGTCCACGACCACGTCGTCCGGTCGCGATCCCAGTAGAGCTCGATCCCGTTCCCCTCCGGGTCGGTGAGGTAGAACGCCTGGCTCACGAGGTGGTCGGCGCTGCCGGTGAACGTGTGGGGCGCCCGGGTCGCGACGGAGTACAGGGCCGCGGCGAGGTCGGCCTGGCTCTCGAAGAGGATCGCGGTGTGGAACAGCCCGGCCGACCGCGGCGCGGCGGCGCGCAGGTGGGGGCTGTGCCGGAGCACCACGATGACCCGGCCGTCGCGGCCGAGCGCGACGGTGTCACCCTGGGCGTCGATCACGGTGAGCGTGATCACGTCGCGGTAGAACCGCGTCATGGCGTCGAGGTCGGCGACGTCGAGCGTGACGGCACCCATCGTCGTGGCCGGGTCGATGCCCGGGCGGGCTGTCTCATTCACATGTATGCATAACGCACGGCGAGGTGCGGGCATTCCGCGGGTCCCGGCCCGCCGATGGTCGGCCGGCGGGCCGGGAACCCGATCGGTCCTGCGGGTCTCCGCCGATCTGCCCGACCGCCGGCAGCGGGCCTCCGTCGTCGGCGCCGGTGCGACGCCAGCGGGCGATCGCGTTGCCCGCGTGATAGATCCCGAGCGCGGCGGCCGCGCCGAGGACGATGGCGCCGAGCTGGAAGCCGCCGCCCAGGTCCATCGTGAATCCGGCGATCGCGATTACGAGTGCGACGGCCCCGGTGTACTGGTTGACGGGCCGGGAGAAGTCCACGCGGCCCTCGACCCAGATCTTGATGCCGATGATGCCGATGAGCCCGTAGAGCGCCGTCGTGACCCCGCCGAGCACGCCCGCGGGGATCGAGTTGAACACCTCGCCGACCTTCGGCGAGAGGCTGAGGAGGATCGCGACCGATCCCGCCACCCAGTACGCGGCCGTGGAGTAGACCCGGGTCGCCGCCATGACGCCGATGTTCTCGCCGTAGGTGGTCGTGCCCGATCCGCCGAAGGCTCCCGCGAGGGCGGTGGCGGCGCCGTCCGCGATGAGCGCGCGACCGGTCGAGGCGTTGACCCGGTCATCCGTCATCGTCGCGACGCCGCGCACGTGGCCGACGTTCTCGGCGATCAGCACGAGCACGACGGGCAGGAACATCGCGATGACGCCCCACGTGCCGGGCGAGGCGAAGTCGGGCAGGGTGAAGGAGGGCAGGCCGATCCACGCGGCATCCGCCACCGCGGCGTAGTCGACCTCGCCGCGCAGCAGCGCCACGACGTATCCGACGATGACGCCGACGAAGATCGAGATGCGTCCGAGGAAGCCCCGGAACAGGACGCTGAAGAGCACGACCGCGACGAGGGTGATGGTGGCCGTGATCGGCGCCTGCTGGTAGCTGTCCCACGCCACCGGCGCGAGGTTGAAGCCGATCAGGGCGACGATCGCGCCCGCGACGACGGGCGGCATGAGCCGGTTGATCCACCCGAGGCCCGCGAACTGCACGACGACGCCCACGAGGGCGAGCAGGACGCCGGTGGCCACGATCCCCGCGAGGGCCGACCCCATGCCCGCCGACGCGGTGGCCGCCGTGACGGGCGCGATGAAGGCGAACGAGGAGCCCAGGTAGCTGGGCAGCCGGTTCTTCGTGATGAGCAGGAAGAGGATCGTCCCGACGCCGCTGAACAGCAGCGTCGTGGCGACGGGGAACCCCGTGATGGCGGGTACGAGGAACGTCGCCCCGAACATCGCGACGACGTGCTGCACGCCGACGGCGGCGGTGAGCGGCCAGTTCAGGCGCTCGTTCGGCGCCACGACGGCGTCGGGGGCGACGGTGCGGCCGTCGCCGTGCAGGCTCCACAGGGGCATGGGTTCTCCGTTCGGAAGGGTTGTCGGGTCGGACGCCGCGGTCGGCGCCCGACCCGGCTGCGCGAGGTGCGCAGTGATCGGGCTGGTGTCTCGTCGGGCGCTCAGGCGCCGGTGAGTCGCGTGAGCAGCTCGCGGTAGCGCGCGCTCGTGCGGTCGATGATGTCCGCCGGCAGGGCGGGTGGCTCGCCCGTGCGATCCCAGTGGGCGCCGAGCCAGTCGCGCACGATCTGCTTGTCGAAGCTCGCCATCCGCTGCTCGGGCGTGCCGCCGGCGTTCCACGCCTGCGCGTCCCAGTAGCGAGACGAGTCGCTCGTGAGCACTTCGTCGGCCAGGCGCAGCACGCCCTCCTCGTCGACGCCGAACTCGAACTTCGTGTCGGCCAGGATCAGGCCGCGCTTCTCCGCCAGGGCCGCCGCGCGCCGGTAGATCTCGAGCGAGAGGTCGCGCAGCTGCGCGGCCCGCTCGGCGCCGACCAGCTCGACCGTGCGCTCGTAGGCGATGTTCTCGTCGTGCTCGCCGACGGGGGCCTTGTATGCGGGCGTGTAGATCGGCTCGGGAAGCCGGTCGCCGTTGCCCAGGCCCTCGGGCAGCCCGATGCCGCACACCGTGCCCGAGGCCTGGTACTCCGCCCACCCCGAGCCCGTCAGATACCCGCGGACGACGCACTCGATCGGCGCCATCTCCAGCGAACGCACGACCATCGCGCGGCCGGCGACGGCGTCGGGCACCCGCGAGCGGGCGTCGTCGTCGAGACCGAGGTCGGCGGCGGCCACGAGGTGGTTCGGGATGCCGCGGCCACCGTCGCCGCCGGCGAGCATGTCGAACCACCACAGGCTCAGGGTCGTCAGCAGCTCGCCCTTTCCGGGGATGCCGGGCGAGAGCACGTGGTCGAACGCGCTGACCCGGTCGGAGGCCACCACCAGCATCCGCTCGGCCACGCCGCCCTCGGGCGTCGTGTCCGGGACGTACAGGTCGCGCACCTTGCCGGAGTAGACGTGCCGCCAGCCGGGAAGATCGTGGGGGGAGCTCACCCGCCCATTATCGCGGAGGCGCGCGGCGCGCCGTGGTCAGCGCCGCCGGGGGCGGTCCTCGCGCTTCGCGGAGGCGCCGTGGCGGTCGGGCTTGAGCTCGATGAGCTGGCCGCTGATGCGCGTGCCCTCGAGCCTGCGCAACGTGTCGCGGGGGAGCTCTGCCGGCAGCTCGACGAGCGAGAAGTCGGTGCGGATCTGGATCGCGCCGAAATCCTCCCGGCGCAGCCCGCCCTCGTTGGCGAGGGCGCCGACGATCTGGCGGGGCTCGACCCGGTGCCGGCGGCCGACCGAGATGCGGTAGGTCGCGCGCGTCGCGCCGCCGTCGCGGCTGCGGCGCTCGCGGCCGCCGCGGTCGGTACCCGGGCGCGCGTCGCGCTCGCGCTCGCCACGCGGTTCCGGCGCGGCGTCGGGCTCGAGCAGCAGCGGGGTGTCGCCCTGCGCGACGATCGCGAGCGCCGCCGCGACATCCGCTTCGGGAACGTCGTGGTGCTCGACGTAGTGGGCGACGATGTCGCGGAAGACGCCGATCTGCGACGGATCGGCGAGGGCCGCGGTGATCGCGTCGTCGAAGCGGGTGAGGCGCGTGGCGTTGACGTCGTCGACGCTCGGCAGCTTCATCTCGGTCAGGGGCTGGCGGGTGGCCTTCTCGATCGCGGAGAGCATGCGGCGCTCGCGGGGCGTGACGAAGCTGATCGCCGCCCCCGTGCGCCCGGCACGGCCCGTACGCCCGACGCGGTGCACGTAGGACTCGGTGTCGATCGGCAGGTCGTAGTTGACGACGTGGCTGATGCGGTCGACGTCGAGGCCGCGCGCCGCGACATCCGTCGCGACGAGGATGTCGAGCTTGCCGCTCTTGAGCTGGTTCACGGTGCGCTCACGCTGCGCCTGCGCGACGTCGCCGTTGATGGCGGCGGCGGTGTAGCCGCGGGCCCGCAGGCGCTCGGCGAGGGTCTCGGTCTCGTTCTTCGTGCGCGTGAAGACGATCATGCCCTCGAAGTTCTCCACCTCGAGGATGCGCGTGAGCGCGTCCACCTTCTGCGGGTACGACACGACGAGGTACCGCTCCGTGATGTTCGCGGAGGTCGTGGTCTTGGTCTTGACCGTGATCTCTTCGGGGTCGTTGAGGTACTGGCCCGAGATGCGGCGGATCTGTGCCGGCATGGTCGCGGAGAAGAGGGCCACCTGCTTGCCGGAGGGGGTGTCGGCGAGGATCGTCTCGACGTCCTCCGCGAAGCCCATCTTGAGCATCTCGTCGGCCTCGTCGAGCACGAGGAAGCGCAGCTCGGAGAGGTCGAGGGTGCCCTTGTCGAGGTGGTCCATGATGCGGCCGGGGGTGCCCACGACGATGTGTACGCCGCGGCGGAGGGCGGAGAGCTGCTGGCCGTATCCCTGGCCGCCGTAGACCGGCAGCACGTGCACGCCGCGCAGGTGCGCCGCGTACTTCTCGAAGGCTTCGCACACCTGCAGGGCCAGCTCGCGGGTCGGTGCGAGCACGAGTGCCTGCGGCGCCTTCTGCGACAGGTCGAGCTGGGAGAGGATCGGAAGTGCGAAGGCGGCGGTCTTGCCCGTGCCGGTCTGGGCGAGACCGACGACGTCGCGGCCCGACAGCAGGGGTGGGATCGTCGCGGCCTGGATGGCGGACGGGGTCTCGTATCCGACGTCCTTGAGTGCCTTCAGCACTGCATCGTCGAGACCGAGGTCGGGGAAGGTGGATTCGACGAGGGCAGGCTCTGCCTCGGCGTGCGTGTTCTTGGAGGAGGCCATACTGCGACCGTAGCCGGGTGCCTGCCCCGTCGCGACCCGGTGCGCGAGGGCGGACGCCCCGAGGGGTCGGCGCGGGCCTGGCGACCGGTGCGGCTCAGGCCCGGGCGCGGCTCAGGTAGTGCTCGATCACGTACTGCGCGATCGCGATCGAGCTCGTCGCGGCGGGGGAGGGAGCGTTGCGCAGCACCGTGACGGGCCCGACCTGGTCGACCGCGAAGTCATCGAGCAGCTCCCCGGCCCGGCCCCAGGCCTGTGCGCGCACGCCCGCCGACGTCTTCGCCGTCAGGTCGCTCATCCGCAGCTCGGGGATGAAGCGCCGCGCCTTGCGGTAGTAGAGCGGCTTGATGAGCGACCCGCTGATCTCGTCCACCCCCATGCGCCAGTGCTGCTTCGCGAGCGGCCATGCGCCGGGCCACCGCAGCGACGCCATCGTGTCCTTCGGAGAGATGCGCAGCCAGCCGTATCCCTCACGCGCCAGGGCCGGCACCGCGTTGGGCCCGACGTGGATGTCGTCGTACACACCGCGGGTGAAGTGCACGCCCAGGAAGGGGAAGCGAGGGTCGGGGACCGGGTAGATCATGCCGCGCACGAGGTCGCCGCGCTCGGGCGCGAGCTCCCAGTACTCGCCGCGGAAGGGGAGGATCTTGGGTGAGGGGTCTGCCCCGACGAGCTGCGCGACGACATCGGACTGCAGGCCCGCGCACGCGATCACTCGGTCGAACACGTGCTCTCCCGAGGGGGTGACCACCCGCACGGCGCCGTTCTCCAGGTGGATGCCGGTCACCTCGCTGTGCAACAGGATGTGCCCGCCCGCCGCGCGCACGTCCTGCGCCATCGCCTCGGTGATGGCGGCGTAGTCCACCGACGCGGTGTGCGGCGAGTGCACCGCGGCGACGCCCGCGACGTGCGGCTCGATCTCCCGGAGCCGGTCGACATCGTCGATGCGCACGAGATCGGGCACGCGGTTCTCGATCGAGCGTCGTTCGATCTCGGCGAGAGCGGGCAGTTCGGTCTCGTCCACCGCGACGACGAGCTTGCCCACCTCGCGGTAGGGCAGCCCCTTCTCCTCGCAGAACTCGCGGATCGACACCCGTCCCGCGGCGCACAGCGTGGCCTTCAGCGAGCCGGGCTTGTAGTACAGGCCGGCGTGCACGACGCCGGAGTTGTGGCCGGTCTGGTGGGCCGCAAGGCGCGCCTCCTTCTCGAGGACGGTCACCTCGCCCGCCCCCGTCATCGCCAGTTCGCGCGCGAGCGCGACACCGACGATTCCGCCCCCGATGATCCCGATGCGGTCAGCAGACATCCCGAGCTCCCCCCCAGAAACACGGTGCCCCCTGCACCGTCCCCTGCCAGAACCGTACCGGCAATCGCTTCGGCGCGCGCGCCCGGATCGGGAGGGCGCGCGCCCCGGTCAGTCCGCGACGCGGGCGGCGATGTCGGTGCGGTGGTGGGAACCCTCGAGGTGGATGCGCCCGAGCGCTTCGTAGGCCCGTTCGCGGGCTTCGCCGAAGCCCTCTCCGGTCGCGACGACGCTGAGCACCCGCCCTCCCGTCGCGACGAGCGCCCCGCCCCGCACGGCGGTCGCGGCGTGGGCCAGGTGCACGCCGGGGACGGATGCGGCGGCATCCGCGCCGTCGATGACCCGTCCGGTGACCGGGGCCTGCGGGTAGCCCTCGCTCGCGAGCACGACCGTGACGGCCGCGTCGCCCGCGAAATCGGGCCGCGGCTCGTGGTCGAGGTGACCGGATGCCGCGGCCATGAGCAGGCCCGACAGCGGCGTGCGCAGGCGCGGCAGCACGACCTGCGTCTCGGGGTCGCCGAAGCGCGCGTTGAACTCGATGACCTTGACGCCCTGCTCGGTGAGGATGAGGCCCGCGTAGAGCAGACCGATGAAGGGGGTGCCCTCGGCATCCAGGCGCCGGATGACGGGCTCGGCGATGTCGCGCGTGACGAGGTCGACGAACTCCCGCTCGGAGCCGAAGCGCTCGGCGAGCCACGGCAGGGGGGAGTAGGCGCCCATGCCGCCCGTGTTCGGGCCCGCGTCGCCGTCGTAGGCGCGCTTGTAGTCCTGCGCGGGGGACAGCGGCAGCACGGTGTCTCCGTCGGAGAGGAAGAAGAGCGAGACCTCGGGACCGGAGAGGAACTCCTCCACGAGCACCGCACCGCCCTCGAGGTAGGTCGCCGCGTGGGCGAGGGCGGCGGACCGGTCCTCCGTCACGAGCACGCCCTTGCCCGCGGCGAGGCCGTCGGCCTTCACGACGAAGGGGGCGCCGAGCTCGTCGAGCGCGGCCTCGACCTCCGCGGGCGTCTGGGCGCGCATGGCGCGGCCGGTGGGCACCTTCGCGGCATCCATGATGCGCTTGGCGAACGCCTTGGATCCCTCCAGCTGCGCTGCGGCGCGGCCGGGGCCGAACACCGGCACGCCGCGGGAGCGTAGCGCGTCGGCGACCCCTGCGACGAGGGGGGCCTCGGGCCCGATCACGACGAGGTCGACCGACTCGGTCTCGACGAAGTCGCTCACCGCGACGGGGTCGACGGGGTCGACATCGACGAGCGTCGCGACCTGCGCGATGCCCGCGTTGCCCGGGGCCGCGAGCAGGTCGTGCCCGGCGCCCTCAGACGCCAGCGCGAGGACGATGGCGTGCTCTCGCGCGCCGGAGCCGAGGACGAGGATTCTCACCCGGCCAGCCTACCCAGGGCCCCGCCGGGTACCGTGGTGGGGTGCCCCGAAAGATCTCCGTCGCCGACGGCCGCGCCGCGCTCGACGCCGTGAACGCCTCACCCGACGAGCCCGCCCGCGACGATCTCGCGACCGCCGTGCGCTACCTGCTGCAGCTGCTCGTGGAGAAGGCGCCGGGCAACGCCGTCGAGGTGAGGGTGCCCCCGTTCGGAGCCGTGCAGGCGATCCAGGGGCCGCAGCACACGCGCGGCACGCCGCCCAACGTCGTCGAGACCGACGCGGCGACGTGGATCGCGCTCGCGACGGGGGCCGTGCGGTGGGGGGATGCCGCGGCCGCCGGCCGCATCATGGCCTCCGGCGTGCGCGCCGACCTCTCCGACGTCCTCCCGCTCCGCCCCTGACCCCCCCACCCCGCGCCGAGACACCACTTCCGCGCCGAGACACCACGCCGCGTACGGTGGCTCGACGCAGAAGTGGTGTCTCGCCCGGGGGCAGCGCCCCGGCATCCGGTGGGAGAATGGTGTGGTGAGCACCGAACAGCCCGAGGGCACGCCCGCTGCGCAGAGCGGGGCGATGCAGGATGCCGCGGCCGGGCGTCAGCACTGGACCAGCGACGAGATCCTGGCCGCCAGCGTGAGGCGCGTGCCCAAGTACAGCGTCTTCATGGTCTTCGGCGTCGTCGTCGGCATCTTCGTCGCCCTGATCCTCACGTTCTCGTGGAACGGATCGGCGGGGCCGAGCCCGCTCACGGGGGTGCAGTACTCGTCGGCGCAGGTCTTCGGCTTCCTGGCGATCTTCTGCGGCGTCATCGGCCTCGGGATCGGCGGGATCGTGGCCCTCGTCATCGACAAGATCTCGGGCCGCCGCGCCCGCACCGTGCTCGCCGACCGGGAGACCGTCGTCGACGACTGAAAATCGTGCGGTCGCTGAACGTGCGCACGCTCACGGCTTCACCCCGTCAGGCGATCTCCGCGATGATCGGGTGGATCGCCGAGTCGAACGCGACCACGTCGCTGCGCAGGCCGTCGGTCACGGCGATCGTGAGCGACCCGATCCACCACACGCCGCGCTGCGACAGCGGCAGCACCTGGACGTTCAACTCGAACGAGTGCGCGCGCCGGCCCACCTCGCGCTCGTGCTGCGCGATCGCGCCCGCGTAGGCCCGGTACGACACCCCGCTCCGACCGATCGGCTCGGACGAATGGCGCTCGTGCACCCGGCGGGCGAAATCCAGCGCCTCGGGGTGGGCCGTCATCTGCTCGCGCAGCTCGTCGAACCCCTCGACCGGCAGCGCGGCGTACGTCTCGAATCCGTCGACGAGGTCGAGCGGTCCCGTCGCCGGATGCGCCTGCGGCTCCACGGTCAGCGCCCAGTACTCGCGCCACTGCCGCTCGAGCAGCGCCTGCGTGGCCTCGTCGCGCCGGCCGACCGGGGTCGTGGCCAGACCCCGGAGGGGCGGCAGCTCCTCGGGGGATCGGATGCCGATCAGCTGGCGCAGCGTAAGAGCCAGGATGACCGCGACACTCGCGTCTTCGCGGACCACCCACTCCGGCTTTCCGGCGCTGTGCATGCCGATATTGTAGGCGCGGGCGGTCGGTGGACGGCAGGCGCCCCCTGCCCTGCCGGTAGGCTGTGGGGGTGGCCGAAGCCTCGCACCAAAACTCCCCTGATCCCTACGCCGCCGCCGGTGTCGACACCGCCGCCGGCGACGTCGCCGTCGAACTCATGAAGACGGCGGTCCGGCGCACCCACGGACCGGAGGTGCTGGGAGGGGTCGGCGGATTCGCCGGTCTGTTCGATGCCAGCGCCCTGCGGGACTTCGAGCGCCCCCTGCTGGCGACGAGCACTGACGGCGTCGGCACGAAGGTCGCGATCGCCCAGGCGATCGACAAGCACGACACGGTCGGCCTCGACCTCGTCGGCATGGTCGTCGACGACATCGTCGTCGTGGGCGCGAAGCCTCTGTTCATGACCGACTACATCGCATGCGGCAAGCTCGTGCCCGAGCGTATCGCCGACATCGTCGCGGGCATCGCACGGGGCTGCGCCGAGACCGGCACGGCCCTCGTGGGCGGCGAGACCGCCGAGCACCCCGGTCTCCTCGGGCCGAACGACTACGACATCGCGGGCGCGGCGACGGGGGTCGTCGAGGCCTCCCGCATCCTCGGCGCGCAGCGCGTACGCGCGGGCGACGCGGTTCTCGCGGTCGAGTCCAGCGGCCTGCACTCCAACGGCTACTCGCTCGTGCGCCACATCGTCGCCGGCCGCGGCATCCGCTACGCCGACCGCGCGCCCGACCTCGGCGTGAACGGCGCGACGTGGGGCGAGGCGCTGCTCGAGCCGACCCGCCTCTACACGACCCCCCTCCTCGCGCTCGCCGCTGAGCACGGCGACGCCCTCCACGCCCTGAGCCACGTCACGGGGGGCGGTATCGCGGCGAACCTCGCCCGCGTGCTCCCCGCCGGAACGTGGGTCGACGTCGACCGCTCGACCTGGTCGCCGCCGCCCGTCTTCCGCATCCTCGCCGAGGCGGGCGACCTCGACCTGACCGACACCGAGGGCACATGGAACCTCGGCATCGGCTTCCTCGTGGTGATCGACGAGGCGGTGGCGGATGCCGCGGCATCCGCGCTCACCGCCGGCGGACTGCCCGCGTGGCGGGTCGGAACCGTGCGCGGCGACGCCCGCCCCGAGGGCGACTACGAGCAGGGGGCGAAGGGCGTCGACGGCGGCGCCGTACGCCTCGTCGGCGGCTACCGCGCGGATGCACCCGCCACGGACGGAGCGAAGTAACACCCATGTGCGGCATCGTCGGCATGGTCGGTCAGGGACCGGTCAACCAGGAGATCTACGACTCGCTGCTTCTGCTGCAGCACCGCGGCCAGGACTCGACGGGCATCGCGACCGCCGAGCCGAGCGGCGTCTTCCACATCGCCAAGGCGCGAGGCCAGGTGCGCGAGGCCTTCCGCACGCGCGACATGCGCGCGCTGATGGGAAACCTCGGCCTCGGACACGTGCGCTATGCCACGAAGGGCGCCGCCGGCAACGAGGAGGAGGCGCAGCCCTTCTACGTCAACGCCCCCTACGGCATCGTGCTCGTGCACAACGGCAACCTCACCAACACGCGCGAGCTCACGCAGGAGCTGTTCACGAAAGACCGCCGTCACCTCAACACCACCTCCGACACGGAGCTGCTGGTGAACGTGCTCGCCAACGAGCTGCAGGCGTCCATCTCGGGGCTCGACCTCGACCCGGAGCAGATCTTCCAGGCGGTCACCCGCGTGCATGAGCGCGTCGAGGGCTCGTACGCGGCGATCGCCCTCATCGCGGGATACGGACTGCTCGCGTTCCGCGACCCCTTCGGCATCCGCCCCCTCATCCTCGGCGCTCGCAAGACCGAGTCGGGCCGGTACGAGTGGATGGTCGCGTCGGAGTCGCTCGTCCTCGAGAACGGCGACTACGACGTCGTGCGCGACGTCGCCCCCGGCGAGGCGGTCTTCATCGACCTCGACGGCGCCCTGCACACGCGCCAGTGCGTCGCCGACCCGCAGCTCAAGCCCTGCTCGTTCGAGTACGTCTACCTCGCGCGCCCCGACTCGATCATGAACGGCATCTCGGTCTACGAGGCGCGGCTTCGCATGGGGGAGCGGCTCGCCGACACGATCGCGAGGTACACGCCCGCCGGCGCGATCGACGTCGTCATGCCGATCCCGGATTCGGCCCGTCCCGCGGCGATGCAGGTGGCCCGCAAGCTCGGCATCGAGTACCGCGAGGGGTTCTACAAGAACCGCTACGTCGGCCGCACGTTCATCATGCCGGGGCAGGCGGTGCGCAAGAAGAGCGTGCGCCAGAAGCTCAACGCCATGTCGAGCGAGTTCAAGGGCAAGAACGTGCTGCTGATCGACGACTCGATCGTTCGCGGCACGACGAGCAAGGAGATCATCCAGATGGCGCGGGATGCCGGGGCCAAATCCGTCACCTTCGCCTCCGCCGCGCCGCCGGTGCGCTTCCCTCACGTCTACGGCATCAACATGCCCTCGAGGCATGAGCTGGTGGCGCACGGCCGCACGATCCCCGAGATCGCGCAGGAGCTCGGCGCCGACTACATCGTCTACCAGGAGGTCGAGGACCTGAAGGCGGCGATCCTCGAGGGGTCGGATCTCGACGACCTCGACCTCAGCTGCTTCGACGGGCGCTACGTCACGGGCACCGTGTCGGAGGAGTACCTCGCGTGGGTCGAGGGAACCCAGACGTCCTGACGGGGCACCCAGCTTCCTCGAGATATATCGAGTTACCGTGGCACGGTGAGCGACCCTCAGGCCCCCTTCGAGCGGGAGATCCGGGCGGACATCGTCCGTGCCGAGCGACCCGACCGTCCTCTTCGCCGCCTGCTGCGCCGCCTGCGCGCGGGGGTCGCGCGGCACCGCGCGCTCGAGGCGGCCTACCGCGTGGAAGCGGCGCCGAGCTCGCAGGGCGGCCGCTGGGGTTCACCGCTGAGACGAGCGGCCCGTCAGGCCTTCTCGTCCTCGTATTCGTCGGCGTAGTCATCCGCCCACTTGTCGATGAACTCGTCTTCGCCCTCGGGGCTGTGTGCGAGTTCGCGCTCGAGCGCAGCGTAGTTCACCGACGGGCTGTACGACTTGAGCTCGCGGGCGATCTTGGTGTGCTTCGCCTTCTGACGGCCACGCCCCATGCGAGACCCCCTCACGATATGTGACTGCGGACGCTGAGTGATGATGTCCGCTGCGTTCATGACACCGGTCCGTGCGACCGGTAAGAGTAGCATTCAGAATAGCACGGGCGCGCGTGCCGAAGCCGGTATGCGCGGCCTCCGGCAGGAGGGAGGATTCCATGTCCGAGACCGATCCCGGCGCATCGGCGCGGTCGGAGGATTCCGACGAGGTCATCCACGGCGCGGTGATCGTCGGGGTGGTTCCGGGCCAGCCGACGCGCGTCCTGAAGGAGGCGGCGTACTATGCGCGCCTCATGTCGGCGCCGCTCGTCGTCGTCCACGTCGACGTCACGCGCTTCGTCACCTACGAAGACCCCGACGGGTTCGTGCACTCCGCGCCGATCGACCTGAACATCGCGCCGGGAGAGAGCGAGCTCGAGGAGGTGCGGGGCGTCGCGGCCTCCGTCTACGACTCCCGCGGCATCGCCTGGACGATGCGGCAGCTGGTCGGTGATCCCGCGCTGGCCATCAAGCACCTGGCCGAGAAGATCGACGCGAAGCTCATCGTCGTCGGCACGCGCAACCGCGGGCTCGGCGAATCGATCCGCGAGTTCTTCACGGGTTCCGTGGCGGCGCGGCTCGCCCACCGTCAGGGGCGACCGATTCTCGTGGTCCCCGTGACCGAGCCCGCCGCCGACGACGAGGAGATCTGGGCCGAGTAGGTCAGCGCTCGCGTCTCAGCGCGTCGCTCAGCGTGCGCGCGGCGTTCTCCAGCGCCTCGGTCAGCTCGTCGACGACGGATGCCGCGACGTCGCCACCCCGGGCGACGTGGGCCCGCAGCTCCGCCCGGACGCGTCCGCGGACGTCGTTCAGCGCGGCATCCGCCCGGTGCAACTGCTGGCGGCTGTGCGCGCGCGGATCCTCCGCCGGCGGTGACGCCTCGCCGTGCCGTTCCCGTGCGGCGGCGGCGAGATCGGCGCGAAGGCTCTTCATGGCCTCGCGCACGCTGCCGCGCACCTCCTCGGCGATGAGGCGCACCGAGTCGGTGAGACCCGCCTCGATGCCCTCGAGCTCCCCGGCGCGCGCGAGCACCTCGGCGCGTCCGGCCTCGGTGATCGCGTAGACGGTCTTGCGGCCATCGACCGACTTCGAGACGAGCCCCTCCTCCTCGAGCTTGGCCAGCCGCGGGTAGATCGTGCCGGCGCTCGGGGTATAGGTGCCGCCCGTGCGGTCGGAGAGCGCCTGGATGATGTCGTAGCCGTGGCGCGGAGACTCGTCGAGCAGATTGAGCAGGTACAGCCGCAGGTCGCCGTGGGAGAAGACGGGGCTCACGATGCGCCCTCCTCGATGTCGCCGGCCCGCGCCGATGCGGAGCCGGGGCGGCGCAGGACGGTGAGGTCTCCCGAGACCGAGTTCGTGCGCACGTCGACGAACGTTCCGCTCGGCTCACCCGTCGAGCCGGTGTACGTCGTGGGGCCCGAGCCCGAGCGCACCACCCCGTCCACCTGGATCCGGCCCGTGATGCTGCGGCAGACGTAGTTCGCCGGGAGGCCCTCGTCGAGGCGGATGGTGGTGTTGCCGGCGATGGTGTTCACGCTGATCTGCTGGATGTCGCCTTCGGAGTCGATGACGACGGCTCCGGAGACCGTGTCGACGTCGGCCTTGCGCAGCCCACCGGTGGCCGCGACGTCGCCGGAGACGCTGTTGGCGGAGAGCGAGCCGACGAGCCCACGAGCCTGCACGTCGCCGGAGACCGCGTTCACCTGGAGATCTCCCGTCAGGCCGTCGACGATGACATCCCCCGAGACGGTGTTTAGGCGCGCCTCGTGCTCCAGGCCCGAGACGAGGGCGGATGCCGAGACGACCCCGAGCGTGAGGGCGACCTCGCGCGGCACGGCGACGCTGATCTCGGCGCGCGGTCCGCCGGCCCCGAAGTTGCGGAACACGTCGAGGAAGTTGTCCCACCGAAGCTGCGGGTGGTCGATCTCGACGGCATCGCCGATCGCCTCGATCCGCAGGTCTTTCACGGTGACCGTGTGCACTTCGATGCGCACGCCCGGCTGATCGTGCGCCACGACGTCGATCTGTCCCCCGGCGAGCCCCACCTTGAGGGAGCGCACGCTCTCGAGGTCGATCACCCGCGACCCGCCGGGGTGGACGAGCCACTTCTCCATGGTCATCTCGTGCACCTCACGATATATCGTGAGGTGAAGATAACACGTTATATCGCGTTATGCCAGGGCATCGCGCAGAAATGCGGATGCCGCGGCCGACGAGACGTCGAGCCGCGGCATCCGCGGAGGTGGCCGGTCAGTGCACCCGATTCACTGACCGGCCGATAGAAGCGGCTATGCCCTGCGGTTGCCGCTGATCACCCGGAAGAGGAAGACGATCAGTGCGATGAGGCCCGCGATGATCGCGACCCACAGCAGCCAGTTCAGCGCCGAGTTCAGGCCACCTACGATGGCGAGGACGATCGCAACGACGATGACGATGATGAGTGCGAGGTTCATGGAGGGTCTCTCCCTTTCATGTCAGTCGCCCCCGGACGTGGGAGCGGAGTGCCGAAGCACGAGGACACTCTGCCATTACGCCGTGGGTTCTCCCGAGGGGCTTGACGGTCGCTCGCCCGCGATGGTAACTGCGGGTCTCGCCGCCGACGCCACCTGTCAAGCCCCCGCGCGCCGTGGACGCACGGCCCTAGCATCGCGGTGTTCACCCAGACGAGAGGAGTCGCCATGCCCCAGGGACGTGGATCGAACAGCCTGAAAGACCCGGAGCTGTATGAGGAGCTCCGCAAGGACGGTGCGTCGAAGGAGAAGGCCGCGCGCGTATCGAACGCGGCGGCACGCGACGGCCGGGGCGAGGTCGGCCGTCGCGGCGGGTCGTCGGGCGACTACGAGGACTGGACCGTGCGGCAGCTGAAGGGCCGCGCGAAGGAGCTGGGGCTCACGGGCTACTCCGGCAAGCGCAAGGCTGAGCTCATCTCGATGCTGCGCGATCACTGAGGGTGGCGAGGCTCAAGCGGGTCCGGCCGCTCGAGGACCGGGGCTTCACGCGCGTGCGCGCGGGGCGAGGGTTCCGGTACGTCGACCACCGGGGGCGCGTCGTCGCGCGGGTGCATCTCGATCGCATCGAGACCCTCGTCATCCCGCCCGCCTGGACGGACGTCTGGATCTGCCGGGAGGCGCGGGGACACATCCAGGCGGTCGGCGTGGACGACGCGGGGCGACGCCAGTACGTCTACCACCCCGACTGGAGCGCCCGGCGTGATCGCGGGAAGTTCGCGCGGGCACTGGCGCTCGCCGACGCCCTGCCGCGGGCCCGTGCCCGCGTGACGGTGGGACTGCGGCGACCGGAGCTCGACCGCGAGCGCGTCCTGGCGGTGGCGTTCCGGCTCCTCGACCAGGCGGCACCGCGGATCGGATCCGAGCGCTACTTCCGCGCGCACGGCAGCCGAGGGTTGACGACGCTCATCAGGCGGGATGCCGCGGTGGACGGCGACACGGTGATTCTCGACTTCCCCGGCAAGAGCGGGAAGCGGGCTTCCCTGAGCGTCGTCGACGCCGACCTCGCCGCCACGATCGCCGAGCTGGCGACGGGGCGTCCACGCGCCGCCCTGCTGTCCTATCGCCGCGGGCGTCGTCGCGTGCCCCTCGCGCCATCCGACGTCAACGCCTACGTGCGCGCGCTCACGGGTGGCACATTCACGGCGAAGGACTTCCGCACGCTGCGCGGCACGATCCACGCCGCCGAGGCGCTCGCGCGAGCGGGTACGGTGAAGACGGCGAAGGATCGCGCGGCGGCCGAGCGATCGGCGATCCGCTCGACGGCGGAGGCGCTGGGCAACACCCCCGCCGTGGCGAAGTCGAGCTACATCGACCCGCGGGTCTTCGCGCGGTACGCGCGCGGGCAGGTGCTCGATCTCTCCATCGCGCCCGAGTCGGCGATCCGCGACCTGCTGTCCTGAGGCGTCGGGCGTAGCGTTGGGGGGGTGTCCCCGATCCGCTGGAGCCTCCTGCCCCTCGTGATCCTCGGCGGCACGCTCGGTGTCGCCGCGCGGGAGGGCCTCCTCCTCCTGGTCCCGGCAGACGCCGCGCCCATCATGACGCTCGCGATCAACCTGGTGGGTTCGGCGCTGCTCGGCGTCGTCGTGGGCGCACTCGACGACCGGCATCCGCGCTGGCGCGCGGCTCTCGGAACCGGGGCGATGGGCGGGTTCACCACGTACAGCGCCTTCGCGGTGCAGGCGGTGGCCTCGGCCACCCCCGTCCTCGGCGTTGCGCTCGTGATCGCCACGCTCGCGGGCGGAGCCGTGGCGGGCTTTCTGGGCCTGGTCGCGGGCCGGGCGCTCGCGGATCGACCCGGCGAGGTCGAGGACCCGGCGGGCGCCGAATGAGCATCGGGCTGTTCGCCGTGGTGGCGCTGGCGGGGGGCGCCGGCGCGGGTGCGCGCTGGTTCGTCGATGTCGCGCTCGGGCGGGTCCTCCGTGCCCGCTTCCCCTGGGCGATCCTCCTCATCAACGTCACGGGCTCGTTCGCGCTGGGAGTCGTCACGGGCGCCTCCGCCGCGCTGGATGCCGCGGTGATCGCGGCCGTCGGCACCGGCCTCCTCGGCGGCTACACGACGTTCTCGACCGTCGCCGTCGAATCCGTCCTCCTCTGGGAGAGGCGGCAGCGCCGCCTCTTCTGGGCGAACGTGCTCGGCACCGCCGCCGCCGCGCTCGCCGCCGCGGCGCTCGGTGTGCTCGCGGGCTCGGTCGCCGCCGGGGCGGTGCTCGGATGAGATACTGAACTTCGATACACCTCCGTATCGAACGTCGCCGTCGCGACGCCCGAGCACTCCCGCGAAGGTCGCCCGTGTCGAAGCTCGCCGTGTTCAGTCTGCGCAACCGCGCGCTCATCGCCCTCGTCACGATCGTCGCCGCCGTCTTCGGCGGCCTCGCGCTGGCGAACCTGAAGCAGGAACTCATCCCCTCGGTCGAGTTCCCGCAGCTCGCGATCGTGACGACCTATCCCGGCGCGTCGCCGGACGTCGTCTCGAATGACGTCTCGACACCGATAGAGACCGCGATCCAGGGCGTCGACGGCCTCGAGTCGACGGTGGCCACGAGCACGACGAACGCCTCGATCATCCAGGCGTCGTTCACGTACGGCACCGACCTGACGACCGCCGAACAGAAGATCGTCCAGGCGATCAACCGCATCGACGGCCAGTTGCCGGAGTCCGTCGAGCCGAACGTCCTCTCGGCGAGCATCGACGACTTCCCCGTCATCCAGGTGGCCGTCACGGGGTACGAGGATGCCGAGGGCATCCAACGGCTCCTCGAGGCCAGCGTCATCCCCGACCTCGAGGACGTCGCGGGGGTCAACGCCGCCCAGATCGTCGGCGGGATCGGGCAGCGGGTGACGATCACGCCCGACCTCGAGCGCCTCGCCGAGCGCGGCTACACGCAGCAGGCGATCACCGACGCGCTCGACCAGAACGGCGTGCTCTTCCCCGGCGGGGAGATCTCCGAGGGTGACGAGACCCTGACCGTGCAGACGGGGTCGAAGATCACGACCGTCGACGAGCTCGCCGCGCTGCCCCTCGTCCCGACGGACGCGGGTCAGCTCTCGGCGGGCGCGACGACGATCGCCGACGTCGCCACGGTCGCCGAGAACCAGGATCCCGTGACGACCATCTCGCGGGTGGACGGCGAGCCGGCGCTCACCATCGCCGTCACGAAGCTCCCCGCGGCCAATACGGTCGACGTCTCCCGGGGCGTCACGGGCCTGCTCCCTGAGCTGGCCGACTCGCTCGGCGGCGCCGAGTTCACGATCGTGTTCGATCAGGCGCCCTACATCGAGCAGTCGATCGAGGCCCTGGCCCAGGAGGGCCTGCTCGGACTCGTCTTCGCGGTGCTCGTCATCCTCGTGTTCCTCTTCTCCGTCCGCTCCACGCTCGTCACCGCGATCTCCATCCCGACGAGCATCCTCATCACCTTCGTCGGTCTGCAGGCGTTCGGGTACTCGCTCAACCTGCTCACACTCGGCGCTCTCACGATCGCGATCGGCCGCGTCGTGGACGACTCGATCGTGGTGATCGAGAACATCAAGCGCCACTACGTCGGCGATGCCCCGAAGCTCCCCGCCATCGTCGCCGCCGTGCGCGAGGTGGCGGGGGCGATCACGTCGTCGACGCTCACGAGCGTGGCGGTGTTCCTGCCCATCGCGTTCGTCGGCGACATCACGGGCGAGCTCTTCCGTCCCTTCTCCGTGACGATCACCATCGCGCTGCTCGCATCGCTCCTCGTCGCGCTCACGATCGTGCCGGTGCTCGCCTACTGGTTCCTCCGCCCCGGCAAGGCCGTCGTCGACGACGAGGGCCGCGCGGTCGACCCCGAATCCCCCGACGCCCCGCCCGACCGGCTGCAGAAGTCGTACCTTCCCGTGCTCGGCTGGACGCTCCGCCACTCCTGGGTCACGCTGGGGCTGTCCGTGGCCCTCCTGGCCGGCACCGTGGCCCTGAGCCTGTCGCCCCTGCTGAAGGTCAACTTCCTCGGTGACACCGGGCAGAACACCTTCACCATGACGCAGGAGATCGGCCCCGCGCCGAGCCTCGCCGCGGAGGACGCGGCGGCCGCGGAGGTCGAGCGCATCCTCGCGGGAGTGGCGGGCATCGAGACGGTGCAGGTCTCGATCGGGTCGTCGGGCTCCCAGCTGCTCGACGCGTTCGGCGGCGGCGGCTCCGGCATCACCTACTCGATCACGACCGACGCGGACGCCGACCAGGTCGAGGTGCGCGAGCGCGTGCGCGAGGCGGTGGCCGACCTCGAGGATGCCGGCGAGATCACGATCGCCGGCGGCGGCGGCGGGTTCGGCTCCAGCGATGTCGAGATCGCCGTGAGCGCTCCCGATGCCGTCACGCTGCAGGAGGCGACGGACATCGTCGCGGCGGAGCTCGACGGACGCGAGGGCATCGGCCAGATCACGACGAACCTCTCCGCGTCGCTCCCGTTCATCTCCGTCGACGTCGACCGGCAGGCGGCCGCCGAGCGGGGCCTGTCGGAGGTGGCCGTGGGCGGGATCGTGTCGCGCGCGATGCAGCCGCAGCAGGCGGGCTCGATCGAGGTCGACGGCAGCGCGCTGTCGGTGTACGTCGCGGCATCCGATGCACCGGCCACGCTCGACCAGCTGCGGGCCCTGAGCATCCCCACCGTCTCCGGGACCGTACGCCTCGACGAGATCGCAGCGGTCGAGCGGAGCGAGAGCCCGGCCTCGATCACGACCGAGCGCGGGCAGCGCACGGCGACGATCAGCGTCACCCCCTCGACCGACAACCTGCAGGTGGCATCGGCATCGGTGCAGGCTGTCCTCGACGAGGTCGACCTGCCCACGGGGGCGGATGCCGCGGTCGGCGGCGTGCTCGCCGATCAGACGGAGGGCTTCGCGCAGCTGGGCCTGGCGATCCTCGCCGCGATCCTCATCGTCTACGTGATCATGGTCGCGACCTTCCGCTCGCTGCGGCAGCCGCTGCTTCTGCTCGTCTCGGTGCCCCTGGCGGGGACGGGAGCCGTGGGGCTCCTCGTCCTGACCGGCGTTCCTCTCGGCATCCCCGGGATGATCGGGGCGGTCATGCTCGTCGGCATCGTCGTCACGAACGCGATCGTGCTGATCGACCTCGTCAATCAGTACCGCGAGCGCGGTCTGAGCGCGCGGGAGGCCACCCTTGCCGGCGGATCCCGTCGACTCCGGCCGATCCTGATGACGGCGCTTGCGACGATCCTCGCTCTCGCGCCGATGGCTCTCGGCATCACGGGCCACGGCGGATTCATCTCGCAGCCACTCGCCGTCGTCGTGATCGGCGGGCTGGTGTCGTCGACGGTCTTGACGCTCATCGTGCTTCCCACCCTTTACAACCTCGTCGAGGGGGCGAGAGAACGTCGCGCCGACCGCCGTGACGGCGGCGCTAGCCTAAGCTCGGCTCCGCGTCCGCGCGGGCCGAGGTCGGGCGCGGGTGACGCCGCGGCGACGGAGAACGCGACGGCCGAGCAGAGCGCGAAGGGCGGCTCGATCGGGGGCCTGCCGCCGGCGCCCGCCGTGCAGCAGACGCTCCGACCCCGACACGACGACGGCGCGCGCTGAGGGATCGCCGGGGTCCCGTCGCCGCGGCGGCCACCGGCACGCCGCTCGGCGTCACCGCGGTGTCTCCGCTGTCGGCTCGGCGTGGCTGCGCACGGTCCATGTCGATCGCGAAGACGCCGATCCAGGTGAACATGAGAGCGAACGCGAGCACCTCGAACGCGGTCAGGTTGATGATCCCGAAGATGAAGAGGACGGCGCCGACCAGCAGGATGCCGGAGACCCACGCGGTGGATCGGAAGATGCGCCCCGGCATTCCACGCAGCAGCCACGGAGTGGTCGCCAGCATGCCGGCGAAGGCGAGCGTCATGCCGGTCGCGGCGCGGTCGTGCCAGAACTGCAGCGTGTTGACGGGGATGAAGCCCACCATCGCCAGGTGGAAGCCGACCGCACCGACCAGGAACGCGAGGGTGCGGGGCGCACGGCGGCTGCGCAGGACGGAGCGCCGGTGCATCTTCGTCATCTCGCGGTGCACGCGCACGGAGAAGACGAGGATGAGAGCACCCGTCATGATGAGGGTTCCGTTGAAGACGAATCCGGAGAAGACCCGGAACGCGCCGAGCTGACTGAAGTAGAGGACCCACCAGTCGGGATCCGGGGTGGTGGCGATGGAGGTGAGCGACCCGACCGCGATCAGTGTCATGAGCAGCGCGACGGCGTGGATCGTGCCGGTGTGACGGGCCGATGCCGATACCGCGAACGCGACGAAGGTCAGCGAGGCGGAGGCGAGCACCGTGGCCTGCAGGAGATTCGCCGCCCGGTCGTCGGCAAGCCAGTCGCAGGCGATGAAGACGAGCGCGACCGCCAGACCCGCGATCAGTGCGTACGCGACGGCCGCGGCGGCCCGGTCGAGGGCATCGGCCCGCGGCGTGTCGCTGTCGTCGGTGATGACGTGAGCATGCGCCCTCAGGGCGATGACGGCCGCCGTCGTTGCGGCGGCGAGCGCGGTGAGAGCACCGGCCGACCAGCCGCCCCAGAGCGGCACCTGCATGTCAAAAGGCGTGAGGAGGGCGGCGGCGCCGACGGCGCTTCCGGCGATCAGGGTCGTCCGCAGCGCACGCCAGGGTCGCAGGCTCGAAGGCGCTGACGGGGCGATAAGATCGACGGGACCGGGGGTTGTCACGTCAGGTCACCTTTCAGGCGTTCGGAGGATGTGACGGGTCCGAACCGAGAAGTCCCCAGTGGCGGTGCGTGCGCCGACTCCTCAGACCGTAGCGCCGTTATGTGTTCGTGTTCCCCATGAACGCAGCTCGCATCTTTAGTTGCCGAATTATACCGCCCTGTCATTGCGTTTTCGCTACAGACAGCCGGCATATACTTCCGCGGTCGCGGCTTCATGCCCCGGGGGAGATGCGTCCGGTCACAGGCCGCCGGACGTGATGCCCCACTCGAGAAGCCATTCCTCGCCGGGAGCGAGCCACCGCAGCGAGCGGCCCGAGTTCAGCGCGTCGGCGGGGGCGGTCATCGGCTCGACGGCGATCGCGAGAGGCTGGCCGGGGTAGCGGTCCGTCGTGAAGATCTGCACGTAATCGAAGCCGGCGCCCTGCCAGAGGGTGACGGTCTGGCCGGAGGGGGCGGTGAGGGTCGTTCGCGCGACCCCATCCTCATCGCGTCGGAGCGAGCCGAAGGCGGTGTCCATCTCGATGTCGCCCACCCGCCGGCCCTCGCGCAGGTCGGTCGACCCGTCGACGGGGACCTCGTCGACGGGGAGCTTCCGATCGTCGACGACGAAGCGCGTCGCACCCGGTGAGGTGAGGGTCAGGTCCGCGGTGTCGGCGGTGGAGAGCATGAGATAGGGGTGAGCGCCGAGTGCGACCGGCGCGTCCTCGCCGCCGAGGTTGACGATCTCGTGCGCGATGGCGATGCCGTCGGGAACGAGGCGGTACGACACCCGGGTGCGCAGATGGAACGGATATCCCGTCTGCGGCACGATGTCGGCCCCGAGCGTCAGCTCCCCGGCCGTGGTGGCGACCGGCTCGTAGGAGGTGAAGCGCAGCAGGCCGTGGGCGGCGTTGTGGAACTTCCGCTCCGACAGCGCCAGTTCGCGTGTCACGCCGCGCTGTGTCCACACCCCGTCGCGCACGCGGTTCGGCCAGGGAGCGAGCACGATCCCGGATGCCGCGGGCGTCGGCGAACCCGCCGGGTAGGGCGGCACGAGGTCGACCCCCGCGACGCGGAGGGCGCGCAGCGACGCGCCGACCTGCGCGACCTGGGCACTGACCCGTCCGTCGGAAGTGCGCAGGAGGTGCTGACGACCGGTGGGGTCGGTGCCGGCGTCGTCGCTGTCGGTCATCGTCATCCTCCGTCGTGTCCCACCCATGCTAGGCGCCCTCGGCGGTCGGTCAGGTGGCGTCGGCTACGCTGGGGAGGTCGGCTCTGAACACTGCGCGTGTGCGCGGATGGGTTTGTGAGTTCATGGGGCCGATGGTGAGCGCCGATCGGTGCACATGACCATCACGACAATGGCCCCGGCCGACGGATGTCCGGGTTTCGCTCGAGTGCGCTCGAGCGCTGTTCGCGTGCGAGAACAACCCAGGAAGGCATCCCCATGCCGAAGAACAAGAAGCCCGCAGGCGGCCGCCCGGCCGCGAACTTCGACCCGAGGTACGGCCAGCGCTCCGCGGCCAAGCCCGGAAGCCGCAGCGCGGGGCACCGCGGACACCGTCCCGACGAGGCCGAGCCCGCCGGGAAGCGCCGCTGGAGCGCGCAGGAGAAGGCGGGCCGCGACGAGGCCCGCGGCATCCGCACCCACAGCCGCGACGCGCGCGGCGGCCGCTTCGACGACGCCCGCCCGCCCCGCCCCGAGCGCGGCCCCCGCGAGGACCGTCCGGCGCGGTCGTTCGAGGGGCGTCCCCGTCGTGATGAGGGTGATCGTCCGCGTCGGTCGTTCGAGGGGCGTCCTCGCCGTGATGAGGGTGATCGTCCGCGTCGGTCGTTCGAGGATCGTCCGCGTCGTGAGTTCGGTGACCGCCCCGCGCGGTCGTTCGAAGACCGCCCTCGTCGCTCGTTCGACGACCGTCCGGCGCGAGGACGCGGCGACGCGGCCCGAGGCTCGCGGGACGGCGGAGCGCGTGCCGCAGGAGGCAACCGCTCGGACTGGAACGCGCGACCGGAGCGCACCGCGGCCCAGGAGCAGCGCGTGGACGTCGTGCACGAGCGCCTGCAGGCCGAGGCGATCCAGGCGACCGATGTCGACGGCGTCGGCTTCGGCGATCTCGGTCTGGGCGACAACATCGTCCGGGCGCTCGCCGAACTGGGTGCGGCGTCGCCGTTCCCCATCCAGGCTGCCACGATCCCCGAGGTGCTCTCGGGCCGTGACGTGCTCGCCCGCGGGCGCACGGGCTCGGGCAAGACGATCGCCTTCGGCGCGCCGCTGGTCGAGAGCGTCCTGCGCGCCCAGGCGGGTCAGCGACGCGAGTTCGGCCGCCGTCCGAAGGCGCTGATCCTGGCGCCGACGCGCGAGCTCGCCCTCCAGATCGACCGCACCGTGCAGCCCATCGCCCGCAGCGTGGGGCTGTTCACGACGCAGATCTACGGTGGCGTGCCCCAGGCCCGTCAGGTCGGCGCGCTCAAGAAGGGCGTCGACATCATCATCGGGACGCCGGGCCGCATCGAGGATCTCGTCGAGCAGCGCAAGCTCGACCTCTCCCAGGTGCAGGTCGCGGTTCTCGACGAGGCCGACCACATGTGCGAGCTCGGGTTCCTCGAGCCGGTGCAGCGCATCCTCCGCCGCACCGCCGACGGGTCGCAGAAGCTGCTTTTCTCGGCGACGCTCGATCGTGAGGTCTCGGCGCTCGTCGATGAGTTCCTCGTCGAGCCGGCCGTCCACGAGGTTGCGGGAGAGGACCAGGCCTCGAGCACGATCGAGCACCGCGTCCTCGTCATCGACCACCGGGACAAGGCCGAGATCCTCGACCGGCTCGTCGACCGCGACGGGAAGACGCTCGTCTTCGCCCGTACGCGCGCGTACGCCGAGATGCTCGCCGAGCAGTTCGACGACGCCGGCATCCCCGCGGTCTCCCTCCACGGCGATCTCAACCAGGCCAAGCGCACCCGCAACCTGCAGCGCCTCACCTCGGGACGCGTGCGGGTGCTGGTGGCGACGGATGTCGCGGCCCGCGGCATCCACGTCGACGACATCGACCTCGTGGTCCAGGCCGACGCGCCCGACGAGTACAAGACCTACCTGCACCGGTCGGGCCGGACGGGGCGTGCCGGAGCGACGGGACGGGTGGTCACGCTGATCACGCGTCAGCGCCGCCGGCGCATGACCGAGATGCTCTCCCGCGCGGAGATCACGGCGCCGTTCGAGGAGGTCTCCCCGGGCGACGACGTGATCGACGAGCTGGCGGGGTCGTCTCCGACGGCGGCCGAGCTCACCGCCTAGGGACCGCGGACCTGCAGGAGGGCGCCCCGGCTCGTCGGGGAGCCCTCCTCGTCGCCGTGCGGACGCCCTCAGAAGAGGGTGGGGTCGGCGAACCTCGGCGCCGCCCCCGCACCGCGCCGTCCGGTGGCCAGGACGGGCCCCGGCGCGGCTGCCCGCATCGGCTGCTCGTCCTCGTCGCCGCCGTCCAGCCGGTGCGCGCGCAGGAGCGGGCGCACGCGCTTGGCGAGCCACACGCGGTAGCCCTTCGGGGCGTACGACGTCTGGCCGGGGTACAGGCCGCGATAGGACGACACGAGCTCGGGGTGTTCGCGCTCGAGCCACTGGAGGAACCAGGGCTTCACGCCCGGGCGCAGGTGCAGCGCGCCGTAGATCACGCGGCGTGCGCCCGCCGCGGCGATGCGTGCGAGGGCGTCGTCGATCGCCGCGACCGAGTCGGTGAGATGCGGGAGGACCGGCATGAGGAAGACCGTGACGGCGAACCCGGCGTCGGATGCCGCGCGCACCGCCTCGAGCCGCGCGGTCGTGGTGGGCGTCCCGGGCTCGAGCGACTGCTGCAGGGCCTCGTCGAAGACGGCGATCGAGAACGACAGGTCGACCGGTACGTTCTCCGCAGCCTGCCGCAGGAGGGGCAGGTCGCGCCGGATGAGCGTGCCCTTCGTCAGCACCGACAGCGGTGTGCCCGACGCGGCCAGGGTCTCGATGATGTCGGGCATGAGCCGGTAGCGCCCCTCGGCCCGCTGGTAGGGATCGGTGTTCGTGCCGAGCGCGACGTGCTCGCGCTGCCAGGTCGCGGAGGCGAGCTCGCGCCGCAGCACATCGGCGACGTTGATCTTCACGACGATCTGCGAGTCGAAGTCCCGGCCCGCGTCGAAGTCGAGGTACTCGTGCGTCCCGCGGGCGAAGCAGTTGTGGCTGATCACCCCATTGGCGATGAAGTCGCCGGTGCCGGTCGTGATGTCGATCATGTCCATCTCGACGCCGAGATCGTCGATCGACTCGATGCGCAGGTCTGAGACCGTCTTGACTGCCGTCCCCGACAGGTCGAGCTTGCGGCTGATGGATGGCTCGGTGATGCGGAAGAAGCGCTCACCGCCGAACCCGAATCCCATCAGGCGGTTGCTTGTCGTCAGGTGAGGACGGCGAGCTGCTCCGCTTGTCGCGCCCGTGACGTGCTTCCAGCCCCGGTCGCTGAGGAATCGGTGGTCACCGCTCGCCACGAGTTGTGTGCCATCGGCCAGGTGAACGCGATGGGCGCGCTTGCGAGTCGACCATTTGGCGTCCACCCGCGTGCGCACGTAGCGACGGTATGAGCCGTGAACCTGGGTGCCCATGATCTCATCGCCGACTTGCACGGCCCGCAGGGAACGGCTGAATCCGTCGGCCATCAGGATCATCGTGTCGGGCGATAGGCAGTAGGCGCAGGCATGCGTGCAGCCCCGATAGGGGTTGATCGTCCAGGAGAAGGGCATCGCCGAGTCGCCGGGCACGTGGTTCAGTGCCGACCGGGACATGACCTCGTGAAAGGTGATGCCCGCGAACTCCGGCGTGGTGACGCTGCGCACGAGCCCGTCGATGCGCTCGAGCCCCGGCAGGGCGTCGGCGTCCACCGCCCCGATCTGCTGTCCCCGCCACCTCATGGCGAACAGTCGAACACAGATTCGATGATGAAGCAAGAAGACGTGCCCCATGATCGTCTCTGTGTGCGCCACCTCGCCGGCTGCGCGGCGTGCGGGTGAGAATGGGCGGGTGACCGACCCCGACGGCTCCGCATCCTCTCGTGCCGAGGCGAGGCTCGAGCGGGAGCGCGCAACGTCTCCCGAGAGGGTGCGCCGACGCCTCGTCTACGGGGCCGGTGGCCTGGCGGTGGTCGCCGCCTTCGCCGTCGCCGTCGGCGTCGCGCTGGCCGGGGCGGGGCCGGGAGCGGGCGGGCCGGCGCCCGCGGCATCCGCGACCGTCACGGCCGCGCCGTGGGCGAGCGCGATCCCCGCCCCCGACTTCACGGGCGAGCCCGCGGCCGTGACCGCCCTCTGCGACCGGCCCGGAGTGCAGCAGGCGCTCGCCGAAGGCGATGACGCCGCCGTGATCGCCGCGGCGGGCGGCGGGGAAGGGTTCCGACGTGCGGTGATCGACGGCGTGGCGCCCTGCATCAGCCTGCGCGTCGCCTCACACGTCTGGTCGGTCGTGAACAAGGCGCTTCCGATCGACCCGATCGACTTCGCGCCGTACGACTGGGTGGCCCCGCCCGGCACGCGCAACGGGCCGAACGCCGCGGTGCGCACCGACATCGCCCCGACCCTCGCCGACATGGCCGACGCCGCACGCGCCGCCGGCGTCGGCGACCTCGGGGTGCAGAACGGGTATCGCGGCTACTCGGTGCAGCAGCGGATCCACTCGCAGCGGGTCGCCGAGCTCGGTCGCGAGGCGGGGGAGCGCCTGGCCGCCCGGCCCGGTCACAGCGAGCACCAGACGGCGCTCGCGGTGGACGTCTTCGCCTGCGATCCCGGCTGCGGGTCGTCGGAGCAGTTCGGTGGGACGGCCCTGTCGGCCTGGGTGGTCGAGAACGGGTGGCGGTACGGCTGGATCGTGCGCTACGAAGACGGCTACACGCCGATCACGGGCTACGACCCCGAGGCCTGGCATCTGCGGTACATCGGGCCCGAGCTGGGGGCGGCCTACCACGCGGGCGGATTCCACACCCTCGAGGAGTTCTTCGGACTGCCGGCGGCGCCCGGATACGTCGATTGATCCCCGCCGCGGACGGCCGGTCCGGGGGCGCCGCGGATCAGCCCCAGGGCGCCAGCACGACGAACAGCACGGCCGTGACGACCCAGAAGGCGGCGACGAAGACGGTGTCGCGCGTGCGCCACGCCACGCGGTGGCGCTCGGTGCGCTCGGGGTAGGCGCCGAACGCGCGCGAGTCCATCGCGAGCGCCATCCGTTCCGCGTGACGGATGCCGCCCGCCAGCAGCGGCACGATGTACCCCGCCCGCCGGCGCGCCGCGGCGATCGGGCCCCGGCCCCGGGAGGCGCCTCGCACGCGGTGCGCGGCGCGGATCACCTCCAACTCGTACCGGAACCGCGGCACGAAGCGGAAGGCGGCCAGCGCCGTGTATCCGATGCGGTAGGGCACCCGCAGCTGCTGGACGACGGCGCGCGTGAGATCGGCGCCGCTCGTGGTCAGCCCCCCGATGAGGGCCAGAGCGAGAATCGCGCCGAGCCGCAGCGAGGTCGAGAAGCCGATCTCCAGCGCCGCCCCGTACAGCACGGCATCCCCGATCCGCACGACCACGACGTCGTGAGGGATGCGCGATGCGTCGGTCCACACGGCGAACCCGACGCCGACGAGCGCGAGGAAGGCGGGAACGGCCAGAAGCAGCACCGCCAGCAGTCGCATCGACAGGTGCGCCCCGACGAGGAGCACGGCGTAGGCCAGCACGAGGAACGCCGCCGGCGTCGCGAGATCGCGCACGAAGACGAGCATCAGCATCGCCGGCGCGGGGCCGGCGATCTTGGCCAGCGGCCCGAGCGCGTAGAGGAAGCGCCATCGGGACCGCGCGGCGGGCGACGCATACGGGTCGAACGCGGTGCGGGATGCCGGCACGACGGTGATCGCGTCGGTGCCGATCGGTGCGGAGGTCACGATCGTGTCCCGCCGGGGAGGTCGGACAGACGCGCGATCCCGTCGAGCTCGGGGTGGGCGGCGACTGCCCGCAGCGCCTCGGCCAGGGGCGGTCGTCGGAGCCCCGCTCGCCGAAGGAGGTCGGCGTCGGCGAAGAGCTCGGTCGGGGAGGTGTGTGCGAGCAGGCGCCCCCCGGCGAGCACCGCGGCCCGCGTGGCGTACTCCGCGACCAGCTGCATGTCGTGGGTCACGACGATCACGGTCGTGCCGCCGGCGTTCAGTTCCGCCAGGAGGGACATCAGCTCGTCGGCCCGCGCGCGATCCTGGCCGAACGTGGGTTCGTCGAGGGCGAGCACCGGGGCCCCCGCGATGAGCGCCGTGCCCACAGAGAGCCGACGTTTCTGCCCTCCCGAGAGGAGGAAGGGGTGGGATGCCTCGCGGCCCGCCAGGCCGAAACGCTCGAGCATCTCCGACACGCGCTCGGTGATCTCCGCCTCGGAGACGCGCCGCAGCCGCAGCGGCAGGGCGAGCTCGTCGAAGACGGTCGCCGCGACGAACTGGTGCTCGGGGTTCTGGAAGACGAACCCGACCGCGCGGGAGAGCGCCCCGGCATCCGCGCGCGACGGGTCGAGTCCGTTCACCTGCACCCGGCGGCGGGGCGGCGGCACGACGCCGGCCATCGCCTGCACGAGCGTCGTCTTGCCCGCCCCGTTGGCCCCGACGACGGCGAGGAAGTCGCCCGCCTGCACGTCGAGGTCGACGCCGCGCAGGATGTCGCGACCGCCGCGTGCGACGGTGAGGCCCCGCACGCGGACGAGGGGCTCGGAGTCAGGTGGCGGCGCGTGCCACACCGCGATGGGAGGATTCTGCGCGGGGCTGAGGAGCTTCGGCGCGGCATCCTCCTCCGGTTGCGAGCTGCTCGTGCGGGCCGATGGAGCCGGGCAGCTCTCGAGCGCGCGGCGGAGGTCTGCGGGCGTCAGTGGAAGGGGGTCGAGCGGGTATCCGGCGGCGCACAGCCGCAGGGCCGCGAGCGCCGCGGTCGGCAGCCAGACCCCGAGTCCGTGCAACTCGGCCGCGCGCCGGCGCAGGACATCGTCTACCGGCCCGTCCGCCACCAGTCGCCCCGCCGCGTCGAGCACCACGACGCGGGTAGCGAGCGCGACGGCCTGGTCGAGATTGTGCTCGACCAGCACGATGGTGCGGTCCCCGCGCGCGACGACGTCGCGCAGGGCGGCGTACACGTCGTCGATGCCGGCGGGGTCCAGGTTCGCGGTGGGTTCGTCGAGCACCAGGATGCCGGATCCCATCGCGAGCGCACAGGCGATCGCGAGGCGCTGCCGCCCTCCGCCCGAGAGCCGTTCGGGGTTCTCGGCCCGGCGCTCCCACAGCCCCACGCGCCGCAGCGCCGACTCGGCACGGGCGAGCACCTCGGCGACGGGGAGGCGCAGGTTCTCGGGGCCGAATGCCACCTCGTCGAGCACGGTCCCCGTGACGAGCTGGGCATCGGGATCCTGGAAGACCATCGCGACGTGCGTGCTGAGCAGGGCGACCGGCGTCGTCGTGGTGTCGAGGCCGGCCACCTCGATCCGTCCCGAGATGCCCGCCGGCAGGGAGTGGGGGATGAGCCCGTTCATCGCGAGCGTCAGCGTGGACTTCCCCGAGCCGCTGGGACCGAGCACGAGCACGACCTCGCCCGCTTGGACCGAGAGCGAGACGCCGCCGGGGGCGGGGGCCGCGGCATCCGGATACGTGATCGACACGTCGTGCAGCGCCAGTACCGGGCTCTCGGCGAGCGCGGGCGGATCGCTGACCGCCGGATGCGGGCGAGCGGGTACGGTCAAGGGGGCCTCGAGACGACGGGTGGGCTCCCAGGTTAGCCGACCCTAACCTGCCGTGGGCGGGTCGCGGCCGGCGGTCAGCGGGCGGTGGGGCGGGCGACGCCGGCGCGGCGCAGGGCCACACCGACCCACAGGCCCGCCGCGGTCCACGCGACGGGTCCGAGCACCGAGAGCACGACGTAGACGATCTGCGCCCAGACGGGCAGGCGTGCGAGATCGGCTGCGAAGCCCACGATCACCGCCACGATCACGCCGATGACGGCCGCGGAGACGAAGAAGCGCCACGCGCCCCACGCGCGGTAGCGCGTGAGCGCGGCGACGCCCTCCTGGATCGCGCCGAACAGCAGCGCCGTGCCGAGGAAGCGGGGCGCCCATGCCGGGTTGAAGGCGCTCGCGACGAGCGCCGCGATGACGTGTGCGAGGAGGGCGACGAGGGGGAGGCGGAGCAGCTCCTGCGCGATGATCCCCGGGAGCACGTGGCTGCCCAGCACGAGCCCGTAGACGATCGGCAGCGCCGCCACGACCACCGGCGTGAGCCACCCCGCGACGGCCCCGAGGAGCCCGGTCGCGACGCCGATCGCCGCGCAGATCAGCAGGACGCGCGTCGAGAGGGCTGTCGGGGTGCGCACCGGGCCAGGCTATCGCGCGGCACGGCGCCCCGGCCCGCCCGGCGGCCGTGAGTATTCGCCCGCGGTGGCGTGGCGAGGGCAGGGGCCGAGCCCGCTGGCGTCAGACCCGGCGGCGCCGCGGCGTGAGCCGCACGTGCGGCAGCGGGGGCGCGGGGATGCGCTCGGAACCGTGCCCGACGACGTGGCCGAAGCGGGGCGAGTCGGCCTCCCACTCGTCGCGGGCCGCGACGATCTCGTCGTGGCTGCGACCGACGAAGTTCCACCACATCACGATCTCGTCGGCGAAGGGCTCTCCTCCGAGCAGGAACACCGTCGCGCCCTCGGGGCCCGCGACGACGTCGATGTGGGAGCGATGGATGCCGAGGTAGAGCAGGTCGTGCGGGGCGAGGTCGAGGGCGGATGCCGCGGCATCCCGATGCGCGTGCACCCGTACGTCGCCGAAGACGCCCAGCAGGCCGTACTCCCACGCGGGTTCGAGCGGCAGGCGGGCGCTTGCGCCCGCCGCGATGCGCACCTCGACGCCCGCGAGCGGTGTGTGGACCGTCGCGGGCGATTCCGCCCCGCCGAAGGGCCCCATGACCACCGTCGCCTCTCCCGCGTCCTCGCCGTTCGGAGAGCTGATCGTCACCTCGGGCAGGTTCTCGTGGCGCTCGAACGCCTGCGGCCCGTGCCGCCGCGCGTCGGGCAGGGTGATCCAGAGCTGCAGGGCGTCGAGGGCCACGGCATCCTCTCCCGTGGAGTACTCGGAGTGGGCGATTCCGGCGCCGCTGGTCATGAGGTTGAGGGCGCCACGGGCGACGAGGACGTCGCTGCCGACGGTGTCGCGGTGGCGCACCTCGCCGACGAAGGGCCACGTGACCGTCTGCAGGCCGATGTGCGGGTGGGGTTCCACGCGCATGCGCGCGACCTGCGGGCCGAACCGGTCGAGGAAGCACCACGCGCCGATCATCGGCAGGTCGCGCTGCGGGAGCGCGCGGTGCACCTCCATGCCCCGCACGCCCCCGAGGGGCACGTCGCGCGAGGTCAGCAGCAGGGCGCGCGGTCCATCGCATGCGGCGGGCGCCTCGACCTCCTCCGGGCCCGCGTCGAGCCGGGTCATGCGGGGGATTCTCCGGGGCTCGCGGAGTCCTGCGCCTGCGAGGAGCGCGGCCAGTCGATCACGGCGCCCGCGACCTCGTTCTCGCTGAGGTACTTCGCGATGAACGGGCACAGCGGAACGATCGTGGCGCCCTCCCGGGCCGCGTCCGACAGCGCCTCGGAGGCGAGGATGTCGGCCAGGCCCTGCCCGCGGAACTCCTTCTCCGTCTCCGTGTGGGTGAACAGGATCCGCCCATCGGGCCGGGTCTTGTACTCGGCGAAGCCCGCGAGCTTGTCGCCGACGTGGATCTCGTAGCGCGAGGCATCCTCGTTGCGGGTCACCGTCGGTGTCGGATCGGTCATGGGACTCCCTCGGTCGGAACGGTCACCTCGGTCCAACGTACGGGCGCCGTGAGGTGTTCCGCGAGGGCCCCGGTTCGCCGTCGTGCGCCCCGCCGTCCCCCGCGCCCCGCCTCGGGCGGGCGGATGCCGCGGCGTGATGAGGAAGACTCGAGGGATGGACCTCCTCGCGACGATCCCCGACGATGCCGGGCCCGACGAGGTGTACGAGGCGTTCGCGCTCTGGGCCGAGCACCGGGGATTCACGCTCTACCCCGCGCAGGACGAGGCCGTGATGGAGCTCGTGTCCGGATCGCACGTGATCCTCTCGACGCCGACGGGCACCGGCAAGTCGCTCGTCGCGGTCGCCGCGCACGCGGCGTGCGTCGCCGGCGGCGGACGCACCTACTACACCGCCCCCATCAAGGCGCTCGTGAGCGAGAAGTTCTTCGCGCTCGCCGAGATCTTCGGCGCGGAGAACGTGGGGATGGTCACGGGCGACTCGTCGGTGAACCCGGATGCCCCGATCATCTGCTGCACGGCCGAGATCCTCGCCAACCTGGCGCTGCGCGAGGGGGCCGGGGCATCCGTCGACCAGGTCGTGATGGACGAGTTCCACTACTACGGCGAGCCCGATCGCGGCTGGGCGTGGCAGGTGCCGCTCCTGCTGCTGCCCCGCGCGCAGTTCCTGCTGATGTCGGCCACGCTCGGCGACGTCTCGGCGATCGCGTCCGACCTCGAGCGGCGCACGGGTCGCACGGTCGCCGAGGTGACGGGCGTCGAGCGTCCCGTTCCGCTGCACTTCTCCTACGCGCGCATCCCCGTGCACGAGCAGGTCGAGCAGCTGCTCGGCACCGGGGAGGCGCCGATCTACATCGTGCACTTCTCGCAGGCGGCCGCGATGGAGCGGGCGCAGGCGCTGTCGAGCATCAAGGTGATCTCGCGGGCCCAGCGCGACGAGATCGCCGAGGCGATCGGCGGCTTCCGGTTCACGACGGGGTTCGGGCGCACGCTCTCGCGCTACGTGCGGGCGGGCATCGGCGTGCACCACGCCGGGATGCTGCCGCGGTACCGCCGGCTCGTCGAGACCCTCGCGCAGCGGGGACTTCTGCGCGTCATCTGCGGCACCGACACCCTCGGGGTGGGGATCAACGTGCCGATCCGCACCGTGCTCCTGACGGCGCTGACGAAGTACGACGGTCAGCGGATGCGGCACCTGAGCGCCCGCGAGTTCCACCAGATCGCGGGGCGGGCGGGCCGCGCCGGCTACGACACGGCGGGAACGGTCGTGGCCATGGCGCCCGACCACGAGATCGAGAACGCGACGGCGATCGCCAAGGCGGGCGACGACCCCAAGAAGCAGCGCAAGATCGTGCGGAAGAAGGCCCCGCAGGGCTTCGTCTCATGGGGCGAGGCGTCGTTCGAGAAGCTGGTCGAGGCCGTGCCCGAACCGCTCGAGCCGCGCATGCAGCTCACGGCGGCGATGCTCATCAACGTCATCGCGCGCGGCGGCGACGTCTTCGCGAACGTGCGCTCGCTCGTCTTCGACAACCACGAGCCGCGCGCGCGGCAGTACGAGCTGGCGCGCCGGGCGATCGCGATCTTCCGCACGCTGCGGGATGCCGGGATCGTCGAGTACTCGGAGGGACGCGTCCGCCTCACGGTCGATCTGCAGCCCAACTTCGCCCTGAACCAGCCGCTCTCGCCGTTCGCGCTCGCCGCGATCGAGCTCCTCGACCCCCTCGACACCCCCGGGGCGGCCGGGACGGGGCACTACGCCCTCGACGTCGTGAGCGTCATCGAAGCGACGCTGGACGACCCGCGTCCCGTGCTGTCGCAGCAGGAGTTCCGCGCCCGCGGCGAGGCGGTCGCGGCGATGAAGCGCGACGGCCTCGACTACGACGAGCGCATGGAGGCGCTCGAGGAGATCACCCACCCGAAGCCGCTCGCCGAACTGCTGACCCAGTCGTTCGAGGTCTTCGCGACCAGCCAGCCGTGGGTGCGCGACTTCGAGCTGTCCCCGAAGTCGGTCGTGCGCGACATGTTCGAGAGGGCGCTGTCCTTCGGCGAGTTCGTCTCGCTCTACCAGCTCGGGCGCAGCGAGGGGCTCGTGCTCCGATACCTCAGCGACGCGTACCGCGCGATCCGGCAGACGGTGCCCGCGGAGGCGCGCACCGAAGAGTTGCTGGATGTGATCGAGTGGCTCGGCGAGCTCGTGCGACAGGTGGACTCGAGCCTCGTCGACGAGTGGGAGGCGCTCGTGAACCCCTCGCCGGCCGAGGCCGGCGCGCCCGTCGTGCCCCCGGCCCCGCCCTCCGTGGTCGTGAACCGCCGGGCGTTCACGGTGCTCGTGCGCAACGAGATGTTCCGGCGCGTGCAGCTCGCGGCGCTGCAGAAGGACGACGAGCTGGCGGAACTGGATCCCGACGTCGACTGGCCGGCGGCGTTGGATGCGTACTTCGACGAGCACGACGAGATCCTCACCGGCGGACCCGCGCGCTCCCCGGCGCTGTGCGTCATCGACGAGACGGATGCCGCGGCATCCGGTGTGTGGCGGGTCGAGCAGACGATCGACGATCCCGCGGGCGACCACGACTGGCGCATCCGCGCCGAGGTCGACCTCGGCGCCTCGGCCGACGAGGGCACGGCGGTGGTGCGGGTGCTCGAGGTGCGCCGGCTCTGACGGCCGCTCCCGGTCTGGTGTCGCGGGCCCGCCCGGCGTAGCGTGGCCCGAAACGGACGCTTCGGGGGTGGTCGTGATGGCCCTGTTCAGACGCCGGCGGCACGAGCCCTATGCCGCCCTCAGCGAGGAGGAGCGGATGTCGCGGTACGTGTATCTGCTGAACACGCTTCCCGCCGAAGTGATCGAGAAGGCGCACGAAGCCGCGTTCCGGGAACTCTCGGTGCGTGAGCGGCGCGAGATGTTCGATCGCCTGCGACCCTTCATGTCCGTAGAGGAGCAGGCCGGGAGGCCACGACCGGCTCTCATGGCCGGCGTGCTGCGCAGGATATCCGGGGTCAACGGCGGGACGACGGTGCGCGAGCGCGACGGCTCCGGAACCGGAGCGAGCACCGGAGCGGGCACCGCCGAGGATCCCCGGCGCGCGTTCGAGGACAGCCTGCAGGCGAACGCCATCACCGCGGCGATGGCGCAGCACTTCATCCTCTCGGCCGTCGTCGTGTCGTACTTCGCGCACGGCGCGGGGGCGGGAATGCTCGCCGCGCAACCCGCGTGGGTGTCGGACCTCGCGGCGACGGACGCCGCGGGCGCCGGGCACGCGGGCGGGTACGGCGGCGAGCACTCCGCGGGGTACGGGGACGGCGGCGGATACGACGGCGGCTTCGGCGGGGGATTCGGGGGCGGCTTCGACGCCGGGGGCGGCTTCGCCTGAGGCGTGACCCCGAACGGATCGGGGCCGGATGTCGGGGCGCGTCGTTACACTCGACGGGTGCCGCCCAGCGATCCCGACTCCGCTCCGTGGGGCGAGCCCCCCGAGGAGTGGGCGCCCCCCGAGGACGCGTGGATCCCGCCCGACGACTGGGCTCCGCCGGAGGGTGACGCTCCCCCGCCCGAGGATCGGGCGCTTCTCGCGGGTGAGGCCCCGGCATCCGCCCTGCTCGCCCCGGCCCCCACGCCCACCCCGGCACGCCACGACACCCCCATCGAGGCGCTGCGCACCGTCTACGGATACGACGCATTCCGCGGCGAGCAGGCGGCCATCATCGATCACGTCACGGCGGGCGGCGACGCCGTCGTGCTGATGCCCACGGGCGGCGGCAAGAGCGTCTGCTATCAGATCCCCGCGCTCGTGCGCGAGGGCACCGGCCTCGTCGTGAGCCCGCTCATCGCGCTCATGCACGACCAGGTCGACGCCCTGCGCGCCAACGGGGTGAGCGCCGCGTACCTCAACTCCACCCAGGCCGCCGCCGAGCGCGCCCAGGTCGAGCGCGACTACCTCGCGGGCAGGCTCGACCTGCTCTACGTCGCGCCCGAGCGGCTCAACACCTCCGCGACGCAGGCGCTGTTGCAGCGCGGGCGGCTGAGCGTCATCGCCATCGACGAGGCGCACTGCGTGTCGCAGTGGGGCCACGACTTCCGCCCCGACTACCTCGGCCTCGGCGACCTCGCCGAGCGGTTCCCCGGCGTGCCGCGCCTCGCCCTCACCGCCACGGCCACCCCCGCGACCCACCGCGAGATCGCCGAGCGCCTGCGGATGCCGCAGGCACGGCACTTCGTCGCCAGCTTCGACCGCCCCAACATCCAGTACCGCATCGAGCCGAAGGTCGAGCCGCGCAAGCAGCTGCTCGCATTCCTGCGGGCGCAGCCCGAGGGCGCGGCGGGCATCGTCTACGCGCTCAGCCGCAAGAGCGTCGACCAGACGGCGCAGTTCCTCCGCACGCAGGGGATCGACGCCCTGCCGTACCACGCGGGCCTCGACGCCGGCGTCCGGGCCGCGCACCAGTCGCGGTTCCTGCGCGAGGACGGCGTGGTCATGGTCGCGACCATCGCTTTCGGCATGGGCATCGACAAGCCCGACGTGCGCTTCGTCGCCCACATCGACCTGCCCAAGTCGGTCGAGGGGTACTACCAGGAGACGGGGCGCGCGGGTCGCGACGGCGAGCCCTCCGTCGCGTGGATGGCCTACGGCCTCGGCGACGTCGTGCAGCAGCGGCGCATGATCGACCAGAGCCCGGGCGACCGCACCTACAAGATGCGCCTCGGTCAGCACCTCGACGCGATGCTCGCCCTGTGCGAGACGGTGGGATGCCGCCGACAGAACCTGCTCGGATACTTCGGGCAGGGGGCGGATCCGTGCGGCAACTGCGACACGTGCCTCACCCCGCCCGAGACATGGGACGGCCTGGTCCCGGCGCAGAAGCTGCTCTCGACGATCGTGCGGCTGCAGCGAGAGCGGGGACAGGCGTTCGGCGCGGGGCACCTCATCGACATCCTCCGGGGGGCGCGCACCGAGCGCATCGCGCAGCAGCGGCACGACGAGCTGAAGACGTACGGCATCGGCGCCGATCTCACGGAGCAGGACTGGCGCAGCGTCATCCGGCAGCTGCTCGCGCGCGGCATCCTCGTCGCTCAGGGCGATTACGGCACGCTCGCCCTGAGCGAGGCGAGCACGGGGGTCCTCACGGGCTCGACCCCGGTCGCCCTCAGGCGCGACACACTGGGCCGCGGGGGAGGCGGCGTATCGTCCCGAGGGCGCAGGGCCGCGGCATCCGCGTCGCTCGACGAGGCCGACCAGCCGCTCTTCGAGGCGCTGCGCGCATGGCGCGCCGAGGAGGCGAGGCGGCAGGGAGTGCCGGCCTACATCGTCTTCGGCGACGCGACCCTGCGCGCGCTCGCCGAGCACCGCCCGTCGAGCGAGGCGGAACTCGGCGGCATCTCGGGGATCGGGGAGAAGAAGCGCGAGGCCTACGGCGAGGCCGTGCTCGCCGTCATCGCCGCCGCCTGAGGGTGCCACGGCCGGAGTCCCGGTCCGAGCGCGCGGGATGTCCTCAGCCCCGGGCTGTGGGCTCGCCACAAGTCAACGGGCCGACGGCGCCCCCGGGAGTTGGTGCTACTCCACAGTCGAGTTCCCGCATCGTTGTGGCAGTCCTACCATCGAGGAACACCCCCTTTCCGCGTCGAGAGGATGCCCCATGGCTGACGCCGCCGTCCGTCCGAACAAGCCCGCCACCGCCGCGCGCACGCCCGCAGGCGGCGCCACGCCTGCGCCCAACAGCGCCGCCGAGGCATCCGAGCCCCGCATCGACGTCGAGGGCGTCACCGACATGCTGCTCGGCACGTGGGCCGACACGCGCCGCGAGGCGCGCGAGATGCTCAAGGACCCCGCCTTCTGGCGCGTGGACGGCCTCGGCATGGACGAGCACCGGGAGCGCGTGCTCAGACAGCTCCACCTCCTCGTCGAGAACGGCGCCGTGCACCGGGCCTTCCCCGTCGAATACGGCGGGGAGGCCGACAACGGCGCGAACATCGCCGGCTTCGAGGAGCTCGTGGTCGCCGACCCGAGCCTGCAGATCAAGTCGGGGGTGCAGTGGGGCCTGTTCGGCTCGGCCGTGCTGCAGTTGGGCACGAAGGAGCACCACGACAAGTGGCTGCCCGGCATCATGAACCTCGACATCCCGGGCGCGTTCGCGATGACCGAGACGGGACACGGGTCGGATGTCGCGGCCATCGGCACGACGGCGACCTACGACCCCGAGGCGCAGGAGTTCGTCATCCACACGCCGTTCCGGGGCGCCTGGAAGGACTACCTCGGCAACGCCGCCCTTCACGGCATCGCTGCGACGGTGTTCGCCCAGCTCATCACCAACGGCGTCAACCACGGCGTTCACTGCTTCTACGTGCCCCTGCGCGACGAGAACGGCGACTTCCTCCCCGGCATCGGAGGCGAGGACGACGGGCTCAAGGGCGGGCTGAACGGGATCGACAACGGTCGCCTGCACTTCGACCAGGTACGGATCCCCCGCACCAACCTCCTCAACAGGTACGGCGACGTCGCACCCGACGGTACGTACTCGAGCCCGATCGCGACCCCCGGCCGCCGCTTCTTCACGATGCTCGGCACCCTCGTGCAGGGCCGCGTCTCGCTCGACGGCGCGGCGGCGTGGGCCTCGGCACTGGGCCTTCACATCGCCATCACCTACGCCACCCAGCGCCGGCAGTTTGATTCGGGCGGGGGGAGCGAGGAGGTCGTGCTGCTCGACTACGGCCGGCACCAGCGCCGTCTGCTGCCGCGCCTGGCCACGACCTACGCGCAGATCTTCGCGCACGACGAGTTCCTGCAGAAGTTCGACGCCGTCTTCAGCGGCGCCGCCGACAGCGACGCCGACCGCGAAGACCTCGAGACCCTCGCCGCCGCGCTCAAGCCCCTCTCCACCTGGCACGCGCTCGACACGCTGCAGGAGGCGCGAGAGGCCTGCGGGGGCAACGGCTTCATGTTCGAGAACCGGCTCGTGGGCCTGCGTGCCGACCTCGACATCTACGCCACGTTCGAGGGCGACAACAACGTCCTCCTCCAGCTGGTGGGCAAGCGCCTGCTCAGCGACTACGCGAAGCAGTTCAAGGGCAAGGATGCCAGGGCCCTCGCCGCCTACGCGGTCGGCCAGACGGCGGGCAAGGTCTTCCACGGGGCGGGCCTGCGCCAGCTCGGGCAGGCCGTCGGCGATCTCGGTCAGGTCGCCCGCTCGGTGGAGCGGGGCCTGCGCGCCGACCAGCAGCACCAGCTGCTGACCGAGAGGGTCGAGCAGATGGTCGCCGATGTGGCGGCGCGCCTGCGTCCCGCCCCCAAGCTTCCGCCGGCCGAGGCGGCAGAGCTGTTCAACCAGAACCAGTCCGAGCTCATCGAGGCGGCGCGCGCCCACGGCGAGCTCCTGCAGTGGGAGGCCTTCACGGACGCGGTGAACCGCGCCGACGGCGAGGGGACCCGCCAGGTGCTGACGTGGCTGCGCGATCTCTTCGGCCTGTCGCTGATCGAGAAGCACCTCGCATGGCACCTGATCAACGGGCGACTCTCCGCCCAGCGCGCGTCGGCGGTCTCGGCCTATATCGACCGTCTGTGCGCTCGGCTGCGCCCCCACGCCCTCGACCTCGTCGAGGCGTTCGGCTACGCACCCGAGCACGTCCGCGCGCCGATCGCGTCCGGCGCCGAGAAGCAGCGCCAGGACGAGGCCCGCGAGTACTACGCACGACTGCAGGCGTCGGGTGAGGCGCCCGTACCGGAGAAGGCCGCTCGACGGGCGTAATTACCGCATCGGGGGTGCGTAGCGCAACCGGCTGCCTCTCGGGCCGGTTCTTCCGTACTGTCGTCGGCGGCGCGTCGGGCGCCGTCCTCGACCAGGAAGCGAGTACACCGATGAGCATCGGCTTCGGCATTTTCCTCTTCGCCATCGGCGCGATCTGCGCCTTCGCGCTCAACCTCGACCTCGGCTGGATCGAGATCACGACCGTCGGCTACATCCTCATGGCCGCGGGCGCCGTCGTCACGATCATCGGGATCGCCCTTCTGGCGCGCCGCCGCAGCATCAGCTCCACGGAGCGCACGCAGGTCGACCCGGCCTCGGGCACCCGCGTGACGCAGCGCGAGGCATCCGCCCCGGACGACCCGCGGGTCTGAGTCCGGCCCCGCACGCATCCCGCGGACGGCCGCTGTCCGCGGGATGCGGCATATTGGTGCCCGAGAGGGAGGCGCCATGGCAGAGCAGCCGCACGAGCACATCGCCGACAGCCACGAGGTCATCCGTGTGGTGGGCGCGCGGGAGAATAACCTGAAGGATGTCTCCCTCGAGATCCCCAAGCGTCGCCTCACCGTCTTCACCGGGGTCAGCGGGTCGGGGAAGTCCTCGCTCGTCTTCGGAACGATCGCCGCCGAGTCGCAGCGCCTCATCGACGAGACCTATCCGACCTTCGTGCAGCAGTTCATAACGCAGCTGCAGCGGCCCGACGTGGACGCGCTCGAGAATCTCAGCGCCACGATCCGCGTCGACCAGGAGCGGATGGGGGCCAACGCCCGCTCCACCGTCGGGACCGCGACCGACGTGCATGCGATGCTGCGCATCCCTCAACACCCTCTCCGGCGGCGAGCGCCAGCGCCTCAAGCTCGCGATCAGCATGGCGAAGAAGGGAGCGGTCTATGTGCTCGACGAGCCGACGACCGGACTCCACCTCGCCGACGTGGACACCCTGCTGGGGCTGCTGGACCGGCTCGTCGACGCGGGCAATACCGTCATCGTGATCGAGCACCACCAGGCCGTCATGGCGCACGCCGACTGGGTCATCGATCTCGGCCCGGGCGCAGGACACGACGGCGGACGCGTCGTGTTCGAGGGCCCCCCGGCGGAGTTGATCGAGGCCGACACGCTCACCGGCCGACACCTGCGGGACTACGTCGGCGCCGATCGGTGACGGTGGTGCGGGGGATGCGCCGTCGTCGGATCAGCGGCCGGTGTCGAACAGGTGCCGGCCGCCGTGTTCCAGGACCTTGACCATGATCCCCCGCGCGCGCAGGTCTGCGACGGCCCGTGACTCTTCGTCGATGTCCCGCCCCAGAGCGTGGACGTTGGCGACGACGAGGACGTCGCCGCGGACGAGGGTCGCGAAGAAGCGGTCGAGGCGAGCGGACCACTCCTCGAGGATCTCGGGGGAGGGGTGGCGGAAGCCTTCGATGGGAACGCCGAAGCGGGTCAGCTCGTCGCGCTGTTGGACGACCGACGGCATCCCGGGGCGGGAGACGACCAAGCCGACCAGTCGTGCGCCGGCGGGCCTGGCCCGCCACCAGTGGCGGTCCCGCTGCAGCTCGACGAAGCACTTGGGGCATTCGGCGGCCGCGTGCGGCAGCGTGAGCGGGGCCGTGTCGGCCGTCGGGGCGGCGGCATGACGATGCGGTGCGCCTGCGATGCTCGCCTCGTCGATCATGATGCCTCCCCGGACTCTCGCTCCATTCTGCCCGAGCCGGGGCCCGGGGTCATGCCCTGTCGAGGCGGATCTGGAGACTCAGCTCCTCCGCGTCGAGCTCGTCGAGCGCGTGCCGGAGCGTCGCGGACCCGTAGTCGCCGTCGCCCCTGATCTCCACGAGGCGGACCCGCATGGCGCGGATCGCGGCCAGCCGCAGCTCGAGCACCTCATGGGCGGTCGCGGACAGGTCATCCTCGCGCGGCGCCGACCATCGCCGGGCGACCCGATCGCGGAGGACCGGATCGAAGGGCTCCCCGTCGCCCCGCCGTAGCGCCGGATCGGCGAGGGTGCGGGAGGCCGCCTCGTGCAGGTGCACGTTGAGCGCGTCGAGCTCAGTTCGCGACGGACGGTCGTGGTCCTCTCCTCCCAGCCCGAGCACACGCGTCAGCCACGCCAGCGTTCCGCCCTGCAGCAGGAGCGTCCCGGCGGCCACGAGGAAGGCCACCAGCACGAGCAGCGCCCGGCTAGGGGTGTCGCGGGGGAGGGTCTGGGCTGCCGCCAGCGTCACCGCGCCGCGCATGCCCGCCCACACGATGATCGTCCCGTGCCGCCATCCGAGGGGCGACGCCTCGAAGTAGTCGAGGTCGGCCAGCGCGCGGCGCACGCGGCGCCGGGCGCGGTGCCACGGGCGCCCTCGGGTGGTCGAGTGTGCGATATCCCGCGCCTGGGCGGTGTCGATGCGGCTCTCGAAGCGGCGCAGCATCGTGCGCCCTCCGAACCGCCGCCGCGCACGGCGCGACTGCAGCCAGATGAACGGGGTCACCCAGGCGACACGGACGGCCAGCACGATGAGCACCGCCGCGCCCGCGAGGCCGAGGGCATGGGCGAACCCGCCCAGCGTACGCTCGTTCTCGCCGAGGATCGCGGAGAGCTCGAGACCCATGATGAGGAAGACCGCACCCTCGAGCACCACCTCGACGGTGCGCCAGTTCACCCTGTCGGAGAGCCGCTGCTCCGGGGTGAACCACCGCGCGGCGCCCTGTCCCGTGACGATCCCCGCCACGACCGCCGCCACGAGCCCAGACCCTCCCGCCTGCTCCGTGGGGAGGTAGGCCAGGAACGGCACGACCACGCCGAGGGCGGTGTTCGCGGCGGTGTGGGAGATCAGCGCCCGCAGCCGCAGACTCACGAGCCCCACGACCAGGCCGATGCCGACGGCGACGACGACCGCCCAGAGGAAGTCGAGGACGCCCTCGCCGAGGACGAACGTGCCGGTGGTGGCGCCCACGGCGGAGCTGAGCAGGACGAGCGCGGTCGCGTCGTTGAGAAGACTCTCCCCCTCGAGCACCGTGACGACACGGGGGGAGATGCCGAGGCGCTTGACGATGGAGGTGGCCACGGCATCCGTGGGGCTGAGGATCGCTCCGAGGGCGATCGCCAGCGCGATGCCCAGACCCGGAACGGCCCACGCGAAGAACAGCCCGAGCGCGAACGACGTGAGCAGCACGAGCGCGATGGAGAGCCCGCTGATCGCCGTGAAGTCGCGGCGGAACTCCATGGCAGGCAGCGAGACAGCCGCCGAGTAGAGCAGGGGAGGCAGGATCCCCATGAGGATCCACTCCGGGTCGACGAGCAGGTCGGGCACGAAGGGGAGGAGGCTCACGACCACCCCGACGGTGACGAGAGCGAGCGGGGTGACGACCCCCAGGCGCGGGGCGACGGCGGTGATGACCGCGATCGTGACGACCGCGACGACGATGACGAGCAGCAGCTCCATCGATCAGGCGAATCCGAGAGCGCGCACCGCGTCGCGCTCGTCGATCAGCTCGGCGACCGAGGCGTCGATCCGGGATCGGGCCCGCTCGTCGATCGTCAGCCCCTCCACGACGCGGTAGCCGGTGCCGTCGGATGCGACGGGGAACGAGCACACGAGCCCCTCCGGCACGCCGTACTCGCCGCGCGACACGATGGCCGCCGAAGTCCACCCGCCCGGGGTGCCGTGCACTTCGTCACGGACGTGCTCGATGGCGGCGTTGGCCGCCGACGCGACGGAGGAGGATCCGCGCACCTGGATGATCTCGGCCCCGCGCCCCGACACACGCGGGATGAAGACCTCGTCGAGCCATGCCAGGGCATCCCCCACGCTTCCCATGCGCTCCGCGAGCACGCGGGAGAGCGGGCGGCCCGCGAGGGTCGCATGGCTGACGTCGGGGAACTGCGTCGCGGAGTGGTTGCCCCAGATCGCGACATCGCGGATCCACTCGACGGGCGCGTCGAGCACGGCGCTGAGCTGTCCGACAGCGCGGTTGTGGTCGAGGCGGGTCAGCGCCGAGAAGCGATCGTCGGGCACGCCGTCGGCCGCGGCGGCCGCGATCAGAGCGTTCGTGTTCGCGGGGTTGCCCACGACGACGGCGCGCACATCCGGTGCCGCGGTGGCGGCGATGGCGGCCCCCTGCGGGCCGAAGATGCCCGCGTTGGCGGCCAGCAGATCGGCGCGCTCCATGCCGGGCCCGCGCGGCCGCGCGCCCACGAGCATGCCGATGTCGCACCCCTCGAACGCCACGCGCGGGTCGTCGGTGACCTCCACGCCATGAAGGAGGGGGAACGCGCAGTCCTGCAGCTCCAGGGCTGCGCCCTCCGCGGCCCGGATCCCGGAGGGGATCTCGAGGAGCCGCAGACGCAGCGGGCGATCGAACCCGAGCATGTCGCCGGCGGCTATCCGGAACAGGAGCGCGTAGCCGATCTGACCGCCCGCGCCCGTGATGGTCACCGTCGTGTGCGTCATGATGTAGACCCTATTGCGCGCCGCGCGGGACGTCAGGTGCGCGCCTCGGGGCGCGACGTGGCAACCCGCCGCGGGGCCCGGCACGCGATACCGTGACGGAATGGAATCACGCGGTGCATCGGGCGCCTCCTCGCCCCTGTATCCGCCGATCGAGCCGTACGACACCCGTGAGCTGCTCGTCGGCGATGGTCAGCGGCTGTACGTCGAGCAGAGCGGCAACCCCGACGGCAAGCCGGTCGTCTTCCTCCACGGCGGGCCCGGGGCCGGCACCTCGCCGTGGCAGCGGCAGCTGTTCGACCCGGAGAAGTACCGGATCGTGCTGTTCGATCAGCGCGGATGCGGGCGGAGCACTCCGCACGCCAGCGCGCCCGACGCCGACCTTCGACACAACACCACGTGGCATCTCGTGGCCGACCTCGAGATGCTGCGCAAGAACCTCGGCATCACGGCGTGGCAGGTCTTCGGCGGCTCCTGGGGCAGCGCGTTGGCGCTGGCCTACGCGCAGACTCATCCCGAGTCGGTGACCGAGATCGTCCTGCGCGGAGTGTTCACGCTGCGCCGGGTCGAGCTCGAGTGGTTCTACGAGGGCGGCGCCGAGGCGATCTTCCCCGATCTCTGGGAACGGTTCGTCGCCCCGATCCCGGTGCTGGAGCGCTCCCGGATGATCGACGCCTACCACCGCCGTCTCTTCGACGCCGATCCTGCCGTGCACCGTCCGGCGGCGCTCGCGTGGACGACGTGGGAGGCCTCGACCCTGACGCTCCGGCCCGATCCCGAGCTCGTCGCCTCGATGACCGACGCCGACGCGGCGACCGCCTTCGCCCGCATCGAGAACCACTACTTCGTTCACGGCGGCTGGCTTCGGGAGGGGCAGCTGATCGAGGATGCCGCGCGGCTCCGCGGCATCCCGGCCGTGATCGTCCAGGGGCGGTACGACGTGTGCACCCCCGCCATGACCGCGTGGGACCTGCACCGTGCGTGGCCCGAGGCCGAGCTGGTCATCGTCGACGATGCGGGGCACTCCGCGACCGAGCCCTCGATCCAGGCCGCCCTCGTGGCCGCCACCGACCGTTTCGCCGCTCGCTGACCGCGACGCCCGTGCTCGACGGGGACCCTGCCGCCCGCCTTCACGAGACGCGGCAGCTGAGCCGGCGCGGCCGGCGGGCGTCAGAGGAGGTTGAGCTCGCGCAGCTTCGTCTCGACGTCGGCGTTGGTCGGCTCGACGTGGTGCGACGAGTCGGGGTAGACGACGACGGGGATGTTCGTGCGACCCGAGATGTCGCGCGCGACATCGGCGGCCGCCGGGTCGGCCTCCAGGTCGACGTAGGTGTACGCGACGCCCAGGCCGTCGAGCTGGCTCTTGGTGCGACGGCAGTCGCCGCACCAGTTGGCGCCGAACATGGTGATCGTGTCGGGATTCACAGAAGTCATGACGACAAGCCTACGAGGGATCCGAAGGCCGGGCTCCGGCGAGGAGCTCAGACGATGGCCGTGCGCGCGCCCGGGTCACCCGCCCCGGCCGTGATCAGATCGAGCGCCCGTCGCAGCGTCGAGCTCGAGGTGTGAGCCGTGTAGGGGAAGTAGACGACCTCGACCCCGACGTGCGCGAAGTCGCGCTCCAGCGCGGCCCCCTTCTCGGTGCCGCGCCAGTCGTCGCCCTTGAAGAAGTGGGTGAAGCCGACGTCGTGCCAGGCATCCAGCTTCGACGGCGTCGTCTCGATGTGCACCCGGTCGACGAAGCGGATGCCGCGGACGATCTCCGCTCGCTCCGCGGTCGGGACGACCGGCTCGATCCCCTTGACCTGTCGGAGCATCTCGTCGCTGACGACGCCGGCGACGAGGATGTCGCAGTGCTCCTTGGCGTGGCGAAGGATGTTCAGATGCCCGACATGGAAGAGGTCGAACGCTCCCGCGGCGTAGCCGATGCGCTGTCGCATGTGGATTCCCCAGATTCCCCGATGCCCGGCTCCCCCGCCGCGCGGCCCGGCTCCCCAGCCGTGCTGCGGCCAGTGTAGCGGTCCTCGCTCGAGGTCACACCTCGCGGCGGGAGTACTCGCGGTAGCGGAGGCCGAGGGCGCCCGAGACCATTCCCGCCCCGCGGGCGGCCAGACGCGCCCCGCGTGCGTCGTGGACGACCGACCGACTCAGCCGTCCCCACGCCCAGCGCAACGCGCCTGCGGCGGAGCGCGCCGCGCCTCGTCCCGCCCAGCCGAGACGGCGAAGCGCGCGTCCTCGAACGGAGTCCTCCAGCAGGACGTCGCAGGCCGCGGTCGTGGTCCCCACCCGGTACGCACGCCGCAGCACCCATCCCCGCCGGGTACGCTCCGGCGCGACCGGGTCGAGCACGCGTGCGTCGGGGGCGGAGACGATGCGCGCCCCTCGGAGCGCGGCCTGCCGGGTGAAATAGATGTCCTCGCCCCCGGTGGCGCCGAACCTCTCGTCGAACGCGAGCGCGAGCCGTGTCGCGGTCCGCAGATCGATGAGCAGGTTGTTCGATGGCGCCGCCTGCATGCGCGCGCCGGCGGGGAAGCGCACCCGCCGGAAGAAGCCGCCCGCGCTCAGCCACGGGTCGACGGGGCCGTCGAAGACGGACTCCACCTCGCCGGAGACGAGGTCCGCCCGGCCCGCGAGCCAGGGCTCGACGAGCGCCGCCAGCCACCCGGGCTCGGGGGTCTCGTCGTCGTCGATGAACGCGACCGCGACGGCTCCCCGGTCGCGGGCTGCGGTCAGGGCGGTGTTGCGCACGGCGCTCAGGCCGCGGCGCGGTTCTGCGACATAGTCGCACGCCGCCTCCCGCGCGATCGCTTCGGCCGAGCGCTCCGGATCGTTGTCGACGACGATCACGGACGCCGATACCTCCGTCGTCGCCGCGATCTCCTCGGAGAGCAGGGGAAGCAGACGCCGGAGCGTCGCCGCACGCCGGAAGGTGGGCACGGCGATCGCGACGCGCGGCCGCTCCGGGTCAGCCACGACCGCGACTCCGCCGTGCGCGGACGGCCAGGCGATACGCCGTGCGATGACGCAGGCCCGCCGCCGACCAGTCGCGAGCGTCGAGCGTCGGCGATCCGGCGGGCGGCCCGTCGCCGACGGCGGCCATGAGCGCCCGCAGCGCGTCGGCCGAGATGTCCTCGCGGTAGAGGTGGACCCACGCGTGACCGACCTCATCGCGCAGGCTCCGGTTCACGGCGTTGTCGGGGACGAGCACCGGTCGCCCGAGCGAGAGGGCCGCGAGGACCGCGCCCGAGTTGTGCATGTGCCGGTAGGGCAGCACGACCGCGCTGCACGAACGGACGGCGCTCGCGAAGTCATCCTCGGAGAGGAATCTGAGATCCGTGGAGACACGCTGGTCCGTGGCCGCGCGCGCCCGCACCTCTTCGCCCAGCGCCCCGCTCGTGGGATTGCCCGACACCCGCAGCGACCAGTCGGGGTGCGTCGGGGCGGTCTCCGCGAAGGCGGCCAGCAGCTCCTCCACCCCCTTGTAGCGCCGTACGAGCCCCACGAAGCCGAGCGTCCTGGGTTGCGGGGCCGGGGCGGGCGCGTCGCGGAACCACTCGCCGAAGTGCCCGTGGGGCACGAGGGTGGATGCCGCGCCGGGCGGAACGGGCGTGTTCTCGTTGAGCACGATGCGATGGTCTGCGACCCGATCGATGCGTACCAGCAGCCGTCGCTGCCAGGCCGTGACGTCCCGGGGCAGCTCGAGGTTGTGGACCGTCCGGATCACGGCGATGCGTCCGAGGCTCAATCGCGCCACGAGCGCCGTCGCATACAGGGTTCGCGCGGCCGCCTTGATGCGGTTCCCGCCGCCGAAAAGGGTCTCGGGCCAGTGGAAGTGGAGCGCGTCGTATCGGCCGAAGAGCGCCCGGCGGCGGTCGAACCGGAGGTGGTCGATCCCGTCCGTCCGCGCGAGCGCGCGGTCCAGCAGATGCACGTACGGATTGCTCGTCGGACGCGGTGCGCCGAACGACTGCATCACCGTCACGGCACGCCGCGACATCCCCTTCTTCTCCCCCATGGGTGCACAGTCTGCCATCTCCGACCGTGCGCGCGGGGAGACCGAGGCCCTATGCTCTACTCCCATCGACGTGCATGAGATGGGGGTCTGGCATGTCAGAGACGTTCGCCGTGTCGTACCGGCGGCTTGCCGCCGCGCAGAAGGGACACGCGCGCGGGGCGCCGGGGTACTCCGTCTACGTGAATCGCCGCGCGGGGCGCGTCCTCGCGACGCTCGCGCACGGATGGGGTCTCACGCCCAACCAGGTCACGCTCGTCAGCGCCGCCCACACGCTGGTGGGGCTCGTGGTGCTGGCGGTCGCGCCCGCCCAGGCGTGGACGGGTGTCGTCGTCGCTGTGCTGCTCGCCCTCGGCTACGCCTGGGACTCCGCTGACGGGCAGCTCGCGCGTCTGCGGGGAGGGGGTTCCCTCGCCGGGGAGTGGCTCGATCACTTCGTGGATGCGGTGAAGATCGCGTCGCTGCACCTCGTGGTCCTCGTCGCGTTGTGGCTGCACACGCCGTACCGGGAGTCGGCCTGGCTCGTCGTCCCCCTGCTCTTCTCGGTCGTGGCGGTCGTGAGCTTCTTCGGCATGCTGCTGAACGACCTGTTGAAGGGCAAGAAGGGCGTCGCCTCGACGCACGCTCGCGGCGGCGGCACGTTCGCGCGCTCCATGCTCCTGGTCCCGACCGACTACGGTCTGCTGTGCCTGGTCTTCCTCCTGTGGGGCTGGACGACGGGCTTCCTCTGGGTCTACACGCTCCTGCTGGTCGCCAACGGCGCGTTCCTCGCCCTGGCGACCGTGAAGTGGTTCCGTGAGATCCGCGCGCTCGACCGGGTTGCGGCATGAGCCGATCGGCGCTCGTCATCGTCAACTACGGCTCGAGCGAGCTGCTCGCGCGCAACGCCGCCCGACTCGAGCTGCCCTCCCGCTGTCGTCTCGTCGTCGTCGACTGCTTCAGCAGCGACGCCGAACGGGCCCGCGTGCGGGCGCTCGCTGACGCACGGGGGTGGCGCGCCGTGCTGCTCGAGGAGAACGCCGGATTCGGCGGCGGCGTCAACGCGGGGGCGAACCTCGCGATCGCCGAGGGCGCGGACGTCGTCGTCACGCTCAATCCCGATGCCTTCCTGGAGCGCGATGCGCTCGCGACCCTCGTCGCGGCGGCGGCCGCGGACCCCGCCGCCCTGGTCGTGCCGCGCATCGTGGACTCCTCGGGCCGGCCATGGTTCGGCGGGGCGGATCTGTACCTCGACGACGGGTCGATCGCCGGGGCATCCCGACGGGACTCCCGCGCCGGGCGGCCCCGACGCGAATGGGCGACCGGCGCGTGCCTGGCTCTCTCGGCCGACCTGTGGCGCCGCGTCGGTGGTTTCGACGAGGACTACTTCCTCTACTGGGAGGACGTAGATCTCTCCCACCGTGTCATGGACGCAGGCGGGAGGATCCTGCTCGCCGACGCGGTCGCGACGCACGACGAGGGCGGCACACACGACGATGCGGCGTCGGGGCGTGCCAAGTCGGAGACCTATTACTACTACTCGATCCGCAACCGCCTGCTGTACGCGGCCAAGCACCTCGACGCGGCGGGATCCGCGGCATGGCTGCGCGCGACGCCGCGGGTGTCCTACGCGATCCTGCTGCAGGGCGGCCGCCGCCAGCTCGTGACGCTGCCGCCCTGGCGTGCATACGTCCGCGGCATCCGCGACGGCCGCCGGCTGCTGACAGCACGCGGCCTGCCCGGCATCGGGCTCCCCGAACGATCCGAGGCGACCTTCGACCGAACTGGAGCATCGTGATGACCAAGTCCACGCGAGCGTCGATCCTGACCGTCTGCGCGGCCAACGTCTGCCGCTCGCCCATGGCGGAGTTCACCCTCGACGACGTCTTCTCCCGCGATCCGCGTTTCGAATCCGTCCGGGTCGGCAGCGCCGGCGTGCGCCCCGCGAAGGAGTCGGAGGTGTGCGATGCGGTCGCCGCGCGGCAGGAAGGCGAGCGATGGAGCGAGCGCGTCCGCGCGCATCGTCCCAGCGGCGTGACGCCCCACAAACTCGCGCAGGCGCGATTGATCCTCACCGCGTCCCGTTCGAGCCGTTCGACGATCGCGCGACTTGCTCCAGAGGTGCGCGAGCGCACGTTCACGATGAACGAGGCGCTCATCCTGGGGGCGGGATACCGGCGCGAGGGCGAGATCGCAGGGGTCGAAGCGGTGTCCGCATTCGCGGCGTACCTCGACACGCAGCGCGGCCTGCAACCGCTCGTGCATCCTCGACGGCGGTTCCCCTGGTCGCGCGTCGCCACCGATCCGCTGAACATCTTCGACGGGCACAACGCGGGGTCGAAGGCCCATGCTGCGACGGTGCGCGAGGTGGATGCCGCGATGCGGCGGCTCGCCGCGCTCATCATCGGTTTGCCCGCACCCGCGAGGGAGGAACGCAAGAGGGTCGCGGAACCCGCCTGAGATCGCGCCCGCTCGGGCGCGTCGACAAAACGCGGTGGGTGCCCTACACTCGCCGCAGGGTGACCAACTGGGGGGTCGCCCAACTGGGGAAACTGGGGAATCACACGTGAGGTCGTTCAACGACTCGCGTCGCGGGGGCGACGCGTTTTTCGACCGTGGTACCGCCGTTGCGGCCGCGGCACTGTTCTGCATCCTTCTGACGGGATGCTCGGGGGGAGCGCCGGCCGCTCTCGATTCGGTCGCGCCGGCGAGCATCTCTTCGCCCGTTCCGACGCCCACCGGCATGCCGACCGACGATCCCGAAGACGGTGGCGCCGCGGCGCCGCTGCCGACCGTCTCGGCGCCGCTCGACGAGCCGATCGAGCTCGACACCGGCGTCGTGCTCGCCGTCTCCGCCCTGCGGGTGATCACGGTCGAGGCCGCCACTCCCGGCGAGGTGTCGGGACCGGCGATCGCGGTCACGGTCACGGCGCGCAACGATTCCGACGCGGCGTCGTCCGTGGATTCCGCCGTCGTCTCGGTCACCACCGATGACGGCGGTCTGGGTATCCCGACCACCGCCGGGCCGGGCAGCCCGCTCAGCGGCGAGCTCGCTCCGGGCGCGAGCGCCGAGGGAACCTACGTCTTCATGCTCGATCCCGCGGACGACCGCGGCGTCACCGTCATCGTCAGTCACGCCGCCGGCGAGCCCGTCGCGCTGTTCACAGGACGCACGTCCTGATCATGGGAGATCGCATGAACGCGTCCACGCGCCACCTTCGTCGGCTGGCCGCCATGGTCACCAGCGCCGCCGTGATCGTCGCCGGCACCGTGCTCTTCGCCGGCACCGCGGCATCCGCCGCGGACCTGCCCTCGCCCGCGCCGTTCCTGCAGCGCGACGACTCGATCGTCACCGCCGATCCGCTCCCGACGGTGCAGATCGATTCCGGCTACGTCTGGGCCCAGACGACGATCGGGAACACGGTGTACGCGGCGGGAAGCTTCTCGAACGCGCGCGCACCGCTCGCCGCGCCCGGGACGAACCTGACGCCGCGAACGAACATCCTGGCGTACGACATCACGACGGGCGCGCTGCTCTCGTTCGCTCCCTCCGTCAACGGTGTCATCCGCTCGATCGCCGCGTCTCCGGACGGCACGCGCATCTACATCGGCGGCTCGTTCAACTCCGTCAACGGTCAGACGCGGTGGAACGTCGCCGCGCTCGACGCCGTGACGGGCCAGCTCGTCGGGGGCTTCGCCCCGTCCGTGGGGGGCGCGGGCGTCTACGGGATCGCGGTCACGGCCGGAACCGTCTACGTCGCGGGAAGCTTCACGCAGGCGAACAATGTCGCGCGTCAGAACCTCGCCGCGTTCAACGCTGCGACGGGCGCTCTCCAGACATGGGCTCCCACGTCGGATCTGCAGGTGGACGCCCTCGTGGTCGAACCGGGGACCGGCCGGCTCATCGCGGGCGGTCGCTTCTATCAAGTGAATGGCGCGGTTCAGCGCGGTCTCGCCGCGCTCGACCCGGCGACGGGAGCGACCTTCACCGGTTGGCAGGCTCCCGCCTCGATCCGCAACGGCTGGAACGATGGCGAGTTCGCCGGTCGTGCCGGAATCTTCGCCCTCTCCACCGACGCGACCGGGGTCTACGGGACGGGCTGGGTCTTCGCGAATGCCTCGGTCGGCAACCTCGAGGGGACCTTCGCCGCCGACGCGGGAACCGGCGCGCTCCGCTGGGTGGCCGACTGCCATGGCGACCACTACGGCGTCTACTCCAACGGCAGCGCCGTGTACACCACGAGCCACACCCACCAGTGCGACACGGTCGGCATCTGGCCGGAGATGCCGACGCGTCAGTACCGCTACGTCGAGGCGTACACGACCGACGCACGCGGCACGCTCACCCGCTCCCCTTCGACGGGGTCGCTCTATCAGAGCTGGGAGGGCACCCCCTCGCCGGCCGTCTACAGCTGGTTCCCCGACTTCACGGTGGGCACGGCGTCGGGCCTCGGCCAGGCCGGTCTGTCGATCACGGGAGCCGGGCAGTACATCTCGGTCGCCGGCGAGTTCACGACGGTCAACAACCAGCGGTACCAGGGGATCGTGCGCTTCGCGACCAACCCGAGCACGGGGAAGAACCAGGGTCCGCGACTCTCCGGAAGCACCTGGCAGCCCACCGCAAGATCGCTGACGCCCGGTCGTGTGCGTGTGTCGGTCGCCATGAACTGGGATCGAGACGACCGCGACCTCACCTACGAGCTGCTGCGCGAGGGCGCGGCCACTCCGGTGGTCACACGGGAACTTGTGTCGCGGTGGTGGGATCCCGCGAGCATCATCCTCGAGGAGAAGGGCCTCGACCCGGGTTCGACGCAGACCTACCGCGTGAGGGCGACGGACGGTGACGGCAACACCGTCACCAGCGCGCCCGTGAGCGTCGAGGTCGCCGACGGCGAGGTCTCGCTCTACGCCGACACCGTGCTCGACGACGGGGCATCCCTCTACTATCCCCTCGGCGACATCACCCAGGACTGGGCTGGCTCGAACCCGCTGGTCGCGGGAAGCGGCGTCGCGTCGGTGGAGCCGGGGGCCGTTCAGGGCAGCACCGGTCAGAGCGCATCCGACTTCAACGGAACCTCCAACGGTCGTGTGACAGCGGGCGATCGCGTCGCGCCCGGTGCGGAGTTCTCGGTGGAGATCTGGTTCAAGACCTCGACGACGCGGGGCGGCAAGCTGATCGGCTACGGCAATTCCCGCACGGGAACATCGGGAAGCCATGATCGGCACATCTACATGCAGAACAACGGCCGGCTGACGTTCGGCGTCTATCCGGGTTCGGTGCGCACGGTGTCCACGACCAGCTCCTACAACGACAACCAGTGGCATCACGTGGTCGCGACCCAGGGCGCAGGGGGCATCTCGCTCTATGTGGACGGCGAGCTCGTGGGCACAGACCCGTCGGCCACGACAGCCCAGAACTACTCCGGGTACTGGCGGATCGGCGGAGACAACCTCAGCGGGTGGCCGAACCGGCCGACGTCGAACTGGTTCGACGGAGCGCTCGATGAGGCCGCCGTCTATCCGAGTGCGCTCTCGGCGTCGCAGGTCCTCGCGCATCACGCGGCCGGTCTCGGTCTCGAAGCCCCGACCGCGGCGTTCACGTCCTCGTCGGCCGACCTCCTCGCATCCTTCGACGGGTCGGCGTCGACCAGCCCGGACGGCCGAGCCATCGAGTCCTACGAGTGGGACTTCGGCGACGGCGCGACCGGCACGGGCGTGACGGTGACCCACGAATACGCCGGCGCCGGTACCTACGACGTCACCCTGACGGTGACCGACGAGGCCGGGCTGAGCCGCTCCGTCACGCAACCCGTGAACGTCGCGGCGCCGAATCAGCTGCCGAGCGCTGCCTTCGATGCCGTCGTGAACAGCCTGACGGCGACCGTGAACGGGTCGGGGTCGTCCGACCCGGACGGAACGATCGCGGAGTACAGCTGGAACTGGGGTGACGGAACACCGGACGGTTCGGGATCGACCGCATCGCACGTGTACGCCGCCGATGGCGACTACACGGTCACGCTGACGGTCACGGACGACCGAGGGGGACAGGCGGCGTCGGCACGCACCGTCTCGGTCAGCCACGTGGCGCCGGTCGCCTCGTTCACCGCGGCCACCGCGGGCCTGGGGGTGTCCGTCGACGCGACCGCGTCCTCGGCATCCGACGGCGCGTCCCTCGAGTACGCGTGGGAGTGGGGCGACCAGAGCGCAGCTTCCAGCGGTGTGGGAGCCTCTCACACCTACGCGACGGCGGGGACGTACACGGTGTCGCTGACGGTCACCGACTCCTTCGGGGCGGTGAACACGAGCTCCCAGGAGGTCTCGGTCTCGGCCGTGACGTTCGCTGCGGCGGATGATTTCGAGCGGTCGGTGGGTTCGGGGTGGGGTTCCGCTGATGCTGGTGGGGCGTGGTCTGCGATGTATGGGGCTGCGTCTGTGGGGTCGGTGTCCGGGGGTAAGGGTGTGGTGACTCTTCCTGCGGGGAACACTCGGAATTTCGCGTTGCAGGGTGTGTCGGTGCGGGATTCGTCGACGTCGGTGCAGTTCTCGGTGGGGGATGCGCCGTCGACGGGGAACTCGTATGTGGGGGTTGCGGCGCGGCAGACGTCGTCGGTGGATTACACGACGAGGGTGTGGATGCGCAGTGATGGTTCGGTGTGGCTTGTGGTGCAGCGTTCGGGGACGGTGCTTGCGGCGCCGGCGTTGAACGGGGTGTCGTGGGCTGCGGGTGATGTGTTCACGATGAAGACGGAGGTGTCGGGTGTGAGCCCGACGACGATCCGGTCGAAGGTGTGGAAGGAGGGGACGGCGGAGCCGGCCAACTGGCAGGCGTCGGTCACCGATTCCACGCCGGGGCTGCAGCAGGCGGGTTTCGTGAGTACTCACTTCGCTCGTGCGGGGTCGGCGTCGGCGCCGGCGACGGTGTCGTTCGACGGGTTCCGGGTGACGGATCTGCAGGCTCCGGTGACTCCTCCGGCGAATGTTGCTCCGGTGGCGTCGTTCTCGTCGGCGGTGTCTGATCTGGTGGTGCAGGTGGACGGGTCGGGGTCTTCGGATGCTGATGGTTCCGTGGTGTCGTATGCGTGGGGATGGGGTGATGGTTCCGCGGCGGGGTCGGGGGCCACGGCGTCTCACACGTATGCGGCGGCGGGGACGTACACGGTGTCGTTGACGGTGACCGATGATGACGGTGCCACGCACACCACGACGGGTCAGGTGACGGTGACGGCACCGGATGACGAAGAGCCCCCGGCGGGCGAGTTCGCTGCGGCGGATGATTTCGAGCGGTCGGTGGGTTCGGGGTGGGGTTCCGCTGATGCTGGTGGGGCGTGGTCTGCGATGTATGGGGCTGCGTCTGTGGGGTCGGTGTCCGGGGGTAAGGGTGTGGTGACTCTTCCTGCGGGGAACACTCGGAATTTCGCGTTGCAGGGTGTGTCGGTGCGGGATTCGTCGACGTCGGTGCAGTTCTCGGTGGGGGATGCGCCGTCGACGGGGAACTCGTATGTGGGGGTTGCGGCGCGGCAGACGTCGTCGGTGGATTACACGACGAGGGTGTGGATGCGCAGTGATGGTTCGGTGTGGCTTGTGGTGCAGCGTTCGGGGACGGTGCTTGCGGCGCCGGCGTTGAACGGGGTGTCGTGGGCTGCGGGTGATGTGTTCACGATGAAGACGGAGGTGTCGGGTGTGAGCCCGACGACGATCCGGTCGAAGGTGTGGAAGGAGGGGACGGCGGAGCCGGCCAACTGGCAGGCGTCGGTCACCGATTCCACGCCGGGGCTGCAGCAGGCGGGTTTCGTGAGTACTCACTTCGCTCGTGCGGGGTCGGCGTCGGCGCCGGCGACGGTGTCGTTCGACGGGTTCCGGGTGACGGATCTGCAGGCTCCGGTGACTCCTCCGGCGAATGTTGCTCCGGTGGCGTCGTTCTCGTCGGCGGTGTCTGATCTGGTGGTGCAGGTGGACGGGTCGGGGTCTTCGGATGCTGATGGTTCCGTGGTGTCGTATGCGTGGGGATGGGGTGATGGTTCCGCGGCGGGGTCGGGGGCCACGGCGTCTCACACGTATGCGGCGGCGGGGACGTACACGGTGTCGTTGACGGTGACCGATGATGACGGTGCCACGCACACCACGACGGGTCAGGTGACCGTGACGGCACCGGATGACGAAGAGCCCCCGGCGAATGTTGCTCCGGTGGCGTCGTTCTCGTCGGCGGTGTCTGATCTGGTGGTGCAGGTGGACGGGTCGGGGTCTTCGGATGCCGATGGTTCCGTGGTGTCGTATGCGTGGGGATGGGGTGATGGTTCCGCGGCGGGGTCGGGGGCCACGGCGTCTCACACGTATGCGGCGGCGGGGACGTACACGGTGTCGTTGACGGTGACCGATGATGACGGTGCCACGCACACCACGACCGGTCAGGTGACCGTGACGGCACCGGATGACGAAGAGCCCCCGGCGGGCGAGTTCGCTGCGGCGGATGATTTCGAGCGGTCGGTGGGTTCGGGGTGGGGTTCTGCCGACACGGGCGGGGCGTGGAGCGTGCTCTACGGCCCGGCGGCGAGCGCGACCGTCACGGCTGGGAAGGGGACCGTGACCCTGTCGACGTCCGAGACCCGTAACTTCCTGCTCAACGCGACGCCGGTTCGCGACGCCGACGTGCGGGTGGACGTCGCCCTCGACGCGGCGCCGTCGACGGGCAACTCCTACGTGGGTGTCGTCGCGCGCCAGGGAGCAAGCGAGAACTACCAGGTCAGGGTGTGGCTGCGAACGGACGGCAGCGTCTGGCTGGTCGCGCAGCGCGGCGGAACGGTGCTGGGGGTGTACCCCGTGCCCGGGCTGACGCGTGCGGCGGGCGACACCTTCACGCTCCGTGCCAGCGTCACCGGCGCAGACCCCACGACGATCGCCGCCAAGATCTGGCGGGCCGGCCAGCCGGAGCCCGCCGACTGGCAGATCTCGGTCACCGACGCGACGGCGGGGCTGCAGGCCGCGGCACCCGTCGGGCTCCACGCGAACCGCGCCGGGGCCACGACGACACCGGGGGTCTTCACGTTCGACGCGTTCCGGCTGACCGACGTGCAGTGACGACGGCCGGGGGAGGGGCTCTGGCCCCTCCCCCGGCTAGGCTCGCTGCAGCACCGAACGGGGGGGACGGGGGCATGGGCGTGTCCATCGACATGATCATGATGCTGCTGCTCGCGCTCTGCAGTGCCGTCGTCGCCGCTCTTCTGTTCCGGGCCAGCCCCAAGCTGGCGTTCGTCGTCTGGACGGTGGTGCTGTTCTTCGTCCCGGTGTGGATCGGAGCGACGGCGGGATTCTTCTGGGCGGCCATCACCGCGGTCACTCTCCTCGTGCTCGCGGCGAACCTGCGCTCGATCAGGCTGTCGATCGTCGATGCCTTCATGGCGGCCTTCGCCCTTCTCGTCGTCGGCCAGTTCGCGCTGCGGATGGTGACGCTCTCGGATGCGGTCATCGGCATCCTCGAGTGGACGCTCCCCTATATATGGGGGCGCGTCGTGCTCGCCCGGGTGAGCGGCTCGTTCGTGACGCGCGTGCTCGCCGCGGTCGCGACGGGCGCTGCCGTCCTGGCACTTGTGGAGTTCGCGACGGGCCAGAACGTCTTCCTCCTGCTTCCCGCGATGGGCTCGTCCTTCGAGGTGTGGGGGGAGCTGCAGCCGCGCGGAGGATTCATCCGCGTCGAGGGCGCATTCGGTCATTCGATCGCGCTGGGCGCGTCCCTGGCGATGTCCGCCGCGTTCATCCTGGCGGCCCGCTGGAGCACCGTGGTCAAGGTGCTCGCCCTCGCCGCGGTCACCGCCGCCGTCGTCGTCACGTTCAGCCGGATCGGGCTGGTCTCGCTCGTCCTGACCGTGGCGCTCTCCGTGCTGACCCTCCCGCAGGTGAGCAGGCGCACGCGGGTGGTGGTCGCCCTTGTGGGGGCGATGACCGCGGCGGTGGTCGTGCCCTTCGTCTCGGACGTCTTCATCGAGGCGGGGCAGGAGGCATCCGGGAGCGCGGACTACCGCACCGACCTGTTCACGCTCCTCACCCAGGTTCAGCTCTTCGGGTCGGCGGGCGATTGGGAGAACCTCACGGTGGGGGGAAGCTACCTCGGCCAGTTCGCCAGCTCGATCGACAATGCGTTCCTGGTGATGGCGCTGCGTCTCGGATTCGTGCCGACGGCCCTCCTGCTCGCGGCTCTGGTCGTCGTCGCCGCGCGATGCCTCGTCCCGCGGCGGGCGAACCCGGCCGGCGTGGCGGTGGCGGCACAGCTGCCCGCCCTGTTCGCGGTGGCGTTGATCACCCAGTACGGGATGTACCTGTGGTTCCTCGTCGGTCTGGCCGTCGCCTGGTGGGAGGTGGAGCGTCCGCAGCTGCCCGCGGCCCTGGCCACCGATCGGGGCGAAGGGCGTCAGCTGCCGGCGTTGTCCCCGTAGAGGCGCCCCCGGTGATGCCTGATGTACAACGCGAAGGGCAGCACCTGGAAGATCACGACGCTGGCCGCATTGGCCACGGGCGGCGCGAGCACCCCGAGGGGCCCGACGAGCACGATCGTCAGGACGACGGTCGACAGCGCCATCGCGAGAGCGGGCACCACCTGGAACCGGATCCCCTCCTTGTCCATGATGAACATGCCGAGGGGGTAGAGCACCGCCTGCACCGTGACCATCGCCCCGAAGGCGAGGATCAGGTCGGCCGGGACGACCAGTTCTCCGTCCGAGATGAGGTCGAACAGCCACGGCCCGATGAGCAGGATGACGGCGCAGATCAGGGCGATGCCGGCCCCGAACCCGAGCGCGAGCAGGAAGGGGCCGCGTCGCAGCTCGCCGCGGGATCGCGCCTTCGTGAAGGCGGGCCAGAGCGTCACGCCGGCCGCCGCGACGAGCGCCTGCAGCGCGAAGAACACCTGACCCGCCACGCCGTACTGCGCTACCGCCACCGCCGTCGCACCCTGAGCGAGGATGAAGCGCGGCAGCACCATCGACAGGGGTGTCGCCAGAAGCTGCGCGAGCATCGGCCAGCCCACGTCCATCACCCGCGCCCCGGCATGCCGTCTCGGTCGCAGCGAACGTGCGACGGCGCGTGGCAGCAGCTCTCCGCTGGCCCTTACCGCCACCGCCGTTCCCAGGAGCGCGGAGACGAGGGTTGCCGCGAACGACGCGACGGCGAGAAACGAGTGCAGTGCGGCGTCGCCCGTGGACAGCATGAGCCACACGAAGAAGAGGGTGAGGGGAGACACGATCCCCTGGAGCAGGATGACGAGGGGGTTGCGTCCCATCCCGAGCAGGATGCGCTGCCACATCCCGAGCCACATCCACGCCGCGAAGAGGCCCACGCACACGAAGGCGGCCAGATCGGCGTGCGGGATGTTCTCCGCCGCCGAGCCCAGCAGAGCGCGCCAGCCCCCGGTCAGGAACAGGACGACGTTCACCGCGGTGACCGTCGCGGCGAAGATCATCTGGACGCGCAGGACGGTGAGTGCCTGGCGGGAGAGCCGCTCGTCGCGTCGGATGTCCGGGCTGGCGGCGATGGAGTTCACGACCACCGCGCCCGCCCCGAGGTCGCTGAAGGAGACCAGTCCCGGCAGGGCGACGAGCAGAGAGAAGAACGCGTAGACGTCGACCCCGCCCTGGCCGATGACGAGCCGGGCGGTGAGGATGCCGCACACGAGCGATACCGCCATGGTCACCACGCGGGCGCCGGTGGACAGCAGGGCTGTGCGCATGCGGAACCCCCGTCCCCCCAGACAAATCCGCGCAGCGGCGTAGGTACTGTAGCATCGGGATCGGACCGAGGATGCTGCATGGGGGTGCGGCGCCGCGATCATCAGGCGTCGGTCCGCCGTCGGGGGAGGACCGGTCTTGAAGTCTGATTTTTCCGGCTGGACGCTGGCCAGGGTCGGGGACGCTCTGCGCAAGTTCTGGCTGCTGATCCTGGCGCTCACGCTCGTCGGAGGGGTCGCCGCGTTCGGCCTCTCCGCCACCGTGACGCCGGTGTTCCAGTCGACCGCCACGCTCTACTTCGCCCTGAATCAGGGCACCAGTGCGTCCGACCTGAACCAGGGCTCCACCTACACGCAGAACCAGATGCTCTCGTTCGCTCAGCTGGCCACGTCCTCGCGCGTCCTCGAGCCCGTGATCGAGGAGCTGGGCCTCGAGGACACCCCGCGTCAGCTCGCACGCTCGATCGCGGTGTCCATCCCGCAGGACACGGTCATCCTGCAGGTGCAGGCCTCGTCCACCGACCCCGAGCAGTCCGCGGCGATCGCGAACGCCATCTCAGAGAGCCTCGCCGCCGTCGTCGGGGAGGTGGGCCCTCGCGGCCCCGAGGGATCCGCCACGATCACGGCGACCGTGATCGACGAGGCGGTCGTGCCGCTGTTCCAGGCCATCCCCAACAAGCCCCGGGACGCGGCACTCGGCGCCTTGCTCGGGCTCATGCTTGGCGTCCTCACCGCTCTCGTCGTGGCGATGGCCGACACGCGGATCCGCAGGGAGGAGACGCTCGCTCAGGTGACACCGGCGCCGATCCTCGGGTCGATCACGCGCACCCCGTCGCCCGGCGGCGGCCCGCAGGGGCTCATGGTCGCGAGGGAGCCGCTCGGGCACACCGCGGAGGAGTTCCGCCGCATCCGCTCGTCGCTGACGTACGCCTCGGTGGCCGATCGCGCCCGCCGCATACTCATCACCTCGTCGGTGCCCGCAGAGGGGAAATCGACGTTCGCGGCGAACCTCGCGCTCACGCTCGCCGGGCTCCGTCACAGCGTGCTGCTCATCGACGCCGATCTGCGCCGCCCGCGCGTCGCAGAGTACTTCGGGGTCGAGGGCGCCGTCGGGTTGACCGGAGTGCTGGTCGGAGAGGTCGACCTCGACGTTGCGAAGTTCAGCCGTACAGACTCCACCCTCGACGTGCTCCCCTCGGGTGCCGTGCCCCCGAACCCGTCGGAGATGCTCACCTCCGACGCGATGCGGCAGCTTCTGGCGGCGGTGACCGATCACTACGACTTCGTTCTCGTCGACTCGCCCCCGGTCCTGAGCGTCGCGGATGCCAACCTGCTCTCGCCCCTCATGGACGGGGTCATCGTGGTCGTCGACGCGACCAAGACCCGGCGTCCGCAGCTGACCGAAACGCTTCGGATGCTGGAGAACGCGGGCGCCCGCGTCCTCGGGCTGGTGCTGAACAAGGCGCGCGCGCCGCGTCGCCGCCAGTCGTACTACGCGGACGAGGGCGCGCAGCCCGAGCTCGCACGGGATTGATCGAATTTCTCGTGACGGGAGGATCCCTCATCGGCCATAATGGGCCGCGACGGCGACCGATCTGGGGTGGAGGGTCTGCCGTGCGGGGCGGGAGGGGAACCGCGTGGAGCTAAGCGTGATCGTGCCGACGTTCAACGAGGCGCCCAATGTCGCCGAACTGGTACGACGTCTCGGCGACGCGCTGCGCGGGCTCGAGGCCGAGGTCGTCTTCGTCGACGACAGCACGGACGACACGCCCGCGGTCGTCATGGCGGTGGCCGCCGAGGCGCCGCTTCCGATCAGGCTCATCCATCGGGAGCGCCCGACGGGCGGCCTGGGCGGCGCGGTCATGGCCGGTGTGGATGCCGCGGCATCCGACCTCTGCGTCGTGATGGACGGCGACCTGCAGCATCCGCCGGAGAAGATCCGCGAACTCGTGAGCGAGCACGAGCGAAGCGGCGCCGACGTCGTGGTGGCGTCCCGGTACGCCGGCGGCGGAACGTCGGGGGGATTGAGCAGCCGACTGCGCGTGCTCGTCTCCAGCGCCTCCACTGCGGTGACCAAGGCGATGTTCCCGATCCGCCTGCACGGGTGCAGCGACCCGATGACGGGGTTCTTCCTCGTCGATCGTCGGGTCGTGGACGGGGAGGCCCTGCGACCGCGGGGATTCAAGATCCTGCTGGAGATCCTCGCCCGCCAGAACCTCCGGGTATCGGAGATCCCCTTCGACTTCGCGGACCGGCACGCGGGAGAGTCGAAGGCGTCCCTCCGCCAGGGGTTCCGGTTCCTCACCCAGCTCGGTTACCTGCGATTCGGGAAGATGTCGCTGTTCGCGATCATCGGCGGTCTCGGGGCGGTGGCGAACCTGTTGATCATGGCCGCGCTCATCGCCTTCGGGCTCGATTACGTCTGGGCGGCCGTGATCGCCGCCGAAGCCACGATCATCGGCAACTTCCTCCTCATCGAGAGGTTCGTCTTCCGGGATATGAGGGATGCCGCGTCGGGCGTCTGGGTGAGATTCGCCAAGTCCTTCTCCTTCAACAACGCGGAGGCGCTCGTACGGATCCCGGTCATCTACCTGCTGGTCGAGACGTGGCACGTCTCCAGCATCCTGGCGGCGGCGCTGACGCTCATCGTGGCGTTCATCGTCCGGTTCGTGTTCCACTCGCTGGTCGTATACGCCCCTCGGAACCCCGCGGCGAGCTCGGCCGCGCGGCGCGTGGTCGAGGCGGTCGACTCCGAGGTCGTGAAGCCGGGGGAGCTCTAACCCTCGGGGCTCACGGCGCGGGCGATCGCTTCCCGGTACCGCCGGGGCGCGTGGCGATCCGCGGCCCGCGCGGCCTGAGCGGGCAGGTCGGTCACGATCCGCGGCCAGTCGGCCGCGAGTTCGGTGAGGGCGACGGCCAGCGCCGCGGGATCGTCGGGCGTGACCAGCCGGGTCGTCGTGTAGCCGCCGGCGGCCTCCCGCAGGCCGCTCGTGTCGCTCGCGACGACCGGCCGACCGGCGAGTACGCCCTCGACCGCGGTGTTGCCGAACGGCTCGTCGATCCGTGAGGGAACCACGAGCACGTCCGCCGCCGCGATCCGCGGCCACACGTCGGCGACGAAGCCCGTGAAGCTGACGTGCACGGCGGTGTCGGACGCGGCGAGCTCCCGCAGTTCGCGTTCGTACCACTCGTAGCCGGGAAAGGTGGAGCCGATGAGCTCGACGTGCACCGGGTCGCCGCTGCGGCCGAGACGCTGCGCCGCCCGGAGGACGACGTCGGGACCCTTCCTCGGCGAGAGCCGCCCGACGTAGGCGACGCGGAGCCCCTCCGTGAGCTCGGGGCGGGCGGGTGCCGGCCGCTCGGGACCGGCGACACCGTTCGGCACGACCGTCGCGCGGTCATCCAGCGAGGGGAACGAGGAGAGCATCGTGCGCAGACTGAATCTGCTGTTGACGAGCACGCGATGGGCGCAGAGCAGCGGTGAGTACAGCACGGCGTTGACGATCCGGTGCGCGGATGCCTCGGCCTCGTGCGCGTGGCTGACCGTGCGCCGGCCCCGGGCGCGCGCGATGATCGGCCACGCCGGCAACGTGAGGGTGCTGATGTAGACGGCGTCCGGATCCACCCTCGTGATGAGGCGCCATGCGGACCCCGTGCCGCGGAAGAGGTCGCGGAAGAGCCGCGACCAGCCGCGAGGGCGCAGCAGCGCCTTCCGCAGGACGAGCATCGAGGTCACGACCACCCGCGCTCCCGTGGCGGAGAGGTGCTCGACGAGCGGTCCCGCGTCGGGGAGCGCGACGACGACGTCGAACCCGGCATCCCGCATGCCCGCGACGCTTTCGAGAAGCATACGGTCGGACCCGAACAGCTCGGCGCCCGGGTGCGCGACGAGCACCGTGTGGGGCCGAGGGGAGGAGGTCATCCCGGCCGAGCCTACTGCGCGGCGCGACCCGCGGCCGATCACGGGCACCTCGCCGGGATCAGGCGCAGGATGCCGAAGCTCTCCTCCGGTCCGAGCATGGCGTCGCCGCAGCCGCTGTCGGCGAGTGCCCGCCGCGCCTCGCCGGGGGTGAACGCACCGCGGGTGTAGATGACCCAGGCCCTCTCGGTGTCGCCGTCCTCCTTCGCGGTGGTGTGCAGGGGGTCGGCCGAGTCCACCCGGCGGACGGAGATCACCGGCTGCGTGCCGGTGGTCAGGTCGCTCTGGAGGGCCGACACCCAGCCCTCGTCGCCTCCCGCGCGGGCGACCCCGGAGGCGACGCCCACCTCGTTGTAGAGCTGGACGACGAGCATGGTGTCGCCGGCGGCCACCTCGCCGGAGAGTCGCTGGGCGAGCCCGGGGAAGTCGTCCACACGCCACTCCTGCGCCAGCACGGGTGCGGAGAACGCGGCGGCGCTGACGACCGGGGCGGCGACGACGATGATCGCGACGGCGCGGCGCACGGCGCTCCGCCCCGATTGCCAGGTGCCGAGCCGCGCGGCGGCCGCGCCCACCAGGAGCCCCCAGCCGATCACGCCGGGGGCGAGATACGTCGTGCGCAGGTACGGTGTCGCGGTCACCGATATCGCAAGCAGGATCGCCCAGGGCCCGCAGGCCAGCGTCAGCGAGCAGGCGAGGAGGGCGAGCTCCCGCGCCCGCGCCGGCCGCGGCATCCTGAGGGTCAGCGTCACGGTGACGACGCCGACGACGAGGAGGATCGCGACCGCGACGAGTTCGGGGCGCTCGAAGGCCCCCTCGCGTCGGTAGGTCAGCGTGCTCGCGAGCGTGCCCGCGGCGCTGCGCGGGTCGGGCCGGGGGATCCACGCGACCTGGGCGCTCTGCGACGCGGCGAGCAGCGCGACCGGGACGACGACCGTGACAGCGGCGGCGGAGGCGAGCAGCCAGCGCCCGAGCACCCGGCGCGACGCGGCGAGCACGGCGAAGGCGGGCAGGGCGAGCAATGCGAACAGATGCATGAGGCCCGCTGCGGCGACGGCGGCGGCATAGCCCGCCCACGGCAGGACGTCGCGCCGCGGCGCCCCGCGGGGACCGGTCGCGGTCGTCATGGCGAGCAGCGCGAGGGCGACGAACAGGGTCGCCAGGGCGTAGGGTCTGCCGGTGGCGGCGAGCTGGAGCGAAAGCGGGTTGAGGCCGACCATGATCCCGGCGGCGAGCGCCGCGGCATCCCCCCACCATCGCCGCGCGATCACCGCGACGACGGTGGCGGTCAGCGCGGCCGCGAGGACGGAGGGCAGGCGCAACCCGACCGCCCCCGGAAGCACCGCCTGTCCGGCAGAGCTGAGCAGGTAGTACGGCGCCAGGACGGCGTCGACGTGGCCGACCGCGCTCAGCAGGTCGGGCAACGGCAGCTGGGCGAAGGACAGTGAGGCGATCTCGTCGCGCCACAGCGGGGTGCGCGTCGCGATGACGGTCGCCAGGATCAGGACGAGGGCCCCGGGCAGCGCGACCGACGCGATGCCACGCGCGCTCCACCGATCCGTGCTGCGCGCGGTGGCCGGCGCCGCCGTGCGGGAGCTCAGCGGCGAAGGTCCGCGTGGGCGGAGGCGCTGGACCACGGTGCGGGCGATCGATGTGCGCTGCGGCCGACGGGGTGCACGCTCTCGCCCGAAGCGAGGCGGAGCGCGAGTCGCTCGTAGTCGTCGGCGACGCGGTCCCAGCGGAAGACCTCCGAGACGCGCTGCTTGCCCGCGAGCCCCAGATCCTGCGCCCGCTGCACGTCGCTCTCGACTCCGGCCAGCAGCGCGGTCAGGTCACGGGCGTCCTCGAAGAACCAGCCCTGAGAGTCGAGCACCTCGCGGTTGAACGTCACGTCGTAGGCCACGACGGCCGCGCCCGCACCCATCGCGCGCAGCAGCGAAGGGTTCGTCCCTCCCACGGAATGGCCGTGGATGTATGTGAAGGAGTGGGCGTAGAGAGCGTCGAGCAGCTCCTGGTCGAAGATGCCGCCGAGGAACCGGATGCGGGGGTCATCGCCGGCCGCATCGTGGATGCGCTGCGTGTACTCCGCGCTGTACGGTGCGGAGCCGACGACGGCCAGTGGCATCGTGGCGGTGCTGCGACGGTAGCCCTCGACGATCTCGAGCACGTGGTTCTCGGGTTCGAACCGCGCGACCACGAGGTGGAAGCCGCCCGGGGTCAGCCCCAGCTTCTCGACGCCGTCGACGGGGAGGTCGCCGAGCACGGGCGCGCCATACCGGATGAGTTCGGTGGGCACCCCGAACTGGTGGTCGTAGTAGTCCGCGATGCCGGGCGCGTCGGCGATCAGGGCGTCTGCCTGACGCACGCCGAACTCCTCGGCGAAGCGGTAGTAGGCCTTGCCCCGCGCGCCCCACTTGGAGCGCTTCCACTCGAGCCCGTCCATGTGCAGCGCCGTGCGGATGCCGCGGGCCCGCAGCAGCGGGAGGAACGGGGCGTTGGCGGCGTTGAAGACGAAGGCGGCATCGGGGCGCCGTCGGGCGATCGCGTGCAGGGTCGACAACCCGGTGTGGCTCAGCGTCTCGAGCTGCTTCTGACGAAGGGCGGGCAGGTGCACGACCCGCATGCCCAGGTACTCGCGCGCGCGGGACTCGGAGCCGCGCGTGTACACGCACACGCGGTGTCCGCGCTCGACGAGCCTGCGTCCCACCTCCTCGACCGCGGTCTCGAAGCCGCCGTAGGCCGCGGGCACCCCTCGGGTGCCGATCATCGCGATCGTCAGCGTGCGGGTGGCGGACCGCGGCGGAGCGGTCTGGAGAAGGTCGAGATTCTGTTCGATGACCATGGTCAGTAAGCGCCCTTCGGATGGATCATGACCTTGCCTGTGCGCCACATGATCATGAGATCGTTCATGACCGACCAGTTCTCCACGTAGCGGAGATCGAGTCGGACGCTGTCGTCCCATGACAGATCGCTGCGGCCGCTGATCTGCCACAGACCTGTGATGCCGGGCTTGATGTACAGGCGACGGAACACGGTTCCGTCGTACGCGGTGACCTCGCTGGGCAGCGGGGGTCGCGGCCCGACGATGCTCATGTCGCCGATGAGCACGTTCCAGAACTGCGGCAGCTCGTCGATCGAGTGCGCGCGGAGGAAGCGGCCGACGCGGGTGACACGGGGATCGGCCTTCAGCTTGAAGAGGGGCCCTGCCCCGTCGTTGCGCGCCCGGAGTTCCTCGAGCTCGCGCTCCGAGCTCTCCCGCATCGAGCGCAGCTTGAGCATCGCGAACTCACGGCCGTCGCGCCCGACCCGCGTCTGACGGAAGAACACCGGTCCCCGCGAATCGGCCTTGATCGCGATCGCGGCGACGGGCAGCAGGGGCAGCATGACGGCGAGCGCGAGGCTCGAGACGGCGATGTCGAGAGCCCGCTTCAGCAGGTGCTGCCCGCCCTCGTATACGGGGATCCGGACGTGGATGAGCGGCAGGCCGTCGACCGGGCGGAAGGACAGCCGCGGACCCGCCACGTCCGTGAGTCCGCTGGAGACGACCAGCTCGGCCGCCGTCCCCTCGAGCTGCCAGCTGAGGCGCCGCAGATGGTCGGGGTCATCGGGTGGCAGGCTCGCGACGATGATCGTATCGGCGCCGAGTTCTTGCGCGATGACGGCGGCGCTGCCGGCGGTGGAGACGATGTCGTATCGCCGGCCGGCGACGACGAGGCTCGCTGCGCCCTCGTCGTCGGTCGCCGCGCCGACGACGATGTAGCCGTGCAGGGCATCGCGCTGGAGCCGGTCGATCATGCGGGCGATGTCGATGCGGGAGCCGACCACGATGGCCCGGGAGGCGTAGTGGCCGAACCGGCGCTGTGCGATCAGCCACCGACGCCAGCCCCACCGCGTCGCCAGCAGCGCGAGGAGGCCGAGCGGCATGGCGAAGATCAACTGGACGCGCAGGCCCGGCCACTGGAAGACGAGGAAGGGGATGGCGAGGAATCCGAAGGTCAGTCCGGTCGCGTGCGCCACGCGCTTGTACTCGGTCGCCCCGGAACCGAGCACACCCGCGACGCGCGTATGCATGAGACCGAGGAAGAGCGACCACGTTGCGGCGGTCAGCAGTGGGACCCGCGCGAGGAACCACGGATCCTGCGCCAAGAACTCGGGAGCCCAGATGAGGACGGGGATGAGCGCGGCGGCCGCGACGACGGCGAGCACGACGACCGTGTCGGTGGCACGCAGCCTCCGCACGTAGCGGCGCTCCCACAGCCGCCGCATCTCGAGGCCGGGCTGGATCCGCGGCGTCACCGTCGTGCGGAGGGCCGCGTCGACGGCGCGCGGAGCGGCGACCGGCCGGTAGTCCTCGACCTGCGGAGCGCGCAACGGCAGGACCGGCGCGACGGTCGGGTCGGCGGCCGTCATCCCGCGGCCCCCGCGAGTTGCGTGCGCGAAGCGTCCCCACAGAGCATGTCTTCCCCAATGACACTCGTCGGATGCCCCAGCATCCGTCGTTCCCCAGCACTCGCGGTGATCCCACATCCCCGCGCCGGTGTCCCAAACACCGGCGTGCGCGAGTCACTCTACTGCACGTGCCTCGCGCGGCAACAGGGGCACGTCACGAGGCGTTGACCGGGTCGTCATCCCCCGGGACGCCTGCGTTCTCGTTCCGGCCATCGAAGCCGCCGAGGTCGGTGACCGTGGCGGATCGCTTGTCCCAGCGCCGCAGCCGCCCCGCTCGTGCCCGGATCTCGCCGCCGATCAGGGGCAGTACCGCTGCGATGTCGGCGAGCCGGACACGTCGCGCGAGCGTGACGTGGGGTGTCCAGTCTCCCGCCGCGGTGTGGGGGAGATCCTCGTCCTCGCCGGCTGCGCCGTGGACATCGGCGTGGAGGCGCAGCAGCGCCGCGGTGGGGACGACCGATCGCGCCAGACGCTGACCACGTTCTCGGAGTGCATCGCCTCAGCATCGCGCATCGTGCGCGCGTGCCGCATGAGAGGCATGCTCGCCGCTGCCGCTCGGTGAGCGGCCACCGCCACAAGAAGGCGGACATGAAGAAACCCCCTCCATGTAGAAGCTAGGAGAGGGCCTCAGTGGCTCCGACCGGCATCGATCCGGTGACCTTTCGATTTTCAGTCGTGCGCTCTACCAACTGAGCTACAGAGCCGTGCAACGCGACGTTGCTCGTCCATTCTACGGCAACCGGGGTTCAACAAGAAAAATCCTGGTCAGGTGGAACTTCACTTTGACGTGATCACTCCTGCACAGCTACGGCGACCCCTGACTTTCAGTGGCTCTCAACGACGATCTCGCCCGCTTTGTGGCCCGGATGTGGCACAGATGTGGCACGCGGAGAGGGACGATTCTCGTCGGTTCGAGACTGGCTCCACGCCCTCAATCCCATGACGACTTGAGCATGAACGAGGTCGGATCGCCCCATGCCGCGAGCACCTGGAGGATCTCGGGCTCGACTTCGACGCTGATCCCGAGCGTTCATCCGGTAGCTGGCAGAGCGGCGGCCCGTCCCCTGGATCGGGCCTCCGCTCATGTGCTGTGGAGCTGACGGGGCTGGGCCACAGAGGGCAGTCGCTGCCGCTTCTGTGGCCCAGCCGCACGTCATCCGTCACGCATCGCGGATGCTGCGGGGGAATCTGCCGTTGCTGACCGTTGCGGATCAGTACAGCGGCGGCATCGGGCAGCCCACCGCTCGGCGAAACCGTCTCACCCATCGAGGCGCATAACGGATACCCGTACTATTGTTACGGATTCCCGTAACGGCCACAAGGATGGATCGCGGTCTGCTGGAATCGTGCCCGACGCCAACAGCCCTGTCCGCGAACCCGACTTCGCGGCCATGCGACTGCGGCTCGCGCGACTCAGACAGCAGCGTGGCTGGTCGTACAACGAGCTCGCCGCCCGCTCCGGTGTCGGCCGCAACACGCTCGTGACACTGGAGAACGGCAAGCCCCGCAAGGAGGATGGTCCACCAGAGACGCACGGCACGCTGCTGACTTGGTATCGGATCGCCGAAGCCCTCGACATGACGCTCGGCGAGTTGCTCGCCCCGCTTCAGCCGCATCGCTCGCCTGACGCATCAGCCTCACAGCAGAGATAGCGGCAGCCGGTCGACCATGCAGGGCCGCTACGGAGAGAGAGCGGGGATCGGTCAGGTCGCTATCGGCACGGGCGTCTTGTCTGCGACGTCCTGCCGTTCGCGCTTCACCGCCCGCCGTCGGGCCACCGCTTCTCTCGTGCGAGCGACCGTGAGTGCGAGCAGGCTGTAGGGGTCGAAGGTGATGAACTTGGCACTGTTCCAGAACGTCAGGAGCACAAGCAGGTTCAACGCCGCGGGTGCGCCAGACTGAATCCATGCGGCTAGCAGGATCGTTGCCATCCAGTACGCCAGGCCGAGCAGCATGAACGGGATGCCGAACTTGAGGCGGTCTCGGCGGCGAAGCCACGCCAGCAGCCGGTTCGTCGGCGCGTAGCTGAGCAGGGCGTGAACGCGAACGCTCGCAGACAGGATGGGTCTGAGCACGGTGACTCCCTCGTATCAGGCCGTCGCTACGGCCTCGGGCTGCTTATGCAGGTGCAAGTACGAGAGGTCACCCGATGACGGGAGCACGCCTCCCAGATCACGTTCGCTGGGTCGGCACAGATGAGTCCTGCGAGTTCAACGATACTCCGATGGTTCGACATCCGCGACGGATCGAGCATTGGCAACGGGTTGAGAGGCGTTCGACGGTGATGCGGATCAGTGCCTCCTCTTGCCAGGAGACACGCACCGTTGGCTCTCGACGAGATGCGCCGCGTCAGCATGAGACAGCGGGTGAGAGGGTCGTTTCCACGGCCGGGTCTCTGGCCGTCGCCGCCGTCTTTGGGGGCGCCAAGGATGGCACGGTAGGCTTGAGGCGATGATCTTGTCGGCTCGGAATCCTCAGTCTGCGATGTTGGCTGAGCGGTTGCTGATAACGAGGATCATTACCAGCCTCGGACTCACCCTGCTCCTCATGCTCGGCATCGCGGGCGCAGGACACGGAGAGTCGGAGGGTGCGCCGCCAGTGTCGCTGGCGATGACCGCACTCGTCGATCCGCATGTGGACCTACTGAGCCACGGCCCAGCTGCGGCGAGCCACGGCGCAGAGCATGAGGTGTTCTCAAGCGGTTTGCAGGAGTCGAGCGCCCTGATGGGCGCGGCGTTGTGCATGCTCGGGATGCTGTGCGGCCTCGTCTTCGCGGTGTTGATACGCGGGTTGTGGCGAGGGCGCACCCCTCCCGATCGCGGGTTGCTGCTGCCGCGCGTGTTGTCGTTGCTTCCTGCTTCGGTCGCGCGTCCGCGCGCGACCGTTCTGTCTCTGACGCAGTTGGGCTTGTCCCGAACCTGATTCTCGGCACACCGTCCCTCTCGGGACGGTGCTTCGCCCCGGGCTGTGCCCGGGTTCTGTCCTGTGCCGTGTCTGTGTTTGGTGTACCCGATGAAAACCCCTGTGAAGGCGACGTTGATCGCGGTCGCGGTCGCTGTCGTGCTGGTGTTGGCTGCGATCGTCTATGCCTTTGTCGATCAGAGCCCAGCCCCACCCGGCTTCGAGGTTGGGCGCGTCACCGACTTCCTCGCCTACGGCAACCTGTCCATCGGCAACCTGGCGGACATTGCCCTCGTCGCCGGCGTCATCCTCGTCGGTCTCATCCTCTGGATACGCCGCCGTTACGTCGGTGTCGTGGAGAAGGATGCCGCAGCCTCTCCAGGGACGGTCGCCCCCACGGGTTCGGCGGTGAGCGGCTCATGACCTCGAAGGTGCGCGCGCCGTCGCGGTATCAGCGCAATGCGTTCGCGCCGAGCCTGATCGCTGCGGGGACGTTGTTCGTCGCACCGCTGCTGCTGGGCGGAGACTGGTTCCTGGTCGTGCTGTTCCTGGTGTCGATCCTCGCGCTGATCGTCGCGTGGTTCGCGATCCAGGCGCGGCAATGGTGGTGGATGCCGGTGTTCGCGGCGATCGCGGTGCTGTGGAACCCGGTGTTCCCGTTCCCGTTCACCGGGCCGGTCTGGACGGCCGCGCAGCCGGTGACTGCGGTCGTGTTCCTGGTCGCGGGCGCGATGGTGAAGGTGAAGCGCACATGAGCCGTCGCTCGCTCACCGTCACCGCGGCATTGCTCGCTGCCCTGGTGCTCGCCGGCTGCACGAGCAACGACTCGCTCGCCCAGCAGTACCGTGAAGGGAACGAGAGAGGATACATCTCCGGGGAGTTCCGAGTCGTGGAGATCGCCCCGCAGGACCGCGGCGAGCCGGTGGTCTTCGGGGGCGTGACGGAGACCGGCGAGGCGGTGTCCAGCGACGACTACCGCGGCGGAGTGCTGGTCGTGAACTTCTGGTTCGCCGCGTGCGCGCCGTGCATCGTCGAAGCGCCGCTGCTCGAGCAGGTCTGGCAGGACTACCAAGAGCAGGGCGTCGCGTTCCTCGGGATCAACATCTACGACCAGCCCGCCACCGCCCTGTCGTTCGCGAGAGACAACAACGTCACCTACCCCAGCGTGATCGACGTCGACGACGGGAGGGTCAAGCTCGCGTTCGCGCAGGTCACCCCCATCCAGGCCACGCCCACCACGCTCTTCCTCGACCGCGACGGACGGGTCGCCGCGCGGATCATCGGGCAGCTCGCCAGCGCGTCCATCCTGTCGACGCTCGTCGCCGACACCCTGGCGGAGTCCTCGTGAACCCGGGCGCAGTGGTCGTCGACGGCGCCTTGTGGGTGGCGATCCCGCTCGCCGTGCTCGCCGGGCTCGTCTCCTTCGTCTCCCCGTGCGTGCTGCCGCTGGTGCCCGGCTACCTCGGCTACCTCGGCGGCGCGAGCGCCCGCGCCTACACGCCCGCGCCGACTGACGGGACAGCCACGGCCACGGCCACGGCCACGGCCACGGCCACGAGAGAGCGGACCCGGCTGCTGCTGGGCGTGACCTTGTTCATCGCGGGGTTCACGGTCGTGTTCGTCACCGTGACGATCCTCGGCGGCACGTTCGGGTTCCTGCTGCTGCAGTACGCGAACATCCTTACCCGCGTCTTCGGGGTGGTCATCATCGTGCTCGGGCTGGTGTTCATCGGGTTCTTCGGCATCGCCCAACGCACCCTCCGCCCTCGCATCCAGGGGCACGCGGGGCTCATCGGCGCGCCCCTGCTCGGGTTCGCCCTCGGCGTCGGGTGGACCCCGTGCATCGGCCCGACGCTCGCGGCGATCCTGTCCATGTCGTGGAACCTCGGCGACCCCGCACGCGCCGGCCTGCTCGGGCTCGCGTACTCCCTCGGGCTGGGCATCCCGTTCCTGCTGCTCGCCCTCGGCTGGGGGTGGGCGTCCCGCTCGGTGGGGTTCCTGCGCCGTCACATCCGCGCCCTCAACCTCGTCGGCGGCAGCATGCTCGTCTTCCTCGGGATCCTCATGGTGACCGGGGCGTGGACGGCGCTGATGTCCGCGCTGCAACAGGTGGTGATAAATGTCCCCCTCCCGCTCTGACACCGCCGCCGAGGTCGCGACAGACCCGCTCCGCCCCGGCGACCACACCGACGCCGACCCGCCAGGGATCACTCAGCCCGTCCTCGGGCTGACCGGCTGGCTGCGGTGGGGGTGGCGGCAGCTGACCAGCATGCGCACCGCGCTGGTGCTGCTGCTGTTCCTCGCGATCGCGGCCGTGCCCGGCTCGCTGTTCCCGCAGCGCAGCGCTGACCCCAACGGCGTCATCCAGTGGGAGCGCGACAACCCGGACATGTTCCCGCTCGCCGATGCGGTAGGGATGTTCGACGTCTACCTGTCGCCGTGGTTCTCCGCGATCTACCTGCTGCTGTTCACCTCCCTCATCGGCTGCGTCATCCCTCGCGCGAAGCACCACTACAAGGCGCTCCGAGCCCGGCCCCCACGGACTCCCGCCCGGCTGACGCGCCTCGCCGAGCACGAGGAGGCAGAGCTTCCTGCGGCGAGCGGGCGGCCCGACCCGGCCAGGTACGCGATCGAGCTCGCCGAGCGGCAGCTGCGTCGCGCGGGCTACCGGGTCGAGCGGTACGACGGGCGCGGGTGGGTGTCGGTGTCAGCCGAGCGCGGCTACCTGCGCGAGACCGGCAACCTGATCTTCCACATCGCCCTGGTTGGCGTGCTCGTCGCGGTCGGCGTCGGCGGCGCGCTCTCCTACACCGGGCAACGGGTCGTGGTGGAAGGCACCACGTTCGTCAACGCGCTCAGCAGCTACTCCTCGTTCAGCCCCGGCCAGTTCATCGACGGCACCGGCCTCGCCCCCTACTCGCTCACCCTCGACGACTTCCAGGTCTCGTATCGGCTGCCCGGCACCCCCGGCGCAGGACAGGCTGGCGACTTCTCCGCAGACCTCACCATCCGGGTGCCAGGCCAGGAGGACCGGGCAGAGAGCGTGATCGTGAACTATCCGATCACCGTCGAAGGCGACCGCATCTACCTGCTCGGCAACGGGTACGCGCCCACTCTCACCGTCCGCGACGCCGACGGCGAGATGGTGTACAGCGAGTCGCAGCCGTTCCTGCCGCAGGATGCGAACATGACCTCCCTGGGGATCGTCAAAATCCCGGACGGGCTGCCCGAACAGCTCGGCCTGGTCGGGTTCCTCTACCCCACCCAGGGCGTGCTCCCCTCGGGGGCCTTCACGTCGATCTATCCCGACGTGGTGAACCCGGTAATCACCTTCAACGTGTTCAGCGGCGACCTGGGCATCGACGACGGCACACCGCGGTCGGTGTACACGCTGGAGGTCGAGGGACTCACCCAGCACACCGGCGGCGACACCGGTCTGGACTCGATCGAGCTCACCCCCGGCGCCACCGCCGATTTGCCGAACGGATGGGGCACCATCACCTGGGAGAGCGTGAGCGACGCCGATCCGGTGAAGAGATTCGCGTCGCTGCAGATCCAGCGTGACCCCACCAGCGGATGGGTGCTCGCGTTCTCGATCCTCGCCACGCTCGGCCTGTTCGCCGGTCTTTTCGTGCCCCGCCGCCGCCTCTGGGTCAAAGCCCACCCCGCAGCCGAGGGCATCCGCGTCGAGTACGCGGGACTCGCCCGCGGCGAGGACCCCGCCCTCGCACGCGCCGTCGCCGACCTCGCCGCGCAGCACACCACCACCTACGTCGACGAGGCGGGAACAGCGCCAGGACCAGGACGACGAGCGAGTGGATCCCCGCCGACCCGCCCATCACCATGAGTAAGGAGCCTCCGATGCCCGGAGCAGAAACGCTCTCCCTAGACGCAGTATCGCTGCTGCTGGTATGGACGGCGATCGCCGTCTACCTGCTGGCCTTCATCGCTTACACGATCGACCTCGCCCAGCGCGCAGCCCGCACGGGCGCGGCGCACGAGCCGCGGCAGACGCCCGCCCTCGTCGGTGCGTTCGCGTCGACGAGAGCGCAGGACCACGATGCCGCGGAGCCGCGCACCGCGCAACACGACCTGCACGCACCCCCTGGGAAGCGAAACCGGCTGCTGTGGGCAAGGATCGGCACCGCGCTCACGATCCTCGCTTTCCTGTTGCAGCTCGGCGGCACCGTCGGCCGCGGCATCGCCGCCGAGCGGGTTCCGTGGGCGAACATGTACGAATTCGCCCTCACCGGGACGCTCCTCATCGTCGCCGTCTATCTGCTGGCGCTTCGCTGGTACGACCTCCGGTTCCTCGGAGCGTTCCTCATCGGCATGGTCGTGCTGCTGCTGGGCGGGGCCACGATCTCGTACTACGTCGAGGTCGTCCCGCTGATGGACCCGCTCAAGAGCGTCTGGCTGGTCATCCACGTCTTCGTCGCCTCCCTGGCCACCGCGCTGTTCGCGATCGCCTGCGGCATCTCCATCACCCAGCTCCTGCAAGCCCGCCGGGAACGCCGCGCACAAGCATCGTCGGATGTCGCGGGCAACATCGGCCCAGGGTTCCTGCGCACTCTTCCCACCGCCGACGTGCTCGAATCTCTCGCCTACCGATTCGCGATCGTCGGCTTCGTGTTCTGGACGTTCACCCTCATCGCCGGAGCGATCTGGGCCAACGACTCCTGGGGACGCTATTGGGGCTGGGACGTCAAGGAAGTGTGGACGTTCGTGATCTGGGTGATCTACGCCGGCTACATCCACGCCCGCGCGACCCGCGGATGGCGCGGCACCCGCTCTGCCTGGCTGTCCATCACCGGGTTCGTCGCGGTGCTGTTCAACTTCACCATCGTCAACATGTTCTTCCAGGGACTCCACGCCTACTCAGGACTCACCTGACCTCGCGGACAGGACCTTCACCGCCCAGGGCAGTGCTGCTGCCGGCACCCACGGATTGTAGTCACACATGCGAATCGGCATCACGAGCAAGAAGACGCTCTTCCTGCGCCACCTGCGTATGGCGGGCCTCTCGGCACTGCTGGTCTACCTGTTCTACTCGTCGTATTCGGCTTGGGGGGTTCAACCGGCGCTGTGGCCCGACTGGGGCGAGGACCATCCCTTCTGGCGGGCGTGGGCACATGCCGCGTTCGTGCTCTTGTTCTTCGCGCTGATCCTGTCACCAGCCTCGACTCTCTGGAAGCCTGTGCAGCGTCTCTTGCCTTGGAGGCGGGAACTGGGGATCTGGTTCGCGGTGCTGGCGCTGGGTCACGGGTATGCCATCTGGGACCGTTGGGCGCGGTGGGACGTGGGCACGCTCTTCGGGTTCCAGTACGTCGAGGAACTGGGCAGCTACATCCTTGCCCGCCCCGAGGTCGGCATCATGAACATGATGGGGCTGGTCATGCTTCCCATGATCATGCTGCTCGCCGTGACCTCCTCCGACAGAGCGGTGAGCTTCCTCGGTGGATCGTCGTGGAAATGGATTCACAGGAGCTTGGTACACGCGATCTTCTACATCGCGATGCTGCGCGGAGTCTTGTACTTCTTCTACTTCTTTCAGACCACTCCGCCCGACTGGCGGGTGTATCCGCCCATCTGGTTCATGTACGTCTTCCTGGGAATGGGTGTCGTGGTGGTCTCGCTCCAAGGAGCCGCCTTCGCCAAGACGGTGCTCCAGCGGAGGAGTCAGCGGCAGGAGAACGGGATCCTCGCGATTCTCGCGATGTCGGGTGTGGTCGCGATGTTCGTCGCGCCGATGGCGCTCATGCTCGGGACGGTGGCCTACTTCGACAGCCGCCTCCTCAAGGAGAACCCCACACTCGCCGGACAGGCGCAGGCCCCGCAAGACCCGCAAGCTCCGGTCCCTGACGAATACGCGCAGAGCTTCGAGATGGTCATCCACGCCGACGGACAGGACAGCCGCCTCTGGGTAAGGGACCTGGACGACGCACCATCCTTCCGATTGACCGCCGAAGTCGGAGGAGCACCGGTTTCGGAACAGATCTACCGGTTCAGCGACCGGACGTTGTATGTCGCCGAGCAAGGACCAGGCCCAAACCTGACATGGTCGCGGATGGAGGACATGGATCCAGAAGACATCGGTCTCCCGCAGATGATCTTGGAGCCAGCCGTTTGGGCTGCGCAGTACGGACCCGGGGAACACCGGATCCCGGTTGCCGAGGGAGAACTGCAGGTCACCATCCACAGCGTGGACGAGCCCATCGCCGACGCCGTCTTCGAGATCCCCGAGGACGCAGACCCGGTGCCGAGGTGAGCCCCACCCCTCTGTCGGGAGCCGCCCCGCGACGACGCTGCCATCCGCTTTGCTGAGCCCTCTGGCGCGGTCGGGGACGCCGGTGCGATGGTCAAGGAGTTCGCACCGGCCCCGCGGTAGGTCCACTGCTAGACGGCGACGTCGAGGCCGGGTAGGTCGCTGAAGCGTGCCTTGAGGTCGAGGGAGACGACCTGACGGCCGGTCTGTCGTGCGTGCGCAGCGATGATGAGGTCGTGGGCGCCGCGCGGGCTTCCCGCGCGCCGGACGTAGTCGAGCAGTGCCGCGTGTTCTGCTGCCGTAGCTCTCGTGTACGGCAGGACTTCGATCGTCTCCTCGACGTCGTGGACGAACTGCTCGCGCGCCTGCCGGCGAGTCGCGTCCGCGGCCAGGACGCCGTGCCGCAGCTCGGCGAGCGTGATCGCCGAGATGGCGAGGTCGTCGGACTCCGAGACCGGCCAGGCACCCGGCCCTTGCCGATCGAGCTGGATCAGGGCGTTGGTGTCGAGGATCAGTCGCGCCACGGGTCGGACGCGTCCACGGCCAGGAGCTCGCGCGCGCTCACGGCGTCGGCGGCGAAGTCGTCGTCGAGCGGCGGGCGTCCGGCGCGGCGGGCGAGGAAGCCGGCGATCGTGCGGCTGGCGGCCGGCACGATCCGGGCGATCACCCTGCCGTCGCGCACGACGGTGTACTCCTCGCCGTCGTGCTCGACGTGGTCGAGCAGCGCGGAGAACCCCCGGGAGGCGTCTCGTGCGGAAACGGTGGTCATGACAGCAATGATACACCCGTGTCAGACACGTCAGACATAGGTGGGGCGCGTGCCTGCTTGGCGTCGGGTTTCATGGTCGGTCGGCGATCCTGCGTGCGATGATCGTGGCGTCCCGCGATACCTTGTCGAGCGTGTCGGCGCCGGGTCTGCTGTACCGGGGGATGCCCGCGACGAACAGCCCGGGCATGGCTGTGGACGGGAATCGTGCCGGTGTGGTGCGCACGGGGTCGGGGAGCCAGTCGTCTGCGGGCTCGAAGCCGGTAGCGAGGACCACCGAACGGGGGGCGATGCGCGTGCTGTCGGCCAGCATCACGGTCACGGAGTCGGCAGCGGTCACCGCCGGCGTTACGCGAACGCCGGCGCGACGCAGCTTCTGGTAGCTGTCGCCGAATACGGGCTCGGGTCGCCGTCGACGCAACCACGCCCGTGCGCTTCCTTCGGCGGGGAAGGCAGTCAACGGCAGTTGGCCGCGGTGGGCGCGTACCGAGAGCGTGACCGTGTGGGATCCGAGAAGATCCCGGGCGATCTGAACGCCGCTGTTTCCTCCGCCCACGATCAGCACGTCACCAGGGGGTATCTGGCGCGGGTACCGGTAGTCGCCGCTGTGCATCATCGCCCCGGGTAGCTGCAGCGAGGCCGCCCACGCGGGTACGCGTGGGTGAGCGGCCGCGCCTGTGGCGCAGACGACGTTGCGGGTCTGCACGTCGCCGACGGTGGTGGACAGCTGCAGGGTCGGGCCCGTCCCGCGGCGTTCCACGCTGATCGCTCGTACGTCCCAGACCGGCTTCACGCCTAGCTGCCTCTGAACGTCATCGAGGTAGTCGGCGATCTCATCGCCGCGTAGGTGCCGTGCCGGGTCGCCGGGTATGCGGTGGTGAGGGAGCGCACTGTGGGCGGCGTCGCTGAGCAGGGTCAGCGAGTGCCAGCGTGACGACCAGCTCCGCTGCCCCGCGGGGGCGGCGTCGATCATGACGAAGTCTTGCTGTGGCCGCAGTCCTTGCCCGATCAGCGCGGCGGCGACGGCCAGTCCCGACTGTCCGGCGCCGACGATGATCGCCCGCCGATGGGACAGCCCCGCCGGCATCATCACTCACCCCCTCGTGTGAGGCTCGGACGATCGCCGGGCGTGAGCTGCGCGTCGATCTGGCGCGGCACGGCGGCTGCGCGGACGAGGGCGGCTGTGGCCGCAGGAACAAGGGTCATCAAGGGAGGTCTCCAAACACATCACCGGGCACGAACGCAATCCACCGAGGTGGGTGGACGCCGGATAGGACGGCGCCCGCTCCGGTGGTCAGGTTCGGGAGATCGACAGCTGCGTCAGCGTCAGCGCCGATCGCCGAGACGACGTCGCAGGTGGCGCCTGGACGGGTGTGGGGGACGTGGGCGCCGTCACGAGTTGTCGCCGGCGGGGCGGGGCGGCCAGGCGAGCCAGGGCGATCAGAGCGGCCCCTGCCCAGACCGCGAAGAAGCATGCCGCCAGGTGGCCGGCGTCCGTTCCCGCGTCGCTTTGTGCCGGCAGCGCGGCCGGGTGCCCCGCCGGCGCATCCTCCCCCGCTGCCTGCGCGTGTGTGGTCGCCACGGAGGAGATCGCGGCGACCGGATGCGAATCCGCCGTGCCCCGGGTGTCGCCGTGCGATGCGGACCACGCGGTGACCGCGAGCAGCAGCACCAGCACGGCCCGGGCGACAGGCCGCATCCGCGGCAGGCTGCGGCCCGAAGCCCCGAGAGCGGCCGCCCACGACGCCCGCGCCGTCACGATCCCGCCCCAGCGCCTGCCGGCGTGAGCGCCGGCTCGTCGGTCGCGCGAGAACGCGTGACCCTGCTGAGCACGCCCGTGAGGGCCAGGGCACCGATACCGCCCCACAGGATGATCCCGGCCAGCACAGGGCCGAGCAGGACACCGGGGGTGGTTCCGGTGCGAAGCTCCACGTCGGCGACCAGCGCGCCCGCGGTCCCGGCGGGCAGGGAGTCGACGGTGGTGCCGTCGGGCGCGATGATCTGGCTGGTGCCGACAGTGGAGACGTTCACGACGCTGCGGCCGGTCTCGATCGCTCGCATCCGGGCGAACGCGAGCTGCTGCAGGTTCTCGTCGGTGTCGCGGAAGTCGGCGTTGTTGGTCTGGAACACCAGCACCTGGGCGCCCGCCCGGACGCTCTCGGCGATCACGTCGTCGTAGATCACGTCGAAGCAGATCGCCAGCCCCACCGGCGTCCCGTCGACGATCACCACGGGAGGGTCGGTGCCGTGCGTGTACTCCCGCTGGATGAGCCCCACCAGATCGGGGGCGAGGGCGTTGTAGAACTCCCGGTCGGGCACATACTCCCCGAACGGGACCGGGTGGCGCTTCGCGTGCGTCTGCACGTCGGCGCGACGCGGCGCGGCAGCCCCGGTCGGCAGGTCCCAGAGGAACGAGGTGTTGTAGGCATCGTCGCCGACGACCGTGGCGGCGTTGGCCAGCAGCGGCGCGCCGGCCCGCTCCGCGACCCCGGTGAGCTCACGGGCCAGGCGGGCGTCCTGGAACGGGTCGCCGTCCAGTCCCTCCGGCCACACCAGCAGATCGAGGTCCTCCCCCTCCACCGCGATGCTCGCCTCAGCCTGCGCGCGTGCGATCGCACCCGGTTCGCGTTCGTCGAAGTAGCCGGAGGGTCCGTTGCCCTGCACCGCGCCGATCCGCATCGTTCCCGACCCCGTCGTCGGGAACGCCGGCACGAGCATCAGGATGCCGGCGATCACCACGGGAAGCGCTGCCGATGCCGTCCGCCGCCATCCCGACACGCGCACCCACTCGATCGTCACGGCGACCGCGAACACGATCGCGAAGCTCAGCCCGCTCACCCCGGCCCAGGAGGAGATGGTCGCGACGGGGCTCTCCGCCTGCGTCATCCCCAGCCGCGCCCACGGGAACCCGCCGTACGGCCACGCCCCCATCAGGATCTCCCGGCCCGTCCACAGCGCCGCCAGCAGCAGCGGCAGCAGCAGCATCCGCCCCGTCCGGCCCGGGGCGATGCGCGGCATCCACCGGTAGGCGAGGGTCAGCGGGATCACCCCGACCGCGGTGAGCGCAGCCTGCACGACGGTCAACGCCAGCCACGGCACCGGCCCGAGGTAGCGGGAGGTCCACGACACCAGCAGCGCGAAGAACACCGCCCCGAAGACCGCGCCGACGCCGAGGGCGCCCGCTGCGCTGCGTCCGATCAGCGCGCACAACAGCAGCCCGGCAGCGATCGGCGCGGCCACCCACACCCCGGCCTGCGGGTAGGCAAGGTCCATCAGCAACCCGGCCCCGGCTGCGACCGCGAGCGCCGCCCACAACGGCAGCAGCGGGAAGAGCTGCCGGGGTGTGTCTGTGCGCGAGGTCATGTCAGGTGGGTTTGCGGCTGGCCAGGACCGCGCCGGCGATCACCAACAGCGCGCCCATCGGATACCCGGCCGCCAGGTCGATCCAGCCCTCGGGCTGCCCCGGGCCGAACGCCTCGATGTGGGCGAGCCAGTGCACCACGACGATGAGGGCACCGACAGCCATGATCGCCTGCCCGGCCCGCAGGTACCGGCGACGACGACGGTACCTCGCGGCCGGATCGGGGTCGGGTCGTGGACGACGTGTCATCCGGGTGCTCCTTCCCGTACGTCGATAGGTGGCCCCGGCACCGTCGCGCCAGGGGTGGGAGCGCGTCCGGGCAGGTACGGCGACGGTTCCGGTTCCGGGTGGCGGCGGGACTGCACGACGATCAGCGCGACGCCGGCGACGGCGATGAGGGCGGCCATCAGCAGGTTGACCTTCACACCCCACAGCAGCAGCCCGGTCGGATCCAGGCGCAGCGCCTCGAGCCAGGCGCGGCCGGTGCCGTAGACGATCAGGTACGCGCCGAGCGCCTTGCCCCACCGCAACGGCACTCTGCGTTCGATCAGCAGGATCGCGGCCGCACCGGCGAGGTTCCACAGCATCTCGTACAGGAACAGCGGGTGGAACAGGGTGTCCGGGGGCAGCCCGGGCGGGAAGGCGTGGTTCGCGGGGTCGATCTGCAGCCCCCACGGCAACGTGGTGGGGGCGCCGAACAACTCCTGGTTGACGTAGTTGCCCCACCTGCCGATCGCCTGCGCGATCAGCAGCCCGGGCGCGAGGGCGTCCGCGAACGAGAGGAACCGGATGCCGGCACGCCGGCACGCGAGCCACGCGGCGACGCTGCCGGCGAGGATCGCTCCGAAGATCGCCAGACCGCCCTCCCACACGTACAGCACCCGCCACAGGTCCGCGCCCTCGTAGAAGTAGTCCGCGGGGTGGGTGAGCACGTGGTAGAGCCGGCCGCCGACGATCCCGGCCGGAACCGCCCACAGGGCGACGTCGACCACGACACCCGCTGGTGCGCCGCGCTGCCGCAGCCGGTGGGAGGTGAGCCAGACGGCGATCACGATCCCGGCGATGATGAACACCGCGTAGAAGCGGATCGTGAACGGCCCCACCGCGAACCCGGTGACGTCCGGGCTGGGGATGAACGCGCCGATCATGACCGGTATCCGAGCACCGTGGTCATGCCGGTCTCAGCGTGGTAGATGTTGTGGCAGTGCGCGACCCACAGACCGGGGTTGTCGGCGTCGAAGTCGACCGTCAGGGTCTGGCCCGGGAGGATGATCGAGGTGTCCTTCCGGGGGCCGCCGTTCGCGTGCTGGTAGGTGTGGCCGTGCAGGTGGAACGGATGCCACATCTCGGTGTCGTTGCGAATCCGCAGCTGCACCCGCTCCCCCTCGCTGATCGCGTGCGCGTCCCGCAACGGGTCGTTCATGTCGAACCGGCGCCCGTCGATCCCCCAGTCGTACGCCTCCATCCCCCCGGTCAGCGCGAGGTGCACGACCCGGTCGGGGGATGCCTGGTGCAGGGCGACGGCGGCGGTCGCGCTCAGCCCGGCAGCGGTGCCGACCCTGCCGGTCCCGAGCTCGGCGACGGGGACGTCGCTGGCCGGTGCCGTGCCGGCGCCGGTGCGCAGCAGCGCGAACGCGCGATCCTGCTTTCCTTCCGCGTCGGCGACGACGGGGAACACCCCGTCGCCCAGGGTGACCTGCAGGTCGTAGCGTTCGCCCATCCCGATCAGGATGCTGTCGACCTCGACCGGGTCCACGGGGAACCCGTCGGTGTGGGTGATCGTTAGCCGGTGGCCGCCGACGGCGAATCGGAACGCGGTGTCGCTGCCGGCGTTGATGACACGGATCCGCACCCGTGCTCCGGGGGTGCCGGTGAACTGTGCGGGGTCCGCTGTCGGCTTCCCGTTGATGAGGTAATGCGGGTAGTAGACGTCACCGGCGTCGCCGCCGAGCAGGTCGGAGGTGGCGCCCATCAGCAGGTTCCCCATCCGCATGAACATGTCGCCCATCCCGCCCATGTCGCCCATCCCCGCCGACAGGTCCGAGAGGACCTGGTCGGGGGTGGCGGTGACCCCGTCGAGCCAGTCGTCGAGGATCAGCACCCATTCGTCGTCCCACGTGACCGGCTCGTCCGGGTCCTCCACGATCAGCGCGCCGTACAGGCCGTGGTCCAGCTGGGGGCCCACGTGCGGGTGGAACCAGTAGGTGCCCGGATGCGGGGCGACGAACTCGTACACGAACTCCCCGCCCGGCCCGATCGGGGCCTGGGTGACCGGCGGCACCCCGTCCATGTCGTTGCGGAGGGCGAGCCCGTGCCAGTGCACGGACGTATCCGCCTCGAGCCGGTTGCGGACCGTCGCTCTGAGGGTGTCGCCCGCTCCCAGCCGGATCACCGGGGCGGGGACCCCGCCGAACGCCCATGTGGACGCCGGCGTGCCGGCGAGGTCCAGGGTGGCCGCCGCGGCGATCAGCTCCACCGCGGTGACCCGCCCGGTGCCTCCCCGAGCGCGCTCCGTCCCGGCCACCTGCTGACCGGCAGGCTGCACCCAGCGCGCCTCGGGGGCGCAGGAGGCCAGCACGATCGCCGCGGCCGCGCCGACGCCGACGCCGAGCAGCCCCCGGCGGGTCAGCATCGCCCGCGACAACGCGGCGGGTGTGCGAGGCAGGTCAGACACGTTCGGGCTCCTTCACCGCGGCAGCCGATCCCGTCGTGTCCGCGGCCTGTGCGGGCAGCCGCAGCCGCTTCAGCAGCAGCGCGTTGACGGCGACGATCACGGACGAGCCGGACATGCTGATCGCTGCGATCTCCGGGGAGAGCATGATGCCGAACGCGGGGTAGAACACCCCCGCGGCGATCGGCAGGGCGAGGGCGTTGTACCCGATGGCCCAGCCGAGGTTCTGCCGCATCTTCCGCAGCGTTCCCTTCCCGATCTTCAGCGCGATCGCGACATCGAGGGGGTCGGAGCGCATCAGCACGACGTCGGCGGTCTCGATGGCGACATCCGTGCCGGCGCCGATCGCGACGCCGAGATCGGCTTGAGCGAGGGCGGGGGCGTCGTTGACGCCGTCGCCGACCATCGCGACCTTCTTCCCCGCCTGTTGCAGCTCGGCGACCTTCTGCGACTTGTCCTCGGGCAGCACTTCGGCGATCACGGTGTCGATGCCCAGCAGCGCGGCGATCCGTTCCGCGGTGGGCTGGTTGTCGCCGGTGAGCATCGCGACCTCGATGCCCTGCTCGTGCAGGGCGTCGATCGCGGTCTTCGCGCTCTCCCGCGGCGCGTCGGCCAGGGCGATGACGCCGGCGATCTGCCCGTCGACGGCGAACAGGATCGCGGTGCGGCCCGAGCCCGCCAGTTCCCGCTGGGATGCCTCCACGGGGGTGATGTCGATGCCCTCGGCGGCCATCAGGCGGGTGTTGCCGAGCACGACCCGCTTCCCATCGACGGTCGCTACCGCGCCCTGCCCGGTGATGTTGCGGAACGCGGTCGCGGTGCGGCGCGGGATGTCGCGGGCGTCGGCGTACGCGACGATCGCCTGGGCGAGCGGATGCTCCGACTCCCGCTCCGCCGCGGCGGCCAGGCTCAGCAGCTCGAGGTCGTCGCCGCCTGCAGTGAGGTAGTCGGTGACCTCCGGCTCCCCCTTGGTGAGAGTGCCGGTCTTGTCGAAGACGACCGTCGTGATGCGGGCGGCGGTCTCGATGCCGGTCGCGTTCTTGAACAGCACCCCGCGCTTGGCGCCCAGGCCCGTGCCGACCATGATCGCGGTCGGGGTCGCGAGCCCGAGCGCGTCGGGGCAGGTGATGACCACGACCGTGATCGCGAACAGGATCGCCATCGGCACGTCCATCCCGGCCAGCAGCCACACCACGAAGGTGCCCGTCCCGCCGATCAGGGCGACGAACACGAGCCAGAACGCGGCCCGGTCGGCGAGCCGCTGCCCTGGGGCCTTGGAGTTCTGCGCCTCCTGCACGAGCTTCACGATCTGCGCCAGCGCTGTGTCGGACCCGACCTTGGTCGCGGTCACCCGGAGGGTGCCGACGGTGTTCACGGTCGCGCCGATCACCTCCGAACCGGGGGCCTTCGTCACCGGCATCGACTCGCCGGTGACCATCGACTCGTCCACCTCGGACTCGCCGGACTCCACGACCCCGTCGGTGGGGATCTTCGCCCCCGGCCGGACCAGCATCAGATCCCCGGGCACGACCTCGCTGGTGGGGATCTCGACCTCCTGCCCGTCGCGGATCACGACCGCCTGCGAGGGCGCGAGCTCGAGCAGGGTGCGGATCGCGTCGTTCGCGCCGCCGCGGGCGCGCATCTCCACCCAGTGCCCCAGCAGCACGAAGGTGGCGAGCACGGTGGCGGCCTCGTAGAACACCTCGCCGCCGCCGGTGAGGGTGATGAACAGGCTGTACAGCCAGCCCGCGCCGACACCGACCGAGACCAGCACCATCATGTCCAGCGTCTTCGCCCGCAACGCCCGGTAGGCGCCGTCGAAGAAGATCCACGCCGAGTAGAAGATCACCGGCAGCGACAGGATCAGCATGAACACGTCGTCGCGCAGCCCGAACGGGGCCGGCACCTCGAACCCGATCACCTCCCGCCCGATCGGGGACCACAGGGTGATCGGGATCGACAGGATCAGCGCGACCAGGAACCGGTTGCGCATGTCGCGGATCATCGCGGCCATCGACATCCCGCCGCCGTGCCCGCCGTGGCCCATCATCTCCTGCGCGCTGTGCGCGGTCGGCTCGGCGCCGTGATCGTGCCCGCCTGCCGCGGGAGCGGCGCCGTGTCCGGCGTGCTCACCGACCTCGGCCGGGTGGGCGTGGTCTGTCGGAACAGTCTCACCGCTGTGCTCACGGTCGGGAGCGGTGTGGTGCTCATGCCCGGCGTGACCGGCGTGACCGGGGTCAGCCTGGGCCTCGTGGCCGGTGTGCGCGTCATGATCGGCATGCGCATCATGCCCTCCGTGCGGCCCGTGCCCCTCGTGACCGGCGTGCCCGTCGTGGCCGGCAGGCATCTGGTGGGCGTGCGGGTCGTGCGCGGGGTCGCAGATGTGGTCGGGGACGGACTGCCCGGCGCAGTGGTAGCCGCACTCGATGACCCACTGCTGCAGATGCGCGACCGATGTCGTCTGCGGGTCGTAGGTGACCGTCGCGGTCTGCGAGACCGGGTTCGCGTCGACGGCGATCACACCGGGCTGGCGGCCCAGGTGGGCTTCGGTGACGTTCTTGGAGGTCGCGCGGATCATGCCGCTGACCTGCAGGGTCACGGTCTGGGTGTCGTTCATCACAGTTCCTTCCCGATGACGGGGTCGGTGGCAGGTGTGTCAGTGTCGGGGTGGGGCCATCGCCAGTCGGCGACGGCGGGAATGTCGGTGCCGTGCTCACGGGTGTGGGCGCGGGCGCGCAGGCGCGCGTCCTGCAGCTCCTGCCGCAGGCCGGCGTGGCGGGCGCCCAGGCCGGGGACGTGGTCGAGGACGTCGATGGCGAGCCGGTACCGGTCGAGGTCGTTGAGCATGACCATGTCGAACGGGGTCGTGGTGGTGCCGCGCTCCTGGAAGCCGTGCACGTGCAGGTTCTGGTGTCCGGCGCGTTTGTAGGTGAGCCGGTGGATCAGCCACGGGTAGCCGTGGTAAGCGAAGATGACCGGCTTGTCGGGGGTGAAGATCGCGTCGAACTCCCGATCCGGCAGCCCGTGCGGGTGCTGGTCCTCGGACTGCAGCCGGGTGAGATCGACCACGTTCACCACCCGCACCTTCAGGTCCGGGACGTGCTCGCGCAGCAGCGCCGCCGCGGCGAGCACCTCGAGGGTGGGCACGTCGCCGGCGGCGGCGAGCACGACGTCTGGCTCGATGCCTTCGGTCTCGGTGCCCGCCCACGGCAGGATCCCGAGCCCGCGGGTGCAGTGCTCGATCGCCTCGTCCATGGTCAGCCACTGCGGGGCGGGCTGTTTGCCGGCGACGACCACGTTGATGTACCCGGTCGAGCGCAGGCAGTGGTCGTAGGTGGACAGCAGCGTGTTCGCATCGAACGGGAGATACACCCGGACGACGTCCCGGCTCTTGTTCAAGGCGACGTCGATGAACCCCGGATCCTGGTGGCTGAACCCGTTGTGATCCTGCCGCCACACGTGACTGGACAACAGGTAGTTGAAGCTCGGGACCGGCTCCCGCCACGACACGGCGCGGGCGGCTTCGAGCCATTTGGCATGCTGGTTAAACATCGAATCGACGATGTGCGTGAACGCCTCGTAGCAGTTGAACAGGCCGTGCCGGCCGGTCAGCACGTAGCCTTCGAGCCAGCCCTGGCACTGGTGCTCGCTGAGCACCTCCATCACCCTCCCCGTCGGGGCGAGGTGCTCGTCCACCGGTTCCACGGCCGCGTTCCACTGCTTGCCCGCAGCCGAGTAGACGGATGGGGCGAGGCGGTTGGAGGCGGTCTCGTCCGGCCCGAAGATGCGGAAGTTGTCCGGGTTGTCCCGGATCACCCCCGCCAGCCACTCACCCAGCACCCGCGTCGCCTCCCCGGTTCCCGCACCCCGCTCCGCCGGGTCGACCGGCTGCGCGTGCTCCCGGAAGTCCGGCAGCCGCAGCGGGACGGTCAGCTGCCCGCCGTTGCCGGCCGGGTTCGCGCTCATGCGCCGATCCCCCTCCGGCGCCACCGCGACCGTCACGGCACGCGGGGCGCCGGTCACGTCGAACAGTTCGTGGGGCCGGTGGGAGGCCAGCCAGTCCTCGAGGATCCGCAGATGCTCCGGGGTGTCGCGGACCTCCGCGAGCGGCACCTGGTGCGCCCGCCAGGTGCCCTCCACCGGGAGGCCGTCGATCACCTTCGGGCAAGTCCACCCCTTCGGGCTGCGCAGCACGATCGCCGGCCACGCCGGACGCTCGTGCAGGGTGCCGGCCGCGGCGGCGGCCTTGATGTCGGCGATCCGGTCCAGCACCGCATCCAGCACGCCCGCGAACTTCGCGTGGGACTCCTGCGGAGATTCATCGTCGAAGCCGACCGTCACGACAAAAGGCTCATGGCCGTAGCCGCGCAGCAGCGCGACCAGCTCGGCCTCGGGGATGCGGGACAGCACGGTCGGGTTCGCGATCTTGTAGCCGTTCAAGTGCAGGATCGGCAGCACCACCCCGTCTGCGGCGGGGTTGAGGAACTTGTTGCCGTGCCACGCGGTGGCCAGCGGCCCGGTCTCGGCCTCACCGTCGCCGATCACGCAGGCGACCAGCAGGTTCGGGTTGTCGAACGCGGCGCCGTATGCGTGCACCAGGGAGTAGCCGAGCTCCCCGCCCTCGTTGATCGACCCGGGCGTCTCCGGGGACGCGTGCGAGGGGATCCCGCCAGGGAACGAGAACTGCCGGAACAACGCCCTGACCCCCGCCTCGGTGCGGTCGATCTGCGGGAACCGCTCGGTGTAGGTGCCGTCCAGATACGCGTTCGCGACCATCCCCGGGCCGCCGTGCCCGGGCCCCGTCACGTACAGGGTGTTCAGGTCCCGGTCGCGGATCGCGCGGTTCAGGTGTGCGTACAGGAAGTTCAGGCCCGGGGTGGTGCCCCAATGGCCCAGCAACCGCGGCTTGATGTCGTCGGGGGTGAGGCGGTGGCGCAGCAGCGGGTTATCGAGCAGGTAGATCTGCCCGATGCTCAGATAGTTCGCCGCCCGCCACCACGCGTCCACCCCCGCCAGGGCGGCGGGGTCGGCGGGTCCGGTGCGGTGCGCCCACGCGGTGGGCGCTGGTGCGGTGGTCATGGTCGTTCTCCTGTCGAAGCGGTGGCCGGGCGGAGGATCGTGGTCTCGTCGGGGGCGGGGCCGAGGCGGACGATGCCGCGGTCGTCGACGAGCAGCACCAGCCCCTCCCCGGTCGCGGCGATCGCCTGCACCCGCCCGGTTGCGGTGCCGACCTGCTCCCACGTCGCGGCGGGTGCCAGGCGCCACACGGTCCCGTCGGTGTCCACCCCGGCCAGAGTCTGGTCCGCGGCGGCCACGGTGTACAGCAGCGGCGCGTCGGCGACCGCGACGAACGTCACGCCGCCGTCGGTGCTGGTCTGCAGCCCCTCCTCGGTCGCCGCGTACACCGCCTCAGCACTGGCGGCGAGCCCGGCGACCCCGGTGAGGGTGGCCCCATCCGTCCACGTGGCGCCGGCGTCGATGCTGATCCGCAAAGAGGGCATGGTGGATCCGATCCCGTACAGCGTGCCTGTGGGATCGGTGGTGATGAGGTGGAAGTCCTCGGTCCCGGTGAATGCGACCGGCTCCCAGGTCTCGCCCGCGTCGATGCTGCGGATCAGACCGAGGTTCGGGGCACCGAGCTCCGGCGGCGTGGATGAGCCGGGATGCCCGGACGCCAACCAGGTGCCACCCGTGACGGTGAACCCCATCGCGTCGAACTCGTATCCGCCCACGGGACCGGTCGCCTCCCCCTCCTCGTCGATCCGGTAGATGCCGGTGTGCGTGCCCAGCAGCACCCCGGTGCCGTCCGGGGCGATCGCGTGCACGTGCCCGAGCGGGTCCGGGTCACCCACCGGCCCCGGTGGCGGGGCGGGGGTGCAGGCGGCCAGCAGCAGCGCGGCGGCGGTCAGCGCCGTGGCTGCGGCGACGGTCGTGAGGCGGATGGTCAACGGAACCTCCATGAGAATGTGGCTGTGAGTTTCGTCGCCGCGCTCGAGGCGGCGCGAGCGCCGACGGCTACCGGGCGTGCGGGGTGTCCCGCACGCCCGGTGCGGTCACAGGGTGGCGAGCAGGTCCCGCATGGTGGTGATCTCGGCGGTCTGGTCCTCGATCACCTGGGTGGCGAGGGCGGTGACGTCCGGGTTCTGAGCGGCATCCAGCGCCATCTCGGCCATCTCGATCGCGCCCTGGTGGTGCACGATCATCTGCTCGAGGAACAGGCGGCTCGCCTCCGGGCCGGACGCGTCCTCAAGGGCGGTCATGTCGTTTTCGGACATCATCCCGTCGCCGTGGTCCATGCCGCCCATCGGCTCCTCGACACCCCAGTCCGCGAGCCAGCCGCGCATGGTCTCGATCTCGGGTCCCTGGGCGTCCTTGATCTGCTGAGCGAGCTCGGTCACCTGCGGGTCGACGTCGGTCTTTGCCAGGACGATGTCGGCCATGTCGATGGCCTGCTGGTGGTGCGGGATCATCATCGTGACGAACATCTCGTCGGCGGCGTTGAACTCTGCCGCGGGTTCGGTGGTCTCGGTCATCCCGCCGGGTCCGTGGTCCATGCCGGGCATGGTGCCGTCCTGCGGGGCGCAGCCGGCCAGGACGAGAGCGGCCGCGAGCACGGCGGAGCTGGTCAATGCGATGGTGCGCAGTTTCCTCATGATGAGGGTCCTTTCGTGTCAGTCAAGTGCATGAGGTGATTCGGTGCCCGGGCAGGGCGGAGCATCCCCCGGACAGGGTCCGGGAAGAGGCGACGGCGAATCAGGTGCGACTGATCGAGAGGACGAGAAGAGACGGAGCGCGGGCGCGGGCCACCCCGCGACGGGCGAACCGCAGCCCGGTGTCGGCGGTGCGGGCAACAACGGCGAGCACCCCGGTGAGGACAGGCGCGGCGATCAGCAGTAGCCCGACCAGGAGAGCGAGGACGCACGCCATCATCAGCATCGAATGATCCTGCGCCGGCATCGACCCCATCGGTGCGGCACAATCACAGGGCGCCGCTTGGGCGGTGCCGGGATGAGCGGCGCCGGGAGCCGTGCTGTGCAGCTGTGCTGCCGGGGCGGCGTCGGAGACGGCGGCCGTGACCGAGGTGGACGCCGCCGGCGTGTGGGGGTCTGCGGTGCCACTGCTGAGCACGTGCATCGCCAGCAGGCCGCCGATCACCGCGGCCGCGAGGGCGACGGCGGCCAGGGCGCGCACGGGGAGCCGGTGGTGGTGCATCATCGAGCGGATGGCGAGCATCACCGGGACCCCCTTTCAGAGTCCAGGGTAGCCGCAGCCGCCGGATGGGCCCCGGCGCGGCGGGATTTCTCGCGCAACGCAAGCAGCCCCAGCGTGTCGTCCTTGATCTGGGTGCGGCCGATCACCTGCCAGTGCGCGGAGAGGTGCTCTTCGAGGAACCCGAGCACCTGAGTGAACGGGACGATGTGCCAGGGGGCGCCCGGATGCGGGGCGGAGGTGGGGTTGCCGAACACGACCGTACGGATCGTGTGCCCTTCCGGGGCGATGGCCCGCCCGGTGCGCAACAGCTCCGCGACCAGCCATGGCGCGTCGGCGGGCCGGCAGCAGCCGAACCGAGTGAGCGCGGCCTCCAGCACGGCAGGGTCGCGCATCGCGGGGTTCGGGTGCGGGCGGCCCTCCTTCACCTCGCCGACGATCATGTCGGCCGCGCCGGTCACCGCGCCCAGCGCCGGATCCAACGGGGCGTCGGCCGGGCCCGTCGTGCCGGAGGTGCGGTGCAGGCGAACGGCGAGGATGTCCAGGTCGGTGACCGTGCGCGCAGGACGGGTCGCGGCATCCAGCACCGGGTACTCGGCGACCGTGAGATACCCATTCACCCGCAAGTACGCCTGCACCACCGCCACCGCGACATCCATCCCTGCTCACCTCGCTCCGGGTACTCGTCTTCGCGCTGCTCGTGGGCCGGATCAGGCGGCCGCGGCGTACCGGGCGGGGTCGGCGTCCCACAGCGGCCCGCAGTCCGCGCAGCAGAACCAGTACCGGCTGCCCTCGTAGTCGCGGAACAGGCCCTTCGACTCCGCCTCCTCCGGGTTGACCAGGTTGCCGGGCATCACCGGGCAGCGCACCCGCTCGCTCGCGCCCGGCGCCGGCTCATGGTGATGATGCGATCCGTGGTCATGGTCATGGTGCGCGTGGTCGTGCGCGCCGTGGTCGTGGTCGTGGGAGTGGGCGGTCATCGGTGGTTCTCCGTTCTCGTGGGGGTCAGGACACGGCGGCGGGGACGCGCTCGGCGTGGGCGGGTGCCGGTGTGGGGACGCCGGGCAAGGGGCGGAAGCGGCGCAGCCGGAGGCTGTTGGTGACCACGAACACGCTGCTGAACGCCATCGCCGCGGCCGCGACGACCGGGTTGAGCAGGGCGAGCATCGCGACCGGGATCGCAGCGACGTTGTACGCGAACGCCCAGAACAGGTTCCCCTTGATCGTGCCCAGGGTGCGGCGGGCCAGCCGGATCGCGTCGGGCACCACCAGCAGGTCGCCGGACACGATCGTCAGGTCACTGGCGGTGATGGCCGCGTCGGTGCCGGTTCCCATCGCGATGCCCAGGTCGGCGGCGGCCAGCGCGGCGGAGTCGTTGACCCCGTCGCCGACCATCGCGACGACGTGCCCGGCCTCCTGCAGCGCCCGGATCGCGTCGAGCTTGCCGGCGGGGGTGACCCCGGCGCGGACGTCGTCGATGCCGGCCTGCCGGGCGATCGCGTGGGCCGCTCCCGGGTTGTCGCCGGTGAGCAGCACCGGGGTCAGGCCCAGCTTCTTGAGCCGGACGATCGCCTCGGCGCTGTGCGGTTTGAGGGTGTCGGCGATGCTGATGGCGCCGCGCACGGCCCCGTCCCACGCCACCACGATCACCGTCGCCCCCGCATCCTCGTCCGCGGCGATCCGTGCCGCGAGGTCGTCGGGGACGCTCAGCGCCCACTGGTCGGCCAGCCACCCGGCGCGCCCGGCGACCACCGCCCGCCCGTCGACGACGGCCTGCACCCCCGCGCCCGGGTGAGCCACGAAGCCCGAGGCGGGCAGCAGCGGCCGCTCGGGTGCGGCGGCGACGATCGCGCGGGCGATGGGATGCTCCGAGCCGTCCTCGACGGCCGCCGCCACCCGGACCAGCTCCTCCGGGTCGGTGCCTGGCACGGGGTGGACGGTGGTGACGGTCATGGTGCCGGAGGTGACGGTGCCGGTCTTGTCCAGCACGACCGTGTCGATCCGGCGGGTCTGCTCCAGCACCTGCGGTCCGCGGATCAGGATGCCCAGCTGCGACCCCCGCCCGGTGCCCACCAGCAGCGCGGTCGGCGTCGCGAGCCCGAGCGCGCAGGGGCAGGCGATGATCAGGGTCGTCACCGCGGCGGTGAACGCGACCTCGGCGGGCGCGCCGACCAGCATCCACACGGTGAACGCGGCCACGGCCAGGGCGATGACGACGGGCACGAAGATCGCGGAGACCCGGTCGGCGAGGCGCTGCACCTGCGCCTTCCCGGTCTGCGCCTCCTCCACGAGCCGGCCCATCCGGGCCAGCTCCGTGTCGGCGCCGGTGCGGGTGATCTCCACCAGCAGCCGGCCACCGGCGTTCACCGTCGCCCCCACCACCCGGGAGCCCGGCGAGACCTCGACCGGGACGGACTCGCCGGTGAGCATCGACTCGTCCACCGCGGAGGAGCCCTCCCGGACCAGGCCGTCGGAGGGGATCTTCTCCCCCGGCCGCACCACCACGAGATCCCCCGGCACCAGCTGGGCCACCGGGACCCGCTGCTCGGTGCCGTCGCGGAGCACGGCGGCATCCTTCGCGCCCAGCTCGAGCAGCGCGCGCAGCGCCTCCCCGGACTGCCGCTTCGCGCGGACCTCCATGTACCGGCCGGCGAGAATGAACACCGTCACCAGCGCCGCGACCTCCAGGTACAGCTCGTGGCCGCCGGCCTGCGGGGTGCCGAACAGCTGCAGGCTCATCCGCATCCCCGGCATCCCCGCGCCGCCGAAGAACAGCGCGTACAGCGACCAGCCGAACGCGGCCAGCACGCCCACGCTGATCAGCGTGTCCATCGTGACCGCGCCGTGCCGGAGGTTCACCGCCGCGGCACGGTGGAACGGCCACGCCCCCCACACTGCGACCGGCGCCGCGAGCATCAGCGCGAGCCACTGCCAGTTCGTGAACTGCCACGCCGGCACCATCGACAGCACCGCCACCGGCAGGCTCAGCGCCGCCGACACGATCAGCCGGTGCTGCAGCGACGCCAGCTCGTCATCCCGCGACGGCGCCGCATCGGCCGCGCCGTCGGGCGGGGCGGGCACGACGGCGTCGTAGCCGGCGGCCTGGACGGTCGCGATCAGCTCGCTGTCGGGAGTGTCGTCGGTGCGAACCCGCGCCTTCTCGGTGGCGAAGTTGACGGTCGCCTCCACGCCGGGCAGCTTGTTCAGCTTCCGCTCGATCCGGGTCGCGCACGACGCGCACGTCATGCCCGTGATGTCGAGCTCGACATCACGCACGCTCATGAGACCGGCGCCAGCCGGTACCCGGCGTCCTCCACCGCCTGCCGCACCGCGTCCGCGTCCAGCGGCGCGGCGCTGCCGACGGTGACCTTCGACAGTCCACCGGCGTGCAGCTCCACATCCACCGCTCCCACGCCGGAGATCTCGGACAGCTCCTCCGTGACGCTCGACACGCAGTGACCGCAGGTCATCCCCTCCACGAGGTACTCCGCCACCACCTCCGTCCGCGACGTGGACGCCGCCTCCTCCTTGACGGAGGCGTGCCCGGAGCAACAGGCGCACCCGCCGCCGGACTGCGTCAGACCCAGATCACGAGACTCAAGACCAGACATGTGCTCTTTCCTTTCGATCGAAGAACTAAGACGTGCAAGGGGCAGTCAGGAGCGGACCAGGCGGGCGATCGCGGCGTTCGCCTCGCGGAGCTTCTCCTCCGCGACCGGGCCTCCTTCGGCCGTGGCCTCCGCGACGCAATGCGCGAGATGGTCTTCCAGCAGCGCCAGCGCCACGGACTCCAGCGCCTTCGTCGCCGCCGACACCTGCGTCAGCACGTCGATGCAATACACGTCCTCATCGATCATCCGCGCGATCCCGCGCACCTGACCCTCCGCGCGGCTCAGCCGCGCCAGCAGGGCCGGCTTGATGTCCACATACCCGTGTGCCATCTCGCACCTCCACCCACAACCTACCATACCCTGTAGGGGTACAGGGTGTAAGGTGAGGTCATGACCGGCATCCAGGAGACGCGGCCCGCACAGACCACCCGTTGGCACGTGGTGACGGGCGGTCCCAGCTCGGGCAAGACCACCACGGTCAACCTGCTGCGCGACCGCGGATACACGACGACGATCGAGCACGCCCGCCACTACATCGACCTGCAGCGGATCACCGGACGCAGCACCGAGGAGATCCGGGCCCGGCAGGGCGAGTTCCAGCGCGCCGTCGTCGAGATGCAGATCACGCAGGAGCGCTCCCTCGACCCGGGCGAGACGGTGTTCCTGGACCGCGCCCTGCCGGACTCGCTCGCCTACTACCGGTTCCTCGGCATCGACCCCGCCCCGGCCCTGCTCGACGCGCTGGCCGGCGCCCGGTACGCGACGGTGTTCCTGCTGGACCTGCTGCCGCTGGCGCCCGACTACGCGCGGACCGAGGACCCCGCCGCGCAGCGGCGCATCCACGACCTGCTCGGGCAGGTATACCGGGAGCTGGGGTTCCCCGTCGTCACCGTCCCCGCGCTCGCCCCCGACGCGCGAGTCGACCTCATCCTGCAGCGTGCGCTTGCCGACCGGTCGGCGGAGGGGAACGTGCGCTGATGACTGCGAACAGGAGCCGGTACCGGCAGATCGGGGCGGTGCTGCGCCGGCACGGGCTCGGTGTCCTGGCCGGGGTGCTGGGCCTGGGCGGCTGGGTGCCGTTCCACCGCGGCGCCCTCGGGCACGCCCGACAGGAGGACCCCTACACCAACCCCGAGCACGTGCGGGTCGCCCTCGAAGAGCTCGGGCCGACCTTCGTCAAGCTCGGCCAGATCCTCTCCACCCGCCACGACCTGCTCCCCGAGGCGTGGGTCGCCGAGTTCACCAAGCTGCAGGACAACGTCGCCTCGGCGCCGTGGGAGGGCATCCGGGATGTGCTCCGCGACGAGCTCGGCGCCGACCCGGAGCAGGTGTTCGCCCGGTTCGACCCGGTGCCGCTGGCGGCCGCGTCCATCGGGCAGGCGTACGCGGCGACCCTGCACGACGGCACCGAGGTCGTCGTGAAGGTGCGCCGGCCCGGGGTGGTCGCGCAGGTCCACGAGGACCTCGACATCCTCCGCAACCTCGCCGACCGCGCCGAACGGCGGTGGGACGCCGTCCGGCAGTACGACCTGCCCGGGCTGGTGGAGGAGTTCTCCCGCACGCTGCGCGGCGAGCTGGACTACCTCCAGGAAGCCCGCAACGCCGAACGATTCGCCGAGAACTTCGCCGCATCGACCCAGGTGCGCATCCCCCGCGTCTACGCGAACACCACGACCTCACGGGTGCTGACCCTGGAGCGGATGAGCGGGGTGCGCATCGACGACCTGGAGGGCCTGGACGCCGCCGGCATCGACCGGACGGCGCTCGCGCGGCTGGGCGCCGACCTCGTGCTCACGATGGTGTTCGACCACCGGTTCTTCCACGCCGACCCGCACCCCGGGAACATGTTCGTGCAGCCCGACGGCGCCCTCGCGCTGATCGACTTCGGGATGGTCGGCGAGCTCACCGAGCAGACCACCGACAACCTCGCCGGCATCGTGCTCGCCTTCACCCGCGACGACCCGGACGCCCTCACCACCGCCCTGACAGAGCTCTCCCGGACCACCGACATCGTCGACCGGGCTGGGCTCCGCCAGGCGATCACCGCGTTCACGGCCCGCTACCGGGGCCGTTCGCTGTCAGAGATCAGCCTCGCGACCATGCTCCAGCAGCTGCTCGGCATCCTGCAGCACCACCAGCTGCACCTCCCGCAGGAGACGGCGCTGCTGTTCAAAGTGCTCATGATGGCCGAAGGGACCGCCGCCGGCCTGGACCCGGACTTCCAGATGCTCGACGCCCTCCAGCCCTACGCCGAGCACCTCACCCGCGCCCAGCTGTCCCTCCCGGCCCTGGCCCGGCGATGGGCGCGCGCCGGAGCCGACACCGGGGCGCTGCTCACCGAACTGCCCGCCACCCTGCGCCGGCTCCGGCACCTCCTCGAAGACGGCGGGTTCGAGGTGCACCTGCGCGCGGCCGAGCTGGAACCCCTCGTCGGACGCGCCGAACGCGTCGGCAACCGTGTCGTCGCGGGAATGATCGCCGCCGCGCTGATCGGCGGGATCGGCACCCTCGTCGGCGGGAACACGAAATGGCGCTCCCGGGAGGGCGTCCTGATCGGCGCCGGGACCGGCACGATCGGCGCCCTCGGCGGCTACCTGCTGTGGACGCTGCGGCGGCGCCGGCCCCGGCCCCACCGCTGACCGCGCCTGGCCTCGAGAAACATCATGGAAGGAGACGAAGATGGACCGGATCAGAGTCGGCGTCAACGGGTACGGGGTGATCGGCAAGCGGGTCGCCGACGCCGTCCACGCCCAACCCGACATGCACCTGGTGGGCGTCGCGGACATCGTCACCGACTGGCGGATCCGATCCGCCGTCCCGCGGCTGCCCGTGTTCGCCGCGACACCCGACGCGCACACCGGCCTGGTGGACGCGGGCATCCGCCCCGCGGGCACCCTCGACGACCTCCTCGCGCAGAGCGACGTGATCGTCGACACGACACCCAAGCACGTCGCCGCCCGAAACCTGCCCCGCTACCAGGCGGCGGGAGTGAAGGCGATCGTGCAGGGCGGGGAAGCGCACGACACCACCGGGCACTCCTTCGTCGCCCAGGCCAACTACGCCACCGCGCTCGGCCGAGACCTGACCCGGGTGGTGTCCTGCAACACCACCAGCATCGTCCGCGTCCTCGGCGCGCTCGACGACGCCGGGCTGCTGCTGCGCGCCCGCGGGGTCCTCATCCGCCGCGCCACCGACCCGTGGGAATCGCACCTGGGCGGCATCATGAACACGATGGTCCCCGAACCGGTCATCCCCTCCCACCAGGGCCCCGACGCGAAGACCGTGCTCCCGGGCCTGGACGTGGTCACCATCGCCGCCAAAGGCGCGCACACCCAGACCCACAACCACTACTGGACCCTGCAGCTCACCCGCGAGGCATCCCGTGACGAGGTCCTCGACGCGCTGCGCGCCGCACCCCGGATCGCGTTCATCCGCATGTCCGACGGGCTGGTCGCCCTCAACTCCACGGTCGAGCTGATGCGCGACCTCGGCCGGCCCCGCGGGGACATGTGGGAGGTCGCGGTCTGGGAGGACCTCGTCACCGTCGACGGCGACGAGGCGTACCTCACCTACCAGGTGTGCAACGAGGCGATCGTCGTCCCCGAGACCGTCGACGCGATCCGCGCCCTCACCGGCACCGTCACCGACCCCGCCGCCTCCATCCGCCTCACCGACACGACCCTCGGCATGAGACAGGACTTCCTCACCCCGGAGCGGTCATGACCGGCCCGCACGCAGAACCGCCCCGCACACCACCTGCAGGACGCGTGTGGATGTGGGTGATCATCGCGCTGGCCGTCGCCGGGATCGTGATCTACCTGGTCGTCGACCACTGGACCCACCTCGCGGCCGCCGCCCCGTACGTCGGCATCATCGCGATCGCCGCCATGCACCTGTTCGGCCACCGCGGACACGGCGGGCACGACGGGCACGACGGCTCCGGACGACACCGTGAACAGCCCCGTCACGACCACACGGACCCGCCCGCCGACGACGCCGCATGAGCACGCCCACCGCGGCCGGCACCGAACGGCGGGCGCCGAGCCCGTGGCGGATGCTGTGGGTCACCTTCGCCTGGGGCTCGTGCTTCGTCGCGATCAGCGTCGGGCTACAGGACGCGCCGCTGCTGTGGCTCGCAGCCCTGCGCGCCCTCGTCGCCGGCGCTGCGCTGCTGGTCCTCACCGTCATCCGCCGCGCGCCCGTCCCCCGCGAGGTGCGCAGCTGGAAGCTGATCGGCGTGCTCGGCGTGGTGAACGTCGCGATCGCGTACGCGGCGATGTTCGGCGGCACCATCGGCCTGACCACCGGGGTCGCGTCCGTGCTGGCCAACATCCAGCCCGTCCTCATCCTGCTGCCCGCCTGGTGGCTCTACCGAGAACGCCCCTCCCTGCGGTCGGTGGCCGCGATGCTCGCCGGGCTCCTGCTCATCGTGCTGCCCGCCGGCGCCGGGACCGGGGCATGGCTGTCCCTCACTTCCGCCGCCGCCGTCACCGCCGGCACCCTCATCAGCCGTGCCGTGCGCGCCGACCCGTTCCTCGTCGCCGCCGTGCAGCTGCTGCTCGGCGGGGGGATCCTCCTGGTCGCCGCCGCGATCGTCGAAGGCCCCCCGGTCATCGACTGGACGCCGGGATTCGTCCTCTCCCTGCTGTGGATGTCTCTGGCCGGCACCGCCGCGACCACCGTCGCCTGGTACGCGGAGACGCAACGTTCCCGGCTCGACATCCTCACGACCTGGACAACCCTGCGCGAAGCATCAGTCGTCCCGAGGTGGACGAAGTGGACCCTCGTTCCCGCGCGCTCACCAAGGAGGAGGTCGACCTCGTTCTTCAGATGATCCCAGAGGGCGTCTACCGTCGCTACGCGGCCGCTCTCGCCTACACCGGAGGGCGTGCTGGTGAGGCCACCGCCGCACGGGTGGTCGACGTAGACCTCCCAGCGAGGGTGATCCGGGTGCGACGCAGCATATCTCCGGGGCGGCACGGCGAGCTCATCGAGCAGACCCCCAAGAGCCACAAATGGCGACCTGTGCCGATCGTCGATGACTTCGTGCCCTACGTCAAAGAGGCGATGGCCGGCAAGAAGCCACAGGAACGCCTGTTCGCCGGGAAGCGGGGAGGCAGACTCACGAACAAGACGTTCGTGCGCGCGGTGAACTGGCCGAAGATTCGCGAGGCGCTCCATCGCCCGGACTTCAAGGTCAAGGACCTGCGCCACACGTTCGCGACACTCCTGTTCGACGCCGGAGTGTCCGCCCCCGACGTGCAGCAAGCGATGGGGCACTCCAGCCTCCAGGTCACCGAGCTGTACAGCCGTTCCCGCGACAACGCCACCGCCGGTACCGGACGTCGGCTCAGCGCCTTCCTCCGTGGCTCGCGGACGCCTGGAAGCTCGCCGAGCACCCAAGACGCTCCCGCGAGATCAGACCCTCCCTCGCTCTGATCGACGGGGCCTTCAGACGGCCCTCATGTGGCACAGGATTGAGAACTTGTGGCACAGATGTGGCACACAGCCTCTGACGAGGGGTTCAGGCATCGGGCGGGCAAAGAAAAATCCCTGGGTGACCAGGGATTTAGATGGTGGCTCCGACCGGCATCGATCCGGTGACCTTTCGATTTTCAGTCGAACGCTCTACCAACTGAGCTACAGAGCCGCACGGTGAACGCATCGCCGTGTCCTAAACGAAAAGCCCTCCGAGAAGGGCTTGTCGCTCGGAGCGACCCTGACGGGACTTGAACCCGCGACCTCCGCCGTGACAGGGCGGCACGCTAACCAACTGCGCTACAGGGCCATGCTTATTCAGTTTTTACGTGACCCCAACGGGATTCGAACCCGTGCTACCGCCGTGAAAGGGCGGCGTCCTAGGCCGCTAAACGATGGGGCCGAGCGAACCTCAGGGGCTCACGCTTACCGACGGTCAAGCATACGCATTAGCCGACAAAATCGCCAATCGAGGGCGCGGCGACCCTGCGCGGGCCGATGAGGGGAGCATGCTTGGCTCGGCGCCCGGGCGCCCTCGGCGGACCCTGACCGTTGCGCGTGTGAAAGATGTTGCTTACTGTGGTTGATGTTATGGACTCGAGTCGGGGAGGGCTACGTGTCGGAAACGCCTGATGGCGTGCGCGGGCCGGCGAGCGCCGAGAGCCTCGCCTGCGAGCCCACCCGGAGCGCCTTCGGTGCCACGCGTCGCCCCGCACTCTCGCGTCGACGGATGCTGGGGCTCGGCGCCCTCGGCCTGATCGCCGTCGGCGCCGCGGCATCCGTCGCCGTCCCGATCCTGCCCGCGTTCGCGGCTGATTACCCGACGTGGGACGACGTCCAACGCGCGAAGGGCAACGAGGCGGCCAAGGCCGCCGAGGTCACCCGCATCCAGAACCTCATCCAGCAGCTCGCGGCCAACGTGGCGCGCACGCAGGCGGCCGCCGAGGCCGCGGCGGCCGAGTTCTTCGCCGCGGAGGAGGCCTTCTTCGCGGCCGCCGCGCGTGCCGACGACCTCCAGGCCCAGGCCGACGCCCAGGCCGCCGAGGCGGCCGCGGCATCCACCCGGGCCGGCCGGGTCGCCTCCCAGCTCTACCGCAGCGGCGGCGACGACACCTCTCTCGAGCTCTTCTTCTCCGGGTCGCCCGACGGTGCCGAAGACCTGCTGGGCAAGCTCGGCACGATGGACAAGGTGCTCGAGCGCAACCGCGAGACCTTCGCCGGCGCCGTCACCGCGCGCAACAACGCGCAGTCGCTCAGCGACCAGGCGGCCGTGGCCCGTGACGAGCGCGACCGCCTCAAGCAGGAGGCCGAGCAGAAGATGATCGCCTCGCAGGAGGCCGCGCTCGCCGCGCAGGCCGCCCTGGACGAGCAGGCGGAGTACATCGTCGTGCTCGAGGCGCAGCTCGCCGCGCTCCAGGACGCGACCGCCCAGACGGTCGCCGGCTACCAGGCCGGCGTCGAGGCGCGCCGCCGCGCGGAGGAGGAGGCCCGACGCCGCGCGGAGGAGGAGGCCCGACGCCGCGCCGCGGAGGCCGCGAGGCAGAACCAGAACAACGGGGGCGGCAACGCCAGCCCCCCGGGCCAGCCGAGCGGGTCGGGCTGGGCGCGTCCGTCGGGCGGTCGCGTGACGGGGCGCTACGGCAACCGCGCCCAGATCTGCACCCCGGGCTACGGGTGCACCGGCTACCACTACGGCACCGACATGGCCAGCGGCTGGGGCGGCGGGATCTTCGCCGCGGGATCCGGCCGCGTGACGTACGCCGGCTCGTACGGCCAGTTCGGCAACCAGATCCGCGTCGACCACGGCGGCGGCATCACCACGACGTACTCGCACTGCAGCTCGTTACTCGTCGGCTACGGGACGAATGTCTCGGCCGGCCAGCTCATCGCCCGCGAGGGCGACACGGGACTCGTGCAGGGCGCGCACCTGCACTTCGAGGTGCACCAGGGCAGCTCGCGCATCAACCCGGAGTCCTTCATGGCGGCCCGCGGCGTCGGCATCTGACGCCACCTCCGCCTGCGGCCGGAGACGACGAACGCCGAGGATCCCGCGGGGTGCCTCGGCGTTCGCTACGCGATGACGGTCAGAGCGTCGAGGGTGCTTCGCCCTCGCCCTGCGTGCGGGTCTGACCCTCGTGCTCGTCGAAGCGCTCGATCGACTCGGCGAGCAGGCGCTCCGCCTCGGCGGCATCCGCCCACTCGTCGACCTTGACCCACTTGCCGGGTTCGAGGTCCTTGTAGTGCTCGAAGAAATGACCGATCTCGTTCTTCGTGTGCTCGGGGATGTCCTGTACGTCCTGGATGTGGCTCCAGCGCGGGTCCTTCGCCAGCACGGCGACGAGCTTGTCGTCTCCGCCGGCCTCGTCGCTCATCTTCAGCACGCCGACGGGGCGCACCTTGACCATGACGCCCGGGTGCATGTCGTAGTCGAGCAGCACGAGCACGTCGAGCGGGTCGCCGTCCTCGCCCAGCGTGTTCTCGAAGAAGCCGTAGTTGGCGGGGTATCCGAACGCGGTGTACAGCACGCGGTCGAGGTAGACGCGGCCCGTGCCGTGGTCGACCTCGTACTTGATGCGGCTGCCGCGGGGGATCTCGATGACGGCGTCGTGGGCGCTCATGGTGCTCCTCGGTGCGGGCGTGGGTAGGTCGGCGGATGCCGCGGACCAGCCTAGTGCGGCCATCTCGGGCATCGCCGCCCGGCCGGGCCCATCCCCGTGCGCCTCCCCGCGGTAGCGTGAGCGGATGCCCGAACGAGAGCCCCTCGCGCCGGCCGTCGCCGCCACCCGGCTGGCGGTGCGGCGGGCGCTGGCCCCGTACGCCGGCGGCGCGGTCGTCGCGGGCGTCTCGGGAGGGGCGGACTCCCTCGCGCTGGCGGCCGCGCTCGCCTTCGAGGCGCCCGCGCTCGGCATCGCGGCCGTCTCCGTCACGGTCGACCACGGGCTGCAGGCCGGGTCGGATGCCGCCGCCCGCGATGCGGCGGAGGCGTGCCGGGCGATGGGGCTCGAGGCCCGCATCGCCCGTGTCGAGGTCGCCGGCCCCGGGGGGCCCGAGGCGGCCGCGCGCCGGGCCCGCCTCGACGCCCTGCGGGCGGCCGCGGCCCAGGTCGGCGCCCGGGCCGTCCTCCTCGCCCACACCCTCGACGACCAGGCGGAGACCGTGCTGCTCGGTCTCGCCCGCGGGTCGGGGGCGACGAGCCTCGCGGGGATGTCGCCCGCGCGGCGCGATCCCGACGGCCTCACGTGGCTGCGCCCGCTGCTGGGGCTCCGCCGAGGCGACACGGTCGCGGCGTGCGCGGCGCAGCACCTCGCGCCCTGGCAGGATCCGCACAACGCCGACGAGGCCTTCGCCCGGGTCCGAGTGCGCCGGAGCGTCCTTCCCCTGCTCGAGGCCGAGCTCGGCCCCGGCGTCGCGGAGGCGCTCGCGCGCACCGCCGACCAGCTGCGGGAGGACGACGAGGCGTTCCGGGACATGATCGACGAGACGATCGAGGACATCGTCGAGCACGCCGAGGCGGGCATCGCCGTGTCGGTTGCCGCGCTCGCGGCCAACCCGGCGGCGCTGCGCCACCGCGTCATCCGCCACGTCGTCGCGAGCGAGTTCGGCGTCTCGCTCACGCGCACACAGACCCTCGAGGTCGGCCGTCTCGTCACCGACTGGGCGGGGCAGGGCCCCATCGATCTGCCCGGATGCCGCGCGACGCGCTCCGGCGGCATGGTGGTGTTCGCGGCCCGCGCGTGAGCCCGCGCGTGAGGGGGATGCGGCGCGCCTAGACTCGATCCATGCGCGCCGCCGACATCGCCGACGACCTGACCGACGTCCTCGTCACCGAGGAGCAGATCGCCGCCAAGCTCGAGGAGCTGGCCGCACAGGTCGCCCACGACTACGAGGGCAAGGACCTCCTGCTCGTCGGGGTCCTCAAGGGGGCGGTCATGGTGATGGCCGATTTCTCCCGAGCCCTGCCGATGCTCGTGCCGATCGACTGGATGGCGGTTTCCTCGTACGGCACCGGTACGCGCTCGAGCGGCGTCGTGCAGATCCGCAAGGATCTCGACACCGATCTGCACGGCAAGCACGTGCTGATCATCGAGGACATCATCGACTCCGGCCTGACCCTCAGCTGGCTGCTCGAGAACTTCGCCTCCCGTGGTGCGGCGTCGGTCGAGGTGCTCGCCCTGCTGCGCAAGCCCGACGCGATGAAGGTGCACGTCGAGTGCCGCTACGTCGGCTTCGACATCCCGAGCGACTTCGTCGTCGGCTACGGGCTGGATTACGCCGAGAAGTACCGCAACCTCCGGGATGTCGCGGTGCTCGCGCCGCACGTCTACTCCTGACGCCGGCCCGCCCTCGTACGCCGTGGGCGAATGCACAGGTCACCCCTAGCGAGCCCGCGATACTCTGGGGCGACCGCCGTGGGCGGACCTGCGACGAAAGGGAACCGGGGCGACCCCCGCCACCATGGACTTCAAGAAGATCTCCCGCAACCCCCTGATCTACGTTCTGCTGATCGGGGTGCTGCTCATCGTGGGCTTCACGCTCATCTCGAGCCTCGGCGGCGCCCGGCAGATCTCGACGCAGGAGGGCCTCACCCTTCTCGCGGGCGACACCGTGACCGAGGTGGTCAACACCGACGGCGACCAGAGGGTGGACCTCACCCTGTCCGAGGCGTACGACGGCGCCACCGACGTGCAGTTCTACTACGTCTCGGCCCGCGCCGACGAGGTGGTCTCGGCGATCGATGCGGCCGACCCCGCCGACGGCTACAACGACGTGGTCCCCCAGCCCAGCTGGTTCGACGGGTTCCTGTCCCTCATGATCCCGCTCCTTCTCCTCGGCCTGCTGTTCTGGTTCCTCCTCTCCTCCGCGCAGGGCGGCGGGAGCAAGGTCATGCAGTTCGGCAAGTCCAAGGCCAAGCTCGTCTCCAAGGAGTCCCCGACCGTCACCTTCGCCGACGTCGCCGGCTCGGACGAGGCGATCGAGGAGCTCCAGGAGATCAAGGACTTCCTGAAGGACCCCTCCAAGTTCCAGGCCGTCGGCGCCCGGATCCCGAAGGGCGTGCTGCTGTACGGCCCTCCCGGAACGGGCAAGACGCTCCTCGCCCGCGCCGTCGCGGGGGAGGCGGGAGTGCCGTTCTACTCGATCTCGGGCTCGGACTTCGTGGAGATGTTCGTCGGCGTCGGCGCGAGCCGCGTGCGCGACCTCTTCACCCAGGCCAAGGAGAACTCGCCCGCCATCATCTTCATCGACGAGATCGACGCGGTCGGCCGTCACCGCGGCGCCGGCATGGGCGGCGGGCACGACGAGCGCGAGCAGACTCTCAACCAGATGCTCGTCGAGATGGACGGCTTCGACCCCAAGGTCAACGTCATCGTCATCGCCGCGACGAACCGTCCCGACATCCTCGACCCCGCCCTGCTGCGCCCGGGGCGCTTCGACCGGCAGATCGGCGTCGACGCTCCCGATCTCAAGGGACGTCAGCGCATCCTCGAGGTCCATGGCCGGGGCAAGCCGCTGGCCGACGGCGTCGATCTCGAGGTCGTGGCCCGCAAGACTCCCGGTTTCACGGGCGCAGACCTCGCGAACGTCCTCAACGAGGCCGCCCTGCTGACGGCGCGCTCCAACGCGCAGCTCATCGACAACCGGGCCCTCGACGAGGCGATCGACCGCGTGATGGCGGGGCCGCAGCGCCGTACCCGAGTCATGAAGGACAAGGAACGGCTGATCACGGCCTACCACGAGGGCGGCCACGCCCTCGCCGCGGCCGCGATGAACCACACCGACCCCGTCACGAAGATCACGATCCTGCCCCGCGGCAAGGCCCTCGGCTACACGATGGTGCTGCCGCTCGACGACAAGTACTCGATCACGCGCAACGAGCTGCAGGATCAGCTCACCTACGCGATGGGCGGGCGCGTCGCCGAGGAGATCGTCTTCCACGACCCGACCACCGGCGCCTCCAACGACATCGAGAAGGCCACCAACATCGCGCGCAAGATGGTCACCGAGTACGGCATGACGACGCAGGTCGGCCCCGTCAAGCTCGGCCAGAGCAGCGGCGAGGTGTTCATGGGGCGCGACATGGGCCACGGCCGGGAGTACTCCGAGACCGTCGCCGAGCGGGTCGACGTCGAGGTGCGCGCCCTCATCGAGCAGGCGCACGACGAGGCCTACCAGGTCCTCAACGACAACCGCGACATCCTGGACCGCCTCGCCCTCGAGCTGCTGGAGAAGGAGACGCTCGACCACCTCCAGCTCGAGGACCTCTTCAAGGACGTCAAGCGCCTCCCGCCGCGCCCGCAGTGGCTCTCGAGCGACAAGCGTCCCGTCTCGCAGCTGCCGCCCGTGAAGATCCCGCCGCAGAAGCTGCCCGAATCGGTCGCGGCCGACGTCGTCGCCGAGGAGGAGGTCGCGCATCGCGCCGAGCCGCACCGCCGGCCCTCCGGCCAGACGCGACCGGCCACCGCCTGACCGATGGCCGTCGACACACAGCGCGTCGAGGCGCTCGTGCGTGAACTGCTGATAGCGATCGGCGAGGATCCCGAGCGGCCCGGTTTGAAGCGTACGCCGCAGCGCGTCGCCGAGGCGTACGCGGAGTTCTTCGCCGGACTGGATCAGGATGCCGGCGAGCCGCTCTCGCATCCCATCTCCGTCTCTCGCGGGCCCGAGCCCGAGACCGTGCCCTCGGGCGCCGTCATGGTGCGCGACATCGCCTTCCGCTCGGTGTGCGAGCACCACCTGCTCCTGTTCCGCGGCGTCGCGCACATCGCGTACCTGCCGGGGGAGGATGTGGTCGGCCTCGGTGCGCTGCCGAAGGTCGTCGACATCCTCGCCGCCCGCCCGCAGGTGCAGGAGCGGCTGGGCGAGCAGATCGCCGACACGATCGAGCATGCGCTCGACGCACGCGGAGTGCTCGTCGTGCTCGATGCGCGCCACGGGTGCGTCACGATGCGCGGCGGCCGTCAGCCCGACGCCACGACCGTGACGATCGCGGCGCGCGGCGAGCTCGCGGAGCCGGCGGCCCGCGCGGAGCTGGTGGCCCTCATCGGCGGGACCCGCTCGTGACGACGCTCGTGATGGGCATCGTCAATGCGACGCCCGACTCGTTCAGCGACGGCGGCCGGTATCTCGATCCCGGCGCGGCGATCGCCCACGCCGAGCGGCTCGTGGCCGAGGGTGCCGCGATCATCGACGTCGGCGGCGAGTCCACGCGGCCGGGTGCCGAGCGCGTCGCCGTGGACGAGGAGCAGCGCCGCGTGCTGCCCGTCGTCTCCGGGCTCGCGGCCCGCGGCATCCGGGTGAGCATCGACACGATGAACGCGTCGACCGCCGTCGCGGCCGTGGATGCCGGGGCCCGGCTCGTCAACGACGTCTCGGGCGGGCTGGCGGATCCCGAGCTGCTCGCGGCCGTCGCCGGCACGGACGCCGAGATCGTGCTCGGCCACTGGCGGGGGCCCTCCGCGGCGATGTATGCCCGCGCCGAGTACACCGACGTCGCGGGCGAGGTCGCGCGCGAGCTCGCCGAGCGGATCCACGCGGCGGAGCGGGCGGGCATCGCGGCATCCCGGATCGTCGTTGATCCCGGCATCGGGTTCGGCAAGACGCCGGAGCAGAGCTGGGAGACCCTGCGCGGGCTCGACCGTGTGGTCTCGAGCGGACACCGGGTGCTCGTGGGGACGTCGCGCAAGCGATTCCTGACGCTCGCGCTCGGCGACGACCCCTCGGTGGAGCGGCGCGACGCCGCCACCGCGGTCACGAGCGTCCTCGCGGCGCGGGCCGGCGCGTGGGCGGTGCGCGTGCACGATGTCATCTCCACCCGCGACGCGCTCGCCGTCGCGGACGCCTGGGAGGGCGAATGAGCGACACCATCACCCTCACGGGGCTCCGGGTCTTCGGTCGCCACGGGGTCTACGACCACGAGCGCGCCGACGGGCAGGACTTCGTCATCGACGCGGTCTTCGAGCTCGACACCCGGCCCGCGGCATCCTCCGACGACGTCGTCGACACCATCCACTACGGCGAGGCCGCGCAGCAGATCGCCGAGATCGTCGCGGGCGAGCCGGTCGCCCTGCTGGAGACGCTCGCCGCCCGGATCGCGCGGGCCCTGCTGGCCGACGATCGGCTGGATGCCGTGACCGTCGTCGTGCACAAGCCCCAGGCGCCCATCCCCCTCAGCTTCGCCGACGTGTCGGTGTCGATCCGGCGCGAGAGGGGCGCCCGATGAGCCGGGGCCTCGCGCATCCCTTCGGCGCGCCCGAGACCGCCCCACTGCGCGCACCCGTCGTCGCGGTCGTCGCCCTGGGAAGCAACCTGGGCGATCGGCATGAGACGCTCGAGGACGCCGTGCGGGAGATCGCCCGGCTGCCGCTCGTCGACGACGTGCGGGTGGCGGACCCGATCGAGTCCGTCGCCGTGCGGGTCGGGGGCCCCGACGAGCAGGCGCCGGCGTACCTGAACTCCGTCGCGCTCGTCACGACGCGCCTGGCGCCGAGCGTGCTGCTGCAGATGCTCCACGGCATCGAGGCCGCGCACGGCCGGGAGCGACGGGTGCGCTGGGGTGATCGCACCCTCGATCTCGACCTCATCGCGTACGGCGACGTCGTCTCCGAGGATGCGGGACTGCGTCTGCCCCACCCCCGCGCGGCCGAGCGGGACTTCGTGCTGGCTCCGTGGCTCACCGTCGATCCCGACGCCGTGCTGCCCGGCCGCGGTCCCGTCCGCGACCTCCTGGCGGCGCTGCGCGAGCCCGACGCCCCGCGGGGATCGGCGTGAGGCGCACGAGTCCGCTTCTGCTGGCCGTCGCCGCCGTGCTCGGTGCGGGGTGCGGGTTCCTCGTCGACCAGGCGCTGACCGCCGCGGGGCGCCCGACCTTCACGCCGGCGACGATGCTGCCCATCCTGCTCGTCCTGCTGGGGGTCATCCTGATCCTGCTCGCGCTGCCGATCAGGCGGGCGATCCGATCCCGCGCCGTGCCCGCAGAGGCGGTGCAGGGCGCGCCGCCGCGGCCGGTCGACCCCTTCCGCGCGCTGCGGGTGGTCATCCTCGCCAAGGCGTCGAGCATCGTCGGGGCCGTCGTGGGGGGCGCCGGTGTCGGCCTGCTGGCCTTCCTGCTCTCGCGTCCGGTGCCTCCGCCGTTAGGCTCGACGGGAGCCGTCGTCGCGACGGTGGTCGCGGCCGCGATCCTCGTCGCCGCGGCCCTCGTCGCCGAGAACATGTGCATCATCCGGAAGGACGACGATGACGAACCCCCCGCCCCCGAGCTCGGGACCGGACACACCCACGACTGGTGAGACGGGTCGGGCGGATGCCGCGGCATCCGACCCGAACGAGGACGAGGTCCTCGCGCGGGGCACGTTCACGCGTCTCGCGGAACCGCGCGGCGCGGCGCGCCTCGCCCCCGACGACGGGTCGTGGCACCAGATCTCGCCGAAGTACGTCTGGGTGCAGGTCATCTCCACGGGGGCGTTCCTCGCCGTCGTGGTGGTCGGAATGCTCGTGCTCGCGCTCGCACTGCACCAGACGTGGGCGTTCATCCCCGGCGGCATCCTGTCGGTGATCCTCGTGTGGACGCTGGCGATCACCCCGCGGCAGGCCCGGTCGATCGGGTACCGGCTGCGCCGCGACGACCTCGTCTTCCGGCGAGGCATCCTGTGGCAACGGCTCGTGGCCGTGCCGTACGGGCGGATGCAGCTGGTCGACATCACGCACGGTCCGCTCGATCGCGGCTTCGGGATCGCCCAGCTAAAGCTCGTGACCGCCGCGGCCGCCACGGGAGTGACGATCCCGGGCCTTGCGCAGGAGACCGCCGAGCACCTGCGCGATGTGCTGATCGAGGTGGCGGAGTCGCGGCGGACCGGGCTGTGACCGGCCCGCAGCCGGACGGCGAGTCCCGCGTACGCCCCCCGGCACCGGTCCACGCCGTGCCGGAGGACGTGGATGCCGCCGCCCGACGCTCCCAGGAGACGCTCTCCCGGGAGAGCCGCAGCGATCTGAGCGACGGGCAGTGGCACCGGCTGCACCCCCTGACGCCCCTCTTCCGCGGGGGCCTCTTCCTCGTCGTGGTGATCGGCATCGTCCTGGCGAACATGCGCGACCGGCTGGTGGCGATCTTCCTGCCCTGGCTGATCCCCGACCTTCCGGACGGCGTCTCCTCGGGCGATCCCGTCGACTGGGTGATCGAGGAGGGCCTGCTGGCCCTCGCGACGGTCGTGGTGCTGGCGGCGCTCGTCGTCATCGTGGGCGGTTTCTATCTCTCGTGGCGGTTCCACACCTTCCGCATCACCGACGACGACGTCGAGGTGCGCCAGGGCATCCTCTTCCGATCCCAGCGCCGCGCGCCGCTGGATCGGGTGCAGGGGGTGAACCTCACGCGCCCCCTCGTCGCGCGGCTGGCGGGGCTCGCAAAGCTCGAGGTCGTCGGAGCCGGAACCGACGCGAACGTCAAGCTCGAATACCTCACGACCGCGAACGCGGAGCGCGTGCGCGCAGACATCCTCCGTCTCGCCTCGGGGCGGCGGCTGGCCGAGCGCGTGGAGGAGGCGCGCTCGCCGTCGCGCGCCTCGGCGGTGTCGGCCGCCGTCTCGGAGGGCATCACGGGACTGATCGCGGGTGCGGAGGGCCCCGACGAGGAGCCCGAGAGCGTCGTGCACATCCCGACCGGCCGGCTCGTCGCCTCGCAGGTGCTGGGCGGCGGCACTCTCTGGCTGCTGCTGCTGATCATCGCGATGATCGTCGGCGGCGTCGTCGGCTCGCCGTGGGTGCTCATCGGCATCGTCCCGGCGGTGCTGGGTATCGGCGCCTACGGGGTCTCGCAGATCGTCAAGAGCCTCCGGTACTCGATCGCGCCCACTCGAGACGGACTGCGCGTGACCTTCGGGCTCTTCACGACCGTGACGGAGATCATCCCGCCCGGACGCGTGCACGCGGTCGAGGTGCGGCAGTCGATCTTCTGGCGGCCGTTCGGCTGGTGGACGATCAAGATCAACCGGCTGACGGGCAAGAGCCTCTCCGACACGTCGACCGATCAGTTCACGACGGTCCTCCCGGTGGGGCTGCGCGGCGACGTCGAGCGGGTGCTGCGGCTCCTGCTCCCCGACGTCCCCGAGGGGGAGTGGGGCGTCGCCTTCGAGCACGGGGTCCTCGGCCCCCGCGACGCGGATCCCTTCGTCAACACGCCTCCGCGCGGCTGGTGGGTGCGACCCCTGTCCTGGCGGCGCAACGGATACCTCATCACCCCCGACGCCCTCCTCGTGCGCAGGGGGTGGATCTGGCGCTCCCTCGCGCTCTATCCCTTCGCGCGCCTGCAGAGCGTCGCGCTGCACCAGGGGCCGCTCGATCGTGCGGCGAGGCTCGCGACGCTGCGCCCCCACACCGTCGCGGGGCCCGTCTACGGGAACCTCGCCGCCGTCGACCGGGAGGGGGCCGACGCGCTCTTCGCGCAGGTCGCGGAGCGCGCCTGCGAAGCCTCCCGCGCCGACCGCAGCCACCGATGGGCCGTCGCGGCTCCGGCCGTGGCGACGCCCGCCGAGCCCCGGACCGCTCACGCCGACGCGCGGGGCCGCGCCGACGAGGGCGATGGCCGGATCGGGGGCGGATCGTGATGCGCAGCGGCCGCCTCGGTGTCGGCGTCATCGGCGCCGGGCGCGTGGGGCCCGTGGTGGCCGCGGCCCTCGGCGCCGCGGGTCACGCCCTGACCGGCATCACGGCGGGGTCCGACCCCGACCGCACCGAGGCGATCCTGCCCGGCGTGCCGGTGCTGGATGCCGCGGAGGTCGCGCGGCGCAGCGAGCTCGTCGTGCTGGCCGTCCCGGGATCGGAGATCCCCGCCCTCGTCGAGGGCCTCGCCGCGGTCGGCGCCTGGCAGCCCGGTCAGCTCGTGCTGCACACGCACGCCGCGTTCGGCACGGACGTGCTGCGGCCGGCGGCCGAGAAGGGGGCCATCCCCCTCGCCGTCCACCCGGCCATCACCTTCACCGGCACGAGCATCGACCTCCGCCAGCTCAACGGCGGGTACGCGGCGGTCACGGCACCGGCTCCCGTGCTGCCGATCGCGCAGGCGCTCGCGGTCGAGCTGGGATGCGAGCCGGTCGTCATCACCGAAGGCGACCGCGCCGCATACGGCGAGGCGATCGCGACGGCCACGGAGTTCTCCCGCGAGATCGTCCGGCAGTCGACCGCGCTGCTGGCCGGGGTCGGCGTCGAGAGCCCCGGGATGTTCCTGTCGGCGCTCGTGCGATCCAGCGTCGATCATGCCCTCAGCGCGGCCTTCGACGCCCCCTGGAGCGACCCGGGGCCGACCTCCCCGGGCGATAGCATCCAAGGATGATCCGCACCATCGAGGGGCTGCGCACCCGACTGGCGGAAGCCAGAGCCGCAGCCCGCCCGACCGCGGCATCCGCCCTTTCCCCGGCGGAGCCGACGGTCGCCCTCATCTCCACCATCGGCGCGCTGCACGAGGGGCACGAAGACCTCATCCGGCTCGCCCGCGACCGGGCGGACATCGTCGTGGTGTCGGTGTTCGTGAATCCTCTGCGCTTCGCCACCACCGCCGAGTTCGAGGCGTATCCGCGCACACCCGAGGCGGATGCCGCGCTGCTGGCCGGTCTCGGGGTCGACATCGTCTTCGCGCCCGACCCCGCGGAGCTGCTTCCCCGCGGCGCCGAGACGACGCGCGTCACCGCCGGAGATCTGGGCCTGCGGTACGAGGGTCGCTCGCGACCCCGCTATTTCGACGCTCTCCTGACGGTCGAGGCGAAGCTGATGCAGCTCGTGCAGCCCGACATCGCGGTGTACGGGCGCCGCGACCGGCAGCGGGTGTTCCTCGTGGAGCGGATGGTGTCGGATCTGTTCTTCGGCGTCGAGGTGCTGAGCGTCGACACCGTACGCGGGGAGGACGGCCTGCCCGTCTCGACGCGGGTGGGCATGCTCGAGCCGCGGGATCTCGCCGCGGCGACGCGGCTTCCCCGCGCTCTCGAGGCCGCGGCATCCAACGCCGATCGCGGAGTCGATGCGTGCATCGCCGCGGCGCAGTCCTCGCTGATGGGCGAGGAGCGCATCCGCCTCGACTATCTCGTCGTCGTCGACCCGCGAACGTTCCTGCCGGTGGACGAGGGCCATCGCGGGCCCGCGGTCGCGCTCATCGCCGCCACGGTCGCGGGGCACCGCTTCATCGACAACACCGAGATCTACATCGGCTGACGGCGGGGGCAAAAACGGGCCGCCGGTAGACTGGCCCCGACTTTTCGCAAGGAGCCCCCCGTCATGACCGATCGTTCCGACGTGCCCGCCGACACCACCGCCGAGGACGACGTCTTCGAGCAGAAGGCGGTGCGCCTGGCCAAGCGGGAGCGCCTCATCGAGGAGCGGACGGATGCCGCGGGCGGCGCCTACCCCGTAGCCGTTCCGATCACGACGACCATCCCGGCGCTGCGCGCGGAGTACGGCGAGCTCGAGGCGGACACCCGCACGGGCGCGCGGGCCGGTGTCGCCGGACGCATCGTCTTCAGCCGCAACACCGGCAAGCTGTGCTTCGCGAGCCTGCAGTCGGGTGACGGCAGCCGCATCCAGGCGATGGTCTCGCTCGCCGAAGTGGGCGAGGAGTCGCTGCAGCGCTGGAAGGACCTGGTCGACCTGGGCGACCATGTCTTCGTGTCGGGAGAGGTGATCTCGAGCCGCCGCGGCGAGCTGTCGATCATGGTCTCGGACTGGCGGATCGCGGCGAAGGCGCTGCTTCCGCTGCCGAATCTGCACTCCGAGCTGAGCGAGGAGAGCCGGGTGCGCAGCCGGTACCTCGACCTGATCGTGCGCGACCAGGCCCGGCAGACGGTGCTCTCCCGCGCCGAGGTCAACGCATCCCTGCGGCGCACGTTCTCGTCGCACGGATTCGTCGAGGTCGAGACGCCGATGCTGCAGGTGCAGCACGGCGGCGCGAGCGCCCGGCCCTTCGTCACGCGCTCGAACGCCTTCGACACCGAGCTCTACCTGCGCATCGCTCCTGAGCTCTTCCTCAAGCGCGCCGTCGTCGGCGGCCTCGAGCGGGTGTTCGAGATCAACCGCAACTTCCGCAACGAGGGTGCCGATTCCACGCACAGCCCGGAGTTCGCGATGCTCGAGGCGTACCAGGCCTACAGCGACTACAACGGCATCGCCGACCTGACGCAGGAGCTCATCCAGGATGCCGCCCGCGCCGTCGCGGGATCGACGAGCGTCACGTGGGCCGACGGCACCGAGTTCGACCTCGGCGGCGACTGGGACCGCATCTCGATGTACCCGTCGCTCTCCGCGGCGGCGGGGCGAGAGGTCACCCCCGCGACCTCGATCGACGAGCTCCGCGCGCTCGCGGCGGAGGCGGGCATCGAGGAGCCCCCCCACGCCACGCACGGCAAGCTCGTCGAGGAGCTGTGGGAGCACTTCGTCAAGACGGGCCTCGAGCGCCCCACCTTCGTCATGGACTTCCCCGTCGACACCAGCCCGCTCGTGCGCGAGCACCGCACCGAGCCGGGCGTCGTGGAGAAATGGGACCTCTACGTGCGCGGGTTCGAGCTGGCCACCGGCTACTCCGAGCTCGTCGACCCCGTCATCCAGCGGGAGCGGTTCGTGGAACAGGCGAAGCTGGCGGCGCGGGGCGATGTCGAGGCCATGCGCATCGACGAGGAGTTCCTCCGCGCGCTCGAGCACGGCATGCCGCCCTCGGGAGGCATGGGGATGGGCATCGACCGGCTGCTCATGGCCATCACCGGCCTCGGCATCCGCGAGACGATCCTCTTCCCGCTCGTCAAGTAGCGCGCGCAACGCCGCTCACGGCCGCTCGAACGCCCACTCGGGCAGCACGGCGTTCTGAACCAGCGTGAGCACGATCGTCGCCATGCCGTGCTCGGGCTCGATTCGCAGGGCCTCGGTCGCGAACCAGGCGGCCTGCGTCGACCGGCCGAGCGCCCAGCAGAGCCACGCCGCCGCCGACATCGGACCGGGGCGGCGAGCCCGTGGCGCAGTGGCGGCGACGCGGCGCATCAGCTCGAGCGCGGTCGTCAGCCGCGCCGGCTCGGGCCGAGGACCCCGCCCGAGCAGAGCATCGGCGCAGTCCTCCGCAAGGTCCTCGCCCGCGTGCCAGGCCAGCTGATCGGCGAGGGTGGCGTCGCCGGTCTCCACGTCGCCGCACATCTGCGTGAGGAACACATCGCGGAAGACGGGCCGCTCGATGCACCACAGCAGGGTCGCGGCGTCGAAGGGGTCGAGCGAGGCCGGCGCCCACGTCAGCGACCGCTCGAAGAAGGCCGGGAGGTCGTCCAGGGCGCCGACGATCGCGAGGGCCCGGGGATCGATGCCGGCGAGATCGCCCCGGCCGTGCCCGACGCCGCAGCCGAGCGCGGCCGCGGCATCCTGCAGCGCAGCGTGCGCGCGGGCGACGCGCTCCTTCTCGGCCAGGTCGACGGCCGGCAGGGACGCCCCGTCGGACTGCGTCGCCCCGGAGGCCGGCAGGGCGAAGGGCACGTCGGCTTCCCGTCGCCGGATGCGGTCGAGGTCCCATCCGCCGGGCGGGGTCTCGGCGTCGAGGTAGGAACCCCATGCGTCGGCCGCGACGCACAGGGCGTCGACGAGTTGGAGCCCGCACGCGTGCGCCTTCGCCTCGATCGCGTCGACGGCGTCGCGGCAGGGCAGGTCGTCCGGGCCCGCGCGGAGCGGGTCGTCTGTGTAGACGACGACGGCGACCCCGTCGACGCTGTCGACCTTGCACGCGAGCCCCACGGCGGTCGCCGCGGCGCTGTCCACGCTCAGCGGATCGCGGAAGGCCGCCAGATCGAGGCGGATGACGCCCGCCGTGCGTGTGCCGCGGAAGAGCACCAGCGCGACGCTGTCGACAGGCCGGTAGCCGGCCAGAGCGGGGACGAGGGCGAGGAAGTCGGCGGCGTCGGCGGCCTTGAACACGGTCTGCATGGCGCCAGCCTGGCGGGGGCCGGGGCCGCGGCATCCGCCCGTGAGCACGTTCGGCGGAGAGTCCCTTTTCCGGCGGGCTGGGGAGGAGCCCCGGGCGACGCGGCGGGTACGATGGGCGGGTGGACGAATGGATGCCGGTCGTGTGGGCGCTGCTGCCGACGACCGTCGTCGCCGCCGTGTTCTGGTTCGTCCTCCGGGGCATCCTGCGCATGGACCGCACCGAGCGCCGCGTGTACGCGCGCATCGAGGCGGAGGAGCGGCGCAAGCGCGGGCTTCCGCCCGTCGCCGACGACGCCCCCGCGCCGCGCTGAGCCGCGACGGGCGGCACCGATACGCTGAGGACGAATCAGCGTAGGGAGATCCGTGCTCGTCCTCGACATCGACATCACATGGCCGGTGCTTGTCCTGCTGCTGTTCGACCTCACGATCCGCGTGTGGGCGATCATCGTCATCCCGCGCAATCGCCGCCCCACCTCGGCGACCGCGTGGCTGCTCGCGATCTACTTCATCCCCGTCGTGGGGCTGCTGCTGTTCTTCCTGATCGGCAACCCGAAGCTGCCGCGGCACCGTCGCAAGCAGCAGGAGCAGATCAACGCCTACATCCGGGAACGCACGAAGGATCTCGACTTCGGCACGCTGCGCCCCAACGCTCCGGCATGGTTCACCTCGCTCGTCGGCATGAACCGCCACCTCGGCGCGATGCCGCTCGCCGGCGACAACGCCGCGCAGCTGATCTCGGGCTACCAGGAGAGTCTCGACGCGATGGCCGAGGCCATCCGCGGCGCGCGCGAGCACGTGCACGTGGAGTTCTACATCCTGCAGACCGACGCGGCGACCGACGACTTCTTCCGCGCCATGGAGGAGGCCACCGCGCGGGGGGTGACGGTGCGGGTGCTTCTGGACCACTGGGCCAACCGGGGCAAGCCGCACTACCGGCGCACGCTCAAGCGCCTCGACGCGATGGGGGCCGCCTGGAGGCTCATGCTCCCCGTGCAGCCGCTGAAGGGCAAGTGGCAGAGGCCCGACCTGCGCAATCACCGCAAGCTGCTCGTCGTCGACGGGCGCGTGGCGTTCATGGGCTCGCAGAACGTGACGGATTCGACCTATAACCTGAAGAAGAACATCCGGCGGGGGCTGCACTGGGTCGACCTCATGGTGCGGCTGGAGGGGGCGATCGTCCCGAGCGTCAACGCGGTGTTCCTCTCCGACTGGTTCAGCGAGACGAACGAGGCGCTCACGGCCGAGTTCGACCTCGACGACCTTCGCGCCGGGCCCGGTGATCTCGACTGCCAGGTGGTTCCGTCGGGGCCGGGATTCGATGTCGGGAACAATCTCAGGCTCTTCCTCGGCCTGCTCTACGCCGCCGAACGCAAGGTCATCATCGTCAGCCCCTACTTCGTGCCCGACGAGGCGCTCCTGCTTGCCATCACCTCGGCCTGCTACCGAGGCATCGAGGTGCAGCTGTTCGTCTCGGAGGAGGGCGATCAGGCGATCGTGTACCACGCGCAGCGCAGCTATTACGAGGCGCTGCTCGAGGCGGGCGTGAAGATCTGGATGTACCGGAAGCCCTACATCCTCCACTCGAAGAGCCTCACCGTCGACGACGAGATCGCCGTCATCGGGTCGAGCAACATGGACATGCGCTCCTTCGGTCTCAACATGGAGATCTCGCTGCTCGTGCGCGGGGCGGAGTTCGTCGATCAGATGCGCGAGGTCGAGGATCAGTACCGCTCGCTCTCGCGAGAGCTCACCCTGGACGAGTGGCGTCAGCAGCCCCTCCGGTCGACGGTCCTCGACAATCTCGCGCGTCTGACGTCGGCCCTGCAGTAGCCTCCCGGATCGTTATCGGGCCGACACCTCCGCGCGGCCGAGATGCGTGAGGATGGGACGTGTCCGTGCGGGGATGCCGCGGCATCCCCGCGTCGAAGGGGTTCTCATGAGCGCGCGTCTATCCTCGCTGCCGGTCCTCGCTGCCGCCGCGCTGGTGGTGCTCTCCGGGTGCGCATCCACCCCCACGACCGAGCCCACCGCGCTCGCTCCCACCGAAGACGTCGTCGAGATCGAGGCGGATGCCGCGTGGCTCGACGGCGGCCGCATGATCGGCCTCGTCACGTGGGGCAGCTCCTCGTGCGTGCCGACGGTCGAGGACACCGCGATGCTCGACAACGGCACCCTCGTGGTGTCGCTGCTCGAGCCCGAGGAGGGCACCGCGTGCACGCGCGACCTGGCGCCGCGGGCGACGCTCGTGGACGTGCCCGAGGCGGTCGACCCGACACAGGACCTCGAGATCGAGGTCACGGGCTCCGGGATCATGGGCGACGCCGAGCTCGACGGCGTCGCGGGACTCGCGTCCGGGGGCGAGACCGACTATCTCCCGAGCGCGGGCTGGGTCGACGACGACGGCATGTTCGTCGTGCTGACCTGGGGCTCCTCGGGCTGCCCGCCCGTGCTTCAGGATGCCGTGGCCACCGGCCCCGCAGAGGTGACCGTGACCTTCGAGAACCCGCCCGCCGATCAGGTGTGCACCGCCGATATGGCACCGCGCTCGACCCTCGTGACCGTCGACGGCGTCGAGGAGGACGCCGGCGCCGTCGCGATCCTCACGGGGTCCTCGGAGTTCGCGGACGTGCGCGTCGACATCATCGGCGGCGACTGACACCGCGCGCGTCCTGCATCAAAGGGGACGCAGGTCGCGCGCGGTGGCTCTATCCCGGGGTCGGGGGAACCGACCGGGGCGCGGCGCCGGGCAGAAGAGCGGCCGTCACGCCCACGGCGAACACGGGCACGCGGCATCCGAGGGCTGGTTACCCTCGATGTATCGCCCAGGAGTGGGCGTCTACGGCCGATGCCGAGGAGTGACATGTTCGAGAGATTCACCGACCGTGCCCGTCGAGTGGTGGTGCTCGCCCAAGAAGAGGCGAAGATGCTCAACCACAACTACATCGGCACCGAGCACATCCTGCTCGGGCTGATCCACGAGGGCGAGGGGGTCGCCGCCAAGGCGCTCGAGTCCCTCGGCATCTCGCTCGATGCCGTCCGCGAGCAGGTGCAGGACATCATCGGCCAGGGGCAGCAGCAGCCGACGGGCCACATCCCCTTCACACCGCGCGCCAAGAAGGTGCTCGAGCTGTCGCTGCGCGAAGCCCTGCAGCTCGGCCACAACTACATCGGCACCGAGCACATCCTCCTGGGGCTCATCCGCGAGGGCGAGGGCGTCGCCGCTCAGGTGCTCGTCAAGCTCGGCGCAGACCTCAACAAGGTGCGCCAGCAGGTGATCCAGCTCCTGTCGGGCTACCAGGGCAAGGAGCCCGCGGCCGTCTCCGGCGCAGCGCACGAGAGCCAGCAGGCCGCGCAGGGCGGATCCGCCGTGCTCGACCAGTTCGGCCGCAACCTCACGCAGGCCGCCCGCGACAACAAGCTCGACCCCGTCATCGGGCGCGAGAAGGAGATCGAGCGGGTCATGCAGATCCTCTCGCGTCGCTCCAAGAACAACCCCGTGCTGATCGGTGAGCCCGGCGTCGGCAAGACCGCCGTCGTCGAGGGCCTCGCCCAGGCGATCGTCAAGGGCGATGTGCCCGAGACGCTCAAGGACAAGCAGGTCTACTCGCTCGACCTCGGCTCGCTCATCGCCGGCTCCCGCTACCGCGGCGACTTCGAGGAGCGCCTGAAGAAGGTCACGAAGGAGATCCGCACGCGCGGCGACATCATCGTCTTCATCGACGAGATCCACACCCTCGTGGGTGCGGGCGCCGCCGAAGGCGCGATCGACGCCGCATCCATCCTGAAGCCGCTCCTCGCCCGCGGAGAGCTGCAGACGATCGGCGCCACGACACTCGACGAGTACCGCAAGCACTTCGAGAAGGATGCCGCGCTCGAGCGCCGCTTCCAGCCGATCCAGGTCGCCGAGCCGTCGCTGCCCCACGCGATCAACATCCTGAAGGGCCTGCGCGACCGGTACGAGGCCCACCACAAGGTGCAGATCACGGATGGCGCGATCGTCGCCGCCGCGAACCTCGCCGATCGCTACATCAGCGACCGCTTCCTGCCCGACAAGGCGATCGACCTGATCGACGAGGCCGGCGCCCGCCTGCGTCTGTCGATCCTGTCCTCGCCCCCCGAGCTGCGCGAGTTCGACGAGAAGATCGCCAAGGTGCGCGAGCAGAAGGAGCTCGCCTCCGAGGAACAGGACTTCGAGAAGGCCGCATCGCTGCGCGACGAGGAGAAGTCGCTGCTCGCCGAGCGTCTGCGCCTGGAGAAGCAGTGGCGCTCGGGCGACGTCGCCTCCCACGCGGTGGTCGACGAGGGCCTGATCGCCGAGGTGCTGGCGCAGGCCACCGGCATCCCCGTCTTCAAGCTGACGGAGGAGGAGACCAGCCGTCTCGTCTTCATGGAGAAGGCGCTGCACCAGCGCGTCATCGGCCAGGAGGAGGCGATCGCCGCCCTGTCGAAGACGATCCGACGCCAGCGCGCAGGCCTGAAGGACCCCAAGCGTCCCTCGGGCTCGTTCATCTTCGCCGGACCCACGGGTGTCGGAAAGACAGAGATGGCGAAGGCGCTCGCCGAGTTCCTCTTCGACGACGAGGGCGCCCTGATCTCGCTCGACATGTCGGAGTTCGGGGAGAAGCACACCGTCTCGCGCCTGTTCGGCGCCCCTCCCGGCTTCGTCGGGTTCGAGGAGGGCGGCCAGCTCACCGAGAAGGTGCGCCGCAAGCCGTTCTCGGTCGTGCTGTTCGACGAGATCGAGAAGGCCCACCCCGACATCTTCAACTCGCTGCTGCAGATCCTCGAAGAGGGTCGCCTGACCGATGGTCAGGGGCGCGTCGTCGACTTCAAGAACACGGTCATCATCATGACGACCAACCTCGGTTCGTCGGCGATCGCGGGCGGTCCCGTCGGCTTCCAGATCGAGGGCGACTCGCAGACCAGCTACGAGCGGATGAAGGGCAAGGTCGACGAGGAGCTCAAGCGCCACTTCAAGCCCGAGTTCCTCAACCGACTCGACGACATCATCGTCTTCCCGCAGCTGACGAAGGCCGAGCTGGTGCAGATCGTCGACCTGTTCACGAAGCGCCTCGCCGAGCGCCTGCTCGACCGCGACATGACGATCGAGCTGTCGACCTCGGCCAAGGAGCGGCTCATCGAGATCGGGTTCGACCCCGCGCTCGGTGCGCGTCCCCTGCGCCGCGCGATGCAGCACGAGGTCGAGGACCGTCTCAGCGAGAAGATCCTGCACGGCGAGCTGAACGCCGGCGACCACGTGAAGGTGGATGCCGAGGGCGGCCAGTTCACGTTCGAGGTCGCACCGCGCGGAGACAAGGTCGCCGTCGGCGTCGGAGCCGCGGGGGAGATCGCCGCGACGCCGGACATCGCCGCCGCCGACTGACGGCTCGCGGAGCCCGGTGCGGGCATCACGACCGAAGAGGGGGTCGCCGTCATCGGCGGCCCCCTCTCTCGTCGTGTCGGACCTCGCGGGGGAGGCGGACAACACTCCGGCACGATGCGGCGTCGACGGCCGTAATGCGCGCGGCGCCGCGCGTCGCGCGCGGTCGGTCCGGAATGTTGTCGCGCGGCCCGGGGTCACGGCGGGCCTACGCTGGAGCGATGGCAGAGTTCACCGTGCGAGCCGCGCGCACCGGCGATGTGACCGGCATCCGCGACATGCTCGAGCCGTTCGTGCAGCGCCGCATCCTGCTCGGCAAGGACCTCGTCGTGCTCTACGAATCCGTCCAGCAGTTCGTCGTCGCCGAGGACGCCGAGGGACGCCTCATCGGCTGCGGCGCGCTGCACGTCATGTGGGAGGACCTCGGCGAGGTGCGCACCCTCATCGTCGTGGACGAGTGGCTGCACCACGGCGTCGGTCGCGAGATCGTCGATCGGCTCGAACAGGATGCGCGCGAGCTCGGGCTCCGTCGCCTGTTCTGCCTGACCTTCGAGGTCGACTTCTTCTCGCGGCGGGGATTCCACGAGATCGGCGAGCAGGTCGTGCCGCCCGACGTGTACTCGCAGCTGCTGCGCAGCCCCGACGAGGGCGTGGCGGAGTTCCTCGACCTCGCGCACGTCAAGCCCAACACCCTCGGCAACACCCGGATGCTCAAGTCGCTCGACTGAACGGATGCCTCGGCCATCGTCCGGCCCGCACCGGGCGCGCCGACCCGGGCGCCGCGCGCCGCCGACGTAACCTGAGGGCATGACCGGTCAGTCGCCCCGCTCCCGACGGCATTCGCCCGCCGTGTACCGGCGTCGGCGTCTCGCGCTGATCCTGGGGATCGTGCTGATCGCGGCGCTCGTGTGGCTGTTGATCGCGCAGCCGTGGCGCGGAGCGGCTGACGCCGAGCCCGCAGCGAACCCGTCGCCGTCGCCGTCCGTGACCTCGCCGGCCCCGACACCGACGGCGACGGAGCCGACCGAGACGGGAAACCCGGGAGACGCACTGCCCGAGGAGACCGCCGACGCGCCGCTCGAGGCGGTCGCCTGCGCGACCGGAGCCGTGTCTGTCGAACCGCTGACGGACAAGGAGAGCTACGCCGCGGGGGAGAGCCCGCAGATCTCCATCCGCCTGACGAACACGAGCGCGAGCCCGTGCACGATCAACGTCGGCACGACGCAGCAGGTGTACACGGTCACGAGCGGCGGCGACACGTGGTGGCGCTCCACCGACTGCCAGAGCGAACCGAGCGACATGGTGGTGACGCTCGATGCCGGGCAGGTCGTCGAGTCGGCGACGCCCGTGACGTGGGACCGCACCCGCTCCTCGGTCGACACGTGCGACGGCGATCGTCCGCAGGCGCCGGGCGGCGGTGCTTCCTACCACGTGCAGGTCTCGATCGGCGGCATCACGGCGGCCTCGACGAAGCAGATCTTCCTCTACTGAGGGCGAAGGTGCTGCGCGCCCGCGAGCCCGCGTGCGGGCGCGGAATCCGGCCGGTCCGCTGGCCCGGCTACGCTGGAGGGATGGTCGGCTCACGCAAGAACAAGGGCGACGCCGCGGCGCAGTTCCGCTCGGAGGCCCTCGCCCGGGCGCTAGAGAAGCAGGACATGGCCGCGGTCGCCTTGGCGTTGCGCAACGGCAACACCGTCGTGCCGCTCATGAAGCCGGCCGCACGGGACAATCCGCTCGACACGGGCGAGGTGTGGACCTTCCGTGACCCCCAGACGGGTCAGGTGGCGCTGCTGCTGTTCAGCGACGCGCTCAACAAACCGGCCAACCTGCCGCCCGCGGTGGGGCTGCAGTCCCCCGGATGGCTTCTGGCGTTCCTGCGCAGCCACCGCGAGACGATCACCACCGTCTTCCTCGACATCGCCGGTCCTCACCCGATGCAGGCGTCGCCCGACGATCTCATCGCGGCCCTCGCCGACTGACGAGCGCATCGGCACAGGTGCGCCCCTCGATCCGCCTCAGGCCGGTGGGCGGGTGGGGATGACGCGGGCGTTCGCGAGCGCGAGGGCGACGTCGCCGGCGGATGCGTCCAGCAGCGACCGGTAGCCGAGCCGCGTGGCCTCGGATCGGCGCTGCACCCCGTGCGAGACGGGACGGATCTCGCCCGACAGGCTCAACTCCCCGAAGGCCGCCGAGCGCGGTGCGAGGGCGCGGTCGCTCGCGGCGCTCGCGATCGCGAGCGCGATGGCGAGGTCGGCGGCGGGCTCGGTGAGGCGGACCCCGCCGACGGTGGACACGTAGACGTCGCGCTGGGCCAGCCCGAGCCCCGCGCGCCGCTCGAGCACGGCCAGGATCATCGCCACGCGGGAGGACTCGACGCCGTTGACGACACGACGCGGGTTGGGGGTGGACGACGGGATGACGAGGGCCTGCACCTCGACCGGGAGGGCCCGCCGGCCCTCGACCGCGATCGTGACGCACGTGCCGCTGACCGGGTCGCCCTTGCCGAGGAAGAGCCCCGACGGGTCGGGCACCTCGGCGATGCCGTCGCCCGTCATCTCGAAGCAGCCGACCTCGTCGGTGGGACCGAACCGGTTCTTCAGCGCGCGCACGAAGCGCAGCGCCGTCTGCCGGTCGCCCTCGAAGTGGCACACGACGTCGACGAGGTGTTCGAGCAACCGGGGCCCGGCGATCGAGCCGTCTTTCGTGACGTGGCCCACGATGATGACGGGCAGCCCGCGCTCCTTCGCGATGCGGATGAGCGTCGCGGCGACCTCGCGCACTTGGCTCGGGTGGCCCGCGAGACCCTCGCTGAGCGAGGACGACACGGTCTGCACGGAGTCGACGATGAGCAGCCCCGGGTCGACCGCGTCGACCTGGCCGATGAGTGTGGCGAGGTCGGTCTCGCTGGCGAGGTAGAGCTCGTCGTGGAGGGCGCCCGTGCGCTCGGCGCGCAGCCGCACCTGCGCGGTGGACTCCTCTGCGCTGACGTAGAGCACACGGTGGCCGTCGCGGGCGGAGCGGGCGGCGACCTCGAGGAGGAGGGTGGACTTGCCGACGCCGGGCTCACCGGAGAGGAGGATCGCCGCGCCCGGGACGATGCCGCCGCCGAGCACGCGGTCGAACTCGCCCACGCCGCTCGGCCGCCGCGGGGACTCGGCGCTCGTGAGCTCGGTGATGGGCCGCGCCTCCCGGCCCGCCCCGGGCGGCGCCGGCGAGAATCCCCGGAGCACCCCCGTCTGCTGTGCGGCCTCGACGACCGCGCCCCACTGCTGGCACTCGGCGCAGCGGCCCGCCCACTTGGCGCTCGTCCACCCGCATTCGGTGCAGCGGTAGGCGGCGGGGGCGGGACGACGGGTGGCCATGTCTCGAGGGTAGGCGGGACCTCCGACATCCCCCCGTCGCCGCACCGGCGCCGGGCGGGCGCACCGGGTCAGCCGAGTGACTGGAACATCTGAGCGCGCTCGTCGAGCCGTCGATGCAGCTCGGCCTGCGCCTCGGCGAGGAGCGCGGGCTCCAGCGGGGGGTTCGCCACCCGCGTGTGGCCGTGGTGCGCCGCGATGTACGCGTCGAGCTCGGGTCCCGACGTCCAGGAGGTGACGAGGGCGTAGCGGGGCGAGTCGCCCGTGTGCCAGACGGCGTGGAAGTAGCGCTCCGTGTCGACGATGACGCGGCATCCGGCGGCCAACGGGATGCGTACCTCTCCCGAGGGGTCGCGCTGGTCCTCGCGGAGGACGAGCACCGAACCCGGGTCGTCGGTGAGGTTCAGGAAGCCCCGCACGACCCATCCCGTGCCGTCGGGGTTGAGGCGGTTGTTGTCGTCGTGGTGGAGGTTGTAGAGGGCGTCGGCGTACGTGTTGGGCTGCAGCTCGACGACGCGGCACCGCCCGACGTTCGCACCGGGCTCCCGGGCCAGCCCGACGAGCGCCGGGGCGAGCGCCGCCTGTGCGTCGACCCACACCCCGTCCTTGTCGGTGCGGGGCGGCGTGCGGTTCCAGAAGCCGTTGCAGTCCACCGAGCCGTCGTAGCTGGCCAGGGGAGCGAACCGCGTCACGCCCGAGGACCGCCAGCCGATGTACTCGAGGGATCGCCACTGCGCGGCATCGACGGGATCGAACGGGTCGAGGACGACGTATCCGGTCTCGGCGATGGCGGGAGAGGTCAGGTGCGGCACGGCTCAGCTCCGGAGGGAGTCGGCGACCCGCCGCAGGGCGTCCGCGGAGGCGTGGAGCAGCTCGAGCTCCCGCGGGGCGAACGAGGTCTCGCGGATCGGGACCGCGCCGGCGGCGCTCACGACCGAGGGCACGGAGAGCGCGACGCCGTCGACGCCGTGGAAGTCGCTCAGCACCGTGGAGACCGGGAGCACGGCGCGCTCGTCGCGGAGGACCGCCTCGACGATGCGGGCCGTCGAGAGGCCGATCGCGTAGTTGGTGGCCCCCTTTCCCTGGATGACCTTCTCGGCGGCGCCCCGCACGTCCAGCGCGATCTGGTCGAGCTCCGCCGTGGTCATCCGCGGGGTGCCGCCCGACTCCCAGTCCAGGATCGGCACGGTTCCGATGGTGGCCTTGGACCAGAGCGGGAACTCGGTGTCGCCGTGCTCGCCGACGATGTACGCGTGGACGCTCCCGGTGCCCACCCCCGCGCGCTCCGCGAGCTTCCAGCGCAGGCGCGACGTATCGAGCACGGTTCCCGAGGCGAAGATGCGTTCGGGCGGCAGCCCCGTCGACTCCTGGGCGAGCACCGTGAGCACGTCGCACGGGTTCGTGACGATGACGTAGACGGCGTGCGGGGCGACCTCCAGCAGCTGCGGCATCATGCGCTCGAGGATCGAGGCGTTCGTGCCGGCGAGCTCGATGCGCGACTGCCCGGGCTTCTGCTTCGCGCCGGCCGTGACGACGACGACGTGCGACCCCTCGACGACGGACAGGTCGCTGCCGCCGATGATGTCGCTCGCGCCCGTGAACTGCGTGCCGTGCGCGAGGTCGAGGACCTCGGCCTCGGCCTTCTCCGTCGCGATGTCGTAGAGCGCCACGTGCCGCGCCGATCCGCGAATGAGGGCCGCGTACGCCGCGCTGGCCCCCACGCTGCCGGCGCCGACGATGGTGAGCTTCGAGTTCTCGATGACGGCCATGCGTTCAGTCTGACAGGAGGCCGCGCGGGAGGGGAGTCAGCGGGCCGTGGGCTCCGGCTGCGGCATCCGGGCCGGGTTCCTGATGCCGGCCCACGACACCAGCCCGCCCGCGAGCATCAGCACGGCCGTCGCGATCGCGGCGCGGTGGAACCCGTCCAGGTCGAGTCGTCCGCCCACGATGAGGCCGATCGTCGCGACGACGAGGAGCCCGGCCACGCGCGAGACGGCGTTGTTGACGGCGGATGCGATGCCCGAGCGCTCCGTCTCGATCGCGCCGAGGATCGCCGAGGTCAGCGGCGAGACCGTCACCGCCAGGCCCAGCCCGAACACGAGCATGCTCGGCAGCACCTGCCACCAGTAGGAGAACTCGGGTGAGACCGTGAGCAGCAGAAGGGATGCCGCGGCCATGAGTAGCGGTCCCGCCGTCATGAACAGGCGGGGCCCGTGGCGGCCGGCGAGCGTGCCGAAGCGGGCGCTCAGCAGGATCATCATGATCGTGATCGGCAGGCTCGCGAGGCCCGCGAGGGTCGCGGTGAGCCCGGCGCCCTGCTGCAGGTAGACGGCCACGACGAAGCCGTTGAGGGCGAGGGCGCCGTAGACGAAGGCCGTTGCGATGTTGCCGGTCCAGAAGTTGCGGGCCCGGAAGAGGTCGAGCGGCAGGATGGGCGCGCGGGTCGTGCGCTGGCGCACGAGGAACAGCCCGAACATGAGCAGCCCCGCCGCCAGGGGGGCCCAGATCGCCGGAGAGCCCCAGCCGAGGTTCGGCTGCTCGATGAGCGCGAACACGGCGGCGCCGAGGCCGAGCGTGCACAGCGACGCGCCGATCCAGTCGATCCGCGCGTCGGGGCGACGCTGTTCGCGCTCGCCGAGGCGGCGCAGCAGCCAGAGCGTCGCCGCGATCGGCACGACGTTGATGAGGAACGCCAGTCGCCAGGAGAGCAGGTCGACGAAGAGCCCGCCGATCAGCGGGCCGACGACCATCGCGCCGGTCGTGAGGGAGGTCCAGATCCCGATCGCGCGGCCCTGCGCGGCATCCCGGAACGTCGAGGTGATGAGGGCCAGCGAGCTCGGCACGAGGAAGGCGCCCGCCGCTCCTTGAGCGGCGCGGGCGATGACGAGCACGAGGGGGTCGGGGGCGGCGGCGATCGCGACGGAGGCGATGCCGAAGCCGATGAGCCCGATGCGCAGCACGAGGATGCGGCCGAAGGCGTCGCTCACCGACCCCGCGAGCAGGATCAGCGCGCCGAGGGTGATGAGGTACGCGTCCACCGTCCACTGCTGGGTGACGAGCCCGCCGCCGAGCTCGCGGTCGATCGCGGGCAGGGCGACGTTGACGATCGTGCCGTCGAGGAACGCGACGAAGGAGGCGAGCACGGCGATCGCGAGCACGAGGCGCTGCCGACGCGGGAGGGGTTCGGCCACGCGCCCAACCTAGTCCCGCCGCGGGGCGGGCGGGGTGGCGGACGCGGCGGCGAGCGCGCTGCCCACGACGGCGCTCGTGCGCGGCCCGAGCCCGAGCGCCGCGGCGGTCGTGAGCTGATCGGCGGTGTCGACGTCGCGGCGCAGCGTGGATGCCGTGGGCAGCTCCAGCCGAGCGCAGCCGAGCGCGATGTGCCGCCGCAGCGAGTCCTCGCCGAACGCGGTGCGCAGCGCATGCCCCGCAGCCGCGGTTACGAGCGTGGATCCGAAGCCCTCGGCATCCGCCACGACCCCTCGCTCGCGCGTCGCGGCGAGGGCGAGGGCCACCTCGAGATCGGCCGGCGCGAGGGCGGGGAGATCGCCCAGCAGCGCCGCCCGCGGCATGTCGCGCCCCAGCGCGCCGGCGCCGAGCGCGACGGCGGCGTCGATGCCCCGCGGGCGGTCGCCCTCGGCGATGAGGCGGATGCCGCGGGCTGCGGCGAGGGCGCGGGAGATCTCTTCGTCGTCGGTCACGACCACGACCTCGCCGACGGCGCGGCACGACCGGGCCGCGGCGATCGTGTCGAGCGCGATCGCCCGCGCGAGGCGCTCACGATCCACATCCGCCACGCGCAGGCGCGACTTCCCGGATCGGGCCGGCTTGACCGGCACGATCACGCCCCACCACGCGCGCGTCATCCGCCCGTCCGCGTGCGTCATCCGCCCGTCCGCGCCCGCAGCCGCGGCAGGATCTCCGTGCCGTACAGGCGCAGGAACTCCTCCTGGTCGTGACCGGGGTCGTGGAAGACGAGGTGGCGGAAGCCCAGGTCGAGGTACCGTTCGATCCGGGCGACGTGCTCGTCGGGGTCGTCCGACACGATGAAGCGGGACGCCGCGCGCTCGATCGGAAGCCCGGCCGCCAGCCGCTGCATCACGAGCGGGTCGTCGACACCGGTCTTCTCCTCCGGGGAGAGCGCCAGGGGCGCCCAGAACCGGGTGTTCTCCCTGGCCGACGCCCGATCGGGCCGGAACGAGACCTTCACCTCGATGAGGGTGTCGATGTCCTCGCGCGAGCGACCGGCCTTGCCGAGGCCCTCGTCGAGCGCCGGCAGCAGCGTCTCGGTGTAGAGCTCGGGCTTCTTGCCGCTCGTGGTGATGTATCCGTCGGCGATGCGGCCGGCCAGCCGTGTCGCGGCGGGGCCGGATGCCCCGATGTAGATGGGCACGGGGCGATCGGGACGGTCGTAGATCGTGGCGTTCGAGGTGGAGTAGTAGGTGCCTTCGTAGGTGACGCGGTCCCGCGTCCACAGCTCGCGCATGAGGAGGATGGCCTCCTTCATCCGCTGGAAGCGCTCGGGGGGATCCGGCCACTCGAGACCGAGGGTCACCTCGTTGAGGGCCTCGCCCGTGCCGACACCGAGCACGACGCGGTCGGGATAGAGGGAGCCGAGCGTCGCGAACGCCTGCGCGACGACGCCCGGGTGGTAGCGGAACGTCGGCGTCAGGACCGACGTGCCCATGAGGATGCGCGACGTGCGGGAGCCGAGCGCGCCCAGCCACGGGATCGCCGCCGGGGCGTGTCCGCCGTCGTGCATCCACGGCTGCAGGTGGTCGGAGACGAAGACGGAGTCGAAGCCGACCTCCTCAGCGAGCACCGCGTACTCGAGCAGCTCGCGCGGCGCGAACTGCTCGGCCGAGGCCTTGTAGCCGAAGCGGATCGGAGTGCTCATGCGTGTCCTTCCAGGCATGCCGCCGCGACGGCGGGGGCGGGGAGCAGGTCGTCGGGGCCGATCGCGTCGAGGCGTTCGCGGAACGCCGCGACGGTGCCCGGCCAGAGCAGTGCGAGGCGGCCGCTGCGCTCGTCGACGTACCAGTTGCGGCATCCGCCCGACAGCCACGGCGTGCCAGCGGCGCGGGAGGCGATGTCGCGGGATGCCGCGGCCTCCGCCTCCGCCCGCACGCGCAGCGGCCGCAGGGGCGAGCGCAGCATGCGGGTGGCGAAGTCCGCCTGCTCCTCGAGCAGGAGGACGGCCGAGTTGTGGCCGAGCGCGGCGTTCGGCCCGCCCAGCACGAACAGGTCGGGGAAGCCCGACACGAGCGTCGATCCGACCGCCGTCATCCCCTCCGACCAGTGCTCCTCGAGCGTCGTGCCGTCCTCGCCCTCGACGAGCGACGCGTAGGGGGGTCGTGAGGCGTCGAACCCGGTGGCGAAGACGAGCACGTCCGCCTCGTGTCGGCGGCCGCTTTGCGCCACGAGGAGCCCGCCCTCGACGCGCGCGAGCGCTGAGGGCTCGAGCGTCGCGTCCGGGGAGGCGACGACCGGGTAGAAATCGTCCGAGAGCAGCACCCGCTTGCACCCGAAGGCGTAGCGCGGCGTCAGCGCGTCGCGGAGGGCGGGGTCCTCGACATGGGCCGCGAGGTGCGCGAGGGCGGCGCCGCGCGCGGCGGCGGAGGCGGCGGCATCCCCCGAGCGCGAGGCGAAGCGGGCCTCGCCCTCCTCCCGCAGGCGGGCGTGCAGCGCGGCGGGACCCTCGTCTGCCGCGCCCGCCGCACCGTGCTCACGCGGCAAGATCCAGGCAGGGCTGCGCTGGAAGAGGGTGACGTGCGCGCCGCGGCGCACCAGCTCGGGCACCAGCTGGATCGCGCTCGCCCCCGTTCCGACGACGGCGACGCGGCGGTCGGCCACGTCGACGGAGTGGTCCCAGCGCGCCGTGTGCATGACGGGCCCGACGAATCCGGCCAGCCCGGCGACGGCGGGGATGCGCGGCTGGGTGAGCCGCCCGCAGGCCAGCACCAGGGCCCCCACGCGGATGTCGCGGTCGTCGCGGCCCGCGGTGCGCACGAGCCACGACGATCCGTCCCACGTGGCCTGCCGCAGGTGGGTGCCGAGCCGCACGGCGGGGTCGATGCCCTCGTCCCGGGCGGTGCGCTGCAGGTAGGAGTGGATCGACGCGCCGGACGCGAAGGCGCCCCCCTCCTCCAGACCGGGACGGTCGGCGAAGCGGTAGAGCCCCGCGGGCACGTCGCACGCGACGCCCGGGTAGGTGTTCTCCCGCCAGGTGCCGCCGACGCTCTCGCCCCGCTCGATGATCGTGAACGAGTGGCGCCCGTGGCGCTGGAGGGCGCGGGCCATCGCCAGGCCGGCGAATCCCGCTCCGACGATCGCGACGTCGACGTCCGTGTCCACGGAGCCGCTCACGAGCGCGCCGCCCGGGCCGGCTCCGTGTAGTCGGTCGCGCGCGTGCGCAGGGGGCGGAACAGCCCGTCGGCGATGCGCCGGGCCTGCGCGAGCGGCATCTCGTGCCCGTGCTCGACGCCGACGCGCGGCAGCACCCGCCCGTCCAGGAGGGTGCCCCCGAGGTCGTCGCCGCCCGCCCGCAGCGCCGCGCTCACCTCGGCGGGGTGCAGCCGCGTCCACGGCACCTGGATGTGGCGGATGGTCTCCGAGAGCATCAGCCGCGACACGGCGACCATCGCGCGGTGCTCGTCGATCGGCGCGCGCCCGGGCACGAGAGCGGTGCCGTGCCCGGGCAGCGGCATCGGCACGAACTCCGTGAATCCGCGCGTCTCCCGCTGCAGCGTCGAGAGGGTGCGCAGGTGCGCGATGCGCTCCCCGGCCGTCTCGACGTGTCCGTAGAAGAGCACCGAGGTCGACCGCAGCCCGGCGCGGTGCGCCGCGCGGATCGCCTCGAGCCACCGCTCGATCTCGATGTCCTCCGGGGCGACGAGGCGCCGCACCCGCTCCGAGAGCACCTTGACGCCCGTGCCCGGCACGGTCCCCACTCCGGCATCCCGCAGCGCGGCGTAGGCGGCGTCGATGTCGCGGCCGGTCCCGCGCGCCAGATGCCGCACGTCGGCGGGACGGAAGGCGTGCAGGTGGATGCCGGGGGCCTCGCCCCGGATCGCGCGGGCGATCTCGAGGGCCGCGTCCGGGGCCTCGGATGCCGCGGGCGTCCCCTGCACGCAGATCTCGGTGGCGCCCAGCTCGCGGGCGTCGGCGGCGATGCGGCGCAGGTCGGCGAGGTCGTAGGTGTCGCGGCCGTCGCCACCGGTCGCGCGGTACTGCGCGGAGGAGACATTGCGGTTGACGACGATGCCGATCGCCTCGCCCACCGTGTAGCGGCGGACGTCGTCGGCGGCGCGGGTCAGTGCCTCGAGGGCGTCGCCCTCGGCGCGCAGAAGACGTACCCAGTCGTCGTCGTCGAGCGCGCCGGGCTCGGACGCCGCGCGATCCGCCAGCCCCTCCGCGGTCGCGCGCGGGCGGCGCGGGGGTGCGGCGGCGCGCGCCGACCTCACCGCGAGACCCGTCTGCGCATCGGCGAGCGCCCGGGTCGCCGGGACGACCTCCGGGTCGAGCCAGCGCTCGGCATCCTGCACGTATTCGGGGTGCGCCGTCAGGCGCTCCGTCAGCGCGAAGCCGAGGCCCTCGGTCAGCCGGGCGAGCTCGTCGAGATCGGGCCAGGGGCGCTCGGGATTGACGTGGTCGGCCGTGACCGGCGAGACCCCGCCCCAGTCATCGGCGCCGGCGGCCACGAGCAGCGCGAACTCGGCCGGGTCCGAGAGGTTGGGCGGCACCTGGATGCGCATGCGCGGACCCATCACGAGCCGCGCGACGGCGATCGTGGCCACGTACTCGCGCGGGTCCGCGTCCGGCGCGCCCCGCATCGCCGTGCGGGGCTTGGCGCGGAAGTTCTGCACGATCACCTCCTGGATGTGGCCGTGGGCCGCGTGCGCGTCGCGCAGGGCGACGAGCGATTCGGCGCGGTCGCGCAGGGTCTCCCCGATCCCCACGAGGATCCCCGTCGTGAAGGGCACGCGGGCGCGCCCGGCGTCGTCGATCACGCGCAGCCGCACCGCGGGGTCCTTGTCGGGCGAGCCGTTATGCACCTGGCCGGGCTCCTCGTAGAGGCGCCGCGAGGTCGTCTCGAGCATCATGCCCATGGAGGGCGCGGTCCCACGCAGCGCGAGCATCTCGTCGTACGTCATGACGCCCGGATTCAGGTGGGGGAGCAGGCCCGTCTCGTCGCGCACGAGGCGCGCCATCGCGGCGACGTACTCGAGCGTCGTGGCGTAGCCGTGCTCGTCGAGCCAGGCGCGCGCCTGCGGCCAGCGGTCCTCGGGACGATCGCCGAGGGTGAAGAGGGCCTCCTTGCAGCCGAGCGCCGCGCCCCGTCGTGCGACCGCGAGCACCTGCTCCGCCGTCATGTAGGGCGGCTTGTGCGCCCGCTTCAGCTGACCGGGGGTGTCGACGAAGATGCAGTAGTGGCAGCGGTCCCGGCACAGCGTCGTGAGCGGGATGAAGACCTTGCGGGAGTAAGTGAGCACGCCGGGCCGCCCCGCGAGCCGCAGCCCCTCGTCGCGGGCGGATGCGGCGGCGTCCTGCACCGCATCGGCATCCTCTCCGGTCGCGCGCAGCAGCGCCTCGACCTCGTCGACGTGCAGGCGCTCGTCCCGCGCCGCGCGGGTGAGCGCCGCCGCGACGGAGAGGGGTGCGGTGGGGGGAGAGGTGGGCACCGCGTCAGTCTTCCATCGTCCGGAGGGACGGGCTCCGTCCTCGACGCGGATCACGGTCGTGACGTAGCCTCCGCGAGCGCGGCCGCCCTGCCGGCGGCGAAGGCCTCGTCGGCCCCCTGGCGGAACATGTCCCTCTCGGCCGGCCGCACGATGGAGCGCGCACCGGGCAGATCGAGGGGCCCCACGAGGTCGCCGCGCCCGCGAACGACGGCCACGGGGATGCCGCTCGTCTTGCCCTTGACCAGGTCCGCGGCGGCGGCCAGCTCGTCGGCGACGCACGGCTGGGTGACCAGGAGGGGTCGTCCCTGGGCGTCCACGCCTCCCCGCAGGTCGTCGAAGACGCGGACGCCCGCCGCGCCGATCGCGTGGTCGGTCTGGCCCTCGCGCCATGCGCGGCCGAGGGTGTCGGAGACGAGGACGCCCACGTGCGCGCCCGTGCGCTCGCGGAGGCCGGACGCGAGGGCGCGCGCCGAGGCATCCGGATCCTGCGGCAGCAGCAGCACCGTGCCCGTCGGGGTGTTGCTGGCGTCGACGCCCGCGGCGGCCGAGACGATGCCGAGGCGGTTCTCGACGATGCGCGTCGTGCGCTCGCCATGGGAGCGGGTCGCCACGATGCGCACCGTCTCGGCGGTGATGGCGTCCTCGCGGTCGTCGGCGCGCACGAAGCGCCCCTCCGCCTTCGAGACGATCTTGGAGGTGACGACCAGGATGTCGCCGTCGCGGAGCGTTGCCGCCGCGGCATCCGCGATGAGTCCGACGAGGTCGTCTCCCGCCGCGATCTCGGGCAGCCCGTCGATTCCCCACACCTGCAGCACGCCCCGACCCTACCCCGGCCCGCTCGCCCCCCCGAGCCGGATCGTTGCCGCTCCGTGAGCAATTGCGCGGGCGACCGGGCGCGGGGTGCGGCAGACTGGGTGCATGGTGACGCTGCTGCTCGACTCGGATCGGCTGGAGGTCGCCCTGTCGCCGGCGGAGCGCGTGCTCTCCCGTCGACGCGGCAACATCTCGGTCCCTCGCGCGCGGATCGCGAAGGTGATGCTCACCGAGGATGCCTGGATCTGGCTGCGCGGCGTGCCGAGCCCGGGCACCGCCGTGCCCGGCATCGTGGCGATGGGGTGCTGGAAGTCGGGCAACAGCGTCGATTTCGCCGTCGTCCGGGGGCGCCGCCCGAGCGTCGTCATCGACCTCGAAGGTCATGACGAGTTCGACCGCCTGGTGCTCACGACGCGCCACGGCGTGCAGCTCATTCAGGCGCTCCGGCTCGACGCCGCCGACGAGGCGGCAGACGTCGCCGACATCGCACCGCCCGCGCGTCCCGCCAAGCGGCCTCGCACCCGACCGGCGAGGACCGCGCCGGCGACCTGACGCCTGCCCCGGGCCGGCGCCGGATCGCTCTCAGGTGACGTCGCGGGTCCAGCTGGCGATGTGCCCCACGAGGAGCAGCACGAAGGCGTAGACCAGCAGCACGAGACCGCCGCCCCACCACTCGAGGGGCGCGGAGCCCTGACCGCCCATGACGTTGAAGATGCTGGCGCCGATGAGGGCGTCGCTCGCCGCGCCGGGCAGGAACCGGGTCGCTTCGTCGAGTCCGTCGACGAAGCTGCCCGCGAGACGCAGCAGCGGCTCGATGAACTGGGTGAAGGCGAGCACGACGACGATCGCGACGACCTGGTTGCGCACGAGCGCCCCCACCCCGACACCGACGAGCGCCCACAGGGCCATCGCGATGAGGGTGCGCCCCATGAGAGCCCAGGCGTCGCCGGCGCCGAGCTCGGTGTCGAGGCCGAAGCCCGCGAGCAGCGCGGCGGCGGGCCCGACGGCGGCGATCACCGCGAGCAGTCCGAAGAGCCCTCCGATGAGCGCACCCACGACGACCTTCGCCCACAGTGCCGTGCCGCGCCGGGGGGTGCCGAGGAAGGTGGGGGTGAGGGTCTGGTGGCGGAACTCGCTCGTGACCATGAGCGTGCCGATCAGCAGCGGGAAGACGTAGCCCACGGAGCCGCCGAGGCTGTAGAGCAGCGGGGCGAGGCCGTCGGAGGGCACCTCGGGGGCCGTGGCGCCGCCGCCCAGGTTGCCGGAGGCGGATGCCGCGAAGAGGAATCCCATGCCCGCGGCGGTGGTGCCGACGTAGACGACAAGGACGAGCGCGAGGATCCACCAGCCGGCGGTGGTCAGGAGCTTTGTCGCCTCGGAACGGGTGGCGGTGGCCAGGCTCATCGGTCGTCCCCTTCCCGGTCGTGCTCACGATCGTCGGCGGGCCCGGCCTCGGTGGGCTCGGTGTCTGCGGGCTCAGTGTGCGCGGGGTCAGTGCGCGCGGGGTTGCCGTCGAGGTCCTGTGCGCCGAGGGCGGGAGCGAGGATCTCGACCTCGGGCGCCTCCGAGACGAAGTCGTCCTCGTCCTCGGAACCCCCGGGCGCATCCACCGGCGCGCTTCCCGCCGCGTCGGGCTCGCCGGGGGCGTCCGTCGTCGGCGCCGCGTCCGCCATCGCCGGCGCAACCGTCGCCGCGGCGCTCGGGTGCACCCGAGCGCCGTTGACGAGGTCCAGGAAGACCTCCTCGAGCGACGGGCCACGCCGCTGCAGGTTCGACAGCGGCACTCCCGCTTCGAGCGCGAGCCGGCCGATCTCGGCGGGATCGCCGCCGCGCACCGTGAGGCCCGACCGCAGGGCATCCGTCTCGATCCCGGCGGCGGCCAGCGCCGCCGCGAGGCCCGCGCGGTCGGGGGAATCGACGAGGACCGCCTGATCGGCGGGATCGGAGAGCTCGTCGACGCCGCCCTGGAAGACCAGGCGGCCGTGCGAGATCATCAGCAGCTGCTGCGCCGTCTGCGCGACCTCCGTGAGCAGATGGGAGGACACGAAGACCGTGCGACCCTGACGGGCCAGCTCGCGCAGCAGCCCGCGCATCCAGATGATGCCCTCCGGGTCGAGGCCGTTCGCGGGCTCGTCGAGCACGAGCACCCCCGGATCGCCCAGCAGGGCGAAGGCGAGTCCCAGCCGCTGGCGCATCCCGAGCGAGTAGCCGCCCACCTTGCGCCCGCCGACATCGCTCAGACCGACCGCGCCGAGGGCGTCGTCGACGCGGCCGGCGGGCAGCCCCGCGGCGTGCGCGTACACCTTGAGGTGGTTGGCCGCCGTGCGCCCCGGGTGGAAGCTGGCCGCCTCGAGCGCGGCGCCCACGGTGCGCAGCGGATCGGCGAGCTCGGCGTAGGCCTTGCCCCCGATGAGGGCGCGGCCGCTGGTCGCCCTCACGAGGCCCAGGAGGATGCGCATGGTCGTGGTCTTGCCGGCGCCGTTCGGCCCGAGGAAGCCGGTGACGACGCCCGGTTCGACGCGAGCCGTGAAGCCGTCGACGGCGCTCACGCGGCCGAAGCTCTTGGTGACGCCGGAGAACTCCAGCACTTCGCCTTCGGGCATGCCGAACCTCTCGCCTGCGGACGCTTTCCCCCTTATCCTGCCGGAAAAACGCCGATCGCTGTGCATCCCGCGCCCCGCGGGGGCCTCCGGACCGCGGTAACGTTCCCCGGGTGAGTGCCCCCGAGTCCCCTGCGCCCGCGATCCGCGCGCGCTCCGCGCACGGACTCGGACGGATCACGCTCGACCGTCCCCGGGCGATCAACGCGCTCGATGCGCCGATGATCGCCGCGATCTCGGCGGCCCTGGACGCCTGGCGCGACGACCCGGACGTCCAGCGGGTCCTGCTCGACGGCGCCGGCGAGCGGGGCTTCTGCGCCGGCGGGGACGTGAGGGGGCTCACGGAGGCGATCGCTGCCGGCCGGCCGCAGGATGCCGGGGACTTCTTCCGCGCCGAGTACGCGCTGAACGCGGCCATCGCCGAGTACCCCAAGCCGCTCGTCGTGCTCGCCGACGGCATCACGATGGGGGGCGGTATCGGACTGGCGGGGCACGCGGCCGTGAGGATCGTGACCGAGCGCTCCCGTCTGGCCATGCCGGAGACCCGCATCGGCTTCACGCCGGACGTGGGCGGCAGCCTCCTGCTCGCGCGGGCCCCGGGGCGGATCGGGGAGTACCTGGCCCTCACGGGGGCGAGCATGGATGCCGCCGACGCCGTCTACGCGGGGTTCGCGGATCATCTGGTGCCCTCCGACCGGCTCGGCTCCCTCATCGAGGCGTTCGAGACCCGCGCCGATCCGGCCGGCGCCGCCGAGCTGGTCCTCCTCTTCGACGAGACCCCCGACACCTCGTCGCTCGAGGAGGGCCGCGCCTGGATCGACGACGCCTTCTCCGCCCCGACGGTGGCTCAGATCATCCAGCGCCTGCGCGCTCGGCCCGAGCCCCGGGCATCCGCCGCCGCCGCGACCCTCGACGAGCTCTCGCCCACGGCGCTGGTGGTGACGCTCGAGGCCGTCCGCCGCGCCCGCACCCTGCCGGGACTGCGCGCCGCGCTCGAGCAGGAGTACGGCCTGGCGATGTGGTTCGCCGCGACGCAGCCCGACCTCGTCGAGGGGGTGCGGGCCCAGCTCGTGGACAAGGACCGCTCGCCCTCCTGGCGTCCTGCCTCGCTCGGCGACGTGCTGCCCGGTGCCGCGTGGTCGGCGCTGCAGTACCGGCCCGAGGTGCCCCTCTGGTCCTAGAGTGAGCGGCATGACGGGCAGCGACACGCCGCGTCCGCCTCGCCGGCGCGGATACTCCCTCGGGGTGGCGCTGGACTGGTTCTTCTTCGTGTTCGCCGGGCTCGCATCGTTGTGGCTGGCCTACCTGGGCGTGACGGAGTCGTTCCAGATCGGCTGGTGGGGCGTGCCCCTGGCCGTGGCGTTCTGGGTGCTGATCGCCTACCTCGTGCTGCCGCGGCTGCACCGCATCCTCACGACCATCTACGTGCCCGACTACTTCATCGGCCGCACCCGCACGAGCGACGGCCTGCTGGGCGATCCCGTCAATCTCGCGTTCCTCGGCACGGGGGAGCAGATCGAGGAGGCGATGCGCGCCGCCGGCTGGACGCGCGCCGACCCCGTGACGCTCGCATCGTCATGGCGCATCGTCACCTCCACGCTGCGTAGGCGCAGCTATCGCGAGGCCCCCGTGAGCCCCCTCTTCCTGTTCTCCCGGGTGCAGGACTTCGCCTACCAGCAGGAGGTCGACGGCAATCCGGCGCAGCGCCACCACGTGCGGTTCTGGCGGTGCCCCGACGGATGGCTGCTGCCGGGCGGCATCCGCGTCGACTGGCTCGCCGCGGGGACGTTCGACACCGCCGTCGGCCTGTCGCTGTTCACGCTGCAGATCACGCACCGGATCGACGCCGACACCGACATCGAGCGCGATCACATCGTCGCGACGCTGACCGCGGCGCATCCGCGCCTGGGCGTCACCGTCATCGCCGACTTCTCCACGGGCTACCACGCCCGCAACGGCGGAGGCGACAGCATCCGCACCGACGGCGACCTCCCGATCGTCGACGTGCGCGCGCTCGCGGGCGCCGACGACGGGGCGCGCGGTGCGGAGGCGACGGCATGACCGAACCGCGCAAGCGTCCGGCGTACGAGTCGCCGCGGGACCTCGTCGCTCCGCTGTCGGCCCCCTCCCGGATGCCGCGCCCTCTCGCCACGACGGCGGGCGCGGGACTCGTGCTGCTTCGGGTGATGGCCGGCGTGCTGTGGCTGTGGAGCCTCGTCGGCGACTGGGGATCGGTCCTTCGCGACACGGTCGACGACATCGGGGTGGTCTCCATCACCCCCGACGTCGAGCAGGCGGCCCTCGCCATCGTGGTCGCGGTCGTGGGCGTCACGCTCGTGCTGGACCTGACGCTGGCGATCTTCATCTACCGCGGACACAACTGGCCGCGCGTGATCGTCATGATCGTCTCGACCCTGTCGATCTCGGCGGCGTTCCTGCATTGGTGGACGGGCGACCAGGACATCCGGATGTCCACGACGCTGCTCACGCTCGGGCTGGACGTGCTCGTCCTTCTCGCGCTCTCCAGCCGCGATGCCGCGGCCTACGCACGCCGCCCCCGCCGCTGACACGCTCCGCCGGGCGGGTGCCCGGCTGCGCCGGGGTAGCCTGTAAGCCGCCGCGCGGCGGGAAGGGCAGGGCCGGATGTTCGACAGTCCGCTCTCCCAGTCCGCCTACGACGTCCTCGGGGTCGCCGCCGACGCCGGCGACGAGGACCTCCGCCGCGCCTACCGGCTGCGGCTGCGCGCCACCCACCCCGACACCGGCGGCGATGCGGCGGCGTTCGTGCAGGTGCAGCGGGCGTGGGAGCTGGTGGGAACGCCGGAGTCGCGTGCCGCCTACGACCGGGGTCACGGGTTCGGCGAGTACGCGCCGCAGCCGGACGCGCCCGGCTGGCGCCCGCGCGGAGCCCCCGCCGACACCCGCCCGAAGGCGCGCGTGTACGGGCACCCGGGCGGATGGCGCCGGGAGCGCTACCTCGTGCTCGTGCGGGAGTGGGCCGGGCGGGGGGTCGACGTCGACGACCCCTACGACCCCGCGCTCGTGCGCCGGGCGCCGCACGAGATCCGGCGCCTCCTCGCCGATGCGCTCGCGGAGGAGGAGACGGCCCGGATCGTCGCCGATCTCGGGATGGGCTTCACGGTGTGGCACGACGTCGCGGCATCCGGCCGTCGCGGTGAGCCCGAGGCCAAGCTCGATCACATCGTGCTGAGCCCGAGCGGCCTGTACGGGGTGCTGTCGGAGGACTTCGGCGGCCCCGTGTCGCTGCGCAGGGGCGAGCTCGTCGGCGGTGACGTGGACGGGGCGCCGATCGCCGAGCTGCTCGCACGGATGCGCGTCATCGCCCGAGCGGCGGGCGTGCGCTTCGGCGGCGCGATCGTGGTGCTGCCCGACGACGACCTCCCGCAGGCGATCGTGGAGGTGGGCAGGGTGCGCGGCATCCCGGTCGTGGTGTGCGCGCGTTCGGCCCTCGCGACGGTGCTGCGCCGCGGCGTGCCGGGCGCGCGCGACGTCGGCGGCAACGAGATGTTCGACGTGCGCACGAGGCTGCAGCACGCCGTGTCGTTCGTCTGATTCCGTGTCGCGCGCGGCGGGCGGCGGCGCTGCGGCAGGCGGCCTGTAGACGGTGCGGACGTCCGGCGGGGAGGGCTCAGCGTGCGGGGGTCGCCGGGGCGTCCGCATCGACGCCCTCGTGGGCGACGCTCTCGTGCGCGACTCCGGCGTCGGTGATCGGGCGCTCGAGCACCTCCAGCAGGAGCACGACCGCGGCGGCGGCGGTGAGCGTCCAGATCACGAGGCCGGGAGTGAGGGGGCGGACGAACAGCACGACCGCCGCCGCCGCGACCGCCACGGCAGCGCGGGCGAACACACGCTGCCGGAAGAGCCACGCGCCCACGCGGCCCGTGCCGAGGCCGCGGCTCTCCAGCGTGCGCCGCGCCATGCCCGCACCCGAATGCACGAGGGCGCGCAGGCGCCGAGGGATCGCGAACGGTCCCGCGAACCAGGCCACGACGGCGACCGCCAGGGCCAGGACCAGCAGGGCCGTCGCCGTGTCGCGCATCGCGCCCGTGAAGGTCGCGTACACCGCATCGGCGGCGCCCGAGGGCAGGATGCCGGGGCTCACGGTGGCGAGGAAGGCGATGCGGCCCGCGGCGAAGCCCGCGACCAGCACGGCGCAGACCGTCGCGAGCGAGACGGACGCCGCCACGAGCGCGACCGCGCGCCGGCGGGCCACGAGCACGCCGGCGGCCAGCAGCCCGAGGGCGACCCACGGCAGCCACAGGCCCGCCGCGAGGGCGAGCGAGTACCCGAGCTGCGCGGAGGGCAGCGCGTCGGACTGCGCGATCGGGATCGTGCGATCGATCGTGGGGATCGCGTCGGCGAGGCCGATGCCCTGCGCGACGAGCGCCCCCGTGACGGCATCCATGATGGGGGCGAGCCGGATGCCGATCGTGCCGTCGTCGCCGAGGGAGATCGCCGACCCCTCCCGGCCCGCGAGGGCGCCCGTGACCTGGGCATGGCTGACGACGAATGCCTGCACGGCGGGGTCTTCGGCGAGCGGCGCGTAGGTCTGCACGAAGCGGTCGGTGTCGCTCAGCTGCACGTCGGCCCACGCGGCGACGACCGCGACGGGCGCGAGCAGCGCGCCGAGGGCGATGAGCACCGTCGCGAGCACCGTCCATCCCCAGAAGCAGGCGTGCCACGGCGGCTCCTGTCGGAGGGGGTCTGCGCTCACTGTAGCGAGGCCCGCGCTCACGCGCCGGGGGAGAGCCCGAGCAGCTCGAGCGGATGCGTCAGCCGCCACCACGGATCGGGATCCGCCACCGGCGCCGCGAGCACGACGGGGGACTCCGCGGCATCCAAGGGACCCGTCACGCGGAGGACGCCCCCGGCATCCCCCTCCTCGCGTGCGTCGGCGGTGTCGGCCACACCCAGCTGCATCGAGGCGACGCTCGTTCCGCCGTTCCAGAGGATGACGGCCGCGTCGTCGCGGGTGACCAGCTGCACCGGGTCGCCCCACAGCGTCGTCACGGTGCCGACGACCGTGCCGGCGGGCACGGCGACGGTCGGCTGGAGCGGGGCGTCCAGGGACGCCAGCAGCGCGCGGGTCTCGGCGAAGCGCGCCTCCGCGCTGTCCTGACCGAGAACTGCGACGAAGGCGCGCACCGTCGTGTCGCCGATCTCGAGATCGCGTGCCGTCAGCAGGTTGTAGTCGCGGCCGAGGAATCCCGTCTTGACCCCGACCACACCCGGGTCGCCGAGCAGGGCGTTGGTGTTCTCCACCAGCCCCACGCCGGGAAGCTCGACCGACGGTTTCGCGACGATCTCCGCGATCACGGGATCGGCCATCGCCTGCTGCCCCAGCGAGATGAGCGCCGCCGGGGTCGCGACGTTGCGAGCGCTGATCCCGGAGGGGTCGACGACGGTGATGCCCGTCAGCGCGTGCGCCGCGAGCCATTCGTTCGCGGCGCGGACGTACGCGGCCTGCGACGGGTACTGCTGCGCGACGAGGAAGTCGGCGTAGTTGCCCGCCGACCCGATGAGGAGCCCCTCGAGGAGCTGGTACTGCGTGAGGGCGTCTTCGGTGGGGAACGGCAGTGCGGACTCGCCCGAGGCGATCGTGGCGCGGTAGTCGGCGCGATCCGCCGACGTGAACGTGTACGAGGGGCCCGATTCGCCCACGCCCAGCGGCATCCCGTCGAGCACGACGAGCGCCGTGACCACCTTCGTGATGCTCGCCATCGGCACGGCCTGGCCCGAGCTCGCCAGCGGGGAGCCCAGGCCCGGCACGCCGACCGCCGCCGAGCCGTCGGCGGGCCAGGCGGGGGAGACGGCGGCCGCGGGCGTCGTCGTGACGCTCGACGCTTCGACCTGCGGCTGCACCGCGTGCAGCGGCCAGAGCAGCATGGTCGCGGAGTAGACGAGGGCGAGCGTCACCACCACGACGAGGGGGGTGAGCGCCGCGCGACGCCACGCGAAGCGGGAGGGCCAGCGCTCCACGAGCGGCGGCTCCCAGCCCTGCGGCGCGGCGGCGGCGCCCGTGCCGAGCGCGCTCTCGTCGACCCACGCAAGGGCCCGGGGCGAGGACGCGGCGGCTTCGGCGGCGGCTTCGTCGGGGGAGGTGGATGCCGCGGCATCCGCCTCGTCTGGCCCGGGTGGTTCGGCGACCGCGACGCTTCCGTCCGTCGCGCCCCGGGTCGAGCCGGAGCGCAACGCGCGCCGCGTGAGCGCGGGCGGGGACGGCGAGTCGCTCGGGGTCACAGGCCTAACGTACAACGGGGCGTGGGGCTATACTCGCCCCTGTCAACCACGGGAGTCCGGTGTGCCGGGCTGAGAGGAAGCGTCCACGCTTCGACCGTCGAACCTGATCTGGGTCATGCCAGCGCAGGAAGGAGAACATCTTGAGCACGTCCACGTCTTCATCCGCCCCTTCTCGCCCCCGCGGATTCGCGGGGATCGTCTGGCGGTGGCGCGTCGTCGACATCGTCGTCGCCAGCGTCATCGCCGTCGCCTGCGCGGCGCTGTTCCTCGTGTGGAACGTCGCGTACCTCGGGCCGAGCGAGTTGCTCTCGCCGCTGCTGCCGGGCCTGCAGGGATTGCTCGCGGGCCCCTGGCTCGTCGCGGGCGTGCTCGGCGCCCTCATCGTCCGCAAGCCCGGCGCCGCGCTGTACACCGAGCTGCTCGCCGCCGTCATCTCGGCGCTCGTCGGCAACCAGTGGGGGCCGCTCACGATCGTGTCGGGGCTCGTGCAGGGTCTCGGCGCCGAGATCGTCTTCCTCCTCTTCGCCTACGCCGTCTGGCGCCTCCCGGTGGCGATGCTCGCCGGCGCCGGCGCGGGCCTCGCGTGCGGAATCAACGACCGCCTCCTCTGGTACGCCGGCGCCGACGCGACGTTCACGATCGTCTACATCCTCGCGACGACGATCTCGGGCGCGGTGATCGCGGGCCTCGGATCGTGGCTGATCGCCCGGGGCCTCGCGGCGACGGGGGCCCTGAACCGGTTCGCGTCGGGCCGCGAGGTGACCCGCCGCGTCTGACATGGGCGCAGCACCCGCCCCGCCCCGCCCCGTCGCCGTGACGGCGGCGGGCTGGGGGTGGCGCTATGCATCGCGCCACGCATGGGCGCTCTCCGGGATCGATCTGCGCATCGAGCCCGGGGAGCGGGTGCTGCTGCTCGGGGCGTCGGGTGCGGGCAAGTCGACCCTCCTGCACGCGCTCGCGGGCGTGCTCGGCGGCGACGACGAGGGCGACACGACCGGGTCGCTCACCCTCGACGGCGTCCCCGCCGCGCACGCGCGCGGCCGCGCCGGGATGGTGCTGCAGGACCCGGACAGCCAGGCGATCCTCGCGAGGGTCGGCGACGATGTCGCATTCGGCTGCGAGAACCTCGGCGTGCCGCGTCCCGAGATCTGGACGCGGGTCGGCGAGGCGCTGGATGCCGTGGGTCTCGATGTGCCGCTGGATCGATCCACGTCGGCGCTCTCGGGCGGACAGAAGCAGCGGCTCGCGCTCGCGGGGGCGCTCGCGATGCGGCCGGGCCTGCTGCTGCTCGATGAGCCGACGGCCAACCTCGACCCCGCGGGCGTCGCCGAGGTGAGGGATGCCGTGGCACGCTCCCTCGAGCGCAGCGCGGCGACGCTGGTCGTGGTCGAGCATCGGATCGACGCGTGGCTTCCGCTCGTCGGCCGCGTGATCGTGCTGGGGCGGGAGGGTGTGATCGCCGACGGCTCGCCCGATGCGGTCCTGGGCGCGCACGGGCCCGCCCTCGCAGCGGGAGGCGTGTGGGTTCCGGATGTCCCCCCGCGGCATCCCGCGCCGCCCGCGGCCGAGCCGGGGGAGGTGCTGCTCTCCGGACGCGACGTGCGAGTGGGGCGCCAGCGCGGCCGCCCGGTCGCCGGTCCGCTCTCGATCGACGTGCGGGCGGGCGAGGTGCTGGGCGTGACGGGGCCGAACGGGGCCGGCAAATCGACCCTGGGCCTCACCCTCGCGGGGCTGCTGCCGCCCGAGGGCGGCGAGGTCGCGGCATCCGCGTCGCTTGCGGGGGGCCTCGGCGCGGCGCCCGTCTCGTGGCCCGCTCGGGGTTTGCTCACCCGCATCGGCACGGTGCTGCAGGATCCCGAGCACCAGCTGCTGCGCACGAGCGTGCGGGCCGAGCTCGAGGTGGGCCCCCGCGCGCTGCGCCTGCCCGAGGCCGAGGTGCAGGTCCGCGTCGACGAGCTGCTGGCGCGCCTGCGCCTGGAGACGCTGGCGGAGGCGAACCCGTATACGCTCTCGGGTGGCGAGAAGCGGCGCCTGACGGTCGGTGCGATGCTCGCGACCCGCCCCCGCGTCCTCGTACTCGACGAGCCGACCTTTGGCCAGGATGCCGTGACGTGGGCCGAGCTCGTGGCCCTCATCGCGCGGCTGCGCGACGAGGGAGCGGGGATCGTGGCCGTCACGCACGACGAGCACGTCCTGCGAGCGCTGCGCGCGCGGCGGCTCGCCCTTCCCGCGCAGGATCGGGCGGCGGCGGCGTGAGCGCCCGCGCCGATTCGCCGCCGGCCTCCGCCGGGTCGCTGCAGGCCCCGGCCCCGCGCGGGGCCGGCGTGCTGGCGGCGCGCAATCCCGTGGCCAAGCTCGCGGCGGCGCTGCTGATCGCGCTGCCGCTCGTCCTCACGATCGACTGGGTCTCGGCCGCCGTCTCGCTCGCGCTCTCGAGCATCCTGCTCGTGTTCTCGGGCGTGCGGTGGCGTGAGTTCTGGGTGCGCACCCTCCCGATCTGGGTCGCGGCGCCGCTGACGGCCGTGACGATCGCCCTCTACGGCTCGCCCGCCGGAACCGTCTACGCGGAATGGTTCGTCGTGAGGATCAGCGACGGATCGCTCGATCTGGCGCTGGCGACCTTCTTCCGCGTGCTCGCGATCGCCCTGCCCGGCGTCGTGCTCTTCATCACGGTCGACCCCACCGACCTCGCCGACGGTCTCGCGCAGATCGTGCGGCTCCCCGCTCGGTTCGTGCTCGGCGCGCTCGCCGGGATGCGGCTGCTGGGGCTCCTCGCCGACGACTGGCGGGCGCTGACCCTCGCCCGCCGGGCCCGCGGCGTCGCGGACGAGGGGCGGGTGCGCCGCCTGCTCGGCATGGTGTTCGCGCTCTTCGTGCTGGCCATCCGGCGCGGCACGAAGCTCGCCACGGCGATGGAGGCGCGGGGCTTCGGTACCGACGGAGCGCGGACGTTCGCGCGCGAGTCCCGCTGGGGCGCCGCCGACACGGGACTCGTGATCGCGGGTGCCGCGATCTCGGCGATCGCGATCACGACGGCCGTCGCCACGGGTTCCTGGAGATTCGTGCTCGGAGTCTGACGGGGCGGCGACCGAGCAGGGCCGTCGTCCCGCTCGCCGTCCGTGCGCATGGGACCCGGTTCCGCGTACCCTGGAACAGGATGCCGAGCGAGAGCTCACGGCGAGTTCGTTCGAAGGAGAACCGATGCACGAAGGCAGATCCGGCGCGCTCGTCACGGGCGGCGCCAGCGGGCTCGGGCTCGCGACCGCGAGGCGCCTCGCCGCCGACGGCTACGTCGTCACGATCCTCGACCTGCCCGGCGCCGCCGGAGACGAGGTCGCCGCGGAGCTCGGCGGGGTCTTCGCGCCGGCCGACGTCACGAACGAGGAGCAGGTGCGCGCCGCGGTCGCCGAGGCATCCGCCCTCGCGCCCCTGCGCGTCGTCGTGAACTGCGCCGGGATCGCGCCGCCCGCGAAGGTGCTGGACCGCGACGGGAACCCGGGCTCGCTCGCCGACTTCGAGCGGGTCGTGCGCATCAACCTCGTCGGCACCTACAACGTCATCGCGCAGGCCGCCGCCGCCATGGCGGTCAACGAGGCGAGCCCCGACGGGGAGCGCGGCGTCATCGTCAGCACCGCGAGCGTCGCCGCGTTCGACGGCCAGATCGGACAGCCGGCATACGCGGCGAGCAAGGGCGGTGTGCACGCGATGACGCTGCCGATCGCGCGGGAGCTCGCCCGCCACGGCATCCGGGTCGTCACGATCGCGCCGGGCATCATGGAGACGCCGATGCTGAAGGGCCTGCCGCAGGCGGCGCAGGACTCCCTCGGCGGACAGGTGCCCTTCCCCCCGAGGCTCGGCCGGCCCGACGAGTACGCCGCCCTCGTGCAGCACATCGTCTCGAACGGCTACCTCAACGGCGAGACGATCCGCCTCGACGGCGCGATCCGGATGGCACCGCGATGAGCGAGACGATCCGCCTCGCGATCGCGGACGGCCTCGCGCGCATCACGCTGAACCGGCCCGCCCGGCTCAACGCCTTCGACGAGGAGATGGCCCACGCGTGGGAGCGCGCCACGGTCGAGGCGACGTCCTCCGACGACGTCGGCGCGATCCTCGTGGATGCCGCGGGCCCCGCCTTCTGCGCCGGCGGCGACGTCGTGGCGATGTCGAGCACGGTCGGCTCGGGCGAGGGCATCGCGGCGCTCGCCCACATCATCCACCGTGGCATCCGGGCGCTCGTGGAGTCGTCGGTGCCGGTCGTCGCGGCGGCGCACGGCACGACGGCGGGCGGGGGCCTCGGCATCCTGCTCGCGAGCGACTACGCCGTCGCGGCCGCCGACTCGAGGATCGGCAGCCGGTACGCGGGCGTCGGCCTCACGCCCGACCTGTCGGTCTCGGCGCAGCTCGCGCGCGCCGTGGGCGAGCGCCGCGCCCTGCAGCTGGTGCTGAGCGATCGGATGCTGTCGGCCGACGAGGCGCTCGCGTGGGGGCTCGTCGCCGAGGTCGCGCCGCCCGACGGGGTCGCCGCGCGCGCCGAGGCGGTCGCACGCTCGTGGCTCGAGGGCGCGACCGCGGCGTACGGGCAGGCGAAGCGTCTCATCCGTTCCCGGCCCACGCGCTCGTTCGCGGGCCAGCTCGACGAGGAGGCCCGCACGATCGGCGCGGCCTTCGACACCCCCGAGGCGGCCGCACGCATCGCGGCGTTCGCCGCGGCATCCGCACGGAAGGATCCTCGATGACCGACTCCGCCCCCCTGGCCGGCCGCACCATCCTCATGTCGGGGGGCAGTCGCGGCATCGGCCTCGCGATCGCGCTGCGCGCCGCCGCAGACGGCGCCAATATCGCGTTGCTGGCGAAGACCGACGCGCCTCATCCGAAGCTCGAGGGCACGGTGCACTCGGCGGCCGAGCAGATCCGCGCCGCGGGGGGCAACGCCCTGCCGATCGTGGGCGACGTGCGCGACGACGACGACATCACGCAGGCCGTGCTGATGACGCAGGGGGAGTTCGGCGGCATCGACGTCGTCGTGAACAACGCGAGCGTGATCGACCTGTCGGGCTCGCTGGAGCTCTCGGCGAAGAAGTACGACCTCATGCAGGACGTCAACGTACGCGGCACGTTCATGCTCAGTCGGGCCGCCGTGCCGATCCTGCGCGAGAGCGAGAACCCTCACATCCTCTCCCTCTCCCCGCCGCTGAACCCCACCCCGCGGTGGCTCGGCGCGCACACGGGGTACTCGCTCGCGAAGTTCGGGATGACGATGGTCACGCTGGGGCTCGCGGCCGAGTTCGCGGGCGACGGCATCGCCGCCAACACCCTCTGGCCCCGCACGACGATCGCGACCGCCGCCGTGCAGAACCTCCTCGGCGGCGACCGCGTCATGGCGGCCAGCCGCACGCCCCAGATCTACGCCGACGCCGCGTACGAGGTCATCACGCGACCGGCGGACTCCGCCACGGGGCGGCAGCTCATCGTCGAGGACGTGCTCGCCGAGGCCGGCGTCACCGACCTCGCGCGGTACGCGGCGGTTCCGGGCACCCCCGACGAGCGGCTCTACCCCGACATCTTCCTGGACTGACGACCCCGCCGGCCGTGCGTGCGGCTGCTCACCGCGACAACATTCCGGAGGAACGCAGGTCGCGGCGCACGCCTGCCGCGAAAAGACGGGCCGGCCCGGTGCGCGGGGCGGGATGTCTCCGGAGTGTTGTCGCGCGTGCGGCGGATACCATCGCCGAATGCCGACGATGAGCGCGGGAATCCTCCTGTACCGCTTCGCGGAGCCCGGTCGGTCTGACCTCCTCGAGGTCTTCATCGCGCACATGGGCGGCCCCTACTGGGAGCGGAAGAAGCAGGGCGCCTGGAGCATCCCCAAGGGCGAATACGACCCCGACGCCGAGCCTGCGCTGGATGCCGCGCGGCGCGAGTTCGCGGAGGAGCTCGGTGTCGACCCCCCGGCCACGGCGTACGCCGAGCTGGGGACGTTCGCGTACTCATCCGGCAAGCGTGTCGTCGTGTTCGTCGCCGACGGCTCCGGCTTCGACCCTGGAGGGCTCGCCTTCGGCGAGTTCGAGATGGAGTGGCCGCCGCGCTCCGGCCGCACCCGGTCCTTCCCCGAGGTCGACGACGCGCGCTGGGTCGATGCCCGGGAGGCGACGGACCTGCTCGTGAAGGGACAGCGGCCGGCGCTCGAGGCGCTCGAACGGCTGCTGGCCGCGGCCTCGACCCCCTGACGTCCGGGTCGCGCGGCTACCCTGGTAACCATGACCGACACCCCTCCCGTGCGCACGACGAGACCGCGTCAGGTGCGCCCTGCGACGGAGGGGTGGTCGCAGAAGAAGGATGCCGAAGGCCGGCCCCTGCTGCAGTTCGCCTCGCCCAAGCGCGGCAAGCCCCCCGTGCACCTGGCGGACATGACGCCCGCCGAGCGGGTGGCGAAGGTGACCGAGCTCGGGCTGCCCGGCTTCCGGGCCAAGCAGATCGCGGCGCACTACTTCTCGCGCTACACCTCGGACCCCGCCGCCATGACGGACCTGCCGGCCGCGGGCCGCGAGGAGCTCGTGGGGGGTCTGCTCCCGCCCCTGCTGACCGAGGTGCGCCGGCTGCAGACCGACGGCGGCGACACCATCAAGTTCCTGTGGAAGCTGCACGACGGCGCGCTCGTGGAGTCCGTGCTCATGCGCTACCCGGGCCGCATCACGCTGTGCGTGTCGAGCCAGGCCGGGTGCGGCATGAACTGCCCGTTCTGCGCGACGGGCCAGGCGGGGCTCACGCGCAACATGTCGGCGGCCGAGATCGTCGACCAGATCGTCCGCGCGAACGCCGTCATCGCCGCGGGGGAGCTGGGCGGGAAGAAGAGCACCGACCATTCGCTCGAGCGCGTGTCGAACATCGTCTTCATGGGCATGGGCGAGCCCCTCGCGAACTACGCGCGGGTCATGCAGGCCGTGCGGGTCATGGTCGCGAAGCAGCCCGAGGGGCTCGGCATGAGCGCCCGCGGCATCACCGTCTCGACGGTGGGTCTCGTGCCGGCGATCACGAAGCTTGCGAACGAGGACATTCCCGTCACGTTCGCGCTCTCGCTGCACGCCCCCGACGACACGCTTCGAGACGAGCTCATCCCGGTCAACTCGCGCTGGAAGGTTGACGAGGCGCTGGATGCCGCGCGCGGCTACTTCGAGCGCACGGGCCGCCGCGTCTCGATCGAGTACGCCCTCATCAAGGACATGAACGACCACGGCTGGCGCGCCGACCTGCTCGCGGAGAAGCTCAACGCGCGGGGCCGCGGCTGGGTGCACGTCAACCCGATCCCGCTGAACCCGACCCCCGGGTCGATCTGGACCGCGTCGGACCGCGACGTGCAGAACGAGTTCGTGCGCCGGCTCAACGCCGCCGGCATCCCGACCACCCTGCGCGACACGCGCGGCAAGGAGATCGACGGCGCGTGCGGTCAGCTGGTCGCGACGGCCGACGACGAGAGGGCCGCTGCGGGCGCCTGAGCCTCGGCATCCGCCTCCTGCTCCTCGCAGGCGACGCCGCACGCCTGGGCGTCGAGGTCGAGGATCTCGAGCAGGCGCAGCGCCGCCGGCTCCGCCGTCGTCGAGGCGATCGCGGAGACGATCCAGACGGGCGTCTCGTCGGGGGGCAGCGCCACGGTGACCAGGCCCGATGCCTGCGGCTTCGCGGCGACGTGCTGCGGCACGAGCGCGATCCCGAGGCCCCGGTGGATGAGGTCCAGCAGCGTGTGGATGTCGTCGACCGTGCAGGGGACGCGCCGGGGGATGCCGTGGGCGGCGAAGGCGGCGTCGGTGAGCGTGCGCACCCCCCACGATTCCCGGAAGTCGATGAAGTCGCGCTCGCGCAGCTGCGCCCACTCCACGCGCGCGGACCCGGCGAGCGGGTCGGACGGCGGGACGAGGAGCACGAGCTGGCGCCGCCCCAGCTCGGCGGGGCTCATCGACGCGAGGTGGTCGGTCGTCGCCACGAAGGCGACGTCGAGGTCTCCCCCGCGCACCTGCGCGGCGAGCTCGTGCGAGCCCGCCTGGACGAAATGGATGTCGACCAGCGGGTATCGCCGGTGGAAGCGCTCGAGCAGGGGAGGCACATCCACGACCCCGAGGCACTGCTCGGCGCCCACCCGCAGGCGCCCGGAGAGCTGCCGCGTCGCGCGCACGACGGCGTCGCGGCCCGCCGCCGCCTGCGTGAGCATCTCGCGCGCGAAGGGCAGCAGCGCGCGCCCGGCGTCCGTCGCGACGACGCGCCTGGTGGTGCGGGTGAACAGGCTCGTGCCGAACTCCTCCTCGAGGCTGCGGATCGCCGCCGACAGGCCGGACTGGGACACGCCGCACACGGCCGCGGCCCGGGTGAACTGCTGTTCCTCGGCGAGCGTCACGAGGTACTCCATCTGCCGCAGGTCCATTTATCACCTCTACTTCTGAATGGAAGAATACACAGTTGTTGGACTTCTAGGTTGAGCCCTCCTAGCGTGGAGACGCAACAGTCGACGACGTAAGGAAGTGCTGTGCAGCAGAGAAGAATCGCAGACGTCTCGGTCAGCGCCATCGGGCTCGGCGGAATGCCGATGTCGATCGAGGGCCGCCCCGACGAGGAGCGATCGATCGCCACCATCCACGCCGCGCTCGACGCGGGCGTGACGCTCATCGACACGGCGGACGCCTACCATCGCGACGCGAACGAGGTCGGCCACAACGAGGAGCTCATCGCCCGGGCGCTGCGCAGCTACGGCGGCGACACGTCGGACGTCCTCGTCGCCACCAAGGGCGGACACCTGCGACCGGGCGACGGGTCGTGGACCCTCAACGGCCGCCCCGAGTACATCGTCGAGGCCGCGAAGGCCTCGGCATCCCGCCTCGGGGTAGAGGCGATCGGGCTCTACCAGTTCCACCGCCCCGACCCGGAGGTGCCCTACGCCGAGTCGGTCGGCGCGCTGCGCGAGCTGCTCGATGCGGGCGTCATCCGCATGGCGGGCATCTCGAACGCCGACGTCGCCCAGATCGACGAGGCCCGCGAGGTGCTGGGCGGCCGGCTCGCCTCGGTGCAGAACCAGTTCTCGCCGGCGTTCCGCTCGAGTCTGCCCGAGCTGGAGCACTGCGCCTCGCTCGGCATCGCCTTCCTTCCCTGGTCGCCCCTGGGAGGCATCTCGCGCGCCAGCGCCGTGGGCGAGAACCACGATGCGTTCCAGCGCGTGGCGGACGAGCGCGGGGTCAGTCCCCAGCAGATCGCGCTCGCGTGGGAGCTCGCGCTCGCGCCGAACGTCATCCCGATCCCCGGTGCCTCGCGGCCCGCGAGCATCCAAGACTCCGTGCGGGCGGCCGAGCTCGAGCTGACGGCGGACGAGATCGCCGCGCTGTCGAGCGACACGGAAGCGTGATCGCTCGGCGCATCCCCTCCACCCGCCCGTAGGGCTACGAGCGGTTCCGCGCCGCGGGCCACCGCGTGCCCCGACCCGCGTCGACACAGACAGGACAGGAAGACACATGGTCAACTACCGCTACCTCGGCAACTCCGGATTCAAGGTCTCGGAGATCACCTACGGCAACTGGGTGACGCACGCCTCGCAGGTCGAGAACGAGGCCGCCATCGCCACGGTCCACGCGGCGCTCGATGCCGGGATCACGACGTTCGACACGGCCGACACGTACGCCAACACCGGCGCGGAGGTCGTGCTGGGCGAGGCGCTCAAGGGGCAGCGACGCGAGTCGCTGGAGATCTTCACGAAGGTCTACTTCCCGACCGGCCCGATGGGCCCGAACGACACCGGCCTCTCGCGCAAGCACATCATGGACTCGGTGAACGGGTCGCTCACCCGCCTCGGCACCGACTACATCGACCTTTACCAGGCGCACCGCTTCGACTACGAGACGCCGCTGGAGGAGACCTTCCAGGCCTTCGCCGACCTCGTGCGTCAGGGCAAGGTGCTCTACATCGGCGTCTCGGAGTGGACGGCCGAGCAGCTTCGCGAGGGTCACGCCCTGGCGAAGGACCTCGGCATCCAGCTGATCTCGAACCAGCCGCAGTACTCGATGCTCTGGCGTGCGATCGAGGGCAAGGTCGTTCCCGCGTCGGAGGAGCTCGGGATCTCGCAGATCGTCTGGTCGCCGATGGCGCAGGGCGTGCTCTCGGGCAAGTACCTGCCCGGTCAGCCGCTACCCGCCGGATCGCGCGCGACCGACGAGAAGAGCGGCGCCGATTTCATCAAGCGCCTGCTGCGCGACGAGGTGCTGACCGCGGTGCAGAAGCTGAAGCCGATCGCGCAGGAGGCGGGCCTCACGATGCCGCAGCTGGCGATCGCGTGGGTGCTGCAGAACCCGAACGTCGCGGCGGCCCTCGTCGGCGCGTCGCGGCCCGAGCAGCTGGCCGACACGGTGAAGGCGTCGGGCGTGACGCTCGATGCCGACACCCTCGCCGCGATCGACACCGCGCTCGCGGGCGTCGTGGAGGACGACCCCGAGGCGACGTACGAGACCTCCCCGAAGGCCCGTCTGGTCTGACACGAGACGGCTTCCCGCCCCCCACGCGCCCCCGCTCGCCATCCGTCCCGGACGGCGAGCGGGGGCGCGTGGCGTGTGTGACGCCGGCGCCGGCGCGCCCGCCTGACAGAATCGGCGCATGCCGCACTGGGTCATCGTCTCGCTCGCCGCGACCGCCTTCGCCGTCGTCTCGGCCTGGGCCGTGCGCCTGCTGCTGGATGTCGCGGTCGGGTGGCTGCGCGCACTCCTCGTCTCGCTCGTGGTCTTCCTCGTCGCCTGGCCCGTCGCGGAATGGTCGCTCACCGAGGCGGACGTCGTCTCGGACGGACGCGTCGTCGTCGACGACGGCATCGCGATCGCCTTCCTCGCCCTGACGGTCGGCTGGATCTTCGTCGTCGTCGTGGTCGTCATGCTCACGCTGGAGTTCCTCTCGCCCTCGCGGCGCATGCCGAACCCGCTGCGGGTCATCCGCGACGCGATCCGCCGTCGCGACCGGGCCAGGCGCTACGCGCAGATCCTGGCGATCGGGTCGCGGCACGGGCTCGGCTTCTACGAGAGCCGGCGCCGCGGCGGCGAGGACGAGCTGCCCCGCGCGCTCGTCTCGGCGATGAACGACGCCGGCGTCACGTTCGTCAAGCTGGGGCAGGTGCTCTCCTCCCGCGAGGACGTGCTCCCGCCCCGCCTCATCGAGGCGTTCTCGACTCTCCAGATGGACTCCACCCCGATCCCCTGGGACGAGGCGCGCGCCGCCATCCAGGCACAGCTGCACCGCCCGATCGAGGAGGTGTTCGAGCGGATCGACCCGGTGCCGCTGGCCGCGGCATCCGTCGCCCAGGTGCACACCGCTCGGCTCGCCGGCGGCGAAGAGGTCGTGGTCAAGATCCAGCGGCCCCGGGCGCGGGCGCAGGTCACGACCGACCTCGACATCCTCGAGCGCCTCGCCGCCGAGGCCGAGCGTCGCACCGACTGGGCGAAGGACTACGGCGCCCTGGCCCTCGCGAGCGAGTTCTCCCGGGCGCTGCGCGAGGAGCTCGACTACCGCATCGAGGCGGCCAACACCGACATGCTGCGGGCGGCGATCGCCGCGTCCGGCACGCACCTCCTCCGGGTCCCGACCGTGTACGGCGACTACTCGACGCCGCAGCTGCTGGTGCAGGAGCGGGTGGTCGGCACGCCGTTCAGCCGCCTCGGCGACGCGGCGCTCGCGCCCGAGGACGCGGCTCGCATCGCCGACGCGCTCCTGGACGCGATCGTCGACCAGATCGCCGTGCGCGGCGTCTTCCACGCCGACCTCCACCCCGGCAACCTCATCCTCGGCGAGGACGGCACGGTCACCCTGATCGACTTCGGCGCCGTCGGCGTGCTCGAGGCGAGCATGCGCCGGCTGCTGCTGCCGATGCTCATCGCGATGGCGAACGAGGACGACGTCGCGGTGACCGACGTGGCCCTGCTGATGTGCGGTCCGCCCGCAGACGGCGGGGACGTGGCCGCGCTGCAGCGCGACATCGGCGTCATCCTCACCCGCCTGCGCAGCGCCCGCGCCGACGAGAACGTCTTCCGGCTGCTGCTGGACGTGCTCCGGCGCAATCGGATGGCGCTGCCGCCGTCGTTGCTGCTGGTGTTCCGCACGCTCGCGTCCCTCGAGGGGACGCTGCGCAAGCTCGTCCCGGGCTACGACATGGTCTCGCGGGCCCTGGAGGTCGCCCCGCGCGTCGCGCTGTCGCTCCTCTCGCCGCGCAGCGCCGCGCTCACGGCCCAGACCTGGTCGGCCCTCATGCTCGAGCAGGCGAGGCGGATGCCGCGTCGCGTCGAGTCGGTCACCCGGTCGATCGAGGACGGCACGTTCTCGGTGCGCCTGCGCGCGTTCGAGGGAGGCGAGGAGCGCGCATGGGTCGATTCGATCGTGGGGCGGGTGTCGTCCACGATCGTGGGCGTGACGCTCGTGATCTCCGGCATCCTGCTCACGGTCGACGACGGCGGACCCCGCCTCACGGGCGACGTGCCCGCGTTCGGGTTCCTGGGCAGCGTCATGGGCCTCGGTGGGTTGCTGCTGCTGCTGCGGGCGCTGCGCGGGGCGCTGCGTCGGCGCTGACGCGGTCAGCCGCCCGCGGCGAGCTCGCGCCGGCGGTCCGGGCGGACAACATTCCGGAAGGATGCGCCCGGTTCCCGTGCTCGGCGGCCCACGGCCGCCCCCGGCATGCGTCTCGCCGGAATGTTGTCCGCGAAGCTGGCCGGATCGGTGCGGTGTCAGCCGCCCGCGGCGAGCTCGCGCCGGCGCATGAGGGCGAGGGATGCCGCAGCCCCCGCGGCGGCGGCGGGCAGCATCCACCACAGGCCGTTGGGGTCGACGTCGTCGTGCCCCGGGACGGGCGTCGCGGCGAACGGAGAGATCGCGACGACCTCGGTCGGCAGCCCGAAGATCGTCCCGAACAGGGCGAGCGCCGCGGCCGCGACGACGATCCCCCAGCCGACGAGGATCGTCGCGCGGGGCAGGATGACGAACACCAGCGCGGCGGCGACGACGAAGACGCTCGCCGCCACCGCCTGCCCCGTCCCCGTGACGAGGGCGTCGGAGGCCAGGCTCGAAGAGCCCCCCGTGATCGCGAGCGCGAGGCATGCGCCGCCGACCGCGGCCGCGCAGACGAGGAGGATGCCTGCACCCGCGACGGAGCGGAAGGCGCGGAGCCAGGCGGCCCGCGCCACGGGGGTCGCGAGGGTCGCCTCCGCGGTGCCGTGCACCTCCTCCTGTCGTGCGCGCACGATCGTCTGCACGCCGAAGCACGCCGCGAGAACCCCGACATGACGAAGAAGGTGACGAGCACCCCCTGGTCGATCGACCCCTCGGCGGCGAGTCGCTCGAGGATCGCGGCGATCTGCGGTTGTCGGCGCCCACCTGCGCCACGAGGCTGCCGAGTGTCGCGGACAGCGCGCCCACCACCGCCGCGCCGACCGCCCAGGCGAGGATGGAGCCCGCGCTCAGCCGCCAGACGAGCCCCGGCATCGACGACAGCACGCGACCCGCATGGGCGCGACCCGCGCGCTCGGCCAGTGCGCCCTCGCCGACGTCGCGCCGCGCCTGCACGAGCGCCGCGGCACCGACGAGGCCCTTCTTGCGGGGGTCGAGTGCGAACTCGTCGATCAGGCGGGTCCTCTCCGCCGCGTAGGCGGGGTCGTTGCGGGGCACGCCGCGCAGCCGCGCGAGGAGGTCGATCGCCTCGCCCCCGCTGAGGTTCGGCCAGAGGCTCACGTCGCCCGGCACGTACGCGATCCGGCGGTGCAGCGAGACCGCCGCGCGCCACGGGTCGGCTCCGAAGACGGATGCCGTGCCGCCGGATGCCCGTGCGAGGCCGAGGAGGATGCGGATCGTCGTCGACTTGCCCGCGCCGTTGGGCCCGAGGAAGCCGTGGATGTCGCCGGCGGAGACGTCGAGGTCGAGCCCGTCGAGGGCCCGCGTGCGCCCGTAGCGCTTCTCCAGCCTGCGGGTGAGGATGACAGGTGGCATGGACGGCACGCTACGCCCGCCGCCCGGCGCAGGGAAGAGCGCTGCTCCTGTATGCGCAATGCGGATTCGAGGCGGGCTCGCCGGACCTGTGGTTGACTTATGTATACATAGACCGATTCGGAGAGGGATGCCGTGCGTCAGAGCGAGCGTGCGTACGCGACCCTGCTCGAGGAGATCCAGAGCGGCGCCCTCCCCGCCGGGGCGGTGCTCGGCGAGGTGGAGCAGTCCGCGCGGCTCGGGGTGAGCCGCACGCCGCTGCGCACGGCCCTGGGGCGGCTCGTCGCCGACGGGCTGGTGGTGCAGCAGTCGCCGCGCGTGACGGTCGTCGCCGACATCGACGCCGCCGACATCCGCGCCCTGTTCGAGCTGCGCCGCGCCCTCGAGGAGAGCGCCGCCCGGATCGCCGCGGTGCGCGGGGACGCGGCGGCGTTCGCCGCCCTCGAGCGGGAGTTCGCCGATGCCGGCCGAGCGCTGCACGGAGATCCCGGGCGGGATGCGTACTACGGCGTGATCGCGCGTTTCGACGCGGCCGTGGACGCCGCCGTCGGCAACGACTACATGACCCAGGCGCTGCGCACCGTGCGGACCCATCTCGTGCGGGTGCGACGGCTCGCCCGGGACAAACCCGACCGGCTCGCGGCATCCGTCGGCGAGCATCGGCTCATCGCCCGCGCGCTCGCCGACCGCGACGCCGACCTGGCGGCCCACGCCACGCACGTGCACCTGCACAACGCGCTCGACAGCATCCTCGATTCGCTTCCGGAAGGCACCCCATGACGATCACCCACCACCTCCGCGTGCACCGCAGCGACGAGAACCTCGCGCGGGAAGGACAGCTGGCGTGGCGCATCGCCGAGGTCGCGACCGACCCGGTCGATGTCGACGCCGACGTCGTCGACATGATCATCAACCGCGTCATCGACAACGCGGCGGTCGCGGCGGCCTCGCTCACGCGCGCACCGGTGTCCGCCGCCAGGTCGCAGGCACTGGATCACCCCGTCTCGATCGGGGGGCGCGGGGCGAGCGTGTTCGGAGTCGATCCCGGCCGGCGCACCTCGCCCGAGTGGGCGGCGTGGGCGAACGGGGTCGCCGTGCGCGAGCTCGACTACCACGACACCTTCCTCGCCGCCGACTACTCGCACCCTGGCGACAACATCCCCCCGATCCTCGCGGTCGCGCAGCATGTCGGCGCCGACGGCCGGGCGCTCGTGCGGGCGCTTGCCACCGGCTACGAGATCCAGATCGACCTGGTGCGCGCCATCTGCCTGCACAAGCACAAGATCGACCACGTCGCACACCTCGGCCCGTCCGCCGCGGCCGGGATCGGAACCCTGCTGGGCCTTCCGGCCGAGACGGTCTACCAGGCCGTCGGGCAGGCCCTGCACACCACCACCGCGACGCGGCAGTCGCGCAAGGGCGAGATCTCGTCGTGGAAGGCGCACGCGCCCGCCTTCGCGGGCAAGATGGCGGTCGAGGCCGTCGATCGGGCGATGCGCGGCGAGACGTCGCCCTCGCCCATCTACGAGGGCGAGGACGGCGTGATCGCCTGGATGCTGGACGGACCCGGCGCCGCCTACGAGGTGCCCCTGCCGGGGCCCGGCGAGACCAAGCGCGCGATCCTCGACTCCTACACGAAGGAGCACTCCGCCGAGTATCAGGCGCAGGCGTGGATCGATCTGGCCCGGAGGCTGCACGCCTCGGCGCCCGCGGCGATCGACCCCGAGAACGTCGCGTCGATCGTGCTGCACACCTCGCACCACACCCACTACGTGATCGGCTCGGGCGCGAACGACCCGCAGAAGTACGACCCGGCGGCATCCCGCGAGACGCTCGACCACTCGATCCCGTACATCTTCGCCGTCGCGCTGCAGGACGGCGGGTGGCATCACGTCGACTCCTACACCCCCGAGCGGGCGGGCCGCCCCGACACCGTCGCGCTCTGGCACAAGATCACGACGGCGGAGGACGGGGAATGGACCCGCCGCTACCACTCGAGCGACCCCGCGGAGAAGGCGTTCGGCGGACGGGTGGTCATCACCCTGACCGACGGCTCGGTCATCGAGGACGAGATCGCGGTGGCGGACGCCCACCCGCTCGGCGCCCGTCCGTTCGCGAGGCCCGACTACATCGCCAAGTTCCGCCTCCTCGCGGAGCCCGTGCTGGAGCCGCGGGAGATCGAGCGATTCCTCGCCCTCGCGGAGCGGCTTCCGGAGCTGTCGGCGGAGGAGCTCGCCCGCCTGACGATCACGGCCAGACCCGGGGTCCTGGCGGGGGCGCCGGCGCCGAAGGGGCTGTTCTGATGCTGTACGCGCAGACCCCGGCATCCGAGAAGCGACGCCTCTTCCGGGAGCGCCTCGCATCGGGCGAGCTCCTTCGCCTGCCCGGCGCGTTCAATCCGCTCTCCGCGCGGCTGATCGAGCGGAAGGGATTCGAGGGGGTCTACGTCTCGGGCGCCGTGCTGTCGGCCGATCTCGGGTTGCCCGACATCGGTCTCACGACGCTGACGGAGGTCGCCGCGCGCGGCCAGCAGATCGCCGCGATGACCGAGCTGCCCGCCCTCATCGACGCCGACACGGGGTTCGGCGAGCCGATGAACGTCGCGCGCACCGTGCAGGCGATCGAGGACGCGGGCCTCGCCGGCCTCCACATCGAGGACCAGGTCAACCCCAAGCGCTGCGGCCACCTTGACGGGAAGGCGGTCGTCGACGAGGCGACGGCACTGAAGCGGGTGCGCGCGGCCGTCGAGGCCCGGCGCGACCCGAACTTGCTCGTCATGGCGCGCACGGACGTCCGCTCCGTCGACGGCCTCGACGCCGCGATCGACCGCGCCCGCGCGCTCGTGGATGCCGGGGCCGACGCGATCTTCCCCGAGGCGATGCGCTCGCTCGAGGAGTTCGCCGCGATGCGCGCCGCGATCGACGTGCCGATGCTGGCGAACATGACCGAGTTCGGCAAGAGCGAGCTCTTCGGCGTCGAGCAGCTTCGGGATGTCGGGGTGAACATCGTCATCTGGCCGGTATCGCTGCTGCGACTGGCGATGGGAGCGGCCGAGCGGGGCCTCGACGAGCTGTTGGCCGAGGGCCGTCTCTCGGGCAGGCTGGGGGAGATGCAGCACCGCGCCGACCTGTACGACCTCATCGACTACGCCGGCTACGGCCGGTTCGATCAGAACGTCTTCGACTTCGACATCCCCGGGCGCTGAGCTTCCGAGGGACCGATTGCCCAGCGAGGGAGCAGGCATGACCGACACGACAGAGATCAGAAAGGGCCTCGCGGGGGTCGTCGTCGACACGACGGCGATCAGTAAGGTCAATCCCGAGACGAACAGCCTGCTCTACCGCGGGTACCCCGTGCAGCAGCTCGCGGCGACGCAGCCGTTCGAGGCGGTCGCGTACCTGCTGTGGCACGGCGAGCTTCCCTCGCCCGAGCAGCTGCGGGCCTTCCGCGCCGAGGAGCGGGCGCACCGTGCGCTCGATCCCGCCGTGAAGGCCGCCATCGACCTGACCCCCGTGTCGGCGCACCCGATGGACGTCGTCCGCACGGCGGTGTCGGTGCTCGGCGCGCGGGATGCCGAGGCATCCGATTCCTCGCCCGAGGCGGATCTGCGCAAGAGCGTGCGCCTCTTCGCGGCGCTGCCCGCCGCGATCGCCTACGACCAGCGGCGTCGGTGGGGAAGGGATCCGATCGAGCCGCGGGAGGACCTCGACTACTCCCGCAACTTCCTGTGGATGACCTTCGGCGAGGAGCCCCACGAGGTCGTCGCCAGGGCTTTCGACGTGTCGATGATCCTGTACGCCGAGCACTCCTTCAACGCCTCGACCTTCACGGCGCGCGTCATCACATCGACGATGGCCGACCTGCACTCCGCGGTCGTCGGTGCGATCGGTGCGCTCAAGGGGCCGCTGCACGGCGGCGCCAACGAGGCCGTCATGCATGTCTTCGACGAGATCGGCGAAGCCGCCGCGGTCGAGGCGTGGCTGGACGAGGCGCTGGCGACCAAGCGCAAGATCATGGGCTTCGGGCACCGCGTCTACAAGAGCGGCGACTCGCGCGTGCCCACGATGAAGGCGGCGCTCGACACGCTCGTGGAGCACTACGGCGCGCAAGAGCTCGCCGCGCTCTACGACGCGCTCGAGGCGCACTTCGTCGCGCGCAAGGGCATCCACCCGAACCTGGACTACCCCTCCGGGCCCGCCTACCGCCTCATGGGGTTCGACACGGAGCTGTTCACGCCGCTGTTCGTCGCGGCGCGGGTGACGGGGTGGACCGCGCACATCATGGAGCAGGCGGCGTCCAACGCCCTCATCCGGCCGCTCTCGGAATACGTCGGACCCGACGAGCGCCAGGTCCCCGGCGCGTAGCCTGAACGCATGCGATCAGCCGTCATCATCGATGCCGTGCGCACCCCCTCGGGGCGCGGCAAGCCCGGGGGCGCGCTCAGCGGCATCCACCCCGTCGACCTCGCCGCGCTGACGCTGCGAGCGCTGCTCGAGCGCAACGGCCTCGAACCCGGCCGGGTCGACGACGTGATCCTCGGGTGCGTGAGCCAGGTGGGGGAGCAGGGCATGAACGTCGCCCGGCGGGCGGTGCTCGCGGCCGGGTTTCCCGAGACGGTGCCGGCGACGAGCATCGACCGGCAGTGCGGATCGAGCCAGCAGGCGGCGCACTTCGCCGCGCAGGGGGTGATGGCGGGCGCCTACGACATCGTCATCGCGGGCGGTGTCGAGTCGATGAGCCGCGTGCCCCTCGGGTCGTCCACGTCGAGCGGTTCGCCGATCTCGCCCGCGATGCGCGGGCGCTACCCCGACGGCCTCGTGAACCAGGGTGTCTCGGCCGAGCTGATCCCGGCCCGCTGGGGGCTCGATCGCGACGCGCTCGACGCGTATGCCGCGGCATCCCACGCCCGGGCGGTGGATGCCGCGGCCCGCGGCCTCTTCGACGGCCAGATCGTCCCCGTTCCCGCGCCCGAGGGCCCCGTGACCGCGGACGAGACCATCCGCCCCGCGACGACCGTCGAGGGTCTCCGCGCGCTCGGACCGGCGTTCCGCACCGATGCGATGGCCGAGCGCTTCCCCGACCTCGACTGGCGCATCACGGCCGGATCGTCCTCACCGCTGACCGACGGTGCCTCCGCCGTGCTGATCATGGGGGAGGACGTCGCGGCGGCGCTGGGCCTGCGGCCCCGCGCCCGCTTCCACGCCTTCGCGGTCGTCGGCGACGACCCGCTCATGATGCTGACGGGGCCGATCCCCGCGACCCGGCGCGTCCTCGACCGGGCAGGACTCTCGATCGACGACATCGACGCGTTCGAGGTGAACGAGGCGTTCGCGTCGGTGCCGCTGGTGTGGCTCCGCGAGCTCGGGGCGGATGCCGGGCGCACGAACGCCTGGGGAGGTGCGATCGCGCTCGGCCACGCCCTCGGGTCGTCGGGCACGCGCCTGCTCGGCACGCTCCTGGCGCGCCTCGAGCACGACGGCGGCCGTTTCGGCCTGCAGACCATGTGCGAGGGCGGCGGGCTCGCGAACGCGACGATCATCGAGCGCCTCTAGCGCCGCCCCCGCGCCCGCCGGCGCTCCGCCCGCGCCGCCCCGCCCGCCGGCGCTCCGCCCGCCGGCGCTCGCCTGTCACGAACCGCGCGCGCGGGTGCCGTCGGGGAGCGGGTTGCGACAGGGGAGCACCGTGATCCGGGCGGGGGTGGGGGTGACGCGGGCGTGCGCCGGCCCGGAATAGACTCGTCGGGGCGGAGGAGCGGCATGAGGATCATCGTCCCGGTCAAGGGTGTCCCCGATACGTGCGGGGATCGTGCGTCCTCGCTCGAGGCGCGGAAGAGCCGGGCGGCGTGACCTATCTGCGACGCGGCCTGCCGCGCACGCCCGGCGACGAGCCATGGCCGGATGCCGCGCTCCCCGCCACGACCGAGCCGATCCCGTCCCCCGAGGACGACGCCCCCGCGGCCCCGTCGGCCGCCGGCGACGACTCGCGAGACGCATCGCCGGCACCCCGGGCCGATCTCGATCGGCCGCTCCCCTTCACCCGCACGGCGTGGGCGGGCGCCGCCGCCATCCGTCCCGCGAAGGCGCCGCGGGAGGAGCCGGTCCGCATGCGCGGCCTGACCCGAGCCCAGTGGGCGATCGGGCTCCTGCTCGGCGGGGTCGCGCTCGTGTTCGCGTCCGGGATGGTCGTGGCGGCGGCGCGGTTCCTCGTGAGCCTCGACGGCGTGCGCGCGTTCCTCGCCGCCTTCCCGGGCGAGTACCCCCTTCCCGCGGGCACCGCGCCCGGCTTCCCCGCGTGGGTGCAGTGGCAGCACTTCTTCAACGCCTTCCTCATCGTGCTGATCATCCGCACGGGGCTCCAGGTGCGCACGGAGAAGCGTCCGGCGGTGTTCTGGTCCCCGCGGGGCAACCGCAAGCGCCGCATCAGCCTCGCCCTCTGGTTCCACCAGGCGCTCGACATCCTCTGGATCGTGAACGGGGTCGTCTTCGTCGTCCTGCTCTTCGCCACGGGGCACTGGGCGCGCATCGTCCCGACGAGCTGGGAGGTCTTCCCCAACGCGCTCTCGGCGGCGCTGCAGTACGCGTCGCTGAACTGGCCGACCGAGAACGGCTGGGTCAACTACAACTCGCTGCAGCAGCTGGCCTACTTCACGACGGTCTTCGTCGCGGCGCCGCTGGCCGTCGTCACCGGTGTGCGCCTGTCGGGCGTGTGGCCGAAGAACGCCGCGACGCTCAGCCGCCTGTACCCCGTCGAGTGGGCGCGGGCGCTGCACTTCCCGGTCATGCTCTACTTCGTCGCGTTCACCGTCGTGCACGTCGCGCTCGTGCTCGCGACGGGGGCGCTGCGCAATCTCAACCACATGTACGGCGGCACGGACGCGGTGAACACCGTGGGCTTCTGGATCTTCGTGGCCTCGACCGCGGTCATCGTGGCCGGCTGGATCGCGGCCCGCCCGGTGGTGCTCGCCCCCATCGCGAAGCTCTTCGGCACGGTCAAGGGACGGTGAGGGCGGGGGATAACCCTCCCCATCTTCTCCGGCTGACCCCGGCGCGCGGGCGGGGCGGCCGTCCTAGCGTGGAGCCATGTCCACTCCCGTGTCCCCCTCTCCCCGAGTCGAGGCCGTGCCGCCGCACGCCGACGCGGCGCCGGGCCCCGCGCCCGCCGCCCGCCCCGCGCGCGACGGGATCTTCCGCCCGCTCCGGGTCGCCGGCGCGATCGCGCAGCTCGCCGCGCTCGGAATCGTCGGCCCGATCGTCTTCACGATCCTGGTGTCGCTCCTCAGCATCGGCGCGAGCCTCATCCTGGTGCTGGGTCTCGGCCTCGTCTTCCTCCTCGCCTTCGTCTATGCGCTCTTCGCACTCGGGTGGCTCGAGACCGCCCGCGTCGACGGCCTGTACGACTTCGGGCTTCCCGCCCGGCGACCGCGCCGCAGCGCCAAGCCCGGCTTCGGCGGCTTCCTCCACACGGTGTGGCTGCAGTTCATCGACCCCGGCATGTGGCGGGGCGTCGCGAACTCCGCCATCGCGACGGTGCTCGGTCTCATCGTGCTGCCGCTGGCGAGCATGCTCGTGTCGGGACTCGTGCTGGCGTTCTCGCCGCTGTTCGCGGGAGGCGGCGCCGTGCGCCTGGCGGGGACCGGCATCGAGATCGGTGCCGCGTGGGCGATCCCGGGCGGCCTGCTCGCCACGGTCGTGAGCGCGGCCGCCCTCGTGGGCCTCGGCATCCTGCACGGGGTCATCTCCCGCGCGATCATGGTCCCCTCCCGGGAGGCGCAACTCGCCGAGGCGGCGCGCACGTCGAACGTGCAGCGGGCCGGGGCCGTGCGCGCCGCCGAGGTGGAGCGCACGCGCATCGAGCGCGACCTGCACGACGGCGTCCAGCCTCGACTGGTGTCGGTCGGAATGACGCTGGGGCTGGCGCAGCAGAAGGTCGAGACCGACCCGGCGGCCGCGAAGGAGCTCATCGCCGAGGCGCACACCTCGACGAAGGCGGCCATCACCGAGCTGCGCCAGCTGGCCCGCGGCATCCACGCCTCGGTGCTCGACGACCGGGGACTGGATGCCGCGCTGTCGGCGCTGGCCGCCAGGTCGCACGTGCCGGTGACGCTCGATGTCCGCCTGGGCGCACGCTGCAGCCGCACGGCCGAGGCCGCCGCGTACTTCTGCATCGCGGAGGCGCTCACCAACGCCGCGAAGCACTCGCGGGGCAGCGAGTGCCGTGTGCTCGTGCGGGAACGCGAGGGCGGGATTCTCTGGGCCCGCGTCGAGGACAACGGCATCGGCGGCGCCCGGGTCGTCCCGGGCGGCGGGCTCGACGGCATCGCCAATCGAGTGCTGGCGGCGGGCGGGCAGTTCCGTCTGGACAGCCCCGCGGGCGGACCCACGACGGTGGAGGTGAGCATTCCGTGCGCATCCTGATCTGCGAGGACTCCGTCCTCCTGCGCGAGGGCCTGATCCGCCTGCTCGAGGACGCGGGGCACGAGATCGTCGCCGCGCTGCCCGACGCGGCCGGTCTCGCCGCGGCGGTGGCCGAGTCTTCCCCCGACCTCTGCATCCTCGACGTGCGCCTGCCGCCGACCTTCACCGACGAGGGCGTGCGTGCCGCGCTGCGCCTGCGCGCCGCGCGCCCCGACCTCGCCGTGCTCGTCCTCTCGCAGTACGTCGAGGAGCGGTACGCCAGCGACCTCATCGCGGGCAAGGGCGGCGCGCTCGGGTACCTGCTGAAGGACCGGGTGGCGGATGTCGCGGAGTTCGTCGAGACCGTCGCCCGCATCGGCGGCGGGGCCACCGTGTTCGACCCGGAGGTCGTCGCCCAGCTGCTGAGCCGCCGCCCGCTCGATGCGAAGATGCGCCGGCTCACCGACCGCGAGTCGACCGTGCTCTCGCTCGTCGCGGAGGGGCGGTCCAACCAGGCGATCGCCCAGACGCTGCACATCACGGAGGGCAGCGTCGAGAAGCACATCACCTCGGTGTTCGCCAAGCTCGAGCTCGAGCAGGACGACTCCGGAAACCGGCGAGTGCTCGCGGCCCTCGCCCATCTCGAACACGGCGGCCACGCGCCGCAGACTGGAACAGGAGCACCCCGATGAGCACGACGCTCACGCCCCCGCCGAACGCCCCGGCCACCCCGCCGCCGCCCGGCCCCTCCGGGGAGCCGCCCCGCATGTCGCGTCCGGCGGCCCGGGTCGTCGCGATCCTCACGATCGTGCTCGGCACCCTCGTGCTCGCGGGTGCCGCACTCGCCGCCGTCTTCTCGACGGTCTTCGCCGCCGCAGTGCACACCGACAGCCGCACCGCGGATGCCGCTGGCATCACCGAACTCGACGTCGATGTGTCGGCCGGCTCGTTCGAGCTCGTCTTCGGCGACGTCGACGAGGCCGTCCTCGAGGTCACGAGCGGAGCCGGAGCCGACCGGTGGCGACTCGAACGCGATGCCGGCACCCTCGTCGTCGACTCGCCCCGCGCCCTCTTCGGGGGCTGGCTGTTCGGCGGAAGCGGGCACGCGGTCCTCACGCTCCCCGCCGCACTGGAGCGGACGACGCTGGACGCGACGTACTCCCTCTCCGCCGGCGACCTCGACGCGCAGGGACGCTACGGCGACCTGTCCGTGGAGATGGGGGCCGGCGCGATGCGCATCGAGGGGTCGGCCCGCGAGGTCGACGCCGACGTGAGCGCGGGGCGCGCGGACCTGCTCCTCTCCGGCGTCTCGCGGGCGGACCTGGCCGTGTCGGCGGGCCAGCTCGTCGGGGTGCTCCGCGGCGACGCGCCGGATGCCGTGGGCATCGACGTGAGCGCCGGCTCGCTCGAGCTCACCCTGCCGGATGCCGCCTACGACGTGCGAGCCGAGGTCTCGGCCGGCGAGCTCGACAACCGCCTCGAGACGGCCGCGGCGTCACCCCGGGTGATCGAGGCGACGGTCAGCGCGGGTCAGGTGATCCTGCGCAGCGCCGACTGAGCGGCGGTGCCGGCGCGGGTCAGCGGACGAGCCGGACCTCGGTGATCGTCTCGCCGAGGAACGGCTCGTCGTGGCGTGCCCCGTCCGCGGTGAAGCCGTTGCGGGCGTAGAACCGGTGCGCGCGGGGGTTGTCCTCGGCGACCCAGAGATAGACGCCTTCGCCCTCCGGCACGACGGCGTCGAAGAGCTTCTGGCCGATGCCGGTGCCGTGCCACGCGTCGAGCAGGTAGATGAAGTAGAGCTCCCGCGGGCGCGGGGCGTCCTCGTCGCGGGCGGGGCCCGCGCCGGCGAACCCGACGATCTCGCCGCCGACGAGGGCGGCGTGCTGCACGTAGTCCGGGCCCTGGTTCATCCAGTGGGTCCAGAGCTCGGCCATGCGGCGGGCCGAGACGCTCTCGAGCGCCGCCCTGCTCACGAGGTGGTCGTAGGTCTCGTGCCAGCAGGTGGCATGCACGCGACCGAGGGCTTCGGCGTCCACATCGCGGACGGGGCGGACGACGACGTCGGTGGAGAGCTCGGCTTCCATGGCCAGACTCTACGACAGGCCGCGGAAGGGGGGAAATCGATCCCCCCGGCATCCCGGGCGGGCACGGTTCTTTGTCGGAGACGGACAACCGAATGCGTGCTCGGGGGGATCCTCACTACCATCGCCCCTCGTGAACGTGATCTGGCGCACCCTGCTCGTGATCCTCGCCGCCCGCCGCGCGCTGCGTCGCGAGGGCCCGGTCGACCCCGCGGCGATCGGGCGCCTCCGGGTCACGACGCTGCCCACCGACATCGACGTGCTGCGGCACATGAACAACGGCCGCTATCTCTCCCTGTTCGATCTCGGCCGCTGGGATCTGCTCACCCGATCGGGCCTCGCCGACGCGATGCGCGCGCACGGGTGGTACGCGGTGGTCTCGAGCGAGACGGTCACCTTCCGGAAGTCGCTCGGGCTGTGGCAGCGGTTCACGATCGAGACCCGCTTCATCGGGCACGACGACCGCGCGCTGTACATGGAGCACCGCGCGATCGTGGACGGCGAGGTGTACGCCCGGGCCATCATCCGCGCCCGCATGCTCAAGCGCTCGGGGGGCACCCTCTCCCACGACGAGCTCTTCGCCGCGGTGGGCCGGCCGGAGGGCCTGCCCGACGTCCCCGAGTGGGTGCACGAGTGGGCCGCGGCATCCGCCCTGCCCTCCACGCGCCGCCCCGCGCCGAGCATCTGGGACTGATCCGCCGCGCACCACGACGCCGGCCGACGCCGGACACGGATGCCGCGCCCGCGCCGTGCCCGGACGGCGACGGCCTCGCCGCATAGGCTGAGCCCATGGTGACGACCCCCGCCCCCGGGGACACCGGCAGCTCGGCCCCCGGCGATGACCTCGCCGAGCGCGCCGTGCGGCTCGCGCAGCGCTGGGTCGCGGAGAGCGCCCGGGTCGAGGCGGACCCCGCCGCGCAGCGCCTGGCCGGTGTCCTGAAAGACCGCAACGGCCTGCCGTTCACCCTCGGCTTCGTCGACGGCGTGATGCGCCCCGAGTCGCTCGTGGCCGCGGCATCCACCCTGCACCGGGTCGCGCCGCTCGTGCCCGAGTTCCTGCCGTGGTACCTGAGGGGTGCCGTGCGGATCGGCGGCGCCGTGGCGCCCGCCCTGCCCGCGCCGGTCGTGCCGATCGCCCGCCGGGTGCTGCGCGAGATGGTCGGGCACCTCGTCGTCGACGCGCGGCCCGACCGGCTCGGACCCGCGATCGCGAAGATCCGCGAGGGCGGGGCCCGGCTGAACCTCAACCTGCTCGGAGAGGCGGTTCTCGGCGAGAAGGAGGCCGCGCGCCGCCTCGACGGCATCCACGAGCTGATCCGCCGACCCGACGTGGACTACGTCTCGGTGAAGGTGTCGGCGATCGCGGGGCGCATCGCGCCGTGGGCGTTCCCCGAGACGGTCGACGACGTCGTGGCCCGCCTGCTGCCCCTGTACCTCTCCGCCGCCGAGGACGGCACCTTCATCAACCTCGACATGGAGGAGTACCGCGACCTCGACCTCACGATCGCGGTCTTCACGCGGCTGCTTGAGGACCCGCGGCTGCGCCGGCTCGAGGCCGGGATCGTGCTCCAGGCGTACCTGCCCGACGCGCTGCCCGCGCTCGACGAGCTGACCGCGTGGGCCCGGCGCCGCGTCGACGACGGCGCAGCCCGCATCAAGGTGCGCCTGGTCAAGGGGGCGAACCTCGCGATGGAGCGGGTCGACGCCCTCGTGCACGGGTGGAGCCTCGCGACGTACGACGCGAAGGTCGACACCGACGCCAACTATCTGCGCTGCCTCGACGCGGCGCTGCGCCCCGAGCGCACGCGCGCCGTGCGGCTGGGCGTCGCGGGGCACAACCTCTTCGACATCGCGCACGCGTGGCTGCTCGCGGGAGAGCGCGGGGTTCGGGGCGACGTCGACGTGGAGATGCTGCTCGGCATGGCGCAGGGCCAGGTCGAGGCCGTCTCGCGCGAGGTGGGCCCCGTGCTGCTGTACGTGCCGGTCGTGCGCCCGGACGAGTTCGACGTGGCGATCGCGTACCTCGTGCGCCGCCTCGAGGAGAACGCCTCGAGCGAGAACTTCCTCTCGGCCGCGTTCGACCTCGCGGGCGACCCCGTGCTCTGGCGACGCGAGCGCGACCGCTTCCTCGCCTCGGTCGCCCGGGCGCACACCGCCGACCTGGCCACGGGGCCGAACCGGCGTCAGGTGCGCGCGGCGTCCCCGGGTGCCGCGGATGCCGCGGCGGAGGGCCCCTCGTCGCCCGCCGACACCCCCGCCATCCGCCGTGCCCCCGCGCCCGACGCGGAGCCGGAGGCCGGCATGACGCAGGCCGTGCTCGGCATCGCGCAGGGCGCTGCCGCCGGCACGCTCGGCGAGACCGCCGCGCTCGCTCAGCCGGGCGAGCCGTTCTTCTTCGGCGGCACGCCGCTGGTCGAGACGGCCGTCTACGCCCCGCGGGAGCGCGGAGGTGCGGCGCGGGCGGGGGCCGCCGCGGGGATGCCCGGGTTCGCGAACGCCCCCGACTCCGACCCCGCCCTGCCGGCGAATCGAGAGTGGGCCCGCGAGGTGTTCGAGCGGATCCCCGCCTCGACCGCGGGGGAGCGGACGATCGGCGCCGCGCGCGTCGGCGACGTGGACGCGCTCGAGGCGATGGTGGCGCGGGTGCGGGGTGCGGCGGAGGGCTGGGGATCGCTCCCCGCGGCGGAGCGCGCCGCCGTGCTCGAGCGCGCGGCCGCCGTGCTGGAGGGGCGACGTGGCCTGCTGATCGAGGTCGCGGCATCCGAGACGGGCAAGGTCTTCGCCGAGGCCGACGCGGAGGTGAGCGAGGCCGTCGATTTCGCGCGCTACTACGCCGGCGCCGCTCGTGAGCTCGACAGCGTCTCCGGTGCGATCTTCGTGCCCTCGCGCGTGAGCGTCGTCGCCCCGCCCTGGAACTTCCCCCTCGCGATCCCGGCCGGCGGTGTCCTCGCGGCGCTCGCCGCGGGCTCGGGCGTCGTCTTCAAGCCGGCCCCGCAGGCGCGGCGGTGCGCCGCCGTGATCGCCGACGCGCTCTGGGACGCCGGGGTGCCGCGAGACGTGCTGGCACTCGCCGACATCGACGAGGGCGACCTCGGGCGCGAGCTCATCTCGCACCCCGACGTCGACCGCGTCATCCTCACCGGCTCGTGGGACACCGCGGCGCTGTTCCGGTCGTGGCGAGCCGACCTGCCCCTGCTGGCCGAGACCAGCGGCAAGAACGCCATGATCATCATGCCCTCGGCCGACCTCGACCTCGCTGCGGGCGACCTCGTGCGCAGCGCGTTCGGGCACGCGGGGCAGAAGTGCTCCGCGGCATCCCTCGCGATCCTCGTCGGTCCCGTCGGGCGCTCGAAGCGGTTCGCCCGCCAGCTGGTGGATGCCGCGACCTCGCTCCGCGTCGGCTTCCCCCACGACCCGCGAGCGGAGGTCGGTCCCGTCATCGAGCCGCCCAGCGGGAAGCTGCAGTGGGCGCTCACGACCCTCGACGAGGGCGAGCGGTGGCTCGTGGAGCCCCGCCCGCTCGATGCGCAGCGACGGCTGTGGAGCCCCGGCATCCGCACGGGCGTGGAACCCGGCTCGCGGTTCCACCGCGAGGAGTTCTTCGGCCCCGTCCTCGGCATCATGCACGCCGCGACCCTCGACCAGGCGATCGATCTGCAGAACGCCGTCGACTACGGGCTGACGGCGGGCCTCTACACGCAGAGCCCCGACGACCTCGCGCGGTGGATCGGGCGCGTGGAGGCAGGCAACCTCTACGTGAACCGCGGGATCACGGGCGCCATCGTGCAGCGCCAGCCCTTCGGAGGCTGGAAGCGGTCGTCGGTGGGCCCGGGGACGAAGGCCGGGGGGCCCAACTACCTCATGGGTCTCGGCTCCTGGCGCGCGAGCGCCGGCAAGCCCTCGTCGTCGCTGCACCTGCGCGGGCTCGATTCGCGGCTCACGGCGGTCATCGAGGCGGCGCAGGCGACCCTCGACTACGAGGGCTTCGACTGGCTGCGCCGCGGTGCGCTCTCCGACGCGGTGGCGTGGGATCGCGAGTTCGGGCAGGTGAAGGATGTCTCGGGCCTCGGCGTCGAACGCAACCTCTTCCGATACCGGCCCGTCCCCGTCGCGATCCGCGCGACGGGGGACGCGCCGTGGCGCTCGGTCCTGCGGGTCGTGCTCGCCGGCGTCAGGTCGCGGTCGCGGTTCACGCTCAGCGCCCCCGTCGGGCTCCCGGCGCCCGTGCGACGCGTGCTCGGCGAGCTCGACGTGCCGGTGTACCTCGAGACCGACGCCCAGTGGTGCGAGCGGATGTCGGGGGCGCCGCAGGTCGTGGCGGACGCCGGCGCCGAGGAGGCGCCTCGCGCCCGCCCGCCCCGGGCACGGCTGGTCGGGTCCGCGCAGTCCGTCGCCGCGCTGCGCGGCGACCTGGCGCGGGCGGTCGCGGGCGACCCCGATCTCGCGGTGTACGCCGACGAGGTCACGACCGCCGGGCGCATCGAGCTGCTCCCGTTCCTGCGGGAGCAGGCGATCGCGATCACGGCCCACCGCTTCGGGGCGCCCGACCCGTGGAGCGCCGACGTCATCTGACACCGGAGGCGCGGACCCTCGCGAGTCGCAGGGGCAGCGTGAGAGAATGACCGCGGCGTGCTCGTGCCGACCTTTCCTCTCCGCTTCACCGGGGCGCAGAGTCGAAGGGCCGTCGGGCCTCTGGACAGCGTCCGCCGCACCTCGACGAAGGAGCGACAGATGAGCCCCCGACCCCTGCCTACCGAAAGCGCACCCGAGGCCACCGCGGGGCGCACCGCGCATCGCCGGCGGTACCTCATGTGCCGGCCCGAGCATTTCACCGTCAGCTACACGATCAACCCGTGGATGCAGCCCGCCCTCCCGACCGACACGGCGACCGCGCTGCGCCAGTGGCAGACGCTATACGACACGTATGTCTCACTCGGCCACGAGGTGGAGCTGATCGACCCCGTGCCGGGCCTGCCCGACATGGTCTACACCGCCAACGGCGGCTTCCTCATCGACGGTGTCGCCTACGGCGCGAAGTTCCGCTTCGCCGAGCGGGCGCCGGAGGCGGCGCACTTCACCGAGTGGTTCGCCGCGAACGGGTTCGAGGTGGCTGAGGCGCGCGAGGTCAACGAGGGCGAGGGCGACTTCCTGCTGGTCGGCGAGACGATCCTCGCCGGCACCGGATTCCGCTCCACCGGCGACAGCCACCGCGAGGTGGGCGAGGTCTTCGCCCGCGAGGTCGTGAGCCTCACCCTCACCGATCCGCGGTTCTACCACCTTGACACCGCGATCGCCGTGCTCGACCCCGTCGAGGGCGCGCACCGCGGCGGCCCCGACCGCGCGAACATCGCCTACCTGCCGCACGCCTTCGACGCCGTGAGCCGGGCGATCCTCGCCGAGCGCTATCCCGATGCGATCCACGTCGCCGAGGCCGACGGAGACGTGTTCGGGCTGAACTCCGCCAGCGACGGCCGCCACGTGCTGATCTCCCCGCGCGCGACCGGCTTCGAGGCGCAGCTGCGCGAACGCGGCTACGAGCCCGTGCTCGTCGACCTGTCCGAACTGCTGCTGGGCGGCGGCGGGATCAAGTGCTGCACGCTCGAACTCCGAGGAGGAACCCGATGAGCGCACCCGTGCGGGATTCCCAGACCGCCGCCCTGATCGCGGTGGAGGACGCGCACCTCGCCCACAACTACCACCCGCTCCCCGTCGTCATCACGCGCGGCGAGGGCGCGTGGGTGACGGATGTCGAGGGCAAGCGCTACCTCGATCTGCTCTCCGCCTACTCGGCGCTGAACTTCGGGCACTCCCACCCGGCCATCCTCGCGGCCGCGCGCGATCAGCTCGACCGCCTGACGCTCACCAGTCGCGCCTACCACAACGACCGCCTCGCCCCCTTCGCGCAGGCGCTCGCCGACCTGGCGGGCAAGGACATGGTGCTGCCCATGAACACGGGCGCCGAAGCCGTCGAGACGGGCATCAAGGTCGCGCGCGCGTGGGGCTACCGCGTCAAGGGCATCGCGCCGGATGCCGCCACCGTCGTCGTCGCGCACGGCAACTTCCACGGGCGCACGACGACGATCGTCGGCTTCAGCGACGACCCCGACGCCCGCGAGGGATTCGGGCCGTTCGCGCCCGGCTTCGTGCACGTGCCGTTCGGGGATGCCGCCGCCCTCGCGGCCGCGATCGACGAGAACACGGCGGCCGTGCTGCTCGAGCCCATCCAGGGCGAGGCCGGCGTCGTCATCCCGCCCGAGGGCTACCTGCGCGAGGTGCGCCAGATCACCCGCGAGCGGGGGGTGCTGATGATCGCGGACGAGATCCAGTCGGGCCTCGGACGGGTCGGGACCACGTTCGCGTGCGATCGGGAGCAGGTCGTGCCCGACGTGTACCTCCTGGGCAAGGCGCTCGGCGGCGGCATCCTGCCCCTCTCCGCCGTCGTCGCAGACGCCGACGTGCTCGGCGTGATCCGCCCGGGCGAGCACGGATCGACGTTCGGCGGCAACCCGCTCGCCGCCGCCGTGGGCCTGCAGGTGGTGGAGATGCTCGCCTCGGGCGAGTTCCAGACGCGTGCCGCCGCCCTCGGGCAGCACCTCGAGACGAAGCTCGCGGAGTTCGCGGGGCGGGGCGTGACCGCCGTCCGCGTGGCGGGCCTGTGGGCGGGGATCGACATCGATCCCGCGCGCGGCACGGGGCGGGAGGTCGCCGAACGGCTCCTCGCCCGGGGCGTGCTCGTCAAGGACACCCACGGCCAGACGATCCGGATCGCGCCACCCCTCGTCGTGCGGGCGACCGAGCTGGACTGGGCGCTCGAGCAGCTCCGTGTCGTGCTCGCCGGCTGAGGCGGCACGGTCGCCATAATGCGACGGTGGTCCGGGACGAGCACGAGGAGACACCCGACTGACGCCATGACGCCGTGCGCGGCATCCGCCGGCCGAGACCCGCGCGGATGACGCGGCCTTCCGCTCTTCGGAAACGACCCTGCGTCCAGGGGCGGCGGCCGTGGCATCCTGACGACGTCGCCGCCCCGGAGCAGCCCTGCTCCCCGTCAGATCGGAGCACGTCATGAGCGATGTCGCAGACGCCGCGAGCGTGGATGCCGCGCTCGCGCAGTTCTCGGAGATGATGGCCGCCGACGGCTACGTGCTGTCGTGGCAGCCCGTGCAGGAGGACCGCATCGTCGTGCGCATCGACGCGACAGACGGCGCCTGCGCCGACTGCCTCGTGCCGCAGAAGGTGATGGAGGCGATCATGTCGCAGGCGCTCGAGCCGACGCCCTTCGCCCTCGATCACGTCGTGCTTCCCGAGGGCGCCGCCCACTAGCGAGCCGGTCGGGCGCTGCCGCGACCGGGGCGGGCCTGCTCACCGCACCGAGACCGACACCTCGTGCCACCCGGTCGCGCCGTCGGGCACGACGCCGACGCGCTCGGATGTCTGGGTCTGCCCCTCCGCGTTGGTAACGCGGCACCGCACGGTGTGCTCGCCGGTGGTCGCCTCCCACGGGATGCTCCACTGCACCCAGGTGTCGTCCGAGATCGCGCTCGCGAGGGTCGCCGACCGCCACGGCCCCTCGTCGACCTGCACCTCGACACCCGCGACGCCCGTGTGCTGCTGCCACGCGACGCCCGCGACGACGCGGTTTCCGGCATCCACGGCGGCGCCGCGGCGGGGGACGTCGATGCGCGACTGGAGCTTGACGGGACCCCGCTCCGACCATCCGCGGTCGGTCCAGTAGGCGCGCGCACGATCGAAGCGCGTCACCTCCAGCTCGGTCACCCACTTCGTCGCCGAGACGTAGCCGTAGAGCCCCGGAACGACCATCCGCACGGGGAAGCCGTGCTCGGCGGGCAGGGGCTCGCCGTTCATCCCGACCGCGAGGAGGGCGTTGCGGTCGTCGGTGAGCGCCTCGAGCGGGCTCGATGCGGTGAACCCGTCGATCGAGCGGGAGAGCACCATGTCGGCGTCCTCCCGCACTCCGGCGCGCGCGAGCAGCTCGTCCCAGCGCAGCACGACCTCGCGGTCGACGAGGCCGTGGATGCGCAGCGACCAGTCCGCGGGGGCGATGTCGGGCACGACGAGGGCGGTGTCGATGCGGTAGAACTGCGCGTTCGGCGTGACCACGGGCGCAAGCCCGTCGATGCCCAGTTCGGCTCCGGCAGGGACCTCGGGCGCGGCGGTGGCGGGGACCGGAAGGCGGACGGCCTCACGAACGGCCGACGCCGCCGAGCGCCCGGCGCGCACGGCCGTCGCGCCGATCGCGGCCGCGATCGTCACGGCCGCCGCGATGCCGGCGGTGATGAGGAAGCGGCGCCTCGAGGCATCCTCCGTCGGCCCCGGGAGGGGATCGGAGCGGCGGATGAGGACCGACAGCACGCGGCGGTGAGCTCGCCCAGGGCCGTGCCGGTCGCCGCGGCGACGATCCCCGCCACCGCGGAGCCGATGCCCCCCGGCGTGCGTCGGGGCGCATCCGTGCGTGCTTCGACAGCCGTCGCCATGGCGGAAGCCTACGTCCGCGCGCACCGGCCCCGGCCCGCCGCCGGGAAACACCCAGGCAACATGCCCCGGACTAGGCTCGCAGCATGGGTGACCTCTTCGACGGCTACGGCTCCACTCTCGCGCCGCGCAAGACTCCCCAGGGTCTCCCCGCCTTCGACGAGATGTTCGGATCGCCGTCGCATCCCGGCGCGCTCGCGGAATCGCGCGACGCGTACCGCGAGCTCTATCACGCCCTCGCGAGGATGACGCAGGAGGAGCTGCGCGGGCGCACCGACTCCCTCGCGAGCTCCTATCTCGCGCAGGGCGTGACGTTCGACTTCGCCGGCGAGGAGCGGCCCTTCCCCCTGGATGCGGTGCCCCGCGTGATCGACTTCGACGAGTGGTCCGAGGTCGAGGCGGGCATCAAGCAGCGCGTGCGGGCGCTCGAGGCCTTCCTCGACGACGTCTACGGTCGCCAGAACTGCGTGCGCGACGGGGTCGTCCCCGCGCAGCTCATCGCCTCGTCGCAGTACTTCTACCGCCAGGCCTACGGCATCCACTCGGCCAACGGCGTGCGCATCCAGGTGTCGGGGATCGACCTCATCCGCGACGAGCACGGCAAGATGCGCGTGCTCGAGGACAACGTGCGCGTGCCGAGCGGCGTCAGCTACGTCATCTCCAACCGCCGCGTGATGGCGCAGACCTTGCCGGAGCTCTTCGTCTCGATGCGGGTGCGGCCTGTGGGCGACTACCCCAACAAGCTGCTCGCGGCGCTGCGCGCCTCGGCCCCGCCCGGCACCGACGAGCCGAACGTGGTCGTGCTCACCCCCGGCGTCTACAACTCCGCGTACTTCGAGCACACCCTGCTCGCCCGGCTCATGGGGGTGGAGCTCGTCGAGGGCCGCGACCTGCTGTGCATGGGCGGCAAGGTATTCATGCGCACCACGCGCGGGCCGAAGCGCGTCGACGTGATCTACCGGCGGGTCGACGACGACTTCCTCGACCCGCTGCAGTTCCGCGCCGACTCCATGCTCGGCGCGCCGGGGCTCATGCTCGCCGCGCGCCTGGGCAACGTGACGATCGCCAACGCGGTCGGCAACGGCGTGGCCGACGACAAGCTCCTCTACACCTACACCCCCGACCTCATCCGCTACTACCTCTCCGAGGAGCCGATCCTCCCGATCGTCGACACGTGGCGGCTCGAGGAGCCCGAGGCGCTGGAGGAGGTGCTCGACCGCCTCGACGAGCTCGTCGTGAAGCCGGTCGACGGCTCCGGCGGCAAGGGTCTGGTCGTGGGGCCCGATGCCTCGCGCGCCGAGCTCGACGCCCTGCGTACCCGCCTGCTGGCCGACCCCCGCGGCTGGATCGCGCAGCCGGTGGTCATGCTCTCGACGATCCCGACCCTCGTGGAGGACGGCATGCGCCCGCGGCACGCCGATCTGCGCCCGTTCGCCGTCAACGACGGCGACGATATCTGGGTGCTGCCGGGCGGCCTCACGCGCGTCGCCCTCCCGGAGGGGCAGCTCGTGGTCAACTCCAGCCAGGGCGGCGGGTCGAAGGACACGTGGGTCGTGGGAGGCTCGGCGCCCGCGCACGTCGAGTACGGGCAGGGGCAGGGGCTCGCGGGCCTCGTCGCCGATCAGGCGGCGACCGTGACGGCGGCGATCCCGATCATCTACGACGAGGCCGACCACCCCGGCGTCGACCACTCTCCTCAGGATCGTCCGCGCTCGCGCGTCGAGCAGCAGGAACAGCAGCAGCAGGCGAGCGACGCCGCGCCGTCGGATGACGAGGACGGTGCCCCCTCATGCTGAGCCGCATCGCGGAATCCCTCTTCTGGATCGGTCGCTACATCGAGCGCAGCGACGGAACCGCCCGCATCCTGGACGTGCACCTGCAGCTCCTGCTCGAGGACCCGTGGATCAACGAGGACACCGCCTGCCGGTCGCTGCTGTCGGTCATGGGCACGGTCGTCGCCTCGGACGACGCGGCGACGGTCACGCGCGAGGACGTGCTCTCCCGCCTCGCGGTGGACCGGATGAACCCCGCGAGCATCGTCTATTCGCTCAACGCGGCTCGCGAGAACGCCCGGCGGGCGCGCGAGATCGTCTCGACGGAGCTCTGGGAGTGCCTCAACACGACGAACGCCCGGATGCCGAGGCGCCTGCAGGTCGACAAGGTGCACGAGTTCTTCCAGTGGGTTCGCGAGCGGGCCGCGCTCGCGGTCGGGGTCATGGACTCCTCCACGAGCCGCGATGAGGCGTGGCAGTTCTTCGCGCTGGGCCGCGCGATCGAGCGCGCCGACATGACCGCGCGCCTGCTCGCGACCCGATCGCTGACGGAGGTCTCCGGCCCCTCCTGGACGACGATCCTCCGCTCGTGCGGCGCCTACGAGGCGTACCTGCGCACGTATCGGGGGATGCCGAGCGCCCGCAACGCGGCGGAGTTCCTCCTGCTCGACCGGCTCTTCCCACGCTCCATCATCTTCTCGATCCAGCGCGCCGAGGAGTGCATGAGCGCGATCGACCCGCGCGAGGACCGCGTCGGGCACTCCAATCAGGTGCTGCGAGCCCTGGGCCGCATCCGCAACGACCTGGAGTACAGCCCCATCAGCGAGATCCTCGGCGAGCTTCCCCACCACATGCTGCGGGTGCAGACCGTCACGCGCGAGGCATCCGAGGCCATCCGCCAGCGGTTCTTCCCGACGCAGGCCGAACCCAGCTGGATCGGAGAGACCTCATGAAGCGCCTTCGCATCGAGCACACGACCGGCTTCAGCTATCCGGGCGACGTCTCCGCCTCGTACAACGAGGCGCGGATGCTGCCGGGCACGACCGACAGCCAGTTCGTGCTCAGCTCGTCTCTCGATATCGATCCCTCGACCGCGGTCAACAGCTACGTGGACTACTTCGGCACGCGCGTGAGCGCCTTCGATGTGCTCTCCGGACACAAGGAGCTCAACATCACGGCGCGGTCGCTCGTCGAGGTGCGGCCCCGTCCGATCGAGCACACCGGCATCTCGTGGGATCGCCTGGTGGCCGAGAGCGCCCGCTCGATCGACACCGTCGAGCACCTGACGCAGACGCGCCGCACGACGCCGAGCGAGGAGGTCGTCGAGATCGCCCGCTCGATCGCCGGCCGCCACAGCGACCCCGGCCCCGCGGCGCACGACATCTGCATGGCGATCGGCGACGCGGTCGAGTACATGCACGGCATCACCGGCGTGCACTCCACCGCCGCGGAGGCCTGGGATGCCCGCAAGGGCGTGTGCCAGGACATCGCGCACATCGCGATCGGCGCCCTGCGCGCCGTCGGCATCCCCGCCCGTTACGTGTCTGGCTACCTGCACCCTCGGCCGAACGCCGAGGTCGGTGTCGCTGTGAGCGGCGAGTCGCACGCGTGGCTCGAGTGGTTCGCGGGGGAGTGGACCGGTTTCGACCCCACGAACAACATCGAGATCGGCGACCGGCACGTGCTCGTCGGCCGTGGCCGCGACTACAACGACGTGCCGCCGCTGCGTGGTGTCTACGCCGGCCCCTTCAAGAGTCAGCTGTTCGTGCGCGTCACGATCACCCGCGAGGCGTAGGAGCGGGGCGGGGCGCCGCCGCGGCATCCGTTCCGGGCAGGCGGATCGGGGTCGTCCCCGCGACCTCGTCGCTGAACTGCTCCGGTTCCGGGGAGACGATGCTGACGGGCGTCGTCTCGTCCAGGCTCAGCGCGAACCGACGTGTGCGGTGACGGTGCACCCGTCCGGACGCGAGCATCCACGTGATGCCCACGCCGAAGGCGACAAGACCCGCGGCCGCGCCGACGAGGATGGCCACCCGCGGGCCGAACTCGGCCGCGACCCACCCGACGATGGGGGCGCCCACGGGTGTCCCGCCCATCATGACCGCCACGTAGAGGGCCATGACGCGGCCGCGCAGCGCGGGATCTGTCGTGGTCTGCACATAGCCGTTCGCGGTCGTGAGCGCCGTGACGACCGTGAACCCGTTCACGACGAGCAGCGCCGCATACGTCCAATAGGAGGGCATCAGGGCGGATGCGCCGGAAGCCACCGCGAACCCCAGGGCGGCGAACATGACCACCCGGATGCGGGCGCGATCGCGGCGGGCGGCCATGAGGGCGCCGGCGAGGGAGCCGATCGCGAGCACCGACGACAGCAGCCCGAACCCGTCGGCCTGCTGCCCGAACTCGAGCGCCATGGTCGAGGCGAAGATGGGGAAGTTCATGCCGAAGGCGCCGATGAGGAAGACCATCGCGAAGACCACGAGCAGGTCGGGCCGCCCGGCCACGTAGCGGAAGCCGTCCGCCAGCCGAGAGCCGCCGGGCGCGTGGGCGCGCGGCACGAGCTCGCGTGAGCGGATGAGGAGCAGGGCCACCCCCGTGGCCAGGAAGGTGGCGCCGTTGGCGACGAACACCCATCCCGAGCCGACCGCGACGATCAGCACGCCCGCGACGGCCGGGCCGATCATGCGGGCGCCGTTGAACGACGCGGCGTTGAGCGCAACCGCGTTCGAGGCGTTCTCGCGGCTGACGAGGTCGGACACGAACGCCTGCCGCGCGGGGTTGTCGAAGGCCATCACGACCCCCGACAGGCCGGCGATGACGAACATCAGCGGGAGCGTCATCGCGCCCACGAGCAGCAGGATGCCGGTGCCGACCGCCAGCAGCAGCAGCGCGCCCTGCGTGAGCATGAGCAGCCGCCGCCGCTCGAACCGGTCGGCGACCCAGCCCGTGACGCTCACCAGCAGGAGGGGCGGACCGAACTGCAGCGCCATGCTGATCCCCATCGCTGCGGGATCGTTGTCGGTCAGCTCGGTGAGCACGACCCAGCTCTGGCCCGTCGCCTGCATCCACGCGCCCACGTTGGATACGAGGGCGCCGATGAACCAGACGCGGTAGTTGAAGATCGAGAACGACCGGAACATGCCCGAGCCGCCGGCGGTGCGGGGAGCGCGGGTCGTCGTCATCGCTCGGCCATCCGGGCGATCACATCCACCGCATCGCGGAGCCGGCGACGCTCGTCGCCCGACAGCTCGAGGAGGGCGTCCTCGAGCCAAGCGTCGCGGCGCCGCAGGGTCTCCTCCACCACGGCGATCCCCTCCGCGGTGAGCGCGATGTTCACCTTGCGCCGGTCGGCCTCGTCGGGGCTGCGGGAGACGAGGCCGTCCTGCTCGAGGCAGTTGACGGTGCGATTCATCGAGGGAGCCGACACGCGCTCGCGGTCGGCCAGCTCGCCGAGGGTGTGGGTGCCGTGCATCTTCAGGATGCCGAGCACCGCGAGCTGCCCGTCGCTCATCGAGTCGACCGCGCGTTCGTTTCGCAGCCGACGGGACAGGCGCACGATCGCGGATCGCAGCTGCGACGCCTCTGCGGAGAGGGGAGGCGTCGCATCGGTCATCGTGTTCGTTAGCATAGCTCATTAACGTTGCTAACGAATAGCCCGAGGAGTGCCCGATCCCGCGGCATCCGCCGGTGCCGCGCCTAGACTCGTGCCCGTGCCCGAGTTCATCGACGCCCACGGCATCGCGATCGTCTACGACGTCCATCCGGCCCGCCCGCCGATGAGGGGCGTCGTCCAGCTGCTCCACGGCGTCGGTGAGCACGCGGGTCGCTACGGCGAGCTCGTCGAGGCCCTCACCGGCGCGGGTTTCACGGTGTACGCCGACGACCACCGGGGCCACGGCCGCACCGGCATGGGCCACCACGGCGATGCGGCCCGGCTCGGGCGGCTGGGGCCCGGGGGGCTCCCGGCCGCCCTCGAGGCGGTGTGGCAGCTCAGCCGGCTGATCCGGCTCGAGAACCCAGAGGCGCCCGTCGTGCTCCTCGGGCATTCGTGGGGCTCGTTCCTCGCGCAGATGCTGCTGGACCGGCATCCGGACGCGTACGACGGCCTCGTCCTCTCGGGGTCGGCGCTGCGCTGGCCCGGTTCGCTCAACGCCGGCGACCTCAACGCCCCGTGGAAGGACGAGGACCCCACGGGTCTGGCCTGGCTGTCCTCCGACCCCGCGGTCGGCAGAGCGTTCGCCGACGATCCCCTGACGACCTCCGAGCCGCTGCGCAAGCTCTTCGGCGTCGTCGACGCCGCCCGGCTGTTCGGCCGCCCGCGGCGGGGCCTCCGGGGGCGGCGCGCGGGACGCGACATCCCGATCCTGCTGATGGTCGGCCGGGACGACACCGTGGGCGGGCCCGCCTCGGTGCACCGGCTTGCACGGGCGTATCGCGAGCGCTCCGGCTTCGACGACATCACGACGCTCGTGTATCCGCACGCCCGCCATGAGATCTTCAACGAGGTCACCGCGATCCGCGAGCAGGTGCGCGCGGACCTGCTCGCCTGGCTCGACCGCCGATTCCCCGTCGTCGACGCCGCCCTAGGCTGAGAGCATGCACGGCGAGTACAAGGTCCCCGGCGGAAAGCTCGTGGTCGTCGACCTCGACGTCAGGGAGGGGCGCATCGCGGACTTTCGTCTCGCGGGCGACTTCTTCCTCGAACCCGACACGGCGCTCGTGTCGATCGACGCCGCCGTGACGGGCCTGCCGGAGACGGCGGATGTCGCGGCCATCGCGGCGGCGATCCGCGCCGACCTCCCGGAGGGCGTGCAGATGCTCGGGTTCACTCCGGAGGCGGTGGGGACCGCCGTGCGCCGGGCGCTCGTGACGGCTCCCGGGTGGCGGGACTTCGACTGGGAGATCGTGCACGAGAAGGCGGTGTCCCCGCGGATGAACCTCGCGCTCGACGAGGTGCTCACCGCCCGCGTGGGCGACGGCCGTCGCCGCCCTACGCTGCGGATGTGGGAGTGGGACTCCTCCGCGGTCGTGATCGGCTCGTTCCAGTCGCTGCGGAACGAGGTGGACCCCGAAGGGGCCGCGCGCCACGGGTTCGACGTCGTGCGACGGATCTCGGGCGGCGGCGCCATGATGATGGCGGCGGGGCAGATCGTGACGTACTCGCTCTACGTCCCGGCATCCCTCGTGGCCGGAATGACCTTCGCCGACTCCTACGCCTTCCTCGACGACTGGGTGCTGCAGGCGCTGCGCTCGCTGGGGATCGAGGCCGTCTACCAGCCCCTCAACGACATCGCGAGCCCGACGGGGAAGATCGGCGGCGCCGCGCAGAAGCGCCTCGCGAACGGCGGCGTGCTCCACCACGCGACCCTCAGCTACGACATCGACGGCCAGACGATGACCGAGGTGCTGCGCATCGGTCGCGAGAAGCTCTCCGACAAGGGGACGGCGTCGGCGGCCAAGCGCGTCGATCCGCTCCGCAGTCAGACCGGCCTGCCCCGGGCGGAGGTCATCCAGCGGCTGCTCGACACGTTCGCGCGGCTGTACGGCGCGGAGCGGGGCACGATCACCGCCGACGAGTACGCGGAGGCGGAGCGGCTCGTGGAGGAGAAGTTCTCGACCGACGCCTGGCTGAAGCGCGTGCCGTGACCGCCGACCCCGCGCCGGCCGGATCGGGCGTAGAGATCGTCGAGGGGGACAATCTCGCCGTCATGGCGGATCTGCCCGACGGGGCGTTCACGCTCGTCTACCTCGACCCGCCGTTCAACACCGGTCGCACCCGTGAGCGCGTGTCGACGACGACGACGGTGGCGGGCGACGTGCAGTCCGGCTTCCGCGGCCGGGGCTACGAGCGGGTGCGCACCCTCCTGAAGATCTACGACGACACCTTCGACGACTACTGGGGGTACCTCGCGCCGCGGCTCGTCGAGGCGTGGCGCCTCCTCGCCGACGACGGCACGCTGTATCTGCACCTGGACTACCGCGAGGCGCACTACGCCAAAGTGATGCTCGATGCGCTGGTCGGCCGCGACCGCTTCCTCAACGAGATCATCTGGGCCTACGACTACGGCGCCAAGCCGCGCAGCCGATGGCCGAGCAAGCACGACACGATCCTCGTCTACGTGAAGAACCCCGGGGCGCACGTCTTCGACGTCGACGCCATCGAGCGCGAGCCCTACATGGCGCCCGGGCTCGTCACCCCCGAGAAGGCGGCGCGGGGCAAGCTGCCGACCGATGTGTGGTGGCACACGATCGTCCCCACGGGCGGACGCGAGCGCACCGGCTACCCGACGCAGAAGCCCGAGGGCATCCTGCGCCGCATGATCCAGGCATCCACGCGCCCCGGCGACGTCGTGCTCGACCCCTTCGCCGGCAGCGGCACGACCGGCGCCGTCGCTTCCGCCCTCGGGCGGCGCGGCGTGCTCATCGACGCCCACCCCCACGCGATCGACGTCATGGCGAGGCGGATGCCGGGGGCGGCGGTGCGCCGTATCGCGGACGGCGACGACGCCGCCGTCACGGCGTAGACACGCGCGCGCGGCGGTTCCGCCGCCGGCGTCGCCGCCCGGCACTACGCTTCCTCCATGTCCTCCCCCTCCGCCCGGCCCAACCGCGGCCCCGCCGCCGGGCCGGGGAACCGCCGCGCACTCATCGACGCCGCCCGGCGCATCTACGCGGAGACGGGATTGAGCGCACCGTTCACCTCGGTCGCCCGCGCCGCGGGCGTCGGTCAGGGGAGCCTCTACCGGCACTTCCCCGACCGCACATCGCTCGAGGTCGCGATATTCCAGGAGACCCTGGCGGCCTTCCGGGCAGACATCGCCGACGAGCGTATCGGTCTCGATGCGCTCTTCACGGCCGTCGCGGGCGAACCGGTGCTCTCGACGGTGTTCGTGCAGATGATCCGTGATTCGAAGGATGCCGAGGTGGTCGAGATCGCCGACGGGTATCAGGAGGCGTTGTCGCTGCTGCTCACGCGGGACATCGCGCGAGGTCGCGTGCGCGCCGACGTCGACGTCGACGACGTCATCCACGCCGCCAGCATGCTCGCCGGCGAGCTCACCGCGGTCCCGCTCGAGGATCGCCCCGCAGCCGCGAGCAGGGTCCGCCGCCTGATCGACGCGGCGCTCGCGGCCCGCTGAGGGATCGAACCGCGCGACGGGGACGCGGCGGCCGAGGCTCCTACGCGTCGCGCCCCGCGCCCCGCGAGGGGGTGACGGTGAAGGTGCGCGGGGCGCCGAACCCGCGACGCGCGAACGCGCGGGCCGCGGCATCCGCCACCCGCTCGACGGCGTCGCCCTCGACGAGCGCGATCGCGGCGCCGCCGAACCCGCCGCCCGTCATGCGCGCGCCGATCGCACCCGCCTCGAGGGCCGCGTCGACGGCGGTGTCGAGCTCGAGCGTCGAGATCTCGAAGTCGTCGCGCATCGAGGCGTGCGAGGCGACGAGCAGGCCCCCGATCGAGCGGGGGCCCCTGTCGCGAAGCGTGCGCACCGTGTCCTGCACCCGCTGGTTCTCCGTGACGATGTGGCGCACACGGCGGAGGGTGACGTCGTCGAGGAGGCCTCGGGCGCGCTCGAGGTCGTCCGGCAGGAGATCGCGCAGGGCGGGGACGCCCATGGCGGCCGCGCCGCGCTCGCAGGCGTCGCGACGCTCGCGGTAGCCGCCCGTCGCGTGCGAGTGCGTGACGCGCGTGTCGATCACGAGCGGCCGTAGGCCCTCCGCGTCGAAGCCGAGGTCGACGCTCTCGGTCGCCAGCGTTCGGCAGTCGAGGAAGGTCGCGGCATCCGCGCGCCCCAGCATCGACGCGACCTGGTCCATGATCCCGGTCGGCGCCCCTACGGCGTCGTTCTCGGCCACGCGGCCGACCTTCGCCAGGTCGAGCCCCGAGAGCCCGAGCTCCCAGAGGTCGTTGAGCGCGCTCGCCGCCGCACCCTCGATCGCGGCCGACGAGGAGAGGCCGGCGCCGATCGGGACGTCGGAGGCGATCGCGATGTCGACTCCGGGCAGTCCCGCGGGATCGACGCCCGTCTTCGCCAGCGCGGCCCACGCGACGCCGAGCGGGTAGGACGCCCACTCCGGGATGCCGTGGCCCGGCCGATCGAAGAGCGTCGGCAGGGCGGCGAGCGGCGCCTGCACCGGGTTCTCGTCGAACGTGGAGGCGACGCGCACCACGCCGTCGTCGCGACGCGCCACCGCCGCGTACGTGCGGTGCTCGATCGCGAACGGCAGCACGAAGCCCTCGTTGTAGTCGGTGTGCTCGCCGATCAGGTTCGCTCGCCCGGGCGCCGACCAGACGCCGTCGGGCTCGCGGCCGGTGAGCTGCTGCAGCAGCACCTCCGCCGCGGCGCGGGCGCTCATCGGGCGATCGCCTCGCGCAGGCGCTCCGCGCTCTGCTCCGGGGGGATGTCCGCGATCCACGCGCCCATGGCGGTCTCCGATCCTGCGAGGTACTTGAGCTTGTCGGCGGCGCGGCGGGGCGACGTCAGCTGCAGATGCAGCCGCACGGCATCCCGCCCGGTGTGAACCGGCGCCTGGTGCCAGGCGGCGATGTAGGGGGTGGGGGTGTCGTAGAGCGCGTCGACGCCGCGCAGCAGGCGCAGGTAGACGTCGGCGAGCTCGTCGCGCTCGGCCGCGCTCGTGGCGGCGAGGTCGGGCACGTGCCGCAGGGGGGCGAGGTGCACCTCGAGCGGCCAGCGGGCTGCGAACGGCACGTAGGCGATCCAGTGCTCCGCCTCGAGGACGACGCGGGGCCCGGCCGACTCGAAGGCGATGATGCGCTCGAAGAGGTCGGCGCCCTCGCGCTCGATCGCGGCGAGCATGCTCCTCGTGCGGGGAGTGACGTACGGGTACGAGTAGATCTGCCCGTGCGGGTGGTGCAGGGTCACACCGATCTCCTCGCCCCGGTTCTCGAACGGGAAGACCTGCTGGATGCCGGGGAGCGCCGACAGCGCCGCGGTGCGGTCGGCCCAGGCCTCGATCACGGTGCGGGCGCGCGAGGACGACTGCGTGCCGAACGATCCCTCGTGGGCGGGGGAGAAGCAGACGACCTCGCAGCGCCCCACCGAGGAACGGCTCCGGCCGAGGCCGGCGGCGTCGAGGTCGTCGAGCCCGGTGGGGGCGTCCTCGGCCAGGGGCGCGTCTCCCGTGGCGGCGGCCAGTGCCGGACCGAACGAGGGCGACTTGTTCTCGAAGACGACGACGTCGTAGAGGGAGGGGACCTCCGACGGGTTCGTCGGGGTCTGCGGCGCGAGCGGGTCGAGGTGCGCGGGCGGCAGGAACGCACGGTTCTGGCGTGCCGCGGCGACCGAGATCCAATCGCCCGTGAGCACGTCGCGGCGCATCGTGGCGGTCGCGGGCCGGGGGTCGAGCGGCCGCGGGTCGATGGCGCGCTCCGGCGGGAGAGTCGTGTCGGCGTCGTCGTAGTAGATGATCTCGCGACCGTCGGCCATGCGGGTCGCGCGGCGGACGACGCCGGCCCCGAGGGGGGTGAGGACGGTGTCGGCGGGCGCGCCCGCGTGACGGGATTCCGGAGTGTTCACGTCAACACGGTAGTGGGCCTGCAATGATGACGTCAACATCCCGATCTCTCCGGAGTTCTGTCCGGGTCGATCGACCATCGCCGAGGGGGAGACGCGCAGATGCACCGACGGGTCTCGATGGCCGACGTCGCCGCCGCGGCGGGCGTGTCGGGCCAGACCGTCTCGCGCGTCGCGAACGGGTCCGCGCGGGTCGACCCCGCCACCCGCGCGCGCGTCGAGGCGGCGATGGCGTCGCTCGGCTATCGGCCGCACCGTGCGGCCCGCGCGCTGCGCACCGGACGCACCCACACGCTCGGCGTCGTCGTGCGCACCCTCGCATCGGTCGGCAACACCCGCATGCTCGAGTCGGTCGTCGCGGCGGCCGCCGGGCGCGGATACGCCGTCGTCGTCGCGAGCCTCGCGGGCGGGAGCGGGGAGGATGCCGCGGCGGCCTTCGCCTCGCTCCACGACCAGGGCGTCGACGGCGCGATCGTGCTCAACGAGGCGACGCCCTCGGTGCGCGCGGCCGGGCCGCCCGCGGGGATGCCGGTGGTCGCGATCGACTCCGGCGGCGACGAGCGCTTCACATCGGTCGAATCCGACCACGCGGGGGGCGCGGCCGCCGCCACGACGCACCTGCTGGGAGCGGGGGTGGGCGCCGTGCACCACGTCGCCGGTCCTGCACGGGCGTACGCCGCCGCCGAACGCGAGCGGGGCTGGCGCACCGCGCTCGAGCGGGCCGGGGCGGACGCGCCGAAGGTCTGGCGCGCGGACTGGACCGCGGCATCCGGCCACGCCATCGGCCGCCGCCTCGCCGCCGACCCCGATGTGCACGCCGTCTTCGCCGCGAACGACCAGATCGCCCTCGGCATCCTCCGTGCGCTGCACGAGGCGGGCCGCCGCATCCCGGAGGACGTCGCGGTCGTCGGCTTCGACGACGTGCTGGATGCCGCGGAGTACTGGCCGCCTCTGTCGAGCGTGCGGCAGGATTTCGACGCCCTCGGCGCGCGGGCGGTGCAGGCGCTGCTCGCCCGGGTCGACGGCGCGGCATCCACCCACGACGTCGTGCCGACGACGCTCATCGTGCGGCGCAGCAGCGGCGGGAGTGCGTCGTGAGCCGCGTCGTCGTCGCGCCCGACTCGTTCAAGGGCACGATCGGGGCGGATGCCGCGGCCGTCGCCCTCGCCGACGGCTGGCGCGCCGTGCGGGGCGACGACGCCCCGCTGCTGCGTCCCATGGCCGACGGAGGCGAAGGGACGCTGGATGCGTTCGCGCGCGCCGTTGCCGGGTCGGTCCGGATGCCCGTGCGGGTCACGGGTCCGGCGGACACCCCTCTCGACGCGCACTGGCTCCTGCTCCCCCCGACCCCTGACGCGCCCGAGGGCACGGGCGTCGTGGAGCTCGCCGGCACGTCGGGCATCGAGGCGCTCGGCTCGCCGCCCCGCCTGAGTCCCCTCGCGGCGCACACCCTCGGATTCGGTCAGGCGATCGCCGCCGCGCTCGACCACGGAGTGTCGCGGCTCGTGCTCGGCGTGGGCAGCAGCTGCTCGACCGACGGCGGGGTGGGCCTGCTGTCGGCCCTGGGCGCCCGCTTCCTCGACAGTGCGGGGGCACCGGTGCCGCTCGGCGGCCGCGGGCTCGCCCTCATCGCACGCGTGGAGACGGACGCGCTCGTCCCCCTCCCGCCGGGCGGGGCGGCCGTGTTGACCGACGTGACGAATCCTCTCCTGGGCCCCGAGGGAGCCGCGGCGGTCTTCGGCCCGCAGAAGGGCGCGTCGCCCCTGCAGGTCGCGGCGCTCGAGGCGGGGCTGCGGGTGCTGGCCTACCGGCTCGGGGGCGAACCGGATGCCGCGGGCGCCGGAGCCGCCGGCGGCGCGGGCTATGGGCTGCTCGCGTGGGGCGCGACGCTGCAGAGCGGGGCGGATGCCGTGGCGCGCTTGATAGGCCTGGGCGAGGCGATGGCCGGGGCATCCGTCGTCGTGACGGGCGAGGGATCGTTCGACGGTCAGTCGGCGCGGGGGAAGGTGCCGGGCCGCGTCGCGGCGCAGGCGCGAGCGGCGGGGGTGCCGGTCGCCCTCGTGGCGGGAAGGATCGATCCGGCGGCCGACGCGACGGGGTTCGCGGCGACGCTCTCGCTCGCGGAGCTGGCGGGATCACCGGATGCCGCGATGGCCGACGCCGCGCGCTGGCTCCGCGCCGCGGGCGAAGCCCTTGCGCGCACCTTCGCCTGACCGCGCGGCATCCCGTCGCGGGCGACCTCAGCCGCCGAGGGCGGCCGAGACGACGGCGCGGGCCTCCTCCTGCACTTGCGCGAGGTGCTCGGGGCCCCGCAGGGACTCGGCGTAGAGCTTGTAGACGTCCTCCGTGCCGGAGGGGCGCGCGGCGAACCACGCGTGCTCGGTCTGCACCTTAAGGCCGCCGATCGCCGCGCCGTTGCCGGGCGCGTGCGAGAGCTTCGCGGTGATCGGCTCGCCCGCCAGGTCCGTCGCCTCGACCGCGTCGGGCGAGAGCTTCGCGAGCGTCGCCTTCTGCTCCGGCGTCGCCGGCGCGTCCACGCGCTGGTAGGCGGATGCCCCGAACTGCTCCTCGAGCTCGGCGTACCGCTGCGAGGGGGTCTTGCCCGTCACCGCGAGGATCTCGGCCGCCAGCAGGCAGAGGATGATGCCGTCCTTGTCGGTCGTCCACACCGATCCGTCGGTGCGCAGGAACGACGCCCCCGCGGACTCCTCGCCGCCGAACGCGACGGAGCCGTCGAGGAGACCCGGGACGAACCACTTGAAGCCGACGGGGACCTCCAGCAGGCGGCGGCCGAGCGACTCCGTGACGCGGTCGATGATCATCGACGACACGAGCGTCTTGCCCACCGCGGCATCCGCGGGCCAGCCGGGCCGGTGCGAGAACAGGTAGTCGATCGCGACGGCGAGGTAGTGGTTGGGGTTCATCAGCCCCGCGTCGGGCGTGACGATGCCGTGGCGGTCGGCGTCGGCGTCGTTCCCCGTGAGCAGGTCGTACTCGTCGCGGCGGGCCACGAGGGCGGCCATCGCGTTCGGCGACGAGGGGTCCATGCGGATCTTCTCGTCCCAGTCGAGGGTCATGAACCGCCACGTCGGGTCGACGTCGGGGTTCACGACCGTGAGGTCGAGGCCGTACTTCTCCGCGATCAGGGCCCAGTAGTCCACCGATGCGCCGCCCAGGGGGTCGGCACCCACGCGGATGCCGGAGGTGCGGATCGCATCGAGGTCGATGATCGTGGCGAGGTCGGCGACGTAGGCCTCGCGGAAGTCGTAGCGGCCGAGGGTGTCGACGACGATGTCCGCGTAGCGGGCTCGGGAGACGCCCTCGAGGCCCGCCGCGATCAGCTCGTTGGCGCGGCTCGCGATCCAGCCGGTCGCGTCGGTGTCGGCGGGGCCGCCGTGGGGCGGGTTGTACTTGAAGCCGCCGTCGCGGGGAGGGTTGTGGCTCGGGGTCACGACGATGCCGTCGGCACGGTCGGGGGAGTCGGCGGCGAGGTCGCGGTTGTAGGTGAGGATCGCGTGGCTGAGGGCGGGGGTGGGCACCCACGAGTCGCGGGAGTCGACGCGCACGTCGACGTGGTTGGCGACGAGCACCTCGATCGCGGTGCGCTCGGCGGGGCGGGAGAGCCCGTGCGTGTCGCGCCCGAGAAACAGCGGACCGGTGAGGCCCTGCGCCCGCCGGTAGTCCACGATCGCTTGCGTCGTGGCGAGGATGTGGTCCTCGTTGAAGCTCGTCGACAGGCTCGAGCCGCGGTGGCCGCTCGTGCCGAAGGCGACGCGCTGCTCGGGCACCGAGGCATCCGGCTTCCTGTCGTAGTACGCGGCGATCAGCTCGTCGACGTCGATCAGATCGGATGCTTCGGCGGGCTGTCCTGCACGGCTCATGTCTTTAGTCTGCCGTGCCGCGGACGCGGGGGCATCCTTTCGCCGCGTTCGTTCCTCGGCGCGCGCGTGTCGATATGGTTCGAGAGTGTCCCGTGTGACGGAAGTGCAGCCGACGGTCGGGCCCGCCCGCGTGGCGGTCGTCGACGACCACGAACTCGTGGCGGTGGCGGTGCGTGGCCGGAACGGGACGCGCACGCCCGAGTAGGCTGACTGCTTGTGACCAGCCCCGCCGATCCCGCCCCCCGCACGTACTCGTATCTCGGGCCGGCCGGAACGTTCACCGAGGCGGCGCTCGCGCAGGTCCCGGAGGCGAGGAACCAGCGGTGGCGGCCCGTCCGCAACGTCGGGGAGGCGCTCGCGGACGTCGTGGAGGGGCGCTCTCACGCCGCGATGATCGCGATCGAGAACTCGGTCGACGGCGGGGTCTCCACGGCGCAGGACGCGCTGGCGACCGTTCCGGGGCTGCGGATCATCGGCGAGTACCTCGTGCCGGTGGATTTCGTGCTCGTGGGGCGGCCCGGTTCGTCGCTCGAGGACGTGTCGACCGTCGCGGCGCACCCCGTGGCGTACGGGCAGTGCCTGCAGTGGCTCACGCGCACCCTGCCGGAGCACGCCCACCTGCCCGCGGCGAGCAACGTCGCGAGCGCCGTCGGGCTCCTCGACGGAACGAGCGACGCGGATGCCGCCATCGCGCCCCCGACGATCACCGAGCACCACGACCTCGTCGTGCTGGCCCGCAACATCGGCGACAACCCGAACGCGGTCACCCGGTTCGTGCTGGTGAGCCGGACGGTGGCCCCCGCGCCCCCGACCGGCGCCGACAAGACCTCGCTCATCGTGGAGCTGCCGGAAGACCACCCGGGTGCACTGCTCGAGCTGCTGGAGCAGTTCGCCACCCGCGGCATCAACCTCAGCCTGCTCGCCTCGCGGCCGATCGGCGACGCGCTCGGCCGCTACCGGTTCGTCATCGACGCCGACGGGCACATCCACGACGAACGCATGGCCGACGCGCTCTTGGGCCTGCGCCGGTTCAGCCCGAAGGTGCTCTACCTCGGCTCGTATCCGCGGGCCGACCGCACCGTCGTGCGCTACCCCGACCGCTACTCCGACGACGTCTTCGTCGAGGCGCGCGACTGGCTGCGCGCCCTGCTCAGCGGGGAGCCGGAGGCGTAACCCGCGGCGCTCACCCGCGAACGGTCGTCCCGCGCTGCTCGCCTGTCGCGAACGGTCGTCCCGCGCCGCGGCGACGAGCGGTTTGCGACAGGGGAACGGGCGCCGGGGCGACCCGCGGGCGGGCGGGGCGGGACGCCGCGGGTGGCGGGGCGGGGCGGGGGCGACGCGTGCGTCAGGCGACGAGGGCGCCGGCGCCCGCCGCGACGAGCTCGAGCGTCTGCGCGCGGCCGCCCGCGGCATCCATCGGCTCACCGTCGTACGCCGCGGCGACGGGGGCCAGCATGACCTCGTCGACGCCGTGGCGGGCGGCGAAGGCCGCGACATCCGCCGCGACCTGCTCGCCGGTGCCGACGAACCACCGCTGCCTCGCCGACGCGACGAACGACTCGGCGAGGGGATCCATCGGGGCGGCGGCGGCCTGCTCCACCGTCTCGAGCGGGATGAGCGGCTTGTTCGTGCGCAGCCGTGCCATCATGCGCAACTGCGGCAGCGCCCGCGCCTCGGCCTCCTCGAGCGTGGGGGACGCGACGGCGTTGACCGTGACGAACGTGCGCGGCTCGGGGTGGGTCTCGCTCGGCTGGAACTGGCCGCGGTAGAGCTCGAGGGCGCGCTCGAGTCCCTCGCCCGCGAAGTGGTTGGCGAAGACGTAGGGCAGCCCGAACGACGCGGCCAGCTGCGCCGAGTAGTCGCTCGAGCCGAGCAGCCATACATCGGGCGACCCGGATGCCGCGGGCGTCGCGTGCACGTCGTAGGTGCCGCCGCTGGTGAACCGCACCGTCGCGCCCTCGGGGGAGGCCATCGCGACGATGTCGCGGACGTGCTCGGGGAAGCGGTCGACGTCGCTCGTCGTGCCCGACTGGCGCAGCAGCTGCGTGATGACGGGGTCGCTACCGGGGGCGCGGCCGATGCCGAGATCGATGCGGCCGGGCGCGAGGGCTTCGAGCGCCGCGAACTGCTCGGCGACGATGAGCGGCGAGTGGTTGGGCAGCATGACCCCGCCGGAGCCGACGCGGATGCGCGCGGTACGCGCCACGGCGGCCGCGATCAGCACGGGCGGCGTCGTCGAGGCGACGGCCGGCATGTTGTGGTGCTCGGCGAACCAGTACCGGCGGTACCCGAGGTCGTCGGCATGACGGGCGAGGTCGAGGGAGGCCGCGACGGCCTGTCCGCTGGACTGCCCGTGTCGCACGGGCACCAGGTCGAGGACGGACAGGGCGGGGGCAGTGGGAGTGGACATCGCAGAGTGAAACGCCCGGGGTCGCCGCGCATTCCCGGACAACACTCCGGAGGCTCGCGGCTCCTGCCGGTCCCAGAGCACCCGATCGGCCGCGGGGCGCCGATGTCTCCGGAATGTTGTCCGGGTCCGCCGCGCTCCTCGACGCCCGAGGGCCCGGGCCCCCTCAGCGCGCGGCCTGCTTGACCTCCTCGTACGCCCGCAGCGCGGCGGCGCGCGAGGCCTTGAGATCCACGAGCGGCTCCGGCCCGTCGCCCGCCGCATGATCGGGCGCCCATTCGCGGACGTACGAGCCGCGGGGGTCGAACTTCTGCGCCTGCAGCTCGGGGTTGAAGACGCGGAAATAGGGCGCGGCATCCGCCCCCGATCCCGCGACCCACTGCCAGTTGAAGGGGTTCGAGGCGCCGTCGGCATCGACGAGCGTGTCCCAGAACCACTCCTCGCCGCGCCGCCAGTCGATCATCAGGTTCTTGATGAGGTACGACGCCGTGACCATCCGCACACGGTTGTGCATGATGCCGGTGCGCCACAGCTCCCGCATGCCGGCGTCGACGAGCGGCACCCCCGTCCTGCCCTGCTGCCACGCCTCGAGGTGCGAGGGCTCGAGCCGCGGCCAGGGGAAGGCGTCGAACTCGGCCCGCAGGTTCTTCGTCGCGAGGTCGGGGTGGTGGAACAGCACGTGCGCGGCGAACTCGCGCCACCCGATCTCGGAGAGGAACCGGGATGCCGCGCCGGGATTCGCACCCGACTCGCGCGCCGCGACGGTCTCGTGCCATACCGTGTACGGGCTGAGCTCGCCCCAGCGCAGGCGCGGCGACAGCTGCGAGGTCGCCCCGGCGGCGGGCTCGTCGCGGGCGCGGTCGTAGTCGTCGAGGTCGTCGGAGAGGAAGCCGCGCAGGCGGGCGCGCGCGGCGGGCTCGCCCGGCTCCCACGTCTCGCGCAGGCCCTCGGCCCAATCGGGCACCGTCGGCAGCAGGCCCCAGTCGTCGAGGGCGTCCGATGCGGGGGACGACCCCGGCCCGGGCACGTCGCGCGGTTCGGGCAGGGGCGCCCGCGGTGCCGGCAGGGCCTGGCAGGCCTTCCAGAAGGGCGTGAACACCGAGTAGGGGCCGCCCGATCCCGTGCGCACGGTCCACGGCTCGAAGAGCACGGATGCCGCGAACGACGCGACCTCGATGCCGTCGCCCCGCAGCGTCTCCTTCAGGCCCCCGTCGACCTCCCGCTCGGCGGCCCCGTAGCGCCTGTTCCAGAACACGGCGCCGGCGCCGGCATCCTCCACCACGTCGGCGACGACCCGTGTGGCGGGGCCCCGGCGCAGCACCAGTTCGCCCCCCTTCTCGCGCAGGCGCTCGCCGAGAGAGGCGAGCGACCCGTGCAGCCACCACTTCGCCGCGCCGCCGAGGGGGCGGATGCCGGGCGAGACCTCGTCCAGCACGTAGAGCACGACCACCGGCTCGTCGCGGTCGAGCGCCGCCCGCAGAGCGGGGTTGTCCGCCAGACGCAGGTCGTCGCGCAGCCAGACGATGCTGGGGCTTGTCATGCCCCGGATGCTACCGGCGGTCCGCGCCCGGCTTCGCGCGCTTGACGGCACGCGGCCCGCCGTCTACAGCCTGCTGGTGTCGTGACCGTCGGGCACGACGACGCGCAGGCCCCCGGCCTGGATCGTGCACCGGATGCGCACGGCTTCGCCGAACTCGTCGCCGTCGAGCTCGATCGGCTGGGCGGGGGAGGTCGCGAGCTCGATGCCCTCGCCCCGCAGGAACCGCACGGAGCTGTTGCGCCCGCGCCGCTCGAGTACGCGGCGCCCCGCGCGGAAGCGCCGGAGCACGCTGTTGTCCCACCACACCTTGCGCCACACGCCGATCCAGCCGAACCAGCCCGTCGGCTGGAGGACGGCGACATCCAGGATCCCGTCGGCGACGGAGGCCTCCGGGATCAGGGCGATCCCGGCCGGCAGCGCGCCGCAGTTGGCGAAGAGCACGCTCTGCACCTTCGCGGAGTGCAGCCGGCCGTCCTTCATCTGGTACATCACGCGGAAGGGCTTCGCGGTCGCAAGCGAGCGGGCCGCGCCGTCGACGTAGGCCACCCAGCCGACCGACTTCTTCAGCTGCGGGCTGGTGTTGGCGATCATCGCGGCATCCAGCCCGATGCCCGCCATGACGACGAAGGCATGGCGCTCGCGCGAGCCGTCATGGCGGCGGATGTCGGCGAAGCCGATGTCGATGGGATGCGTCGCGCCGGCGAAGGTCGCGGCGATCATCAGCTCGGGGTCGTTCAACGGCAGGTTGAGGTTGCGCGCGAGCAGGTTGCCGGTGCCGCTGGGGACGATCGTCAGCGGGACGTCCGAGCCGGCCATCGCCTCCGACACGGCGCGCACCGTCCCGTCGCCGCCCGCGACGAGCACCGCGTCGGCCCCCTCCTCGAGGGCCAGCCGCGTGACGTCGTCGCCGAGGTCGTCGACCGTGGTCTCGAAGAAGATCGGCTCGGCCCAGCCCGCGGACTCCGACATCCGCGTGACGAGGTCGCGCAGGCGCTCCTGGTCGACCTTGATGGGGTTGTAGACGAGGGCCGCCCGCTTGCGGAGCGAATCGTCGGGCTCCTCCATCGGTGCAGGCTCGCCCTCGGGGGTGACCTGGCGGGCCTCGCCGCCCTCGCCGTCGGCCGTGTCGGGCTCGACGTCCTCCGGCTCGCGGATGACGTCGTCGGGCGCGGCGGCCTGCTTCGGGTCGGGAGCGGCCGCATTCACCTGATCGGAGGGCGCCTCTCCGGCCCCCGCCTCATCGACGGGACCGGGTGCGTCCGCGGCGCGGTCGTCGTCAGAGGTGCCGGATGCCGCGGTCATGGTCCCACCTTAGGCTCAGCCGGGCGCCGGCCCCCGGCCCGCCCGGGGCCCGAATCGCGCGCCCTAGACTGTTCGGGTGATCGACCCCGTGCTGCTCCGCGATGACCCTGATCTGGTGAAGCGCTCGCAGGCGGCGCGCGGGCATTCGCCCGAGACCGTCGATGCGGCCCTCGCCGCCGACCGCGACCGCCGTGCCGCGATCGCCGAGTACGAAGAGTTGCGCGCCGCGCAGAACGCCTTCGGCAAGCAGGTCGCGAAGGCTCCCAAGGAGGAGAAGGCCGCGCTCGTGGCCGAGGCGAAGGGCCTCGCCGACCGCGTCAAGGCCGCCCAGCAGCGGGCCGCCGAGGTGGAGGAGGCCGCGGCATCCGCCCTCTCGCGCATCGAGAACGTCGTCATCGACGGCGTCCCCGCCGGCGGTGAGGCCGACTTCGTGACGCTGCGCACGGTGGGCGAGCCGGCGAGCTTCGACTTCGAGCCGCTCGATCACCTCGAGCTCGGCGAGAGGCTCGACGCGATCGACATGGAGCGGGGGGCGAAGGTCTCGGGGGCGCGCTTCTACTTCCTCAAGGGCGTGGGCGCCCGGCTCGAGATCGCGCTGATGAACCTCGCGCTGAACACCGCCCTCGACAACGGCTTCACGCCGCTCATCACCCCCACTCTCGTGCGCCCCGACATCATGCGGGGCACGGGTTTCCTCGGAGAGCACGCCGACGAGATCTACCGTCTCGAGGCCGACGACCTGTACCTCGTGGGCACGAGCGAGGTCGCGCTCGCGGGCTATCACAAGGACGAGATCATCGATCTCTCCCGCGGCCCGCTCCGCTATGCCGGCTGGTCCACCTGCTACCGGCGCGAGGCGGGGTCGCACGGCAAGGACACCCGCGGGATCATCCGCGTGCACCAGTTCAACAAGCTCGAGATGTTCGTCTACACGACGCCCGAGGATGCCGCGGCCGAGCACGAGCGGCTGCTCGCCTGGCAGGAGCAGATGCTGCAGCCCCTGGGCCTGGCGTACCGCGTCATCGACGTCGCCGCGGGTGATCTCGGGTCGTCGGCGGCGCGCAAGTTCGACATCGAAGCCTGGATCCCCACGCAGGGGGCCTACCGGGAACTGACCTCGACCTCGAACTGCACGACCTATCAGGCGCGCCGGCTCGACATCCGTCACCGGCCTGACGGTGGGAAGACGCAGACGGTCGCGACCCTCAACGGAACCCTCGCCACGACGCGCTGGCTCGTCGCCCTCCTGGAGACCCACCAGCAGGCGGACGGATCGGTGAAGGTCCCCGAGGTGCTGCGGCCCTACCTCGGAGGCCTCGAGGTTCTGGAGCCGGTCGCGTGAGCGAAGATCGCGCCACGACGGCGGACGAGACCGAAGCGCTCCCCGAGCCGGGCTCGGTCGAGGTCGTCGAACCCGACGACGCGGCCGAGCTGGTCGAGGAGATCGCCGACGAGACGGTCGCGGACGGCTCGCCCGAGGGCACTGCGGGCCCCATCCTGATCGTGCTCGACATCGACGGCACCGTCCTGCTCGAGGACGAGTCCCCGAGCCCGGGGGTCGTCGACGCCGTGAAGGACGCGGCCGCGGCGGGCAACGAGGTGATGCTCGCGACGGGGCGCAGCTGGGATGGCACCCGCGGCATCCTGCGGGTGCTCGGCATCGCGCCCGAATACGTCGTCTGCTCCAACGGCGCGGTCGTGCTGAAGCGGGTGGATGCCGACGACCTCGCGTACGAGCGCGTGCACACCGAGACCTTCGACGCGACGACGGTGCTGACCCTGCTGCGCGAGCACCTGCCCGACGCGCACTACCTCGTCGAGCTCCCGGGCGGTGAGCGGCTCTACACCGAGTACCTCGACGACTGGAACCTCCTCGCGGCGCACCGCGTGAGCTTCGAGGAGCTGACGGCGCAGCCCGTGTGCCGCGTCGTCGTCGTGTCGCCCGAGCACGAGGAGGGGGACTTCCTCTCATTGGTCGAGCGGATCGGCCTGAATCAGGTGTCGTACGCGATCGGTTGGACGGCCTGGCTCGATATCGCCCCGCAGGGCGTGGACAAGGGAACCGCTCTCGAGCTCGTGCGCGGCTGGCTCGGTCTTCCCGCCGACCGGGTGCTCGTGATGGGCGACGGGCGCAACGACGTCGGCATGTTCGAGTGGGCGCTGCGCAACGGCGGACGCGCGATCGCGATGGCCCAGGGCCCGGACGAGGTGCGCGCCGTCGCCGGCGAGGTGACCACGTCGGTGCAGGAGGGCGGCGTGGCCGCGATCCTCGGCGCGCTCGGGCGCTGAGGACGCCCCGGCATCCGCTTTCAGCGCCCTGCCAGCCGTTTCCTGCCAGAATGGGGCAGCTTCGCGGTCGGATAGACTCGGTGACCGACGGCGCCGCTTCGCGGTCCGCCGGGAGGGTTGTCCGAGCGGCCGATGGAGCTGGTCTTGAAAACCAGTGGGCAGAGATGTCCCGTGGGTTCGAATCCCACACCCTCCGCTTCCGGCTCGACAGGGGAGCGGCCCCGCCCGAGAGGACACCAGTGAGCGAGAGCAAAGCGCCCAGGCGCCGGTCGACGGTCGCCCGTCACGGCGAGCTCTCCTCCCCCTCCGTGTGGAGTCAGCTCGTGCGTTTCGTCGCGGTCGCCGTCGCGGTCGTGCTCGTCGCGGGCGTCGGCGTCGTCGCGTTCCAGGCCTACAGTGCCGTCACGAGCTTCACGAGCGCCGCCGTCGAGCTGGAGGGCCAGGCGGCGGTGCCGCCCGACATCGGCGAGATCGAGGGCGGAGTCAACCTGTTCCTCGCGGGCACCGACGCGTGCGAGCCCGAGTATGCGGAGCTGTTCGGCGACCGGTGCACGGGAGCGGATGCCGGGGGCGAGCTCAACGACGTCAACATGCTCGTTCACATCTCCGACGAGCCGCGCCGGGTGACGGTGGTCAGCTTCCCGCGCGATCTCATGATCCCGATCCCCGAGTGCACCGACCCCGAGACCGGCCGCACATCGTCGGCGATGAGCAAGCAGCCCCTCAACGCGACCTTCTCGTACGGCGGCCTGGCGTGCGCCGTGAAGACGGTCTCCGAGCTCTCGGGCCAGGACATTCCCTTCGCGGCATCCGTCACCTGGGGTGGCGTGATCGAGATCACGAACGCCATCGGCGGCGTCGAGGTGTGCATCGCGAACGGCATCAAGGACTACCACACGGGGATCGACTGGCCGGAGGGCAACCGCAACCTGCAGGGCCTCGAGGCGCTGCAGTTCCTGCGCACCCGCCACGGCGTCGGCAACGGCGGCGACCTGGGGCGCATCTCGAACCAGCAGCAGTACATGTCCCGCCTGGCGCGTAAGCTGATCAGCAACGAGACGCTCTCGAACCCCGCGACGCTGTACTCGCTGGCGACGACCGCCCTGAACAACATCACGGCGAGCCAGACGCTCACCAATCCGCTCACGATGGTGCAGATCGCCCTTGCGGTGAAGGACGTGCCGTTCGAGGAGATCGTCTTCGTCTCCTACCCGGTCGTCGACGACCCGTTCGACACCAACCGAGTGGTGCCGAACTACGCAGCGGCGAATGAGCTGTGGGCCGCCCTCGAGGCCAATAAGCCGATCCAGCTGAGCGGCGAGGCGAGCCAGGGGGACGGCGTCATCGTGGAGACGCCCGCTCCCGCCGATCCGTCGACGGACCCGACCGAGCAGGCGTCGCCCGCTCCCTCGGAGGAGCCGGGCGAGGCGGTGGCGACGCTGCCGCCCTCCATCGCGGGACAGACGGCGGCGATGGAGACCTGCTCGAACGGCAACGCCTGACCCGCATTCGTCGTGGGCGGACGGAGCCGTTAGTATTGCCAGGTGCACCCGCGCCGTTTCGCGTTGGGTGCCATGGAGACGTCGCATAGTCAGGCCTAGTGCACCACCCTGCTAAGGTGGAGTCCCCTCACGGGGACCGAGGGTTCAAATCCCTCCGTCTCCGCGGAAAAATCCCCGGTCATCCGGGGATTTTGCGTTTGCGCTGATGATGCTCGAGATGCCCGATCTGGCGGCGGGGTCCCCCAAGGGTCCCCAAGTGGGGACCCCCAGGGGCCCTTGCGACCGATATGGACAGCGGTTTCGGGAGAGCTGCACCCTCATTCGGCGCGGAATTCCGCGGGTTTCCGGTCGTCGTGCTCGCCGGAGAGAGCGACTCACCCGACCTGCCGACCGTTCACGACTTCCGGGATGTAGCCGTACCCGTGCTGGAGCGCATGCACAATCGGCGCCGTCGCGTTGTCGCCAAGGAAGGCTTCTCGATCTCGACCGAACGCGGGTGACGGCGCCGTGCGGCGCACGTCGAAACCGGTCGCGTCGAGTTGACAGACTGTTGAGGTGGCCGACCTATGCTTGGTCCATTGCTCCCTCCCGTCTCCGGATTGGCGGGGATTTTATTTGCCCCGGGGAAGCCATCGTGCTGCGCGCGAGGCGAGGATGGCCCAGGTCAGGTGAGGGCGTTGATGACTCGGCGGGTTTGCGTGTACGTAGCGTGCGGGTAGAGCGCGACGGCGGGGAGCTCTCTCAGGCGGTCGGGGAGCGCTTCGATGACCACGGCGACGGCGGGCTGGAGGCCTGCGGCGATCCGTAGAGCGAACTCCCGCAGCTGCCCTTCAGCGAGCCCGGTGTCGGCTTCGAGGCGTCGGATGCTGTCGGCGTTGAAAGTGCCGAGAGTGTTCGCGCCGTCGACGGCGATGGCGAGCTCGACGTTGTCGAATACGGCAGGGTCGTGCGCGAGGACTTGCTCTCGCTGCGTGAACGGGAGCGAGGTGTTCAGGTCGTAGAAGGGGGCGAGCACGCTGCGACCGGGCACGTGGGTGAGGGAGTAGTTCTTGGAGTGGCCGTCGTTGTGGCCGATGATCCAGGAGAAGACGTGCAGCTTCGCGAACCGCTCCTTGGCGGTCCTGGCGTCGACGGCGCTGAGGTTGCGGTCGAAGACCGTGAAGATGTCGCGGTAGCCGGGGCCGCCATCGGACTCATACTTTTGAACGTGCGAGGTCCCGGTGGCTTGCGCGAGGTCTTCCTGGTGGAGTCGGCCGATGGCGCCGTTGTTGTCGAAGCGGTCGAAGCGTTCCACGATGAGGACGTGCTCGCCGTCGAACTCGGCGATCACTGATGCGGCCGCATCGATCCCGAGCAGGCGCGCGACCTGCAGGGTGATGTGCTCGGTGACGTCGGAGCCGGGCAGTGGCTGGATGCCTGGTTTGAAGATGTGTGTCGACGGCTGCCGCCCAGACGGCTCGAACCACTGGTCGTTGCGAAGGGCGAGCGCGAACTTTCCCTGAGCGCCGCCGAGGGAGAACCCTTGTTCGACGGCGCGATGCTGTAGCCAGTCGGAGTCGTCTCGACGGATCTGCCGGATCCGGTCGCCGATCTCGTTCTCGGTGAGCGGCGTCAGGTTCTCCTCCTGCCTGGGTGATGTGCCTGCAGGGTAGAACTCGAGCGCGCCGGCGACATCGGCGCCGTAGACGGAGAGCAGATCGAAGGTGCTCTCGCTGGTCAACTTCGCTTCCCGCGCCCAGCGGGAACGGACGTCGGCGCGGTCTGGCAGGAGGTTGCCGAGGAATCGCTTGGTGTCGTCGTTCCCGAACGGGGTGGAGACGACGGGAAGTGTCACGGAGATGGGGACGGGGCTGTCCGATGCGACGTACTCGGGCAGGTAGCGCAACTGCAGGTTCTCGCCTCGCCGGGTGATCGTGCCGACGTAGGCGTCGTAGAGGTACACGTCGAGGGTGCGGATCATTCGATACCTGCGGCATGTGGGTCGGCGCCCGTTTGGGCCTCAGCGGTGGTCGGGGAGCCGGCTTCCACCGCTCGCGGCGGATTGTTGAGGACGGAGCCAGGGATGGTGAGACGCTCGGTGAGTCCGCGGGCGGCTGCGCGGGCGGAGGCAAGTGTTGCGGGATCGAGGTTGGCCTCGATCTGCGTGAGGATGCCAGAGGTGTCGATCTGGGGGAGCGAGCCAGTGATCTGCTTGTTGAGCGCTTCGAGCATCCCCGAGTCGATCAGTGGTGTGATGCGCGTGGTGAGTGCGTCAGCCGCGGCCTGGGCGGCACCCCTCGTGGCGACTGCGACGGGAGCAGTAGTGCGGCGGTCGGTGGTGGCGTCCAGGTGGATGCCGAGGTGATCGATGATGAGCAACACCGTATCGAAGGAGGTGCCACCGTTGCCGCGTTCGAGGCGGGCGAGGGACTGACGAGTGATGCCGACGGCGTCGGCGACATCCTGCTGGGTGAGGTTCCGCTGGGCGCGGGCGTTCTTTACCAGGCGGGCGAGGTCTGATGGTGTCTGCAACTTCACGTCGATCACCCCAATTTATGTTAGAAAAATAGCACCGCAAGTCTTCGGTAGAAAAATCTACCATCGTAGTGGATGTACTGTAAATAGCACATCCCAACGATGTGCCAAAAATGCAACATGTTTGGGCATCGTGCCTGGGCATCGCCTCGCGGAGCCTGGAACACCGACCTCGGTCGCCGCTGCCATGAGGCTTCCCTCGGTCGACGCGATTATGGTTGAGAGGTGGTTCCCGTCAGCGCGATTGGCGCGGCCACGTCTGAGCGCCGGCAGAAGATCCGTGAAGACCGAATCCGGGTTGCGGCGGGGGTCCCCCAGGGGTCCCCGAGCATCCCGTGAACGCCGATGATCGCGTGGCTTCCGTGGATAGCGTGCGTCACGAGTTGCACCAAGCGCTCCGAAAGCAGCCTGATCAAGCCCGGATTGCGCGGAATCTCGCGGAATCCGGACCAGTGAGCTTGCCGGGCCGATTTGGCCCATTTCGACCCTGCTAAGGTGGAGTCCCCTCACGGGGACCGAGGGTTCAAATCCCCCGCTCATCAACCTGCTCGTTTGAAGTCGTCGAGGGGTGAAGAATCCGCGTGTCCGCCAGGGAGGGCGGGGGGCGTATCCCTCGGTCTCCAGGGGGCCATGCGAACGCCTCCACTGCGGCCTCCGTTCCTCCACAACGGCGGATTCGGGCGCGCCGTCCCCAGCCCGTCGGATGTCGCGATCGGAGCGACGTCCTCGTCGGGATGCTGGCCGCATGGGAATCCGCTACTACGCATATGCCTTCGATGCCGACCTTGCTCAGCAGGCGGTCGATGACCCGCACAGCATCCTCTCCAGCGATCCGCTCGCTGACGCGTGGGGCTTGGAGCCGCACGCGAGCGTGAGTATCGCGACGTTCGAGCAGGTCTCGCCGAAGCGCGACATGCTCTATCTCGACAAGGCATGGTCCGCCCTGCAATCCCTCACGTGTCCGACGACCGATGTTCCCGACGCAGGCTCCTGCTACCGGATGTTCGAGGGGGGCGTAACGATGCATGGGCTCGGGTGGGACCCGTGGGTGAGGACGATCCTCCCGGCGGAGATGCCGGCGATTCGGGACGACCTCTGTGCGATCGACGAGGACCAGGTGCGAACGTGGGCGCGCACCTGGCGCAGCCGACACGGAGCCGACGATGACGACGAGCTCCGCTACGTCCTCGACTACCTCACGCGGGCACAGGAGTTCGTCGAGGCGCTCGCGACAGACGGTCGCGGGATGGTCTACCTCATCGGGTGACTCGGTCCGAGCTATCCGCCGCCGCGTCAACGGATGTCGGTGTGTTCCTTCAGAATGGACGCGTGCCCGCCGTCGCCCAGGTTCTCGAGCTCGCCCAGCTTGCGGAGCGCGATGCGGCGTGGAAGCTGCTTCGAGCCGACAGTGCACCCGTGGTCGCCGGTCTTCTCGGCACCCATCTGGGTGGAGACGAGCGCCGCGTCGACGCTGAGGAGCTGTACGAACGGATCGATGCCGACCTCGAGCGGCTCCGTGCGCAGGGGCTGGTCTTGCCGCTGACAGCGAAGGGGTACTGCGGGGAGTGGCGATCGGCCGGTTTTCTGGTGCGTCGGCCGTCATCGGAAGCGCGGGGTGAGACGCTCGAGCTTTCCCCGGATGCGATCGCCGGGATCCGCTTCTTGCAGGGGCGTGCCGCCCCGCGTTCGCGTGTGACCGAGTCTCGGCTTGCGAGTCTTGCGGCGCAGGTCCGTCGCCTCGCGATCGACACCGATCCTGATGTGTCAGCGCGCATCGCACTGCTCGAGGAAGAGATCGAGTCGATCGGGCGGCGGATCGAGAGCCTGCGTTCGGGTGACGAGACCGCGATCGACGAGGACCGGGCGCTCGAGCGCGCTCGCGATGTGTTGGCGCAGGCGGCGGACGTGCCGGACGACTTCGCTCGGGTTCGGGCCGAGTTCGAGACGTTGAATGCGTCCCTGAGGGCGAAGATCGTCGAGTCCGATGTCTCTCAAGCATCGGTCGTCGACGAAGTCTTCCGCGGCATCGACCACATCTCCGACTCCGATGCCGGCCGCAGTTTCGCCGCCTTCTCTCAGCTCGTGCTCGACCCTGCACTCGGGGTCGCGTTCGAGGCCGACATCCGCCGCATCCTCGACCGCGGATTCGCTCGCGACCTCACCTCGGATGAGCGCCGAGCACTGCGCTCCTTCCTCACCACGCTCAAGGGACGAAGCGCCGAGATCCACGATGTCATCACCCTTTTCGCCCGGGCGCTCCGCCGCTACGTACAGTCGCAGGACTACCAGCGCGACCGGGTGCTGAGAACTCTTCTGCGGGAGGCTCAGCACGCGGGGGTGGAAGCCGCCGCGCATACGCGCCCTTGGTATCCGACATCTCTCACGCTGGATCTCTCTGCTGTCGCGCTGTCAAGCGTCGGGGCAATCGACCTTCACGATCCCGCCGAATTCGCCGCCACCGAAGAAGTCGTCACGCAGACGGCATCCCTCGCGAGCATCGAGGAGCTGCGGGCGATTGCTCGCGAGACCGAGATCGACTTCGACGAGCTCACCCGGAACGTCAACGACCTGCTCGCCGAGGTGCCATCGTGCACCGTCGCAGATGTCCTTGCTCGATACCCCGCAACGCAGGGGGCCGGCAGCGTGATCGGACTTCTCTCGATTGCTGCCGAGCAGGGCACCGTTGACGATGAGCCCGAGGTACTCGCTTGGCAGGGCGCCGACGGAGTTCCGCGTGCCGCGATCGTCGCCGCGCACCGATTCACTGGAGCGGTGACATGACCGAACAGACTGCGGATGCCGTTTCCGACGAGCACACTGGCCTCTGGCGTGGCGACGCCGGCGAACTCCCCGATCGCACGCGGCGGGTCTTGCTGCGTCTGGTGCGCGGCCCATACCTTTCCGGCGCGCGCGAGGCACAGCTGTGGGCGGTGCTGCTGACCGACGAGGCTGTCATCCGCTCCCGGCTCGCCGACCTGTTCCTCGAACTGGTCATCGATCGCGACAACGAGTTCGCCTTCGTCCGCAACGCTCCATCCGACGAAGCCCCGAAGGCAGTGCGATCTGAAGCCTTGACGTTCCTCGACACCGCAATGCTGCTCGTCCTTCGCCAGACGCTGCTGAGCGAGGAGGGTCGTGGTCGGGTGATCGTCGGGCAGACCGAGGTGTTCGAGCAGCTCGCCGTGTTCCGCACCCCGGACCGCGATGAGAAGGACTTCGCGAGCCGCGTCAACTCGTCGTGGAACAAGATGCAGAACAAGCTCCGCGTGCTGTACGCCGTTGGCGATGACCGTGCCGAGATCTCGCCCGTGCTCCGACTGCTCGTCGACGCCGACCAGATCCGCGCGATCACATCGGAGTACCACCGGATCGCCCGAGAGGGCGGAGGAGAATCCGTTGCCCCGTCGACGGATGCCGAGGACGAGACAGAATGACGATGCTGAGCTTTCCCACCGACGAGCCGGAAGTCGATCCGACCAGGCCCGGCCAGTGGCGCCTCGCCCAGATCGAACTCGTCAACTGGGGTACGTTCGCTGGCCACGTCGCCGTGGACCTCGCGCGTGCCGGTCACCTTTTCACCGGCGCATCGGGATCAGGCAAGTCGTCGCTCCTCGACGCGATTGCCGCAGTCATCACCCCCGACAAGTGGCTACGCCTCAACGCGGCAGCTCAGGACGGCGCTTCCCGGCAGAGCGATCGGACGCTGATGAGCTACGTGCGTGGGGCATGGAGCAAGGAAGCAGACGAGACCGCCGATCGGGCCACCACGACGTACCTGCGCTCGAAGGCAACCTGGAGCGGTGTCCTGCTGCGCTACGAGAATCTCCGCGACGAACCGGTCGTCCTGCTGCGGGTGTTCCACGCACCCGGCACGCGCACCGAACCGAGCGCGTTGAAGGACGCGCGGATCTTCACCCGCGGTTACGTGAAGCTTCTCGACGTGAAGCCGCACGTCGAAGGCGGAATCGACGCGCGCCGCATGTCGAAGGCCTTCCCCGACGCGTTGATCACCACCGGCGGGAGACACGGACGCTTTCATGAGCGCGTCATCCGTCAGTTCGGCTTCCGTGGAGATGCGACGCTTCAGCTTCTTCACAAGACACAATCAGCGAAGAACCTCGGCACCCTCGACGCGCTGTTCCGCGGGTTCATGCTCGACCAGCCGGGAACCTTCGCGCGGGCCGAGACCGCCGTTGAGCAGTTCACGGAGCTCGATGCCGCGCACAAGCACGTGGTCGACCTGAGGAAGCAGGCTGATGCGCTCCGCAAGGTCGACGAGGCGATCACCTTGTTCGACCTGGCCGGAGCCGAGATGGCGGCGATCTCTGATCTGCACGACGCCGTCGAGCCCTTCACTGCGGGACTCAAGCTTCGGCTCGCGAAGGATGCCGCAGGCCCGGCGCGCGCCGTGCTGGCGCGCGCCGAGAGCGAGCTGAGCGACGCCGTGCGGGAGCAGCGGTTGGCAGGCGAGGCGCTGGAAACCGCGAAGGCGCGGGTCCGGGACGAGGGCGGCGCGCGCGTAGAGCTTCTGCAGGAGCGGATCGACAGTGCGCAGCGTTCCGAGGACATCACTAGGCAGTATCGAGCTCAGCTGACCGCAGAGCTGATGCGCATCGGCGCACCCATGCCCGAAGACCCCGAGCAGTTTGCGGAGCTCCTTGCCGCGGCCGTCACCGAGGTTGCGCGCGACATACCCGCTGTGTCGTATGAGGTGCGTGACGCCGCGAGTCAGGCGCGTAAGGCGCTGGACGAAGTCACCAGGCAGATTCAGGCGCTGAGAGACCACCGGAGCAACCTCGACGAGAAGCTTCTGAGCGCACGACGATTCCTTGCGGACGCTGTCGGTGTGCCGGCATCGACATTCCCCTTTGCCGGCGAGCTGATCTCGGTCGCCGAGCAGCACTCCGCTTGGCGCGGCGCGGCAGAGCGAGTGCTCGCTCCGTTTGCGTCGACGCTCCTCGTGCGGGACGAACATCTTGTCGCCGCACGTCGGGCAGCCGACTCGCGAACACTCGGTGTCCGGCTCGTCGTCGAAGCGGTCCCGCACACCGTCGATGAACCGCGTCGCCCCAAGGATGCCCGCTCACTCGTTCATCGCCTCGCGGTGAGCGATGGGCCCTTCGCGTCCTACGTCCGCAAGCGCATCGCCTCCGAGTTCGACTACGCCTGCGTTTCGCACCCCGACGAGCTTGATGACGTCGAGCGTGGCGTCACGATCGGTGGCCTGGTAAAGCGCAACTCACGCAGGTATGAGAAGGACGATCGTCACGAGGTCGGTGATGCCACTCGATGGGTGCTGGGCGGCGACACCCACGCGCGGCTCGAGGCATTGCTTGAGCGTCGTCGGGAAGCGATGGCGGCGATGGAGGAAGCATCCGCCCGCGACGCCGAGGCCGACTCGTTTCGTCAGGACGCTGTCAGTCGGCGCGACGTCTTCACACGCGTATCGACGTTCAGCTGGGACCAAGTGGACCTCGCATCCGCGATGGCGGTCACCTCGGCCCAGCGCGACGATCTCCGGGTGCTCACCAGCGAGTCGGGGACGCTCCGCGAAGCACAGGGGGCCGCGGAGCGAGCGACCCGGCGACTGGACGAGGCGAACGAGAAACACGCACGGTCGCTCGGAGCCCACGCTGTCGCCCGCAATCACGTCGAGAGCATCGCGGCGCAGGTCGCCGAACTCGAGGCCACCCCATATGCACCGGTCGAGGAGCGGATCGCCGACGCCCTCGAAGGCCGGTTCCGAGCCGAGCGACGCTCCGTGAACCTGGAGACGGTGGACGAAGTCGCGCGAAAGGTGCAGTCGGCACTCTCGAAGGAGAAGGACGCCGCGGCCGGCCGCGCAGCGGATGCTGAGGCCAGCTTCGCCGGGCGCGCCGCCGAGTTTCGGCTCGGGTGGCCCGCTGCATCTGCAGAGTTGACTGCTGACATCCGTGACCGCTACGGCTACCGGGAACTGCGCGAAGGCATCATCGCCCGCGGCCTGCCCGAGAAGGAGTCCGAGTTCCGCAAGCTGTTGCGGGAACGATCGCAGGACGTCGTCGCACACTTGCTCAGCGATCTCCGCGACGCCCCGGGTCTCATCCGTGAGCGAATCCTCCCCGTCAACGCATCTCTGGGGCGGTCCCCGTTCGAGGGAGCGGACCGCTTCCTCGAGATCGATGTGAAGACGACGCGGGCCCAGGAGGTCGACGAGTTCCTCACGGACCTCCGCCGCATCGTTGAAGGCAACTGGGCCGACGAGTCGGCCGCCGGTGCCGAGCAACGATTCGCCGTGCTGCAGCGCGTAATCGGTCGACTCGGATCCAAGGACCGCGTCGACATCGACTGGCGCAACCGGGTGCTCGACACGAGGCTTCACGTGAGCTTCCTCGCGCGGGAGAAGGACGTCGCCGGCCGGGTTGTGCGGGTGTATGACTCCGCAGAGGGCTTGTCGGGTGGTCAGCGGCAGAAGCTCGTCATCTTCTGCCTCGCGGCAGCGCTGCGGTACCAGCTGACTGAAGAAGAGGACGAGGTTCCGAGGTTCGGGTCGATCGTGCTCGATGAGGCGTTCGACAAGGCGGACAGCCGATACACGCGCAACGCGATGGAGGTGTTCCGCGAGTTCGGATTCCACATGGTCCTCGCGACACCGCAGAAGCTGCTGCAGACGCTCGAGCCGTACGTGGGCGCGATCACGTCGGTATCGAACCCCGACCGCGACGCCTCACGGCTGGCGAACGTGGTGTTCTCGGTCGATGAGACTGAGGTCGCCACCCCGCCGCACGCGGAGTCGCGCGCGTGACCAGGCTTGTCACACCATCTGACCTGCGCGCGCGGGCGAAGAAACTCTTCGACCGCGATGCACGCACCTGGGCCGCCGAGCAGCAGACCGATGTGGTGCTCGACGTTCCGTTACGCCCGCCAACGGAGCGGGAGGCGCTGGACGATCTCGATCGGGTTCGACAGTGGGTCGACGCCTGGCGCGGTGTGAGCGAGGATTCGGGTATCGAGCTCGAGTGGGTCGTCCGCCATTGGTCACGCATCGGGTCGCAGGAAGTCCCCGTACGCGCGGTGCTGCGCGGTACGGATTCGATCGCTCGAGCGGCGGGCGAGGCGGATGCTTGGCGACTTCTGGTGGCGCGACTTGACGAGTTGCGGGGCCTGGCAGGCTCCGATGTCGGCGGCGTGCTCCGCGCCCATGGCCGCGCGATCGCCGATCTCGATGGCGCCGATTTCCACAGGCTCGTCCATGTGCTGGCCTGGTTGCGCGAAAACCCGGAATCGGGCCGCCTGGTGCGGGAACTGCCGATCCGCGGCATCCACACCAAATGGATCGAATCTCGCCGCGGACTCGTGGAAGCGTTGCATCGGGCGGGAACCGGAGCGCCCGAACTGGGCCTTCGCGAGCCGTCACCGCTCATACGGATCCGTGCTCTCGATCCGTCGCTCTCGTTCCAGGGGCTCACCGATCTGTCGGCGCCCGTCGACGACCTTGCGGCGAGCACGATCCGACCCGAGCGCGTGTTCGTATTCGAGAACCTCGCCACCCTGCTCGCGATGCCCGATGTGCCCCGAGCCGTAGCAGTGCATGGTGGCGGTCACCGCGTCGATCTCGTCGCCCGCCTCCCGTGGGCGCAGACGGTCACCTACTGGGGCGATCTCGATTCGCACGGATTCGCCATACTCAACCGACTTCGATCCAAGGGAGTGGACGCAACGTCGGCATTGATGGATATGGATACTCTGTTCGATCACCGTGATCTGTGGGGGATCGATCCCGATCCCAACGTCGGCGTGTTCGAGCTGCTCACGCCTGATGAGCGCGCGACTCTCCAGGCGATGAGCGCGGAGGGCAACATACGCCTCGAGCAGGAGCGCATTCCGTGGAGCTTCGCGCTCGCGCGGCTCGGGGTGTGTTGACGACGCATCTGATCGTTGCCCCAGCACGCGCCTATCGACCTGTCGGTGACGCGTGGTACCGTAATCGCAACAAACGCAATCTCCTGCGTTTACGTGTATTGGGGTGATTTCTGTGTCTCGCGCTGCAGTTGTTGAAGAGACGTACCTTCCCAGCAGTGGAGTCGAGCTTGCCCCGGTGCTTGACTTCCTCGCCGCCCATGAGGCCGCCGGCCGGGCTCTTCCCGAACCAAGGTACTTCCTTGCCGGGGCGCGTCCAGGTGACCAGGTCGAGCTTCCGGAAGAGGTCTACCTCGCACTCCGCAAGATCGTGGACGCAATGCAGAGCGGGCTGGCCGTGTCAGTTGTACCCCAGACAACACGGCTCACCACCCAGCAGGCAGCGGATCTCCTGAACGTGAGCCGCCCGACCATCGTGAAGCTCCTCGACGAGGGCGAGATCCCGTTCGAGAAGGCGGGAACGCACCGACGCATACTCCTCGCGGATCTGCTCGACTATCGGGAGCGCCGGCGGGAGCGGCAGTACGACATCCTCGCCGCCACACGCGACTCCGTCGGCGAAGACAACATCGAGCAGACGCTCGAGCACCTCAAGGCGGCGCGGAAGGCGGTCGCGGCGAGGCGGGCTGCCCGACTCTGACCTCGCAGGCTGACAGGATGGGGGCGTGTTCACGGCGACTCGCCGCGATGCGGCGAGAGTTCGCCGACGCGGAGGCCGAAGGCTGGGAGCCGCTCGAGGGCACGTTCGGGGTTCCCGATCCGGACGACGAGCATGTGGTCGCCGCGGCCGTCATCGCGGGAGCCGGAGCGATCGTCACCGAGAACCTGAAGGACTTCCCTCCAGGCAAGATTCGCCGGGCATTCAGGTGCTCAGCGCCAGGGATTTCGCGAAGAACACTGTCGCGCTCAACCCAAGGCATGCGCTCGCCGCGGTGCAGGAGATCGCGATTCGTTCCGGCCGCTACGGTGCAGCGCTCACCGTCGAGGAGATTCTCGACACCTTGCGAGATCGATACGGCATGATCGAGGCCGTCGAGATGATGGTCGAAGCTGCATCCGCGTAGTCTCCAGATCGCGCGACAGAAGGGCGGTGCAGCCACCTGATCTCGCGCCGAATACCCGCCACGTTTCTGCCACGAATCGAACCCGGCTCACCTGATCGAGGAGGATGTCCGCCACGTCAGAAACCGCGGAATCATGCGGTTTCGACCCGTCTCGGTTGCCGTCGGCGCGATTTCACATCCCTCCGTCTCACCTCCGTCTCCGCCATTCGTCTCCGCCATTGTCTCCGCCGTTCTTGTCCAGCTCTGGGGCCTTCTTCTGCGGCGCTGCCGCCGGTCCACGGCGGGAGCGTCCGGGCGCGGACTCTTCGATCGTGGTGTCGCGTGGGAGCGCGTCGTCACTTGCTGTCACACTGTTGCCCCTCTCGCGCACGGATCTAGCCTGATAACACCGCGCGCGCCCGCCGCGGGTCGTCTATCCCGAGGAGTTGCCATGACCGTGCTGTCTGAAGTGCTCGAAGCGAACGGCCGCTACGCCGACGCTTTCGGAGACAAAGGCGAGCTCGCCCTGCCGCCTGCGCGGGGTTTCGCAATCCTGACGTGCATGGACGCGAGGCTCGACCCTGCGAAGTTCGCCGGCCTCAGCGAGGGCGACGCGCACGTCATCCGCAACGCCGGGGGGCGTGCTTCCGACGACGCGATCCGATCGCTCGTGATCTCGTACAAGCTTCTCGGCACGCGCGAGTGGTTCGTCATCCATCACACCGACTGCGGCATGGAGTTCTTCACCGACGAGGTCATGCGCGGGCTTCTGGCCAGCAGCCTCGAGACGGCTGTGCTCGGTGAGAAGGGGTTCTACGACGTCGGTGAGGGACCGGGCTCGTCCGAGGCGAAGTACATCGACTGGCTGACGATCTCGGATCAGGCGGCCAGTGTGACCGAGGACGTCACGCGCATCAAGGCGCACCCCTTGGTCCCTGCGCGCATCGCGGTCTACGGCTACATCTACGACGTCAAGACCGGACGCCTCACCGAAGTGCCCGACGCGACCGCCGCAGGGCGCGCCACGGCATGAGCTCGGCGCTCCCGCCCTGTTGCGGATTGCGGGTAGCGTGAGAGGTAACCACGTGACACGGGGTGCCCCGCGGGGCTGAGATCACACCCGTCGAACCTGATCTAGTTCGTACTAGCGAAGGGATGTCGCGCATGACGCGCACGCCAGGAAACCTGCTCGATTTCACCTGCTCCGCCCTGGACGGGGTGCGCGCACACGTGCCGCTCGTGCAGTGCATCACCAACAGCGTGGTGGTCAACGTCACAGCCAACGCCCTCCTCGCGCTCGGCGCGTCGGCGGCGATGGTCGACATCCGGGGGGAGGCGGGCCCGTTCGCGGGAGTCGCCTCCGGACTCCTCGTCAATCTCGGCACGCCGACGCTCGAGCAGCGGGAGGCGATGCTCGAGGCGGTCACCGCCGCCAATGCGGCCGGCACGCCGTGGGTGCTCGACCCGGTCGCGGTCGGCTCGCTGCCGGTGCGCACGCCGCTCGGCCACACCCTGCGAGATCTGCGCCCGACCGTGGTGCGCGGGAACGCCTCCGAGATCATCGCCGTGACCGGCTCCGGAGCGGGCGGGCGCGGTGTGGACGCCTCCGACGGGGTGGATGCCGCCGTGTCGTCGGCGCGGTCGCTGGCGGAGCGCACCGGGGGAGTGGTCGCGATCTCCGGGCCGGTGGACGTCGTCACCGATGGGCGCGACCTCGTGCGGATCGCCAACGGCGACGCGCTGCTGACGAAGATCACCGGCGGTGGGTGTGCGCTGGGCGCGGTGATGGCGGCGTTCGCTGCGGTCGACGACGACCGGTTCGCGACCACCGTCGCCGCGATCACCGTGTACACGGTCGCCGCGGAGCTCGCCGCCGCACGCGCCGCGGGGCCGGGGAGCTTCCAGGCGGCGTTCCTCGACGCTCTCGCCACGGTCGACGGCGACGCCCTGCGCAGCAGGGCGGCGTTGACGTGAGCATCGACCTGTCGCTCTATCTCGTGACCGACTCGCGCCTCGCCGAGGCGGCCGGCCACGATCTCGTCGAGCTCGTGCGCGCAGCCGCGGAGGGCGGTGTGACGGCGGTTCAGGTGCGGGACAAGGACGCTTCCGTCCGGGAGTTCCTGGACACCGTGCTGCGGATCTCCGATGCGCTCCCCGCCGGGGTCGCGCTGCTGGTCAACGACCGGGTCGACGTGTTCCTCGCCGCTCGTGCCGCCGGGGCCCGCGTCGAGGGCGTGCACGTCGGCCAGTCCGACCTCCCCGCGCATGCGGTGCGCGAGCTGATCGGCGCGGAGGCCGTGCTCGGGCTGAGCGCATCCACGCCGGAGCAGCTCCGTCTCGCGGCGGCGGGGCCCGCCCGGGTCGACTACGTCGGCATCGGAGCCGTGCACGCGACGACGACGAAGAAGGATGCGCCCGAACCCCTCGGCCTGGGCCGATTCGCCCGGCTCGTCGCGGCGAGCCCCCTGCCCGCGGTCGGCATCGGCGGGGTCACGAGCGCCGATCTGCCCGAGATGCGGTCGGCGGGCGCCGCCGGAGCCGCCGTCGTCTCGGCGATCTGCTCCGCCCCCGATCCCGCGACCGCCGCCCGCGAGCTGCGCGCGGCCTGGGGAGCGGCATCGTGACGGCGCCCCGGCGGATGCCGCGGGTGCTGAGCATCGCGGGAACCGACCCGACCGGCGGCGCCGGCATCCAGGCGGACCTGAAGAGCATCGCCGCCAACGGCGGGTACGGCATGGCGGTCGTCACCGCCCTCGTCGCCCAGAACACGCTCGGCGTCCGCTCCGTGCACGTGCCGCCGGTGGCGTTCCTCGCCGAGCAGCTGGACGCCGTCTCGGACGACGTGACGATCGACGCGGTCAAGATCGGGATGCTCGCCAACGCGGAGGTCATCCAGACCGTGGGGGATTGGCTCGATCGCACGCTCCCGCCGGTCGTCGTGATCGACCCGGTGATGGTCGCCACCAGCGGCGACCGCCTCCTCGACGAGGAGGCCGAGCACACGCTGCGCGCTCTGGTCTCCCGCGCCGATCTGCTCACTCCGAACGTCCCCGAACTGGCCATCCTCGCCGACGAGCCCGCCGCGACGGACTGGGCGGCGGTCGTGGCTCAGGCGAGCCGCGTCTCCGCGCGATACGGCGTGCGCGTCCTCGCGAAGGGCGGGCACCTCGCCGGAGCAGCACTGCCCGACGCGCTCGTCGACGCGAACGGTGACACGGTCGAGGTCGTCGAATTCCCCGGCATCCGCATCGACACGACGAACACGCACGGCACGGGATGCTCGCTGTCCTCCGCCCTGGCCACCCGTTTTGCGCGCTCGCGGGACTGGAGCGGAGCCCTCCGGGAGTCCAAGCGGTGGCTGGCCGAGAGCATCCGTCATGGCGCCGAGCTGGAGGTCGGTGCCGGACACGGTCCGGTCAGCCACTTCGCGGGGCTCTGGGAGCGCGGCGGCGTCGCCACCGACCCCACCCCGGCCGAGGTCGAGGCCGAATGGTGGGAGAGCACCCGCGAGATCCGGCGACGCATCGACGAGCTGCCGTTCGTCCGGGGCCTGGGGGACGGCACCCTCGACCGGCAGGCGTTCCTCAGGTACCTGGGGCAGGACGCACTCTACCTGCGCGACTACTCCCGAGCGCTCGCCGAAGCCAGCCGTCTCGCCCCGACACCCGAAGAGCAGGCGTTCTGGGCCGGAGCGGCGCAGTCGGCGATCGCGGCAGAGCTGCAACTGCACGAGAGCCAGCTTGCGCCCGGCACACTCGAGGACGTTCGACCCAGCGAGACCACGACGGCCTATCTGAACCATCTGCTCGCGTGCGCCGGCCGAGGGGACTATGCGGTGCTGATCGCCGCGCTGCTGCCGTGCTTCTGGCTCTACCAGGACGTCGGAGCCCGGCTGCATCCGCTCTCACATGCCGAGCATCCGTACCGGTCCTGGCTCGACACCTACGCCGACGACGCCTTCGAGGCCTCGACCCGCCGCGCGATCGACATCGTCACGCGAGCCGCGGCGGGAGCGCGGGAGGCGACGCGCGTCGCCATGCGCGAGGCGTTCCGCGTCTCCTCCGATCACGAGCATGCGTTCTTCGCCGTCGCCATCGCCCCGGCATCCTCATACGGGTCCGGTGCTGGCGCGTGCGATGAAGTCGGGGATGCTGTGCAGTTCGGTGGAGGGGGGCGCTCCGCGGAGGATGTCGAGCAGCGCGCGGGCTGACTGCGCGCCGTAGCTCAGGACATCCCGCCGCATCGCGGAGAGGCTGGGACTCATCCTCTGGCAGAGCAGCGAATCGTCCCACACCATGAGGGAGATGTCCCGCGGCACCTCGAGTCCCCGATCCACGAGCGTGGACAGGACGGTGATCCCGACGAGGTCGTTGTCGCACAGGATGACGGTCGGTCGCACCCGCTGATCGAGCAGCCGGTGGGTGAGGGATGCCGCGGAGCCCGGTGTCGCTCCGAGCTCGAGGATCGTCGGGTCCGGCAGGCCGGCGTCGCGGAGGGCCGCGAGCATCGCCGCGGTGCGGTTGTGGCTGTGCAGGAGCGTCGCGGGCTCCGTGATCCGGGCGAAGTGCCGGTGGCCGAGCGAGGCCAAGTGGGCCACGGCATCCCGCATGCCCGTGTCGTCGTCGGTCCACACGGACGTGACCGAGGCGCTGTCGACGGGGCCGCCCGCGACCACCGTGGGCAGTCCCAGCTCCTCGACGAGGCGGATCCTGGGATCGTCGGTCCGCGGGTCCAGGAGCAGGACGCCGTCCACCGCCCTCCGGGCCCACCATTTCTCGAGCGTCGACATCTCGGTGTCGACATCGGGCACGACCTGCAGCGTGAGGGAGTGGCCCTCGCCCGACAGCACTTCGCTCACCCCCGCGGTGAAGGAGCCGAAGAACGGCTCGGTCGCCACGACCTCGGCCGAACGCCCGATCACCAGGCCGATCGTCTCGGTGCGCGTCGACGACAGCCGCCGCGCCGCGTCGTGCGGGGACCAGCCGAGGCGGGCCGCCACCGCGAGGATCCGGCCCCGGGTCTGCGTGGAGACCCCGGGGCGATTGTTGAGGGCATACGACACGGCCGCCGTCGATAGGCCCGCCTCGCGTGCGATGTCGCCGATGCGCGGGCGTTCTGCGCGATTCAGCGTTGAATCTTAATCGGTCAAGTGCTTCGGTGGAAGATCAGACGATCACGGTGGAGCCGAGCGCGAGCGGCCGCTGCGGCGTCGGGGTTGCGAACGTCGGCTACGCGCGGGACCCGGTGTCCGGGTCGTTCCGGGCGGTCCACGCCGCTCCCAGCGTGAACTGGCTGGAGGCGCCGAAGTAGCGCATGGCCTCGTCGATGCGGCGCCGGCCGGTGCGTGGACTGAGCCCGAGTGTCTGCGCGGCGGCCTCCACGGTCATGCCGCGGCTGAGGAGTCGCAGCATCGGGTCCCAGGCGTGCTCGTCGGTGCGGACGGGGCGCGACTGCGTCCAGAGCGACTCGAACGCCCAGTGCAGCACGGTGGCGAGGGCGCTCGTGCGTGCGCCGACGACGGTGGTCGGGTCGGGATCGCCCCAGATCTGGGGGAGGGCGACGATGTCGTCGTCGATGATCCAGAAGAAGCTCGGCGGGCGCGGATGCACGCGGATGAGCGTGCCGGTGGCGAGCTCGTTGTCGATGTGCCACTGGTTCTCGGGCGCCCGGGCATCTTCATCTGACAGGATGACGCGGACCCGGTGCTCGTCGCCGGCCCGTGCCGCCCAGAAGGTCTCGGCGTACTCCAGGCCCGCCGCCCGCAGCACGCCCGTCGCGGGGATGCAGAGGTCCGCCGATCGCGGCGCGTTGCGCGAGGACTGCAGCCGCCACATGTCCGCCAGCGCCCACGGCCCTTCGATGACGTCCAGGGGCAGGGAGGGCGATTCTCTGCCGTTCGTCCAACTGCTGAGAAGCTCGGGCAGGTCGGCGATGAGCTCCTTCGAGCGCTGCACCGACTCCTGCAGCGATCGCACCCCCTCGTCCAGGGTGTGCTGGAGGGCGTCCGCCGCCGCGAAGTCCGGGCGTCGGTAGACGAGCTCATCGCCGATGACGTTCAGCAGCCGCATCTCGGCCAGCTGCTCGAGCGGGCCGTGAAGTTCTGCGGCGGCGACGCCGAGCACGGCCGCGAGGTCGGCGGGGGTGGTCGGCCGTTCCCGCAGAGCCGCTGCGAGCACGTCGAGCCAGCTCACGTTCGCTGTCGATTCGAAATCCACGCACGTCTCCTGGCCGTCTTGTGCCACTGGCAGCATCCGCTCCCGCTTCCGTCGATAGTGTCACGACGGAACGCCAGGAGCCCAACCGACATGTGCGGGCTCGAAGTGGGAGGAGACGGCGAGTGAGCGAGCAGCAGGCGCAATCGGATCGGAAGAAGTGGACGGCGCGGCGGGTGATTGTGCTCGCCCTCGTGATGGCGGGCGCGGGCACCGCCGCGTACTGGGTGTCCTATCTCGTGTTCGTCAACCTGGGCTGACCGCCCGCGGCCGCGAGGTGATCGCCGCGAGGATGCATCACGCCACGGTCGATGGAATCGCGGGGATGCGGTTCTTCGAGACGGGCGATCGGCGCTTCGCGGCCCGCGCATGCCACCGTCAACGACGTGCTTCTCGCGCCCGGGACGCCGTGTCGGGGCCGGGCAGGAAGTACTCGCGGGCGAGGGGCGCGACATCCACCCCGCCGGCGTCGACCGCGCCGATCCAGCGCAGCTCCGCGATCTCGGCCCCGACCCGCGGGCGCTGAGAGCCGAGCGACGCCTCGAACACGTCGGCGACGACGAGGAAGCCCGGCTCGTTGGCGGCGGCAGCCGTGAACCGTCCGAGGGGGCGCAGGTCTGCGGCGTCGACCCGCACGCCGAGCTCCTCCTCGAGCTCACGGCTGAGGGTCTCGGACGGGGTCTCGCCCGGTTCGGGCTTGCCGCCGGGCTGCATGAACGCGGTCGTGCCCCCCTTGCGCACCACGAGCAGCCGGCCGGCGTCGTCTCGGATGACGGCCGCCGACACGCGGATGCGGCGGGGCTCGGGCTGCGCGGTGCTCACCCGGGCACGCTAACAGGCGCGGGCCGGTCGACACCCCCGCGCGAACGGTCGCGACGAGCCGCGCGGGGTGCAGGCGCGCGGCATGTCGCGACCGTTCGCGGGAGAGGCGGGGCGGGATGCCGCGGGGCGGCGACGTAGAATCGTGTGTGCCCGACGAGACTTCCGTGACCGCCGACACGCCGCGAAGCGGCGCCGCCGGACCGCCGCCGACCGGCGCCGCCGGACAGCCGCGAAGCGGCGAGGTCGGACAGCCGCGAAGCGGCGAGGTCGGGCAACCGCCGAGCGGCATCGACCCCGACGAGCTCGCGATCACCCTGAAGGTGCTCGGGGGCATGGCCTCTGTCGACCAGGCCCACCCCGACTACGTCGCCGTGCGTCGCGCGACCGCCGCGATGTTCAAGGCCGTGAAGAAGGTGCGCCGGCGCGAGATCCGCGAGGCGATCGCGACCGCCGACCGGGCAGTGGTCGCCGCGACCGCGACGGGGGCGCCCGACCGCATCGACGACGAGACCCGCGGCATCCCGATCAGTACGTCCACGACGGCGCCGACGGCGGGCACGCTGCTCAAGGCGCGCGGCTGCTACATCTGCAAGCAGCCGTACACGCTCGTCGACGCGTTCTACCACCAGCTGTGTCCCGACTGCGCGGCGATGAGCCACGCCAAGCGCAACGCCCGCACCGATCTCACCGGGCGTCGCGCGCTGCTCACCGGCGGTCGCGCGAAGATCGGCATGTACATCGCGCTGCGCCTCCTGCGCGACGGGGCCCACACGACGATCACGACCCGCTTCCCGCGGGACGCGGTGCGCCGCTTCAGCAGCCTGCCCGACGCCCCCGAGTGGATCGACCGGCTGAAGATCGTGGGGATCGACCTGCGGGATCCTGCGCAGGTCATCGGCCTGGCCGACGACGTCGCCGCGGCCGGCACGCTCGACATCCTGATCAACAACGCCACGCAGACCGTCCGGCGCTCGCCGGGGGCGTACCAGCCGCTCGTGGATGCCGAGCTCGCGCCGCTGCCGGAGGGTCCGCTGCCCGAGCTGGTGACGTTCGGGCACACGAACGACCGGCACCCGCAGGCGCTCGAGCGTTCGGTGGGCGCCCACCCGATCCTGGCGGCCGCGGCGGCCCGCGCGGAGGAGCTGACCGAGCAGGCGATGAGCGCCGGATCGAGCTCGCTCGAGCGGCTCGCGGCGGGCACGGCGATCGATGCGGGCGGGCTGCTGCCCGATCTCGACCACATCAACTCCTGGACGCAGCGCGTGGATCAGGTCGACCCGCTCGAGATGCTCGAGGTGCAGCTGGCGAACACGACGGCACCGTTCCTGCTCGTGTCGAAGCTGCGTCCCTCGCTCGCCGCGAGCCCCGCGCCGCGCACGTACATCGTGAACGTCAGTGCGATGGAGGGCGTCTTCGGGCGGGGCTACAAGGGCCCGGGGCATCCGCACACGAACATGGCGAAGGCCGCGGTGAACATGCTCACGCGCACGAGCGCGCGCGAGATGTTCGAGACCGACGGCATCCTCATGACGAGCGTCGACACCGGCTGGATCACCGATGAGCGCCCGCACCCGACGAAGGTGCGGCTGGCGGAGGAGGGGTTCCACGCCCCGCTGGATCTCGTCGACGGCGCGGCGCGCGTGTACGACCCGATCGTGCGGGGCGAGGCGGGCGAGGATCTCTTCGGGGTCTTCCTCAAGGACTACGCCCCCGGCAACTGGTGAGCCCCGCCCCGCTGCGACCGGAGCGTGGCACCCTGTTCTGATGACCTCAGAACTGCTCGATCTGCGATACGGCGGCGCGGCGCCCGCCACGACGGCGACGGGGAACGAGGTGATCCCCCTCCTGCTGCGGCACCGCTCCGTGCGTTCGTTCACGGAGGAGGGGATCGACGACGAGACGATGACGGCGATCGTCGCCGCCGCGCAGTCCGCGGCGACGAGCTCGAACATGCAGGCCTGGTCGGTCGTCGAGGTGAGGGATGCCGCGCGCAAGGACGCCCTCTCGCGCCTGGCGGGCGATCAGGCGTTCATCCGCGAGGCCCCCGTCTTCCTCGTCTTCGTGGCGGACTGGGCGCGCCACCGTGCCGTCGCATCGCATCGCGGCGAGCCCGCGGACGGCGTGGACTACATGGAGAGCACGCTCGTCGGCGTCATCGACGCGGCCCTCGCCGCGCAGAACGCCACGGTCGCGGCGGAGTCGCTGGGTCTCGGCGCCGTGTACGTGGGAGCGGTGCGCAACGCGCCCGAGGCGATCTCCGACCTTCTCGAGCTGCCGCGGGGCGCGTTCCCCGTCATGGGGATGGCGCTCGGCCACCCCGACCCGCGCGACCGGGCGGGCATCAAGCCGCGGCTCCCGCAATCCGTCGTGCGGCACCGGGAGACCTATCGGGCGTCGCCCGACGAGACGATCGGCGCGTACGATCACGCCGTCCGGGAGTACTACTGCGGACAGGGTGCGGCGCGCGGCTGGATCGAGACGATCGTGGGGCGCATCCGCAGCGGGGCGAGCCTGCGGGGGCGCGACGGCATGCGCGCCTCCCTCGAGCGGCGCGGCCTGCCGTCGCGCTGAGGCTCATCCCCCGCCGGCGAATCCCGTCGATTCGCGTCCGACGACGCGGAAATCGGGCGTGAGGGTGCGCGGCGGCCGCCGTTCGCCCTTCTCGTGGATGCGCTCGAGCAGCAGGTCGACCGCCATCTCGGCGATCCGATCGCGGCCCGTGTCGATGCTCGACATGGACGGCACCGAATAGCGGGCCTCGTCGATGTTGTCGAAGCCGATGAGCGCCACATCGTCGGGAACGCGGATGCCGGCCTCGCCGAGTGCCCGGAGCGCACCCAGGCCGAGGGTGTCGTTGAGGGCGAACACGGCGTCGAACGCCACGCCGTCGTCGATCAGGCGTCGCGTGGTGGCGGCCCCCGTGGCCCGGTCCCAGTGCTCGGTCGGGCGCACCAGCTCGGGGGAGAGCGCGATCCCCGCCGCCTCGAGCGCGCGCCGCCTCGACGAGGACATGCGCCGGCTCGTGGGTATCGACCTCTCGGCGCACGCCGAGCGGCACTCGATCGTCCCCCGAGGGGGTCGACCTGCAGACCATCGACGCCGCGCTCGGGGATGCCGAGGCCGCGGCGCGGGGCGAGGCTGCGGTGCCCGCGATCGACGCGCTGCGCGACCTCGTCGCGGCCCTCGCCCCCGAGCGCCGGGGCCTTCCGCTCGTCGTCAGCGTCGGGCGGCTGCACCGCGTGAAGGGCATGGCCCCCCTCGTGCGGGCCTGGGTCGACAGCGGTGCCCAGGCCCGCGCGAACCTCCTGATCGTCGGCGGCGACCTGCGCGAGCCGTCGCTCGACGAGCGCGAGCAGCTCGATGCGATCGAGGCGATCGTCCCGGCCGCCGAGCGCGCCCGCGCGGGCCTCGTGCTGGCGGGGCACCGGCCCAACGACATCACCGCGCGGTGGCTGGCCGCCGCCCGGTTCGGGCTCGAGGGCGTGATCGCGCCGAGCGGCGTCTACGCCTGCGCGAGCATCAAGGAGGAGTTCGGCATCGCCCTGCTCGAGGCGATGGCCACGGGGTTGTATGTCGTCGCCCCCGCGGGCGGCGGTCCGGCCACGTACGTCGAGGACGGCACGACGGGAACGCTCACCCGGACATGGGACGAGCAGGCCCTCGCGGCCGCCCTGGTGGCGGCGCTCGACGCGGCGGGCGAGTCGGACGATGTCCGCCCGGAGCGGTCGCGGGGGATGGTGCGCGACCGGTTCACGATCCAGCGCATGGCGGCGGCGCTCGACGAGGTCTATGCCGGGGTGGCCCGCGAGGAGGCGGAACTGCGCGCCGTCGTGGAGGCGGCGTCGTGACGCTGCTGCTCATCAGCCCCGACTACGCCTCCCACCTGCTGCCCCTCGCGACGATCGCCACGGCGTGGCGGGATCGCGGGCATCGGGTCGTCGTCGCGACGGGCCCCGCGACCGCCGACATCGTCGCGGGCTTCGGCTTCGAGCGAGTGCACCTGCAGCTCGGGCGCGGCTCGAATCCCGGCGTCATCCGGGCCGACGAGCAGCCCCGCGACGAGGCGGACTCGCTGCGGGGCTTCTTCGCCGCGACGCGCGAGGGGATGGTCCCGACGCTCGCCTACCAGGCGAAGGAGCGTCTCACCGACCTGATGTGGGACCCGGTGGCGGCTGGCCGCGCGACGCTGCGGATCGTCGCAGATCTGCGGCCCGAGGCGATCCTCATCGACCACCTCGCCTTCAGTGCACGGCTGGCCCTGGACGCCGCGGGCCACGACTACGCCGACGTCGTGCTCGGGCACCCGAGCGCGCTCCCCGTGCGCGACGAGCTCTACGGGTTCCCGCCGGCGTGGCCGGACGCCTTCCGGCCCACGGGCGCGGAGCTGTCGGCCCTGCGCGAGCTGTGCGAGCGGGTGTCGCGGAACTTCACGAGAGAGTGGAACCGCGCCACGGCGCAGCTGGATGCCGCGGCGACGCCGACCGCGAGCGCTTTCGCCACGCACGGCCCGCGGGTCTTCTACAACTATCCGGCGCAGCTGCGGCCGGAGGCATCCGTCGACGGGGCCGTCTTCCTCGGCTCGACCCGACGCGTCGAGCCCGCGGACGCCGAGGTCGAGGCCTGGCTCGCGGACGCCGTGCCCTTCGTCTACGTGAGCTTCGGCAGCTTCCTCTCGGTGCGCGCAGACGTGCTGCGCCGCGTCGCCGACGCCCTGCGGGCACTCGGGGTGCGCGCCGCGATCGCGTCGGGGTCGACCCCCGTGGCCGAGCTCGGCGAGATCCCGGGCGGGTGGCTCGTGCGGCCCTACCTGCCGCAGGTGCGCCTGCTGGGCGCCGCGGCCGCGGCCGTCACGCACGGCGGCAACAATTCCGTGACGGAGGCGCTCGGGGCGTGCGTGCCGCTGCTCGTGCTGCCCTTCTCCACCGACCAGTTCGCGGGCGCCGCGGCGATCGAGGCGGCGCGCGTGGGGCTCTCGCTCGATCCGAACGTCGCCGATGGGTCGGCGATCGCGGACGCGGTGGCGTCGCTCCTGGACGGGCGGGCCGTCGACGCCGCGACGCTCGAGGCGATCGCGGCGGACCAGCGGGCCGCACCCGGACCCGAACGCGCCTACCGCTCGCTGACGAGCGCGCGCATCGCCGAGGCATCCTCGGACGCCGTGCGGTAGCGCTCCATCAGGGCCGCGTTCGCGTCGTACTGCGCACCCGCGCGCGTCTCGGCGACGTGATGCAGGGCGTACACGCGCCCCTCGTGTCGCTGCGGGGGAGCGCCCACGAGCGTCGTGTGGGCGAGCTGCCACGCGGCGGCATCCTCGTAACCCCATCCCCGGAATCGCGGATCCTGCCCGCCGTGGCTCTCCCACGTGCGTCGCGTCGTCACGTAGACCCCCGAGCAGGCGCCCCGCACGAGCTCGAAGCGGCAGTCCTCCGGGGCGATCCCGGCGGCGAACTGCGCCGCACCCTCGGCGCCGAGCCAGTGGTACGCCGTGTACGGCAGGTGCACGCGACCCGACGTGCGGGCCGCCTCGATGGCCGCGCGCAGGGGCGCGGGCTCGGGGATCGTGTCGGCGTCGCCGAGCACGACGACGTCGTCCGGCTCGGCGAGCGACTCGACGGCCAGATTGCGGCACAACGCGAGGTTGAAGACCGGGTCGGGGGAGTCGATCGTCGTGACCGTCAGCTCCGGCAGCATGCGGGCGTACCAGCCACGGACGCGATCATAGGCCTCGAGGCGGGACGGTGCGGGGCGCCAGGGCAGGACGACGGTCGCGGGACGCACCCGGAGAGTCTATGCGGGCCCGAGCTCAGCCGACCGGGGTGAAGCCCGTGCCGGTGTACTCCTGTACGACGACATCGCGCATGGCCGGGCGATCCTCCTGGGTCGTGTCGATGGCTCCGCCGTCCAACAGGAACGGCGCCGGGAAGTCCGAGATCGATCGGAGGGCGTCCATGAAGCTCTCCCGCGTCGGTTCGGTCATCGTGGTGAACGCCTCCTCGAGCACGCTCGCCCCGATCCAGCTCCACAAGCACTGGGGGAAGGCCGGCACTCCCTCCTGCGATGTGTGCTCTGCGAGCGCGGAGAGGAACTCCTGTCCCTCGGCGCTCTCCGCGAACGCGGGCGACCCCGCGTTCATCGACGATGCCGTCGTGTAGATCGCGGGGAAGTTGTCCGCGACCCCGGACGGGGTGAGGAACGCGCCGGGGCTCGCCGAGGTCGAGGGGAGGAAGATCTCCGGCAGCCATCCGATGGAGTTCGCCTGCTGGAGCGAGCCGATCACCAACGGCGCCAGAGAGGACATCGCGTTGAAGAAGACATCCGCCTGCGAGGAGGCCAGTTCCGTGATCTGGGCGTTGACGTCCGTCGCGGTCGCTTCGAAGCTCAGTTCCTCCACGATATCGATGTTCTCGGCCCCTTCGACGGCCGAGAGGAAGCCCTCCACGTAGCCCTGGCCGAAATCGTCGTTCTGGTAGAGGATCGCGACGCGGTGATCCGTGCCGGATGCCGCCAGCATCTCCCCGAACGCTTCGCCCTCCTGCTGATAGACCGGCAGCAGACCGAGTTGCCAGGGGCTCTCCGACCTGTCGCTGAAGAGCGGATCCCCGGTCTGCAGGAGGACCTGTGGGAACTCCGCGTCGATCGCCGCCTCCCGCCACGCGCGATTCGTCGGGGTGCCGAGGCTCAACGCCGCGCCGAACACGTCATCCGACTGCATCTGCTGGAAGTTCGCGAGCGCGCGCTGCGGGTCGTACTTGTCGTCGTAGGCCCGGAACTCGACAGTGCGGGTCTTCCCGTCGCCGAATGTGATCCCGCCCTCCTCGTTGCGGGTCTCGAAGTAGGCCGTCGCGCCGTCGACGGCGCACGTGCCCACACCGGCTGCGTTGCCGGTGAGGGGCGATGTCGTCCCGATGGTGATCGACTCGTCGGTGATCCCCGGGCTGGTTGTGCCGCCTTCCGGCGCGTCCGTCGAGGAGCCGGCGTCCCGAGCGCCGCACGCGGCGAGGAGGAGGACGAGCGCCCCGGCGGACGCGACCGCGGCAACCGCGCGGGATCGGGTGGGAATGGTCTGCATAGGACTGCGCCTTCCTGGGTTCGATGGCGCGCATCACGCGGCGTTCCTCTCTGAACGCTCACGACCTCGATGTCGCCACGGCCGAGCTTGGGCGATCTCGGCCGGGGAGGGGCTCCCGGGCTCCACTCTCGGGCTCCGGCCATTACGCGGTCAATCGAAACAATCCGATCAAGAAACACGACTGCGCCGTGTTATACGCTGCCCGCATGTCCACAACGGAGTCGGCACTGCACGCACACGTCACCCGCGGGGAGCTGACCTTCCGTCAGCTCGCGCACTTCGTCGCCGCAGCGGACGAAGGGACGATCAGCGGCGCGGCGCGTCGGCTCCAGTTCTCGCCATCGGCGATCTCGGCGTCGATCACCGAGTTGGAGCGAGCGCTGGGGGCGGAGCTGTGCGTTCGACGGCGAGCGCAGGGGGTCACGCTCACCTCGACCGGTGCGCTCGTCCTCGACAAGGCGCGACGGCTCCTGGCCGATGTGGCGGAGCTCAGTTACGCGGTGCAGGGAACGGGCAATGACATGTCCGGACCCTTGGTCGTCGGGTGCTTCGCGACACTCGCTCCGACCGTGCTGCCGCGAGTCCTCGACGAGTACGAGGACCTGCACCCTCGCGTGTCCGTCGACTTCGTCGTGGGGGCCCAGGACGAGCTGGGCGCCGCGCTCCTGAACGGATCCATCGATGCCGCGATCGTGTACGACATGGGCGGGTTCCACGGCATCCGGACCTTCGAGCTCTACGAGGCTCGCGGATACGCACTGTTCGGTGAGAACCATCCGCTCGCGGCGAAGGAGTTCGTCACGATGGAGGAGCTCGCGGCCTACCCTCTCGTGCTGTTCGATCAGAACCCCAGCACGCGGTACGCGATGTCGATGTTCGAGGCGCGGGGCCTGGTCCCCAGGGTGCGACATCGGACGCACGCCTTCGAACTGACGCGCTCGATCGTGGCCCGCTCCGATTCGGCGTACGCCGTTCTGGTGCAGCGCCCGGTGAACACCCTCACCTACGAGGGTCTGCCCATCGTGGAGCGGGAGATCGTTCCCCCGCCGCCCGCGGCCAAGGTCGTCTTCGCCTGGGCCGCGGGCGTCGAGCCCTCTCCGCGCGCGCGGGCTCTGGCGGATCTGCTCCGCCGGCAGTATCCGGTCTCTTAATTCGAACGAATCGTGCTTTATGCGCGATTTGTTCTGTTTGACCGTTGATGGCGCGGATCGCAGGATGGTCGCACGACACCCACACTGTGACCGCGGCAGCGACGCCGCGGGAGAGGCGGCATCCGATGAGCACCAGCATTCTCGACACCCGCGAGCAGGCCCCGCGGTCGGCCCCCGATCCGACGCTGACGGCCGACGACCTGGTCGCGCGGGCGCAGGAGATGATCCCCGCCCTGCGGGACCGGGCCGCCGAGGTCGACCGCGAACGTCGCATACCCGCCGAGACATATCGCATGCTCGGTGACGCGGGGTTCTTTCACATCCTCAAGCCGAAGAAGTACGGCGGGCTGGAACTGAGCGAGCACGAGCACGCACGCGTGGCCATGAACCTCGCCCGCGGGTGCGCGTCGACGGCATGGGTGTTCTCGATCCTGAGCTCGGACAACATGGCGATCCTCTCGTTCCCGGAAGAGGTGCAGGACGAGATCTGGGGCGATGATCCCTACGCCACGCTTGCGGGCAACACGAACCTGAACCCGAAGGCCACCGCTCGGAAGGTCGAGGGCGGGTACCGCCTGACCGGCCAGTGGGGGTTCTGCAGCGGTTCCGACTTCTCCGAGTGGCTGATCTTCAACGCCCCCGTCGGTGAGGCCGGTGAGGGGCACATGTTCCTCGTCCCTCACGGCGAGGCCGAGACCATCGACGACTGGCACCCGACGGGGATGCGTGGCACGGGGAGTCGGTCCATGGCGGTTCGAGACGTCTTCGTGCCGGAGCGTCGCGTGCAGGCGACGAAGGACACGGTCCGAAAGCTCGCCGAGCGTCGTTCGCTGCATCCGACATTCGACACGATGTGGGCGACCTGGCCCTCGAACGGCCGCTTTCCGTTCGCCTCCTGCGCCGTCGGCGCGGCATGGGGCGCGGCCGAGCACTTCGCCGACACGGTGGGATCGAGCACCCGGGTCGCCAACGCGCTGGGCGGCGCGGTGCGCCTCGCCGACCAGGACTACGTCGCGAGCGAATTCGCGGCGGCTCAGGGGGACATCCAGATGGCTCGTCTGCTGATCGAGAAGCGCAGCTTCGAGGCTTCCCAGCGCGCCCGGGACCGCAAGGAATCGACGGAGGCCGACATCGCGCGCGAGATGCGCGACAACTCCCTCGTCACCCGGACTGCGCTGCGTTCCGTCCAGCAGATCTTCTCGCTCGTGGGAGCGCGCGCCGGCAGCGCCGAGCATCCCGTCTCGCGAGCCAAGCGCGATGTCGAGATGATCTCCCACCACGTGACCCTCAACTGGCGGCAGGCGGCGGTGCGCTATCTGGGATCGGTGGCGTGATGATCCCCGCCGACGACTTCAAGGCGGCCTTCCGCCTGCACCCCGCGGGGGTCGCGCTCATCACGGCCGACGCCCACGGCGTGCCGATCGCCCTCACCGCCTCGTCGGTGTCCGCCGTGAGTGCAGACCCACCGCTGCTCATGTTCTCCGTCTCGGTGCACAGTTCGAGCTCGACCGTGCTGAGACTGGCGGACACCGTCGTCGTGCACCTGCTCTCTGCGCAGAACCTCGACCTCGCGGTTCTCGGCGCCACCAGCGGGGTCGACCGGTTCGCCGACACGGCGCGGTGGCGCCGACTGCCCACGGGTGAGCCGGTCTTCGACGACGCCCACACCTGGTTGCGGGCCCGGATCCTGCACCGCATCGACGCGGGAGGCTCGACGGTCTTCGTGGGTACCGCCGTCGAGTCCCGCTGCGCTGCGGATACCGCGGCGGACGAGGGGCTGGTGTACCGCAATCGCACGTGGCATCGGGTGGGTGAGGACTCGGTCGCCGAGCCCGCCCGTCTCGTCGGCGCCGCGCGCAACTAGCCCGTCACGGGAGGTCTTCGGGCACGCGCAGTCCGAGCGCGGCGCCGGCCTCCATGACGGCGATCGCCGACAGGTCGTTGGCCGCGAAGACGGCCGTGGGCCGATCCGGCTGGGCGAGGAGGAGATGCGCCTGCTCCCGCGTCAATGGGCGCGTCGACGGGTGCCTGAGGCGACTCGGCGGTTCGCGCGCGATACGGTCGGAGACATGGATGCCGCGGAGCGCGATGACGAGGTCGACCTCATCATCGACGCGTGGTCGCTTCACCTGCCGGATGTCGACCTCACGCCGCTGGATGTCATGTCGCGGCTGCGACGCGCCGCCCACCGCCTCTCTCGTCTCCGGTCGAAGGCCTTCGGCTCCGCGGGGCTCGCGGTGTGGGAGTTCGACGTGCTCGCGGCGCTGCGCCGCGCGGACGCCCCGCACGAGCTGAACCCCGCGCAGCTCATCGCCGCGACCATGATCGGCAGCGCGGCGATGACGACGCGGCTCGAAAAGCTGTCGGCGCGCGGACTCGTGGAGCGGCGCCCCAACCCCCGCGACGGGCGCGGGGTGCTCGTGCGGCTCGCACCCGAGGGCATCGAGCGGGTGGATGCCGCGATGACCGAGCTGGCGCGCGTCGAGGCCGACGCGCTGAGCGGCGTGAGCCGCGAAGACCAGGCGACGCTCGCGCGCGTGCTGCGCCAGCTCGGCCGGGAGGGCTGACGACACGGGCGGCCACACGCCGGGAATACCCCAGGGGGGTACTTGACGTTGTATCTCCTGCGTGCGAGGGTGATACCCGGCCGGGGTATCCGCTTCCGCCCTCCCTCGCCCGAGATGAGAGGACCCGTCATGACCACTACCGAACTCTTCGTCTCCGGGATGACCTGCGCGCACTGCGTCGCGAGCGTCTCGGAGGAGATCGGTGAGATCCCGGGCGTCGCCGCCGTCGACGTCGATCTGCGCGCGGGCGAGGCGTCGCGCGTGCGCGTCACGAGCGCAGCGCCCCTCGACGCCACCGCGCTCCGGGAGGCCGTGGAGGAGGCCGGCTACACGCTCGCCGGCGCACCCGCGTGAGCGCCGCCGACCTCGAGCTCGACATCCGGGGCATGACGTGCGCGTCGTGCGCGACACGGATCGAGCGCAAGCTCAACAAGCTGCCGGGCGTCGAGGCGAGTGTGAACTACGCCACCGAGAAGGCGCGGGTGCGTGCCGAGGGGACGAGCGTCGACGACATCCTCGCCGCCGTGGCGGGCGCCGGGTACTCGGCGAGCGTGCCCGCTCCGCCCGACGCGACGACGGGACGGGATGCCGCGGCATCCGCCCCCGACGAACTCAGCGCACTGCGCACCCGTCTCGTCGTGAGCGCCGTCCTCGCGCTGCCGGTCGCGGTGCTGTCGATGGTGCCGGCGCTGCAGTTCACGAACTGGCAGTGGCTCGCCCTCGCCCTCGCCGCCCCCGTGGCGGTGTGGGGGGCCTGGCCCTTCCACCGTGCGGCGGCGGTGAACGCCCGCCACGGTGCCGTCACGATGGACACGCTCGTGAGCCTCGGCGTGCTCGCGGCCTTCGGCTGGTCGCTGTGGGCCCTGTTCTTCGGGATGGCGGGCGAGCCCGGCATGACCATGACGTTCCGCTGGATCGGCGACCCCGCGCACGCCTCGGGCGAGCTGTACCTCGAGGTCGCCGCCGCCGTCACGGTCTTCCTGCTCGCGGGCCGCTACATCGAGGCGCGCGCGAAGCGCGCATCGTCCGAGGCGCTCGACGCGCTGCTGCACCTCGCCGCCACCGAGGCGAGCGTCGTGGAGGGCGGCTCCGTGCGGCGCGTGCCCGTCGCGGCGCTCACGGTCGGCGACGTCGTCGTGGTGCGCCCTGGGGAGAAGATCCCCTCCGACGGCCTCGTGACGGCCGGCACATCGGCGATCGACGCGCGGATGCTGACGGGCGAGTCGGTGCCCGTCGAGGTGGGGCCCGGCGACCGCGTCGCGGGCGCGACGCTCAACGTCGGCGGGCGGCTGAGCGTCGAGATCACGCGCGTCGGCGCCGACACCGAGCTCGCGCGCATCGGTCGCCTCATGCAGGAGGCGCAGACCGGCAAGGCGCGGGTGCAGCGGCTCGCCGACCGCGTCTCGGCGGTCTTCGTCCCCGTCGTCATCGGGCTCTCGCTCGTCTCCCTCGCGGGCTGGCTCCTCTCCGGGGCGACGCCGGAGGTCGCCCTCTCCGCGGCGATCGCGACGCTCATCATCGCGTGCCCCTGCGCCCTCGGGCTCGCGACCCCGACGGCGCTCCTCGTGGGAACCGGCCGCGGGTCGCAGCTGGGCATCCTCATCCGCGGGCCCCAGGTGCTCGAGGCGACGCGCGCGGTCGACACGATCGTGCTCGACAAGACCGGCACCGTCACGACGGGACGCATGGCGGTGGCCGCCGTGCACGCGGTCGAGGGTGTCGACCCCGCCGAGCTCGTGGCGTGGGCCGCCGCGGCCGAGGCGGGCTCGGAGCACCCGATCGCGCAGGCGATCGTGGAGGCGCACGGTGCCCCCCGCGATGCCGAGGCCTTCGTCGCGCACACCGGCTTCGGGGTGCAGGCCGCCGTCGGCGACCACGCCGTCGTCGCGGGGCGCGCGGCGTGGCTCGCCGAGCAGTGGAGCGTTCCCCTCCCTCGCGAGGCGGCGGAGTGGGCCCGTGCGCAGGAGGACGCCGGGGCGACCGTCATCGCGGTCGCCGTCGACGGGCGGGCCCTCGGCGCGATCGCCGTCGCCGACACCGTCAAGCCGACGAGCGCCGCCGCGATCGGGCGCCTGCGCGCGCTCGGGCTCCGCCCCATCCTCGTCACGGGCGACAACGCCGGCGCGGCGCACGAGGTGGCCCGCGCCGTCGGCATCGACGACGTGCGTGCGGGCGTTACGCCGCAGGGCAAGCTCGACATCGTGCGGGCGCTGCAGGCCGAGGGGCGGGTCGTGGCCATGGTGGGCGACGGCGTCAACGACGCCGCGGCGCTCGCGGCATCCGACCTCGGCCTCGCCATGGGCGGGGGCACGGATGCCGCGGTGGCCGCGAGCGACATCACGATCGTCTCCGATGACCTCGGCGCCGTCCCGGTGGCGATCCGCCTCGCGCGCCGCACGCTCGCGATCATCCGGGGCAACCTCTTCTGGGCGTTCGCCTACAACGTCGCGGCGATCCCGCTCGCGATGCTGGGTCTGCTGAACCCCCTCATCGCGGGCGCCGCGATGGCGTTCTCGTCGGTGTTCGTCGTGATGAACAGCCTGCGACTGCGCCGCTTCCGTCCCTGAGGCCGGCGCACCGGTCGGGGAGCGACGAGTCCGTTCAGGGAGCGACGGCGCGGCCGATCGCCAGCGCCGCCGTGCGCAGCGCCCCCGCGTGCTCCTCGACCTGGGCCCTCGTCGTGGCCCCGGTGACGGAGATCGCGGCGATCGGCGCGCCCGCGGCATCCAGGATCGGGGAGGCGACGCAGAACAGGCCGGCCCGCGACTCCTCGAGGTCGAAGGCGACGCGCCGCGCGCGGGTGGCCGCGAGGTCCCGGCGCAGGAGGGCGGGATCGACGATCGTGTGCGGCGTGACCGGCCGCAGGGGCTGAGAGAGCACGGCGTCGATCTCGCTCGCGGAGGCGAAGGCGAGCAGCGCCTTGCCGAGTCCCGTGGCATGGGCGTCGCCGCGACCGCCGAGACGCGTGTGCGAGACGCGGTGCGAGGCCTGCGTGATCTTCTCGAGGTAGACGATCTGCGAGCCCTCGCGCACGGCGAGGTTGACGGTGAGCCGCGTGAACTCGGCGAGGTGGTGCGCGTACGGCAGCGCCGCCTCGCGCAGGCGCGCGTGCGTGGGCGCGAGGGTGCCGATCTCGAACAGCCGCACGCCGATCTGCACGCCGTCATCCGTGCGCTCGAGCGCACCCCACGCCACGAGCTGCCCGATCGCGCGATGAGCGGTCGAGCGCGGGATGCCGGAGCGACGCGCCAGCTCGCGCACCCCCATGACGCGGTGGCGCTCGTCGAAGGCGCCGAGCAGCGACATCACGGTGTCGACGGTCGAGCGACCGGCTTCCGTGTCCGGCTGAGAGGGACGGTCCATGATCGCCGATGGTACGCCCCCGCAGGATCGAACGGCACCCGCTATCCGAGGAATGGAAAGACGATGAGCTCCGACCACGTCGACATCGCCGGCATCCGCGTGGCCCCCGTGCTGCGCGCCTTCGTCGAGGAGGAGGCGCTCGAGGGCTCCGGGGTCTCGGCGGACGCGCTGTGGCGGGCTCTCGCGGGCATGGCGGCGGAGTTCGGGCCGCGCACGCGGGCGCTGCTCGCCGAGCGTGACCGCCTGCAGGGGACGATCGACCAATGGCATCGCGCGAACCCCGGCGGTCACCGCGACACGGAGCGCTACCGCGGCTTCCTGCGGGAGATCGGCTACCTCGACGCGGCCCCCGTGCCGACCATCACGACGGAGGGCGTCGACGAGGAGATCGCCTCGCTGTGCGGGCCGCAGCTGGTCGTGCCGGTCACCAATGCGCGGTACGCCCTCAACGCCGTGAACGCGCGCTGGGGGTCGCTCTACGACGCGCTGTACGGCACCGATGCCATCCCGGGCGCCGCCGCCGGGGGCGGCTACGACGCCGACCGGGGCGCGCAGGTGATCGCATGGGCCAAGGCCTTCCTCGACCGCGCGATGCCCTTGCAGGGCGGCTCCCACGCGGATGTCGTGGCCTACGGCATCCGTGACGGCGCGCTGTCGGCGACTCTCGCCGGTGGCGCCGAGACGGGGCTGCAGGATGCCGAGGCGCTGCGTGGCTTCGCCGGCGACCCGGCCGACCCGACGGCCGTGCTGCTGCGCCACCACGGCCTGCACCTGGAGCTGCTCATCGACCGGTCGGGGGTCGTGGGTGCGTCCGACCCCGCGGGCGTCGCGGACGTCGTGCTCGAGTCGGCGCTGACCACGATCGTCGACTTCGAGGATTCCGTGGCCACCGTCGACGCCGACGACAAGGTCGCGGCGTATCGGAACTGGCTGGGCCTGAACCGCGGGGATCTGCAGGACGCGTTCGAGAAGGGCGGGCGCACCGTGACCCGACGGCTCGCCGCCGACCGGGAGTACACGTCGCCGGCCGGGGAACGCGTCGTGCTGCCGGGCCGCGCGATCATGTTCGTGCGCAACGTCGGCCACCTCATGACGACCGACGCCGTGCTCGACGCGGACGGCAACGAGATCGGGGAGGGTCTGCTCGACGCGCTCCTGACGGCCCTGTGCGCCCTTCCGGGCCGCCGCGGCGAGCGCACGAACGGACGCGAGGGGTCGATCTACATCGTCAAGCCGAAGATGCACGGCCCGGCCGAGGCGGCGCTCGCCCGCGACATGTTCGCACGCGTCGAGCAGGTGCTGGGGCTGCCCGAGCGCACGATCAAGATCGGCGTCATGGACGAGGAGCGCCGCACGAGCCTGACGCTGGAGGCGGTGCTGTCGGAGGTGGCCGACCGGGTCGTGTTCATCAACACGGGGTTCCTGGACCGGTCGGGCGACGAGATCCACACCTCGATGCACGCCGGACCCGTCGTGCCCAAGACGCAGATGAAGGCGCAGGAGTGGATCCGCGCCTACGAGGACAGAAACGTCGACGTCGGGCTCGCCGCGGGGCTGCCCGGGCGCGGCCAGATCGGCAAGGGGATGTGGGCGATGCCCGATCGCATGGCCGACATGCTGCGCGAGAAGGCGGCGCATCCGCAGGCGGGTGCGAGCACCGCCTGGGTCCCCTCGCCGACCGCCGCGACGCTGCACGCCACGCACTACCACGACGTGGATGTCGCGGCCCGCCGACGGGAGATCGCTGAGCGCCCCATCGCCGATATCGATCGCCTGCTGACGATCCCCGTGGGCGACCCGGCCGAGTGGGACGAGGCGGCCCGTGCGCGGGAGGTGGACCTGAACGTGCAGTCGCTGCTGGGATACGTCGTGCGGTGGGTCGAGCAGGGCATCGGATGCTCCAAGGTCCCCGACCTCGACGACGTGGGCCTCATGGAGGACCGCGCGACGCTGCGCATCTCGAGCCAGCTGCTCGCCAACTGGCTCTGCCACGGCGTCGTCAGCGGCGACCAGGTGCGGGAGAGCCTCGAGCGCATGGCTGCCGTCGTCGACGCGCAGAACGCGGACGACCCGTCGTACCGGCCGCTCGGGCCGGACCTCGGCGAGAGCGTCGCGTTCGCCGCCGCGCTCGAGCTGGTGTTCGACGGCGCCGCGCAGCCCAACGGCTACACGGAGCCGATCCTGCACCGGGCGCGGCGTGAGGCGAAGGCGCGGGCGCTCACCGGCGTGTGATCGGCGCGGTCGCGACGCGGGTCAGAGGCGGTCGGAGAGGATCTCGATGACCGCTCTGCGGAGCGCGGCCGGCACGGCCAGGTGGCGGCCGCCGAGGAAGGCCTCGGCCTCGCGCTGAGTGATCGCCTCGATGACGGACACCGACACGTCGGGATAGCGGGCTGCCAGCCACGCCACGAGGTCGGCGTAGGCCACGGCATCCTGTTCGCTGATGCGGATGACGGACGGGCCGTCGGTCGAATCGACCTGTGTGCTCGCCGGTCCATCCGTCATGTCCTCAAGTCTCGCAGCCGAGTCCGCGGATGGCTAATGCTTTGGATTTAGATAGCTGACCTAGTAACTTAGTCGAGGAGTATCCGGGGAGGTAAACATGTTCGACACTGTCGCGCCGCCGACGACGACCACCGACACCGCCCCGCCGGTGACGTGGGTCACGGTCGACCGCGGGCTCGTCGTGGGCAGTCGCCCGGGCGAATACGTCGGATCCATCGAGCATGCACCCATCGGGCACGTGGCGATCGACGGAGCCGGCAACGTCGTCGGACGCTTCGACTCGCTTGCGCAAGCCAAGCGCGCTCTCGTCTCGCCCCCGCGCAGCCCGCGCAACGAACAGGAGCCCGCATGGCATCGCACCGCACAGCGGGTCGCGGCCGCGACGGGGCTGCTCAGCGCGTCGTTGGCCGTCGCCGCCGTCGTCATCACCGCCGTTTGAGCGTGCCGTCTTCCGGCACCGCCCGGTCAGGGCGTGCGCGGACGAACCTCCTCCGGCTGGACCTGGTCGACTGCATCCTGCAGCCGCGTGAGGCAATCGATCACGACGGCGCTCTCCTCGGCGCTCAGATCGATGACCGCGTCGAGCATGCGGTCGTGCATCGCGCCGAGCGTCGCCCGCACCTCCGAATCGGAATCGACCGTCGCGACGACGAGCAGGCTGCGCCGGTCGCTCGGGTGGGGCATCCGCTTGACGTGGCCGGACTTCTCGAGCCGATCGAGGATCGCGGTCATCGACGCGGTCGACACCGCCAGGTACCGGGTGAGCTCGCCGGGCGAGACCGAGCGGCTCTCCCTCTGCGCCCGCAGCAGGTAGCGCAGCACCAGAAGGTCGTTCTCGCCCATGGACATCGATTCGCGCGTGCGACGGCGCATCGCGACCTCGGCGGCGCGGTACAGGCGGAACGCCTCGAGAACCGCGATGGCGCGGGCACGCTGATCGCCCGCGGTGTCTCCGTACCAGTAGTTGGTGGTCTCGCTCGACGTCACATTCGCATCCTAGGCGAACCGATCGCGGCGGGCGAAGAAGGCGGGGGCGCCTCGTGAACGACGACACGGGGCAGGTCCGGGCGGCGCTGGCCGCGTACCGTGCGGCGGCCGTGGCGGCCGATCGCGCCGTGAGCGACACCCTCGGCGTCGGCCAGAACGACCTCGCCGTCGTGCGGCTGCTGCTGGATGCCGAGGGGCGGGAGCAGACGCTGACGCCCCGTGACGTCGCGCTCGCGCTCGGCATCTCGACCGCGTCCACGACGGCGCTCATCGACCGGCTCGAGTCGGCGGGAGTCGTCGCGCGGGAGCCCAATCCCCGCGATCGGCGCAGCCTCATCCTGCGCGCGCGGGCGGATGCCGCGAGCGCCGTGCGCGCGCACGTCTTCGCCTCGGTCGATGCCGAGCGCGCCGTGGTCGACGCGCTCTCTCCCGAGCATCGCGAGGTGCTGCTGCGGGCGCTCGGCGACCTCACCGCCGCCGCGGACGACGTCGTGCGTCGCCACCGCTGACGGGGTTCGTCGCGGCCAGGTCCACGGGCGCAAAGAAAAACCCCGGGGGACCGTGGTCGACCCCGGGGTTCCTCAGGTGACGGGCCGCGCCCCCCGGCTGCGGCCCGAGCTTTGGACGCGGGGACTCGCGCCCCCGCGTGATATCGACGGTACCCCACCCGGTCGCGGCCACCGGGGGCTTGTCACCCCGAGGTCGCTCTGATAAGGCGGCGCCGGATGCCGCGGGTCAGCGCGGCGCGGCGGCGGAGCGGCTGCGACCGCCCCGCGATCCCCGGCGGCGTCCGCCGGAGCGGGGAGTTTGGTCGCCGGCCCCCGAGCGGGGGCCGTGGTCCTGACCGGCACCACGGCCGGCGCCCTGCGCGGCGGCGGGACGCGCGGTGCCGCGCGCGGTCGAACCGGCACGGCCCGATCCGCCGCGGCTCGCTCCGCCGCGACCGGCGCCGCCGCGACCGGCGCCGCCGCGGCCGTTCGGGGCCCCCGACGTGGTTGCCGTGACCGGCGCCGGAGTCACGTGCGGGGCTGGGTCGCCGACGAGGGCTGCGACCTCCGGGTGCCGTGCCGTGACGGGCTCGAGTGCGGCGCGGATCTGCGCCTTGCGGAGCAGGTCGCCCACGTCGCGGCGCTGGGCCTCGAGCGCGACCGTGACGACGGTTCCCTCAGCCCCGGCGCGTGCCGTGCGGCCCGAGCGGTGCAGGTACGCCTTGTGCTCGACGGGCGGGTCGACGTGCACGACCAGCTCGACGCCGTCGACGTGCACTCCGCGCGCGGCGACGTCGGTGGCGACGAGCACGCGCACGCCCCCGGCATCCGCGTCCGCCCCGAAGGCGGCCAGGTTGCGCTCGCGCGCGCCCTGCGAGAGGTTTCCGTGCAGATCTACCGCGGGGATGCCCGAGGCGGTCAGCTGCTTGGCGAGCTTCTTGGCCTGGTGCTTCGTGCGGGTGAAGAGGATGCGGCGACCGCGGCCCGAGGCGAGGTGACGCACGAGCTCGGCCTTCTCGCCGTCGCCGACGACGAAGACGCGGTGCGTCATGGCGGCGGGCGGGACGCTGGACTCGTCGACCTCGTGGCGCACCTCGTTCTGGAGGAAGCGACGCACGAGCACGTCGACGCCGCGGTCGAGCGTCGCGCTGAAGAGCATGCGCTGGCCGCCGGCCGGCGTCGCGCCCATGATGCGGGTGACGCCCGGGAGGAAGCCGAGGTCGGCCATGTGGTCGGCCTCGTCCAGCACCGTGATCTCCACGCGGTCGAGGCGGATGACGCCCTGCTTCATGAGGTCTTCGAGGCGGCCGGGGCACGCCACGACGATGTCGACGCCCGCGCGCAGGGCCTGCTCCTGCGGGCGCTGGCCCACGCCGCCGAAGATCGTCGTGACCTTCAGCCCGCTCGCGGCGGCCAGGGGCGCCACGGTCGCCGCGATCTGGGTCGCGAGCTCGCGCGTGGGGGCGAGAACCAGTCCGCGGGGGCGCATCGGCGTGCGGGTGGCCGCGTTCGCACCGCTCAGGCGGGCGACGAGGGGGAGGGCGAAGGCGATCGTCTTGCCGCTGCCGGTGCGGCCCCGGCCGAGCACGTCGCGGCCGGCGAGCGAGTCGGGCAGCGTGTCGCGCTGGATGGGGAAGGCCTCGGTCTTGCCGTCGGCTTCGAGGACGGAGGCCAGGCGTGCGGGCACGCCGAGGTCGAGGAAAGTAGGCATGGAGATGCTTTCGGGTGAGAGCGCGGACCGGATCCGGTCACGGGCGCGGAGTGGGCGACGGCGCGGGATCGCGCATCGGTTCGCCGTTCGAGAAGATGCACGGCCTCGGGTGGGCCGGGAAGCGTATCGACGACGCAGACGGGTGAGCCGTCGGAGCAACCTTAGCAGGGCCGAAGATGAGCGGCGGGTGACGGTCCCCTGGGGATCCCCCGTGCATCGCCCTTTCGGCATACACCGCCACGTAGTGTGGGGCCCCAGCGATCGGCGCCCGCCTTTGGCTTCGCCCAGACCCGTTCGGGTCGTCCGACGAGCAGGTGCCTTCATCTCCTCCACCGTCATCCAGGCCGCTTCTCATTCCTCCTCGACCATGGGCCCGGTCCGGCAGACCTACGCGTCGTCCGAGACCTTCCCCCACCTGACCCGTGCCTACACCGAGGTGTCGCAGGTCGTGCGCGAGACGGGGCTGCTGCGCCGCACCCCGTGGTTCTACACGGTCGTCGGCTCGCTGCTCGTGCTCGCCTTCGGCGGTCTCGTGGCCGGGTTCATCCTGCTCGGCGACAGCTGGTTCCAGCTGCTCATCGCCGCGGGCCTGGGCATCGTGCTCACTCAGGTCGCGTTCCTCTCCCATGAGGCGGCCCACAAGGCGATCCTTTCTTCGGGCCCGGCGAACGACCGCCTCGCGAAGTTCCTCGGCAGCGGCATCGTGGGCATGAGCTACTCGTGGTGGGGCTCCAAGCACACCCGCCACCACGCCAACCCCAACCGCGTGAGCCGGGATCCCGACATCGAGATCGACACGATCTCCTTCGTCGAGGAGGATGCCGCGAAGGCCTCCGGCCTGCTCGGTCTCATCACGCGCCGCCAGGGGTACCTCTTCTTCCCGCTCCTCACGCTCGAGGGCCTGAACCTGCACTTCCTGGGGCTCAAGCACCTCGTCACGACGCCCGGGGTCAAGGGGCGTTGGTCGGAGCTGGGCATGATCGGCCTGCGGTTCGCGGTGCTGTTCACAGCGGTGTTCTGGATGCTCCCGCTCGGCATGGCGTTCGCCTTCCTCGGCGTGCAGCTGGCGGTCTTCGGCGTCTACATGGGAGCCGCGTTCGCGCCGAACCACAAGGGCATGCCCATCATCGACCGCGACGCGAAGCTCGACTTCTTCAGCAAGCAGGTGCGCACGTCGCGCAACGTCTCCGGCGGCTGGTGGGCGACGTGGCTCATGGGGGGCCTGAACTACCAGGTCGAGCACCACCTGTTCCCCAGCATGCCCCGCCCGCACCTCGCGCAGGCGCGCGAGATCGTGCGCGAGGCGTGCGTGAGCTTCGACGTGCCCTACTCCGAGACCACCCTGTGGCGCTCGTACGGCATCGTGATCGCGTACCTGAACCGGGTCGGGCTCGCCGCGCGCGACCCGTTCGAGTGCCACATCGTCTCGAGGTTCCGCCGAGTCTGATCCTCTGGCGCGTGCTCCTCATCCCGGCGGGAGCTCGCGCGAACGCCGGGGCGGCTACTCTCGATGGCGAGGGGGTGACGTAGTGCCGAACGCCGCCGCGGATGCGCACGACGCGACGGAGGTCGCGGAGGAGTCGAACGCGCGCGTGAAGCGCCCCCGCGTCGCCGACGTCGTCGAGGAGGGCATCTACATCGCCGCCGCCGCGACCCGGCTGAGCGTGAAGAACCGCATCCTCATGGAGACCATCGCGGGCGGCGAGGGGTACGACGTCGACCGGTTCCTCCCCGACGCGCGCGCGGCACTGCTGGCGCTCGCCGACGAATCCGACGCCGAGGCGGAACGCGTGCGGCGGGAGAAGAAGGATGCCTGGCGTCGTTTCTCCGACCCCAACGGCACCCACGACTACGGCAGCCGCGACCTCGGCAACCTGCGTCGACGGCAGCGCCAGGGCAGGAAGATCGCGAAGGCCCTGCGCGCGCGTGCGGAGGACGAGGCGGCCCTGCGGCAGCTCGTCGAGGCCGCGCGGGATGCCGCGTGGGCCGAGCTCGCGGCCAACATCGACCGCACGCTCCGCATGGAGGCGGCTCGCCCGGACCTCGAACCCGACTACGGCACGATGCGCGAGGCGCGCATGCAGGCCCTGCGTCTCGTCGACCTCGCGGGGCTCGCCTCCCAGCGGCGCAAGCGGGCCAAGGCGCTGGCGAAGAAGGACGCGGCGACCGCGGAGGGCGACACCGCTCCGGATGCCGGGGCGAGCGCCCGGGCGGCGTCGGCGGAGGCGGGTTTCGCCGAGCGGGCGCGCGCCCGCGGCATCGACCCCGCCGAGCTCGACGACTGACGCGGCATCCACCGCGCCCTCGATTCGCGCGGCGGCACCGCTGTGGGGTAATCTGATCGCTGGTGTGCGCGGCGGTTCTCCGCGGCGGGAACGCACCGAGCGCCCGTAGCTCAATGGATAGAGCATCTGACTACGGATCAGAAGGTTAGGGGTTCGAGTCCCTTCGGGCGCACACTGTGTTGAGACAGTAAGCATCGAGAACCCGCGGAACTCCGCGGGTTTTCGTGTTTCTGTCGCGGGGTCCCGGAGCGCGCGACGGCACCCTTCGCCCGCTGACGGTCGGAGGTCCCGGGTACGCTCGGCCGCATGCACCGGCTCACCCGCGATGAGGCCCGGCGTATCGCCGTGCGTGCGCAGCTGCTCGACGCCGATCGCCCCGGTGACGTGGTCGAGGTCATCGAGCAGCTGGGGTCCATCAAGATCGACCCGACGGCGACGGTCGCCCCGGCCGAGCAGAGCATCCCGTGGACGCGCATCGGCTGGTCGTTCGAGCCCGGTCAGCTGCGCAAGGCCGCCGAGGACGACCGCACCGTCTTCGAGTTCGACGGCGCGTTCCACGCCGGCAGCCTGCTCGCGCCGATGCTCGCTCGCATGCGCAGCCGCACGCTCCGGCCGGCGATGACGGAGTACCTCGACGCCAACGACGCCTTCCGCCGCGACATCCTCGCCCGGCTCACGGCGGAGGGGCCCCTCCGCGCCTCCGACATCCCCGACACCAGCGAGGCGGACCGGATCATCCAGGAGCGGCAGCTGCAGGCGGCCGGTCTCGCCCGCGAGTGCTCGCCCTGGACGCCCGTCGGCACGGCGGGGGAGCCCGCGGAGGTGGAGGGCAGCGCGTGGCGCTGGCGCGTGGACCCCGGAGCCATCGCGACGCTCGACGACGACCCCGGGGGCCGCGCGGCGATCCTCAATCCGTACGACCGGACGAGCGCGAGATGGTGGATGCCGAGATCCGCGACCTCGCGGAGTGGCTGGGCGTTCCCCTCGTGCTAGCCGGCTGATCCGCCCCGGCAAGAGGGAGCGCGCATAATCGAGGGGATGCCCGACACCACCCCGCGCCGCTCGGCGCGCCCCCGCACGGGGCTGCTCGCCCTCCTCGCCGACGCCGTTCTCGTCGTCGCCTTCGCCGCGATCGGCCGCGCCAGCCACGACGAGGGCCTCACTCCGCTGGGGGCGCTGGGGACGGCGTGGCCCTTCCTCGCGGGCCTCGGAGCGGGCTGGCTCGCCACCCTCGCGTGGCGGCGTCCGGTGGCTCCCGTGCGCACGGGTCTCGGGGTGTGGGCCGTGACGGTCGTGGCCGGGATGCTGCTGCGTGCGCTCAGCGGTCAGGGCACGGCGACGGCGTTCATCGTCGTGGCGACCCTGACGCTCCTGGTCTTCCTCGTGGGGTGGCGCGTCATCGCGACGGCGATCGCGCGTTCCCGCGGCTCGGCCTCTCGGCCGTGACCCGCGGACGCCGTCAGGGGCGTCCCATCCCGTGGTACTCCCAGCCGGCGTCCCGCCAGGCGGCGGCGTCGAGGCAGTTGCGGCCGTCGACGACGATGCGCCCGGCCGTCAGCGTCGCGGCGTGCTCGGGGGAGAGCTGTCGGCGATACTCGTCCCACTCCGTGACCACGAGCACGAGGTCGGCTCCGCGGAGGGCCTCGTCGCGGTCCTTGACGTAGGACAGCTGCGGGTGGATGCGCTCGGCGTTCTCGAGGGCCTCGGGGTCGGTCACGGTGACCCACGCCCCGAGGCCTCGCAGGCGCACGGCCACGTCGAGGGCGGGGGAGTCGCGGATGTCGTCGCTGTGGGGCTTGAACGCGGCGCCGAGCACCGTGATGTTCTTCTTGAACACCGAGCCGCCGAGCGACTCGATCACCAGCTGCACGGCACGCTCGCGGCGGCGCAGGTTGATCGCGTCGACCTCGCGGAGGAACGCGACCGACTCGCCGCGGCCGAGCTCTTCGGCGCGGGCCGAGAAGGCGCGGATGTCTTTCGGGAGGCAGCCGCCGCCGAAGCCGATGCCGGCGCCGAGGAAGCGGCGCCCGATGCGCACGTCGTGGCCGATCGCGTCGGCGAGCTGGGTGACGTCGGCGCCCGTCGCCTCGGCGATCTCGGCCATCGCGTTGATGAACGAGATCTTCGTCGCGAGGAAGGCGTTGGCGGCGACCTTCACCAGCTCGGCCGTCGGAAGGTCGGTGACGATGAACGGCGTCTCCTTGGCCACGGCGGGGTGGTAGACCTCGCGCAGCACGTCGGCGGCACGCTCGCCCGCCTCTCCCGCGGGCACGCCCACGACCAGGCGGTCGGGGTCGACGGTGTCCTGCACGGCCCACCCCTCGCGCAGGAACTCGGGGTTCCACACGAGGGTCGCACCGGCGGCCTCGACCCGCGGCGTCAGCGTCGCGGCGGTGCCCACGGGCACCGTGGACTTGCCGGCCACGACATCGCCCTCGCTCAGGTGGGGCACGAGCGCGTCGACGGCCGCGTTGACGTAGGTGAGGTCGGCCGCGTAGCCGTCCTTCTGCTGAGGGGTGCCGACGCCGATGAAGTGCACGGCGGCGCCGGATGCCGCGGCCATGTCGGTCGTGAACGACAGCCGCCCCGACGCGATCCCCGCCTCGAGGATCTCCTGCAGGCCCGGTTCGAAGAAGGGCGCCTTGCCGGCCGAGAGCGCGTCGACCTTGCGCTGGTCGACGTCGATGCCGACGACCTCGTGGCCGATCGATGCCATGGCTGCGGCGTGGACTGCCCCCAGGTATCCACAGCCGATCACGGAGAGGCGCATGAAAGCTCCTTGGGTGAGGGATGTCTTCCGCCACGTCCCCGGTGGCGGAAGTTCCCCCCTTCCTATCAGACCGAGGGCGCTCTCCCGGAAACGGGTGCCGCGGCACGGCGGCGTACCCGCCCCCGCGGCGGGCATGATGGACACCTACGGGTGGGTCGTCCACCCAGGGGGGGGGCGGGAATGAGCACGCACATCGCGATCGTGTGGAATCCGTCGAAGACCGAGAAGGAGACCCTCGAGAAGGGTCTCGACGGCGCCGGTCTCGTCGCCGGGGCCGAGGTGTCGTGGTTCGAGACCACGGTCGAGGATCCCGGCCAGGGCGCCACCCGTCGCGCGCTCGCCGCCGGTGCCGATCTCGTCATCGCCGCCGGGGGTGACGGGACCGTCCGCGCCGTGGCAGAGGCGCTCGCCGACGCCTCGTCGGATGTCGAGCTGGGCATCGTGCCGCTCGGCACGGGCAACCTGCTCGCCCGCAACCTCGGCCTGCCGATCAACGACGTGCCGGCGGCGGTGGCACGGGCCGTCGAGGGCACGTCGATCCCGGTCGACGTGGGCTGGGTCGACGTCGAGCTGGAGAAGGGCTCCGAGCGTCACGCGTTCGTGGTGATGATCGGCTTCGGCATCGACGCCCACATGATCGCCGAGACGAACGAGGACCTGAAGGCGAAGGCCGGATGGCTGGCGTACGTCGAGTCGCTCGGTCGGGCGCTCACGGCGAGCGAGATCGTGCCGTTCCACCTCACCGCCGACGATCTGCCCGGCCGCGACGAAGAGGGCCACACCCTCCTGATCGCGAACTGCGGCACCCTGCAGGGCGGCCTCACCCTCCTGCCGGACGCCGACCCCTCCGACGGCGAGCTCGACTACCTGCTGCTCAGCGCCGACGGCGTGGGGGAGTGGCTCGGCACTCTCAAGACGATGGTCTGGGACAACGGCCTCGGGCGCCTCATCCGTGGCAAGGACGAGACCACCAGCACGGATGCCGTGACGCACGGCCGCGCGCGCAAGATCCGCGTGACCCTGCCCCAGCCCCGCGCCTTCGAGATCGACGGCGAGGAGATCGGCGAGACCCGGGAGTTCTCGGTGACGCTGCAGCCGGCCGCCATCCACGTGCGCTGAGGCCCGCGGTCAGCGCACCGGTTCGCGCTCGCCATGCGCGCGCGCCCGGTCGCCGGTGTCGCGGCGGGTCTTCGTCAGCACCGTCCAGATCGCTACTGCGACGACGGCGTACGCGGCGAAGAGCGAGGTCCAGACCCAGAACGGGGTCGAGGTCTCCTCCCAGCTGCCCGGGAACGGCAGCAGGACGACCATGAACAGCGACGCCCCCGCGGCGTAGACGATGATCCACATGCCGCGGCTGGCGGAGAAGATCGCCGAACCCGCGAGTCCCCCCAGAGGCAGCAGCATGATGGGCAGCGCGGAGATCCCGAGCACGGTGATGCCCGCGAGCGCTTCGACGGCGAATCGATCGAGGATGCCGCCGGAGCGGGTGAGAGGTTCGGCGAGAACGCCGTAGAGGAACCACGCCGACATGCCCGCGCCGGCAACGTAGGCGATCTCGACGACCGCGAGGCGCAGCCCGTCCCGCGTGCTCAACGCGGCGGGCAGGGCGGCCGCGATGATGAGGCCGAAGACGACGCCCGGCGCGAAGCCCGTGAGGCGCGACAGCAGCACGGAGGCGAGGAGGATGCCGAGGGACCCCGCGACGAGACCGACTCGAGCGGTCGGGCTGATCGCCCACCGCCGTGCGACGCCCGCCACGAGCGCGGCGCCGGCGACCGCCTCGACGCCGAACGCGACGATGTTCGAGGCGACCATCCGCACGGATCCCGCGTTCCAGCCGAACGTCGGGTCGACGAAGCCGGCGATGACCGCCGCGGCGAGCACGCCCAGGGCGAGCGGTGCCGCTCGAGGCAGTCGTGCGCTCGCCGCGCGGGTAGCCCGTGCGACGGGTTGGCCGATTCGGCGGCCGACGGCTGCGAGCGGCGCCCACAGCCGCGAGACACGGTCGTAGTTCTCGCTGATCGCCGTCTCCATCAGCCTGCCGGGGAACGCGAGGATCGCAGCGAACACGAGCGTGAGTCCCAGCGTGCATCCGAGGGTGAGGGGGTCGAGCGAGACCTGGCTCGGAGTGCGCAGTTCGCTGAGAGTCGAGGGCGCGGTCGGCCCGTCCCGGAGATCGGTGGGGGCCGCGGTCGGTGCGCCCTCGTCGATCGCGACATTCTCGGTCGGTGTGTCGATCGCCGTGTTCTCGTCAGGCTCCTCCTCGACCGGATCCGGCAGATCGAGCATGGGGAGGATGCGTGCGCGGATGACCGCGAGGGCGCTGGAGGTGAGGCCGCGGGACGCCATCAAGACCCCGTCGCCCAGCAGCACCTCGCGTGCGGGAAAGGAGAGGACGACCGTGTCGTCCGGTTCTGCGATCAGCGTGTAGACGGGACCGTCCGCCGAATCCGAGCGCGCGTAGCCGTTCGCCAGAAGTCGTTCTCGGAGCGTGTCCTGGTCGGAGACGATCGCGTACCCGACCGCCACCGCGTCGGGGTCGGTGTCACGCAGCCACCAGCAGGTAAGGCCCTGCCCGTCGAAGATCTCCGACCACACGGTCCACGAGGTGGCGTCGTCGTGCATGGTCGGCTCGTCGCTGGTGCCGACGGTCTCGGCTTCGCGGTACCCCGACGAGGCGAGTTCTGCACGCAGCGTCTGGTCGATCAGGTCATCGCATGTCACCGGTGCCGCTGTTGTGACCGGGATCGCCGATCCGGATGCCGCCGACTCGCCGGCGAGCCCGTGAGTCGCGCTTGTCGCGCCCGCCCACATGGCAACGGCGAGAGCCGCCGTGACGAAGACCCCGCGAACGCTCATCGGATGGGCTCGTGAAGCGCGCTGCGTGGGTGTGGTGTCACCGTCGTCTCCCCGGGGTGGCTCCTGGCGGGCGACGGCGAATGGGCGGGAACGTCCCCGTTCCCTCGTTCTCACGCCGCTACCCCCAGTGCGCCCTGGCGGGCGCGTAGCTGTCGTGCTCGTCCTTCCTACCGCAGGCGCCGAAGCCAGGACAAGCGCCGCGCCCGACCGATTCCGCTCAGCTTTCACCGAAGGACAAGCGAGCCGCGAAGGGAGCGAAGCGTCAATCGGAATCGCAGATCAAGCCACGTAAGAGCGCCAAATCAGTGCCTGATCACGCCGGCCTGACACCAGTGGTGACGCGCTGTAGATCAAGAGCGCTACGCGCGGCGGACCGACTAAATAATGCCCAGAGCGAGCATCGCGTCCGCCACCCGTGTAAACCCTGCGATGTTCGCGCCGGCCACGTAATCCCCCGGGGCGCCGTACGCATCCGCGGTTTCCAAACAACGGTCGTGGATGGACCGCATGATCTCTTCAAGCCGCTTCTCCGTGTATTCAAAGGTCCACGAGTCTCGAGACGCGTTCTGCTGCATCTCCAGCGCACTCGTGGCCACACCACCCGCATTCACGGCCTTTCCAGGCGCAAAGCGAACGCCAGCTCCTCGCAGAGCGCGGACCGCGTCGGGACTGGTGGGCATGTTCGCGCCCTCGGCAACGATGCGACATCCATTCCGGATCAACGCTGCCGCCCCGTCCCCGTCCAACTCGTTCTGGGTGGCACACGGCAAGGCGATGTCGCATGGCACGTCCCAGATCGACCCTCCTGGCACATATGCCACTGCAGACCCACGCGCTGCGGCGTACTCGGTGAGCCGTGCGCGACGCGCGCTCTTCACCTCTTTCAACAGTGCGAGATCGATGCCACGTTCATCCAGGATGAATCCGTCGGAATCTGAGCAGGCAACCACTCGCCCGCCGAGCTCAAGAATCTTCTCGATGGCGTAGATCGCGACGTTGCCGGACCCGGACACAACCACACGCTGTCCCTCCAGCCTCTCTCCCGCGAACCTCAACATCTCGTCAACAAAGAAGACGGTGCCATAGCCCGTCGCCTCTGTCCGGACCTGAGAACCGCCCCAGCTGAGCCCTTTCCCGGTGAGGGTGCCTGATTCGTACCGATTGGTGATGCGCTTGTACTGCCCGAACAGATACCCGATCTCCCGTTGGCCGACGCCGATGTCTCCCGCGGGCACATCTGTGTACTCGCCCAGGTGGCGATACAGCTCGATCATGAAGGACTGGCAGAAGCGCATGATCTCGCCGTCAGATCGGCTCCGGGGATTGAAGTCTGAACCACCCTTGCCGCCGCCGATCGGGAGGCCGGACAGTGCGTTCTTGAAGATCTGCTCGAATCCGAGGAACTTCACGATTCCCAGGTATACAGAGGGGTGAAAGCGAAGACCGCCCTTGAAGGGGCCCAACGCAGAGTTGAACTCCACACGGAACCCTCGATTGAGTTGAACACGTCCAGAATCGTCCGTCCACGGAACTCGGAAGATGATCTGCCGTTCTGGTTCGCAGAGACGGCGAATGACTTCGGCGTCTGCATACTCTGGATGCTTACCGACCACCGGACCGAGGCTTTCGAGGACCTCTCTCACGGCTTGATGGAACTCGACCTCTCCGGGGTTACGCGCAACCACTTCATCAAATACAGCAGCGAGTGAAGACTCAAGTACAGACAAACGCACAGACTCCGTTCTGCTCGCAGCCGCGAAGAACGGCTTATCCGCGGTTCCCTCCTGACTCAGTGAGTCGAACAGGAGGGCGCCCTCCAATACAGACACGTCGAACAGGGTCAGTCAAATCCGGAACCGGGGCGCCTGAGTGCGCAAGGGTCGCTCATTCATGGCGCTCTTCGGCCGAGACTCGCTGATCACGAGCTGGATGACGCTGCCCTTCTCGCCGGACCTCGCCCTCGGGCCGCTGCGGACCCTGGCACGCATGCAGGGCAACAAGGTCGATCCGGTCACCGAGGAGGAACCGGGGCGCATCATGCACGAGGTCCGCCTGGGGGTCGACTTCTCGCTCGCTCTCGGCGGGGACAGCATCTATTACGGCTCGATCGACTCCACCCCGCTTTTCATCATGCTCGCCGGTCAGATGGCTCGGCGGGGAGTGCCGCTCGAGGAGCTCGACCCCTTGCGACCCGCAGTCGACAAGGCGGTGCAATGGATCACCAAATACGGCGATACGTTTTCACGAGGCCTTCTGGATGCCCGATGAAGGCTTCTACGCGATCGCTCTTGACCGCGACAAACAACAGGTGAACGCGATCGCCTCCAACGTCGGGCACTGCCTCTGGACAGGCATCGTCGACGACTCGGCCGCTCGCTCCGTGGTCGAACGGCTCCTTTCACCGGAATTCTTCACCGGATTCGGCATCCAGACCCTCGCCACCGGCAACACCCGCTACAACCCCGTCAGCTGCCACAACGGATCGGTGTGGCCCCACGACACCGCGCTCATCGCCGCCGGGATCGCCCGCGACACGCCGACGCGTCGACGACCTCGAACGCCAACTCGCGGACAGCAAACACTGACCCCGACTGATCGCCCGGGGCACGCTTACTCGTGATCAGCACGAGATGCGTCTTCCTGCCCAAGGTCGGGGAAGAGGTGCAGGATTTTTCGCTCGCGTGACGCATGCACTTGTTGGTCGGACGGTGCACATGCCGGCGAATGACGCTTGGTCCTCCCACGACCCTACGCTAAACTTGATGCAATGCGACGCAAGTTCGAATGCGAAGGGAGTTGGGACCAATGCGTCGTTTCCAAAATGGGATGAAGACGGCCCTGCTGCTGGGGCTGCTCACCGGCATCATCCTCGTCGTCGGCTATTGGCTGGCCGGATTCGCGGGCCTGGTCATCGCCACCCTGGGAGCGCTCGCCATGAACGGTGCAGCGTACTTCTGGTCCGACCGCCTGGCTCTCGCCGCGATGCGCGCCCAACGAGTCACTGCCCACGAGGCTCCAGAGCTCACGTCGATCGTTAGCCAGTTGGCGACTGCAGCCGGAGCCCCGATGCCTCGGGTTTTCGTCAGCCCGCTGACGCAGCCGAACGCGTTCGCGACGGGACGTAACCCCGAGCATGCGGCGGTCTGCGTCACCGACGGCATCCTGCGACTACTGACTCCGCGCGAATTGCGTGCCGTCCTCGCACACGAGATGGCGCACATCACAAACCGTGACATCCTCCTCTCCAGCGTCGCAGCGGGCCTCGCGGGAATCATCACTTCCGTGGCGCAGTTCGCCCTCTTTCTTCCCTTCGGATCAGATGAAGACGACGCGCCGAATCCGCTGGGTACTCTCCTGATGCTCATCCTCGCGCCGCTGGCCGCGACGCTGATTCAACTGTCGATCAGCCGTACCCGCGAATTCGAAGCCGATGCGGACGGCGCTCAGCTTTCCGGTGACCCGCTCGCTCTGGCGTCCGCTCTCCAGAAGATCGAGGCAGGCGTGCGAGTTGCTCCCCTCACGGGGGCGACGCCAGCCAGCTCCTCGACCGCGCATCTTATGATCGCCAATCCGCTGTCCGGCGACGCCATGAGCAGTTTGTTCAGCACGCACCCGGCCACGGCAGACCGCGTTAGGAGACTGCTCTCTATGGCCGACGAGCCGAGCATGCGTCGTGGACTCATCACCCCCTACCACCCCGAGCACATTGTGTGATAAGGAGACATCATGACGAACTCATCCACCTCGACACCCGCCCGTGAACTCCTCGCGAGCTATGACGACTATGCGTCTGCGCAGGCGGCGGTCGACCGACTCTCCGATGCGGAGTTCCCCGTTGAAGAGGTCTCGATCATCGGCTGGAACGTGCGCATCGAGGAGCAGGTGACCGGGCGCATGACACTGGCCCGCGCAGCGGGCTACGGCGCCGCATCCGGTGCGTGGTTCGGTCTGCTCGTCGGGCTCATCTTCGGGCTCTTCGCCCCCGGCCTCTTCTGGCTGTGGCTGCTGATCGCGGCGACCGGCCTCGGTGCGCTGTGGGGTGGCCTCTTCGGGCTCGTCGGCCACGGCATCTGGCGCGGTAAGCGGGACTTCTCGTCCGTCCAGAATCTCGCTGCCGAGCACTGGGACGTGATGGTCAATCCCGCGTACCTCGATCGCGCGCGGACACTGATCTCGACGGCACCGCAGCAGCCCTGAATTCTGCCCGCCGCCTGCCCGTCAGGAGGAGTCGATGCTGAAGCGGGAGAGTGACTGCTGCGCGGATAGGTGACAGGTTGTAGTCACGCCGCCAGTGCGACGGTCGTGTTCATGATGGTCTCGAACTCGATGGGCGTCAAGCGGCCCAGGCGTGCCTGGCGTCTGCGGCGGTGGTAGGTCCGCTCGATCCTGGTCACCAACGCGATGCGCAGCTGCTCGCGGGGGGCCAGGTGCGGCGGTTGAGGACGTTCTTCTGCAGCAGCGCGAAGAACGATTCCATGGCTGCGTCTCCGCTGGACCCGACTCTTCCCATGCTCCCGACCATGCGGTGGCGGCTGAGCGCACGGAGCATCTTACGGTTGCGGAACTGACCGGGCCACCTCTGTCCGAATGCACGATGCAGCCGGCGGCGTCGCCGCGCATCGCGACGGCGTTCTCCAGCGCCTGGACCGCCAGACGGGACGTCATCCGGGTGTCGATCGAGTACCCCACGATCCGGCCCGAGTAGACGTCCTCGATCGCGCAGAGGTACAGCTTGCCCCCCGCGGTCCGGTGCTCGGTGATGTCCGTCAGCCACAGCTCGTTCGGAGCGTCGGCGGTGAACACGTGCCGGTTTCGGCCGTTCTCGTCGACGACGGCGCAGAGGTCGTCGTGCACGGGCGGTCCGGGTCGGCGGGCCTTGCTCCGTTTGGGTCTCCCGAACGCGCTGAAACCAGCCGTTGCTCGACGCGATCCGCCACGCGGTCCGGTCTGACATCGCCTCACCGTGGTCGCGGGCCTCGTCGGACCTCTTCGGCGGTCAGTCGATGATCGTCGGCCCGCGCGGGCAGATCCTGACGCAGCAGCGCGGGTGGACGACGGGTGACTCCTTCGTCTGCACGACGATCGACATCGAGGCGCTGCGTCGCGCTCGGGTCGCGAACGGTCTCTACAACCAGTTCAAGGACCTGCGCACCGAGCAGTACCGGGCGATCTACGACACCCCGATCTACCCGAAGAACCAGTACCTCGACGCTCCCCCGGAGGAGAACTGGCTCGCGCGCGAGGACACGACGCGTGCGAACAACATCAAGAAGCTGATCGAGCGCGGAGTGCTGACTCCGCCCACCGGTTACGCGGGCTGAACCAGCTAGTGAGGGCGGCGGATCATCTCCGCCGCCCTCACTCCTATAAGAGGAGTGCGGATGCGCAAGGTCGGAATCCTGGGGATGGGCAGGTGGGGGCAGACGTGGCAGCGCGTGCTCGCGCCGGAGCCCGGTGTCCAGGTCGTCGCCGTCGCCGCGCGGAGCAGGCGGGCGGAGATCAGCTCGCGCTCCCCGCGGCTGCGGGTGTACGACGACTATCGGACTCTTCTCCGAGACCAGGATCTCGACGCGGTCATCGTGACCCTGCCGCCCGGCGAACACCTCGAGGCGGTGCGGCTGGCGGTCGGTCGCGACCTGCCCGTCCTGTGCGAGAAGCCTCTCGTCCCGACGCGCTCGGAGCTGCAGGAGATGGTCGCGCTCGATGAGAGCGCGGGCGTCGCCGTGCGCGTCAACCAGAACTACCGCATGCGCGGGTGGGCGTGCGCCGTCTTCGACCACCTCCCCGCCATCGGCCGTCTGCGCCGCGTGATCATCGAGTTCGCGCAGCCCGAGCTGACCGACGGCGAGCGCGCGGTGCTCGCGCATCCGCTGCTGGCCGACATGTCCATTCATCATCTCGACCTCCTGCGCTTCCTCACGGGGCAGGAGGCGCGGGTGCTCTCCGCCGAGGCAGGGCGACCCGACGACGCGCGCGTATGGGGCATGACGGACGTCGATGCCCGGCTCGCGCTCGCGGAGGGGGCAGAGGTCTCCTACGGTGCCACCTGGGCTGCCCGCGGGCGCCCGACGTCGTGGGACGGCGACTGGACCTTCGAGGGCGACGACGGTGTGATCTCGGTGCGCGATCTGGGCGTGCGCGTCGAGGCGGACAGGCACCCTCTGCGGATCGTGCCGCCCTCACCCGTGGTCGACGATGAAGACCTGCTCGTGGCGTGGCGATCCTTCGTGCGCGTCATGGAAGGCGAGGAGTCCCGGCGTCCGGCCACGGTCGCCGACAACGCCCGCAGCCTCGAGCTCGTCTTCGACATCGCGGATGCGGCCGGTGTGGCAGACCCGAGCGCTCGACTCGCCGCACCCCTCGGTGCCGACCCGCACGCCGCGACCACGTCGCCGGTCGCCGTGCAGGCCAGCGATGGCGTGAGCAGCACCTCCACCAACTGACGACGCGCGGCACGCTTTCCGTCGCGAGCCTCCTCAGAACGGTGGTGGTTCGCCGTGCGCGTTCGAATGATGATCGTCGGGGGTGAATCGCACGTGTGGTGGTGTGGGTGGTTGGTCGGTGTAGGTGAGTCCGCCGGGTGAGGTCCATTGCAGGACGCCGCCGTCGTGTTGGGTGACTTTCCAGGGCGTTTCGCCTTTGAGGGTGTGGTGTCTTCGGCACAGGTGGGCAAGGTTTCCGGTGTGGGTTTTCCCGCCGTGGGCGTAGTCGATCGAGTGGTCGAGGTCGCATCGGTGTGCGGGCTGTCGGCAGCCGGGGAATCGGCAGTGTCGGTCGCGGGCGCGGAGGTATCGTTTCATCTCCGCGGAGGGGGTGTATCGGTCGACGGCGAGGACGCTTCCGGTGATCGGGTCGGTGAGGATCCGGTCCCATCCGGGTGCCCGGGCGGCCAGTTCCCGGGCGGTGTCGGCGTCGATGGGTGTCTTCCCGACCAGGTCGCCTGGTTCGGTGGTGACGCCGGCGAGGGCGAGGGCGGGGACGGTGACGTTGACGATCGCGGTGATCGCCCCGAGCCCGCCGTATCCGTCGGCCAGTCCTTCCCCGGTTTCGATGTTGGGGGTGGAGGTGAGGAGCATGTCGGCGGCGAGGTCCGCCCGGATCTGATCGAGGGTGCGGGTGTCGGTGGGGTCGAGGTTCTTCACCGCTCGGGCTTGTTGGGTGAGCCGGTCGTGGATCCCGTCGATGAGCACCGCCGGGTGCACGATCGTGACGGATCCCATGCCGTCTTCGAGCACGGTCGTCCATACGCCTCGTCGTGCCCGGGCGGCCCGGTGCCGCTCTGTCAGCGACCCCGGTTGCATCTCCTCCGCCACCGGGGCGAGCGCCGCCCGCAGTCGCCGTGGCGTCATACCTTCGGCCTGCCGGACGGCTTCCGCCTCGAACGCCGCCCGCGCCACCGGGTCTGCCACCGGGGTTCCGAGTTCGGTGATCACCCTTACGTGCCGGGCCCCGATCCGCCCCTCACCCCACGCGGTCATCGCCGCCGGGAACTCCCGCACCACCACGGCCGCTTCGCCCATCTGGCGTTGCACCGCCCCGTCGGGCTCCCGCGCCGCGACGGCCAGCTCCGCCGCCACCGCCCGCACGGGAAGTTCGGCGTCCTTCGCCGACGCCCGGGGCAGCACCGCCACCCGCGACGCCGCCAGCTCGGCCGCTTCCGCCAGCACCCGCGCCACCGCGGCCTGCGCGACCGCTTCCGCCCGCCGCGCCGCGACGTAGCGTTCCGCGAGCTCCCGCGCGGCGAGATCCACGTCGTCTCCCCAGGGGGTGGACGACGACACCGGGTTCGAATGCATGTTCGAAACTATAGAACCAGCCTCCGACATCGCCACCCGGATTCCGTCCCGAAATCGACCTCTCGCAGAGAATTTGCATGAGATCTCTCTCATCTGTCCTCTGCCCTCTCGTCGCCCCTCCCGCCGTCCCCTCCCGCCGTCTCCTGACGCTGCCCCTTTGCCGGTGGCAAGGGGCCGTTCCGGCCCCGCGGCAGCCCCCGATCGCAGCGCCGCGCTCAGCGGTCCTCCTTGCGGCGCGTCGGGCCCCCGTCAACCCGTTTGCGTCAGCGGCGAGGTTCGCGTGGACTGGGCGGCATGGATAGAGACAACCCGCCCATCGAGCCCGGTCCAGAGCCCGACACGACGGATGCCGGCGAACCGGACGACACTGACGAGCGCCACGGCACCGCGGGCCAAACGCCCGTCGTCGACTCCGAAGGCAACGTCGGGAGCGCCCCGACGGCCTGACGCGCATTCCGGTAACCACTCGCCCTGGCCTTCCCCTTCCTCGCGATCTGCGGTAGCTGGCTCAAGGGCACGGCGACCAGCACCTCGTTAGCCTGAGGGGATGCCGATCGAGACATCAGCCATCCTGTCCTGGACCCTCCAACAAGAGATCCCGATCCCCGACGACGTCAGCGCTCTCCTCGTCGAAGGCGAACAGCCGGTGGCGTCCTTCAAGACGTTCCGAGACTCCGCCACATTCACGACGAAGCGTCTGATCGTTCGTGATGCTCAGGGAATCACGGGCAAGAAGGTCGAGATCTATTCACTTCCCTACTCGGCGATCAACATGTGGTCGACCGAGAACGCGGGCGGATTCCTCGACCGTGACGCGGAGGTGGAGTTGTGGACGCGCGCGGGTCACATCAAGGTGAAGATCACGAAGGGTGCCGACATCCGCCGCATCGACAGCCTGATCGCGTGGGCGGTGCTGCAGCCCCATTGAGAATCCGGGAGCGCCCCGACGGCCTGACGCTCCCACCCTCCCCACGCGCCAACCTCCCCCCACGCCCGCGCCCCGGCGCAGACGACGCGGCGAGTCCACCCGGCAACAGTCCGAGGGCCGTGTAGGACAGGATGAGCACATCCTGCTTCCTCAGGGGGTGAGCCATATGGATGGCCAGATCGAGTTCGATTTCCGGACGCGCGACACCGACGCTGCCGTGCAGCACCTCCGTCAGAGCTATGGGCGACTAAGCATCCGCGGCGCTGTGGACTACGGCGTCTCTGTGTCCGGGGACCGATGTTTCTCCGTCGGCACCGTCCTGCTCGGGGGCGATTTCGCGATCAACGGCATCGTCGACGGCTTCACCGTCGTCGTGGGACCGGATCGTTATCGCTGGCAGGTCGACGAGGATCGGGGCGACCTGGGGCAGGGCCCGGTCCTCTTCCATCCCCATATCCCGCTGCAGACGTACGTCGACAGGGTGCGGGTCACCGCCGTTCGCTTCGACACCCGCGAGCTGGAGCGCCTGGCCAGGCGTGCGTTCGACAATCCCCACCTCCACCTCGGGTTCGATGGTTCTCGTCCGATCTCCCGACGGCATGGCGAGCGGTGGTCGCCGCTTCTGCGCTCGATCGCGAGCCAGCGGGACGAGATAGTTCACAACGACCTGCTTCGCGCCTCCGCCTATCGACAGCTCGCGGTGGCGACGCTGGGAATCTTCCGCTTCGAACGCACGACGCCCCGCCGATCTGTGACCTCGCGCGGGGCGGCGGTCGCATACCGGGCGGCGGTCGCCTTCATCGAGGAGAACGCCGCGCTTCCCATCACGGTCGAAGACGTCGCCGCCGTCGCCGGAGTGTCGTCCATGAGGCTCGGGCAGATCTTCATGGAACACGCCTCGCCGCCCGAGAGCCCGCGCGCGTGCATCCGGCGCGTCCGATTGGCGGCGGCGCGACGTGACATCTCCCGGTGGGAGCCCGAGGAGTTCACTCTCGGCGACGTCGCAGCCCGATGGGGATTCACGCAGCAGGGCCTCGTGCGCCAGTATCGGCGTGCATTCGGCGTCGACCTGCGCGACTGCGAGGGCGAGGCGGCCTCGGGCGGGGCGAACGGTCAGGCTCCCACGGCGATGGCGCCCGCCGCACGCGCCCTGGCCCCCGCGCCGCGAAACAGCGTGGCCGAGGGAGACTCGCCGAACCGCTCCGCGTAGCGGGCGGCGAAGCGCCCGGGGTGGGGGAGTCCCCACCGGGCGGCGACGTCTGACACGAGCAGTTCGGCAGACTCCGGATGCCGCAGGTTCCGCCGCGCGTACGCCAGACGGATGTCGCGGAGCATGCCCGACGGCGTGTGCGCCCAGCGGCTCTGAAAGCGCTTCTCGAGCGTTCGCAGGCCCACCCCCGCCTCGTCGGCGATGTCGCCGATGGACGCGCCGGATGCGGCGCGCCTGTGCATCAGCGAGAGCACTCGGTGCACGGAGGCGTCGGGGTCGGACGCGAGCGCGTCATCCAGCTCGCTCGTGTACTCGTGCCGCCCCGCGCGGAGTAGGCCCCTCACCACCGCGTCGGTCAGGGTCGGACCGACGAGCGGATCGTCCTCCTCGCGAAGTCGTGCCCACCAGTCGAGCCGCCGCGCGAGAGCCGCCCATTCCCTGCCCGCCGCGCTCGTGACGTCCACGGCGCCGTGGAAACCGATCGGCCGCTGGATGCTGTGACCGAGGATCGAGGCGAGCGCGTTCTCCAGATGCGCGCTCTGCACCTTCACCGCGAGAAGCCTCGCCGGCGTCCTCCAGCCGTCCACGCGAGACGGGGCCGCCGGCCCGTGCACGACGGCCTGACGTGTCGTGGCCCGGTGCTCGCGGCCCGCGTAGCTCATCAGCACGTCCCCATAGAGGGGGAGGTTCACCTGGTACGAGTCGAGGAACTCGGCGGCGCGGATGCTCACGGGCGTGCGGTACTCGAGCGCGCCGATGACGATCGGTCCGATCGTCGAGGCGCGCAGATGCATCCCGAATCCCTCGCCGCGGTCACGCAGGCGGAGGACGTGCGGATGGTAGACGCCGGCGCCGATCGCGATGGCGTCATCGATCGACCGGGTGTTCACATTGACCGCGGCGAACTCATTCACAGACAAACTCCATTGTTGACGTCTTCAAGTATCTCCGGATGCGGCGACCCCCACAAGCAGGCCGGAGCGGGTGTTGTCCGAAATGCGAATCGACGCTTGCTCCCCGCGTCGCGGGGCCGCACCATCAGTCCCACACCCGACCGGACTCTCGAAGAGGAGACGACATGACAGAGACGTCGACAGCGCCTGAAACCACCGCGATCCGCACCGACCTGCTGATCGGCGGCGAATGGCAGCAGCCCGCGGCGGGCGAGCGGATGGACGTCACCGATCCGGCCACGGGTGAGGTCATCGGCGAGGTGGCCGGGGCGACGGTCGCCGACGTCGACGCGGCGGTCGCGGCGGCCCGGAAGGCGTTCGACGACGGCGGCTGGTCGAGGATCTCGGGCCGTGAGCGCTCTCGCGTGCTCCTGCGGGTCGCGGCGCTCATCCGCGAGCGGTCCGAGGAGCTCGCGCAGGCGGAGAGCCCGGACGTCGGCAAGCCGATCATGTTCACGCGGATGATCGACGTGCCGACCGCGGCGGATCAGTTCGAGTACTTCGCCAGCCTCGCGCAGCATCTCGACGGGGCCGTACGCGAGACCCCGCTGCCCGCGTTCGCGTTCACGCGCCGTGAGCCCCGGGGGGTGGTCGCGGCGATCAGCCCCTTCAACTTCCCCCTCATCCTCTCGAGCTCGAAGCTGGCTCCCGCGCTCGCCGCGGGCAACACGGTGGTGCACAAGCCGGCACCGCAGACGCCCCTCAGCGCCCTGCTGATGGCCGACATCCTTCGCGAGGCCGGCGTGCCCGCGGGCGTCTACAACCTCGTGATCGGCCCGGGGCCCGAACTCGGCGACGCCCTCGTGCGCCACCCCGACGTCGACATGGTCGCGTTCACCGGCTCGACGGCGGTCGGTCGCATCGTCGCGCGCACCGCCGGCGAGCACCTCAAGCCGGTCGCGGCCGAGCTCGGGGGCAATGCGGCGAACATCGTCTTCGCCGACGCCGACCTCGACAAGGCGATCGGCGCGGTGATCAACGCCTTCGTGTTCAACACGGGGCAGTTCTGCATGGCGGGGCCGCGGCTCCTCGTGGATCGGTCGCTGTACGAGACGGTGGTCGGCATCCTGGGCAACGCGGTGGGCGGGGTGCCGCTCGGGCGCCCCAGCGACCCCGGCACCGTGATCGGTCCGGTGGCGAGCCGTGCGCAGCTCGAGCGTATCGAGCAGATGGTGCAGGATGCCGTGGCCGCCGGCGGCACCGTCGTCACCGGCGGTCACAGGGTCGAGCTCGACGGCGGCTTCTACTACGCGCCGACCGTCATCGCGGGGCTCGACAACGATGCCGTCGCCGTGAAGGAGGAGGTCTTCGGCCCCGTGCTGACGGTTCAGCCGTTCGACACCGAGGAGGAGGCGATCCGCCTCGCGAACAGTACCCCCTACGGCCTGGCGGCGGGCGTGCAGACCGGCAGCATCAGCCGGGCCCACCGCGTGGCCAACAGGCTCGAGGCCGGAATCATCTGGGTCAACGGGTGGGCGATGCTCGATCCGGCCGTCCCCTTCGGGGGCGTGAAGGCGTCGGGCTGGGGTCGCGAGAGCGGACCCGAGGCGCTGGAATCCTTCACCCGATCGAAGTCGGTGATCGTCACGATCGACCCGGAGGACGCAGCCTAAGCCGCGCAGCGCGGGCCGCCGTTCTTCGCGAGCGGAGGCGACCGCGAGCGTGAACGAGGCGGCGGGGCGCCGAGCTATATTCTGGCTCGGCGCCCCGAGTGCGTGCGCAGAGAATGACCCCCAGGAGCGTCCGTGACCGAACTGACCCGTCCCGCAATCTCACCCGAATCGGCGCCGGCGACGCAGCCCGCAGCGGAGGAGGCGCAGCCGCGCCGGCTGTCGTCGTTCTTCGGCGATCTCGAGCTGCTCGTCGTCGTGCTCCTGGGCATCGTGTCGGTCGCGACGGCGTACACGTCGTTCCAGGCGGCGCTGTATGACGGATTGTCGGCCTCGGCGTACTCGCAGGCGCAGAACTCGCAGACCGAGGCGGAGTCGCTCTACCTCGAAGCGAACCAGACCTACATCCGCGACACCGAGACGTGGTCGCGGCTGACAGAGCTGAGCATCGACATGGACAGCGCCGACCCTGTTCTGGCGGCCTCGGCCGAGGCGAAGTTCGACACGCTGCACTTCGTCGCCGTCGACGAGGCTCTCGATGCCGCGATCATCTGGTCGGACGAGCAGAACGCCGAGGGCGGCGACTACGTGAGCCCGTTCGACTCCGAGGAGTACCTCGGTGCCCGCTTCTCGATGTGGTCGGTCGAGGACGAGCGCAGCGACGCCTTCTTCGCCGACGCCGAGCGCTACAACACGTACGGCGACCGCCTGCAGTTGAGTACCGTGCTCATGGCTGTCAGCCTCTTCCTCCTCGGTGTCGCGGCCGTGGTGAGGGGCCGGCGCACGCAGTGGATGCTCATCGGCTTCGGGGTGACGATCGCCCTGACGGCGACGGTGCTGAACAGCTTCGTCCCCTTCGTCTGGTTCTGAGCCGACGCACGCCCCGCTTCCGGCCTGTTCGGCTCTACGGCGCCACTCCACAGGCCGCGGCCACGTCGGCGTCTTCCGTGCCGAACAGCGTCGGCGTGCGCACCAGCTCGAGCAGCTCGGTGTAGGGCGTCTGCACCACGACCTCGTAGGTGGCCGACTCGCCCGGCCACAGGTCGCTGGTCCACGACACCACCTGGCGCCCGTCGTGCGTGCCCGGTCCGAGCGTGCCGGCGGTGGCGGCATCCCCCAGTACCGTCGAGCCCTGCGGCATGTAGATGTACGTCACCGTGCGGATCAAACCCTCCGGCACGAAGGTGCCGAACCCGGTGATATACCCGGGCAAGGATGTCGCGGCATCCGCCGGCGCCTCGCTGCGCACCGTCACCGACAGCCCTGCGCGCGTCGTGCCGTCGGTCGCCGACTCGCACCAGCCGAGCGAGGTCTCCAGGCGCGCGTAGTAGTCCATCTTCGATCCGGTGCCGTCGTTGACGAACACTCCGAATCGCGTCGCTTCGAGGTCGGTGACGGGCAGCGCGCCCACCAGGGTCGTCCCCTCGAGCACCGTCTGCTCCTCGTCGCGCTCGTTCCAGATGAGCAGCCGGTCTTCCGAGCCCGCCTGCACGAGGGCCTCGACCAGCGCGGTCGGCGACGCCTCGCCCGACGTGAGGGCGCCGAACACCGCCGCCGCCGCGGAGGCGAAGAACGCGTCCTGCTCGGCCGGTTCGGAGTAGCGGAAGTACACGTCGTTCAGCAGAAGCGGGACGGCGTTCTCGCTCGTGAGCACGTCTCCCGACGGCAGCGTCACCGGCCCCGTGGCGCGAAGGAGGTAGGACAGCGCCACGGGGTCGATCGAGATCACTCCGTCGACCGCGGTGCCCGTCGCGCGCTCCCAGAAGGCGCGTGAGAGCTCGCCCGTCAGCGCGAAGTCGGGCACGAGCGTCGTGTTGTGCATGAAGCGCACGGGGTCGAGCCCGTATATGCCCTGCACCTCGCTCGAGAGGGCGGCGATGGGCTCCCCTCCTTGCGTGAGCTCGTTCGCATCCGATTCGCCCGCCAAGCTTATGCGGCCGCCGTCCGTGTTCACGAGAATCACCGCACCTGGGATGCCGCCCAGCGAACGCCATTCAGCGTTGTTCTGGAAGAGCACGAGGTAGTTGCGGGGACCGTCGGCCCCGAGCATCGGGGGGACCAGCTGCGTCGCACGGGCGAGGGCTTCCGTCGCCGTCGCGACCGTGCCCATGAGCTCCGATGCCTCGGCGAGCGGCTGCCGCACGGCGCCCACGAGCCCCGCGGTGTCGAGATCGTCGAGCGAGGCCGCTGACTGTGCGGCGGCCGACGCGGCGGTCGCCGCCGGCTGCTGCATCGCGATCAGCGGCGCGAGGTCGATGGCGCCGTCGCGCGGCGCGAAGGCGCTCACGTCCAGTCCCGCGGCGACGTCGAGCAGCGGGGCCAGGCCGCTCCGCACGAGGGTGTCGATGGATGCCGCGACCGTCGATACGGCGCTCAACTGCGGGCCGATCCAGGGCACGCCCTCGACGAGCTTCCACACGGGGTCGGAGGTGAGGTCACGAGCGGCGGCCGTTTCATCGGCGAGGGCTGCCGCCGCCGTCGCCATCGCCGCCGGCTCGGTGCTGAGCGTCGACTGCACCTCGCCCGCGACCGCCTGCGCCGACGAGAGGTGTTGCTGAGCGAGGAGGGCGCGTACGCCCACCCAGGCGAGCACGGCGATCGCTGCGATCAGGACAACCCCGGTGACGATCGCGAAGACCCGGCCCGCGGAACGTCGGCGGGCGAGGGAGGCAGAGGTCACCGTTTCACCCTAGGCGACCCCGCGATCACCGACCGGGCAGAATCGACCCGTGACGTTCCTCCCCGACGATCTCTACGCCCAGATCGAACGATCGATCCCGCTCGCGTGCGTCGACTTCGTCCCCGTGCGCACCGCGCCGGACGGTGCGCAGCAGGTAGGCCTCATCCTCCGCGACTCGCCCTACGGCCGCGTGTGGTGCCACCTGGGAGGGCGGGTGCTCTACGGTGAGACGCTCGCGGCGGCACTCCGCCGCCACTGCCTCGACACCCTCGGCGTCGAACCAGTGATCGACGACGACCCGCAACCCGCCTACGTGTACCAGTGGTTCCCCGAGGCGGCGCGCCCGGAGTCGCCCGCGACCGGTATCGATGCCCGGAAGCATTCCATCGGCCTCTCCTTCACGATCGAACTGCCGGATGCCGCAGCCATCGTCCCGCAGAACGAGGCGCTCGACTTCGCCTGGTTCACCCCGCCTGCGTGGCCCGAGCCGCTCTGGCCGGGCGGCCGGACGCTGCTCGAGCGCCTGACGAAACGCTCGTAGTCGTTACCCGCGTGAGATCCGTCAGAAGGGGACGTCGTCGAGGTCGGGAACGAAGCCGACGGTGACCGGTGGCGGGGTGTCGGTGTAGCTGACTCCGCCGGGTGAGGTCCATTCGATGACGCCGCCGGGATGGTGTCTCACCCGCCAGGGTGTTTCCCCCTTCACCGTGTGATGTCGTCGGCAGAGCGCAGCGAGATTTCGATGGTGGGTCTGCCCGCCGAGGGCGTAGTCGTGGCCGTGGTCGATGTCGCACCGGTGGGTGGGCATGCGACATCCGGGGAATCTGCAGTGCGGATCTCGGACCCGAAGATGTCGGGTCAGATCTGCGGTTCTGGTGTATCGGTCGACGGCGAGGACGCCTCCGGTGATGGGGTCGGCGAGCACCCGCTCCCATCCCGGCGCGGTCACGGCGAGTAGTCGGGCCGTGTCGAGGTCGATGGGTGTGCGTCCGACGAGTTCGGCGGGGTCGTCGGTGACTCCGGCCAGTGCGAGGGCGGGGACGGTGACGTTGACGGTCGCGCGGATGGATGCGAGCCCGCCGTGGCCGTCGCCGAGTCCCTCACCCGACTCCACGTCGATGCGGTGGGTGAGGGCGATCTCGGTGAGCACGTCGGCACGCACCTGATCCATCGTTCGGGAGTCGGCGGCATCCATCGCACCGGTGTTCGTGTGGCCGTCGTTGAGGACCTCGCGGGCGATCTGGCTGATCAGGGCGTGGATGCCGTGCACCGGCACGGCCGGGCCGCGCAGCAAGAGTTCGGTCATCCCGTCGGCGACATCCCGCACCCACACGCCCCGACCCTCCCGTGCGGCTTGGTGCCGTTGCGCGAAGGTGGTGGGTTGCACCTGCTCGACCAGCCGCGCGAGCTGCGGGCCGAGTCGTCCGGGCGTCGTCGAGGCCGCCCGCTCGAGCGCTTCGCCCTCGAACGCGGCCCGGATGTCGGGGTCGGTGAGCTTCACCCCGTGCTCCACGATCGCCCGCACATGGCCGACCGATACCCGCCCTGCGGCCAATGCCTCCCATGTGGCCGCGAACCGGGTGACAACCGTATGGGCATCATCCATCCGGCGCTGCACCGAGCGGTCGGGCTGTCGGGCATGCGCCCCGAGCTCGGCAGCGAGCGCGCGCAGCGGCAGGTCAGCCTCGCGGCTGGCCGTGCGGGGGATCGCCTCGATGCGTTCCACACCCACGGCCTGCGCCCGCGCAAGCACCGCCATCGCTCGAGCCTCGGCCGCGGCGACATCCGCCACCGCCGCTGCGTACTCCGCCGCGAGCGCCGCGGCAACGGCGTCGACCTCGGGGTCGTTGCCACCGCAGCCGAGTGTCGTATTCATGTTCGAAACTCTACGCGGGGCCTCCGACATCGGCCGGTGATATCAGGACATCGCCGACAAAGTGCGTCGTGTGACGCCCCCGTCAGATCGGCAGGCGGTTCGATCGCTACGCGTTCAGGTTCTCGCGAAGAGTCGTTCCGGCCCGCAGATGCCGCTGTGGCGCTCCCCGCCCATAGTCGGCCGTCACGCAATGTTGCGTGGAGAGGGCATGATGATGCGCGAGAGGACTGACATGACAGACGCCGACGAGAAGAAGTCCCGACTAGCCGAGCTTCGCGAGAAGTTCAACGTTCCCGAGCCGATTCCGACACCGGCTCGCACGACGAAACAAGCGAGCCCGCGCGCGGAGTTCGACGCGTTCCAATCTGTCCAATTCGAGTGGAAGACCACGCTGTTTGCGATGAAGCGTCTGCGCAGTGGAACGATGCTTTGGCGCCTCCGCACGTGGCCCGCAACCGCGATCGGCGTCTTCTTGCTCGTAGCCTCGGTCGTCGGGCTGATCGTGGGCGGCCCCGCAGCGGCCCTTCCTCTCATCGCTGTATGGATGATCTACACCGTCTCATGGACGATGTGGACCATCGTGTTCGAATCGGCGACTCCCCTGAGATGGGAGGAAGTCGTGCACAAGGCCAGCGACTACGCGCACTGGAAGCACAACCCGCGGAACAAACCTGGGTTCTGATCCCAAATACGGCCGTGTCGGTGGGCCCTAACCCCGCAGTTTCCCCACGTGCTCGCGGTACCACTCCACCGTCCGCCGCAGCCCCTCCTCGAGGGAGATCGAGGATCGCCACCCGGCCTCGGCCAGCTTCGACACGTCGAGCAGCTTCTGCGGGGTGCCGTCGGGCTTCGAGGTGTCCCACTCCGTCGCACCCGTGAAGCCGACCACCGAAGCGACAACAGAGGCGATCCCGGCGATCGTCACGTCCGATCCGGTGCCCACGTTCACCTGCTCCGGCCCGTCGTAGTGCTCCAGCAGGTGCAGGCAGGCGTCGGCCATGTCGTCGGCGTGCAAGAACTCGCGTCGCGGCGTGCCGGTGCCCCAGTTCGTGACGACCGGAGCCCCGGAACGAGCCGCCTCGTCGTACCGGCGGATCAGCGCCGGCAGCACGTGGGAACCCTGCGGGGAGAAGTTGTCGTTCGGTCCGTAGAGGTTGGTCGGCATCGCCGAGATCCACGGCAGCCCGTACTGGCGGCGCACCGCCTGCACGTGCAGGATGCCGGCGATCTTCGCGATCGCATACGCGTCGTTCGTCGGCTCCAGGTGCCCGGTCAGCAGCGAGTCCTCGCGGATGGGCTGCTCGGCGAACTTGGGGTAGATGCACGACGAGCCGAGGAAGAGCACTCGCTCGACGTCGACGGAGCGTGCGGCATCCAGCACGTTGACCTGGATGCGCATGTTGTCGCTGAGGAAGTCGACGGGGTAGGTGGAGTTGGCCATGATGCCGCCCACCTTCGCCGCCGCCAGCACGACATACCGGGGGCGTTCGGCCGCGAAGAACTCGAACACGGCGTCGCGGTCTTTCAGGTCGAGCTCCGACGAGGTGCGCCCGATGAGGCGCGAGAAGCCCGCGGCCTCGAGGCGGCGCCAGATCGCCGAGCCGACCAGCCCGCGGTGCCCCGCGACGTAGAAGACGGCGTCGCGGTCGAGCTCGCCCGGCGTGAATTGCAGGCCGTCCGAGGCGACCATCAGAGCGTTCCCCACGACGCGAGCTTCACCTTGTCGTACCAGGGCTTGCCCTCGTGCTCCAGCGCCTCCACGTCGGCGTCGACCATGAGTCGGGCCAGCTGCGCGCCGTCGATCGTCGGCGTCCAGCCGAGCTTCTCCTGCGCGCGAGTGGAGTCGCCGATCAGCGCGTCGACCTCGGTGGGCCGCAGGTAGCGCTCGTCGAACTTCACGAACTCCTGCCAGTCGAGCCCCACATGACCGAAGGATGCCTCGAGGAAGTCCTTGATCGTGTAGCCGACGCCCGTGGCCAGCACGTAGTCGTCGGGGGTGTCGACCTGCAGCATGCGCCACATGCCCTCGACGTACTCGGCGGCGTAGCCCCAGTCGCGGATCGACTCGAGGTTGCCGAGGTAGATGTCCTTCTGCACGCCGGCCTTGATGCGCGCGACGGCGCGGGTGATCTTGCGGGTCACGAACGTCTCGCCGCGGCGGGGCGACTCGTGATTGAAGAGGATGCCGTTGACCGCGAACATGTCGTACGCCTCGCGGTAGTTCTTGGTGATCCAGTAGCTGTAGAGCTTTGCGGCCGCGTAGGGCGAGCGCGGGTAGAACGGGGTGTCCTCGTTCTGGGGCGGGGGAGTGGCCCCGTACAGCTCCGACGACGACGCCTGGTAGAACTTCGTCTTGATGCCCGACAGACGCACCGCCTCGAGCAGACGGATCGTGCCGGTGCCGGTCGTGTCGGCGGTGTGCTCGGGCTCGTCGAACGAGACCCGCACGTGCGACTGCGCGGCCAGGTTGTAGACCTCGTCGGGGTTGATCTCGGCCATCAGCGTGACCAGGCGGGCCCCGTCGGAGAGGTCGCCGTAGTGCAGGAAGAGCTTTGCCGCGGGGTCGTGGGGGTCGACGTAGAGGTGGTCGATGCGGGAGGTGTTGAAGGTGGAGGCGCGGCGGATCATGCCGTGCACCTCGTAGCCCTTGGCGAGCAGCAGCTCGGTGAGGTACGAACCGTCCTGGCCTGTGATTCCGGTGATGAGGGCGCGCTTGGTCAAACGGTGCTCCGTGCTTCGTGCGAGGTGGGGACTTCGGTGGGTTCGTGCGGCGACTCGTCAACGCTCCCATGCCCGCACAGGCGCATGATCATGGCGCTGAACTGGTCGATCGCGGCCTCTTCGTCGAGCACCGTCTCCCGGTAGCGGCGACCGTTGGCGCCGAGCCGGGCGCATCGGTCGGGGTCGGCGCCCAGCGCGAGCGCGGCGTCGAGCAGGTTCGCGGGGTGGCCGGCCGCGACGACGACCCCGGCATCCGCGGCCCGCACCTCGTCGGCCGTGATGCCGGTGGGGTCGGTCGCGGCGAGCACGGGGCGTCCGGTCGAGAAGTACGACGTGAGCTTGCTGGGTACGGCCATCTCCGACACCCCGGCCTTCTCATTGACGAGCAGCACATCGGCCGAGCCGAGAGCGGCGGCGAAGCCGGCGTCGTCGAGGGCGTCGAGAAACTGCAGCGTGGGGATGCCGCGGCCCAGCCGCTCGAGGCGCGCGCGATCCGAGCCGCCGCCGAGCAGCACGAACCGGACCTTGTCCCCTCGGGACGCGGCGAGTTCGGCCGCCGACACGACGTTGTCGAGCCCCTGCTTCACGCCCATGTTGCCGGCGTGGAGGATGACGGTCTCGTCGCCCCAGCCGAGCTCTCGGCGGGCTGCAGCCACGTCGATGACGGGCGAGGGGGGTAGGTGCGTCCAGTTGCGCACGACCTCGATGCGCTCGCGGGGCACGCCGAAGTCTTCGTGCACGCGCGTGGCGAAGCGGTCGTGGATGACGACGACGCGGTCGGCGTTGCGCAACAGCCAGCCCTCGAGCGTGCGCATGATGCGCAGCACGGTACCGCCACCCTGGCCGGTCTCGGTGAGGCCAAGACTGTAGAGGTCTTGCACCCACACCACGAGAGGTGTGCTGCGGTTCAGCGTCTTGGCGCGCAAGGTGGCAAGGGTCGACGAGATGAGGGCGGGAGAGACCGCGACGATGGCGTCGGGAGAGTGCCAGCGCGTCGTCTGCAGGCGTGCGCCGTACGAGACTTCAGACAGCAGGCGCCGCATGCCCACGGGGCGCGCGGGCACGTAGTGCTTCACGCGGTGCACGTGCACTCCGTCGAGATGCTCCCTGCGTGACCACTGCCCGTAACCTGGCGTGACCCGCCAGTTCGGATAATGGGGATGCGTCGTGACGACGCGCGTAGGGTGGCCACGACGAACCAGCCCGCGAGCCATAGCACCGGTGTAAGGGGAAATCCCGGTGTGCTCAGGAGGGTAGTTGAGTCCGAGGACCGTGACGCGTGGGGAAGGTCGCGGCATATCAGTGACACTATCGTGGTAGTGGTTCCGGGCGCGTGAAACGGGGGAGGCAGCGTGTGGCAGACGTCCCAGTGATCGATCTATCAAAGGCGCCTGGGGAGCGCGCAGCGTGGGACAGGCCAGCGTGGGTCGTTTATCTGTGGGGCATCTGCGAGCTGCTGTTCGTCACGAATCCGTGGCAGATCAGTTCGGGCATTCGCGTGCGCGTGCTGCGGGCGTTCGGTGCCGAGATCGGCAACGGCGTTGTCTTCCGACCGCGCACCCGAGTCAAGTTTCCGTGGAAGCTGCACATCGGCGACCGCTCGTGGATCGGCGAGGGTGTGTGGTTTCACAACCAGGACCACATCTACGTGGGCCATGATGTCGTGATCTCGCAGGAGACGTTTCTCACGACCGGAAGTCACGCACATAGGCGTGACATGGCCCTCATCACGCGTCCGATTCGCATCGAGGACGGCGCGTGGCTCACATCTCGGTGCACCGTACTCGGTGGGGCCCACGTTGGTCGTTCTTCCCTTGCGACGCCGATGTGCCTTGTGGCCGGCTTAGTGCCCGCTAACGTGATTATCAGCGGGCCGACCGCCCAGGTGATCGGGCACCGTTTCCCGTCTACGACCGCATGAAGATAATCCACGTTGTCACGTATGTGTCGCCTGATGGAGCGTTTGGTGGTCCTACGCGCGTAGCCTTAGCTCAAGCGGAGGAACTGGCTGCGCGAGGGCACGAAGTCTCGGTGTTTGCGGCGGCACCGGCGGCGCGAGCTGCAAGCACGGAGCAAGACGGCTACGTCCTGCGGACTTTCCCTGCGCAGCGGCCACCCATTGTTCGAGGATTCGCGTTCTTGCGGGCTCGAGGTATGCTGCGAGCCCTAAAGCGGACGCTCCAGTCCGTGGATGTCGCGCACGTTCACCTTGCTCGAGATCTCGTCACTCTGCCCGCTGCGTCACTGTTCCGTAGGCAGGGCACTCCCTACGTGGTTCAGCCGCACGGCATGATCGACGCGTCTGATCGGCTGCTTGCCGTACCTTTGGACAAGTTTGCAACTCGGCCCGCGCTCCGAGGCGCAGCGGAAGTTCTCGCGCTAACTGCTCGCGAAACCTCTGACCTTGTCGGAGTCGCCCCGGGGATCGTTCCTCGGCGGATCGGAAATGGGCTCAAGCTCGGGAACATCCCGCCGTACGAAGGACGCGGTGACGTAGTGATGTTCCTGGCTCGGTTGCATCCTCGCAAGCGTCCGCTAGCATTCGTGCGGATGGCTGCGCTTCTCGCCGAAAGGTTCTCGAGCGCGCGATTTGTGCTTATCGGCCCGGACGAAGGCGAGGGGGCAGCTGTACGCGATGCCATCGCCGGCTCGGGGCACTCGGAGCAGATCACGTGGATGGGAGCAGCGTCGCCGGAGCGAACTGACGAGCTTCTTGCGACGGCGAAGGTGTATGTGCTTCCGGCCTTCGACGAGGTCTTTCCTATGTCAGTACTGGAAGCGATGCGGGCGGGTACTCCAGTGGTCACAACTGACTCGCTTGGAATCGCCGCCGACTGCCGTGCTCACGGAGCCGCGCTTGTGACGGATGGATCCGCCCACCAGCTTGCCGCGGCAGTAGCCTCTCTACTCGATGACGCCACCCTTGCTGAAGAGATTCGAATAGGGGCGGGCAGATACCTGGAAGAGCAGCTGAACATCGCGCGTGTCGCAGAGCAATTGGAATCAGCATACGCCGCCGCGGCGGGCAATCGTCGGTGAAAGCCTTTACGCGCCCGATAGCCGAAAAGTTGATGGATGAACGTGCCCTCGTGATTAGTGGAGCTATGACAGGATGATGCGCAGCAGTGACGGCGTCACAGACACTTCATCTTCCATAGGAGTGTCCGGATGGGGTAAAGCTGCTCCAGTCCTTGCGGTATACGTCGCGATTTCTCTGTGTGGGTTCGTGCCGATATGGATCATCGCGGCAACCAGCGCCCCTCCAACATCCGCATGGGTGGGCGTGGCTGTTGCGACGGTGGTAGCGGGCGCCCGATTTGCGTGGGTTATCGGTTCGGGTCGCAGGCGAATCTTCGAGATGTGCGTATGGCTCTTCTTCTACGTATTCCTTGGCGTCGCCCCCTTGGTTCAGCTGCGGGACCAGGTAGATCCATCGACCACGCCCGACTTGCCTCACGACCACGACTGGACTGCGGTCGTAATTGTCCTCACGGCACAAGTTTCCTATATCGCGGGCAATTGGTGGGCGGCACGATCGCGGCACCGCGGAAACATCTTGCCACGCGGACGCATCGTCGATGGCCACCGCACGAACGTCTTCCTCCTCGCGCTGAGCGCATTAGCGGTTGCGTATGTAGGCCTTGTGGGCCCTGCGACACTCTTTCTGAATCGGACGGAAAGAGGCCAAGTAACTGCGAACGTTTTCGGTAACGACGTCCTTGTCACAGTCCTCAATGCCTTCGTTTCAGTCGGGCTGCTGGTTGCGATTGTTGCTAGGCTGGAGGTCGAGCGTCGACGTAGGGTGCGCTCGGGCCAGAGTCGATACCTGCCAGTCGTTCTTGCGTGTATTCCGTTGGCTCTGATCGTGAACCCCATCGGATCGCCACGTTTTACTGTCTTGACTGTGGCGTTGGGGTTGTTTGCGGCGATGGGCGCATACAAGTCTCTGGCGAGGTACCGTCTCACGGCGCTCGTGGCTCTAGGTTCAATGTTCTTGCTCTTTCCGGTGCTGGATACGTTCCGACGGACGCTTGAAAACACGATCGAAATCACTGACCCATTGGTTTCCCTTAAGAGTGGTGACTTTGATGGCTTCTCGCAGATAATCAATACCGCTGCTTTCGTGGAGGTCAACGGCATTTCCTGGGGGAACCAGATTCTTGGTGTCCTGCTATTTTTCGTGCCACGAAGCATGTGGGCAGAAAAGCCCACAGACACCGGCATATTGCTCGCGGATTTCAGGGGCTACGCGTTCACCAACTTGTCCGCACCCCTGCCTGCCGAGCTCTACATCAATGGCGGATGGTTTGCTCTAGTTTTGGGCTCGTTGGTCTTCGGGTATGTTGTTTACAGGTTAGACGCGCGGGCCGAACTGCAGTTGATGCGAATCGGAATTCCAACCGTACTTGGCTGCGTGCTCCCCTTCTACTTGATCTTCGCTATGCGTGGTTCGCTTCTTCAGGCCACCGCAAACCTTGCGGTAATGCTCCTCACATGGTTTCTCGTTTCCAGGTCAGCAGATGTCTCGAGTCAATCGAGAACGGGAGCATCTGGATCGGCTTCAAGGAAATCTAAGTAGTCGTCAGCAATCGGGAAGGCGTCGACCAGAGTTTCCGGATCGAGGTTTTCGATTGGCAGATCCGCGAACAGCCACAGGTCTCCGAACAGTCGCGCGACGTCTTCAAAGAATGCAGGAACGCCCCCGACGAGCCAATCGAGGCGCTGCACGCTCGCGGGACCATTGGTGAAGAAGTGATGAGGCAGGATGCCCGCCGCGCGATCCTCTGTCAAGGCGAGAGCGCGGAAGCGATCATTGTCTATGCCGACAATGAGGATCCTCGAGAAGCCCAGAAACCCAGCGACACTCAGTGCATGGTAGGCGGTCATGCTCAGGAATCCGCGAGGGCGCAGCGGGCTGATGTTCCGTGAGAAGCCGTCAAGGCCCAGATTGTTGAAGCGGATGATCCGCGAAAGCGGAAAGCTCGGTGGCACCTCGTAGCCGTTCGGAACAAAGACCGTTATCCGTGTGTGGGAACCCAGGTACTCCCACACAGCTGCTTCCCGTGGACCGATTTCTCCGAAGAATTGAGGGTCAGCTAGAACGTAATAGTCGGGTACTAACGCCGCAAGGTCTGAAAGCGCGTAATGGTTGAGAGAGATCACGCGGGACCCTGACCGCTGTCGCTCGAGGACCCGGTCTTTGTCGATTCTTCGTGCGGATGGGCCAAGAGAGATGAGGATCGCCTCGCGATCGCCCTCGCGGCCCTTCAAGTTTGCCAGGCGTCTGAGTGAATGCCACCGCTGCACGGGTCTGTCGCACACCTGCACCGCAAACTTTGCGGCGACGCGAGCGCGCATACGCAATAGACGCGTAACGCTGAGGCCTCGATAGTCGTGTTGCGATAAGAAAAGCCGCTGCATGTCCATTCAGATTCTCCTGGTGCCTCAAATGCTTATTGTTGAGGGATGTACTGGCCATAGTAGGCGCGCCCGCTGGCTGCTGAGGGGCGTCGAAGGTTCCCGCGCAGCGCTCATGCACGCGGGCGTCGGTACCAACAGTGCGTGGCGGAAACGAGCAGTGCTGCTGAGGCTGTGGCGATGGTTATCCCGAACGAGGGTGCGAACACGGCGCACCCGAGGCAAACGAACCCCGCAGACGCGAGCGGCACGAAAGAGCTCGATGTTCGGGCTGTCGCAAAAGGTGTCCGACGTGCGAGTATCGCGCTCGACACGGCTTGTAGCGCGAAGAACAAGGGCCATGCGGTGGCGAATAGTATGAGGGAGGGCGGTTCAAGCGATATCTGAGTCATGACCTGGAGCGCAGCAAGCGCGGCTACTGCTGCCAGCGGTGTAGTGAGGGCCAATGGTCCGGTCCGGCCGGTGATGAAGGTCAGGTGGATGTTCGCCAGGTAGAGCACTTGGAAGATGCCGGATAGTGCCACTACGAGGGAGGCCCTCGCCGGGGCATCGGACTGAACTACCGGCCCTCCTATGAATTGGACCATAAAAGGCGCGAGGACAACGTAGACGCAGATGATGACCAGGGTTACGAGCGAAATAACGTAAGTCGAGTGCTCGAGCACCTGAGGCCGCGTTTCGGTGCCTGTTTTCATGATCATTGGCGCCCATGCATTGTTTAGAGCATTCAGCATCGTGAGGACGCTTGCGCCCACGAGCGCTGCGATCTGCAACTCGGCCGCCGTCGTCGTGTTGGTTGATGCCGAGACGATTGCGAGAGCGCCAGATATAAGGAGCGGCAATGAAACTAGGTGCGGAAGGGTCGGTAGACCAATTCGATAGGCTCCAAGGGTTTCGGTAAGAGAAAAGCGCGGTCTCCGGAAGCGCATCGCGGTGACGAGCGCCACTAGCCCCGCAGCAACGTATCCGACGGCCAGGCCAAGCGTGTAAGTTTCGGCAGTACGCGACTGGCCTGCTGTGATCAGGGCTAGGCCCAACGTAGGCGGTAACACCGACGCGGTAATCGCGAGCGCCACGAAGACCTTCACTTTCTCGGCCGCGCGAAAGAGCGATTGAGCGAGTGTCGTGATTGATAGGCCTACGCCGGCGATCACCCCCCATGCCAGGGTTTGTGGTAGAACTGCGGGGAAAGTTACGCCGCCCCATAACGGAGCTGCTAGAGCGAGAGACGTGCCGCATGCCGCGGCTCCGATGGAGCCAACGAGGATGATCCCGTTCGCAATGCCGAACCCCCCTCGACCAAGCAATGCATGACGCGTGACCGCGAGCGGGAGGCCGAACGTGACGAGCATCGCGCCGAGTTGATAGATCGTTATAACTATGGCGACTTCGCCGTACTCGGCAGCGCCCAATGTTCGGGTCACAAGCGGTGTGAGTGCCAGCAAAGTCAGCGTCGGCGCGAGAGTCGCGACGAGATAAAGTGATCCCGCCCCCAGTAGTTTCCGAATGAATTCCACTTCGCCTACCCTCCGCCGATCTTTGCTACGCCCGCAGGTGTCCCGCGGAGATCCAGATGGCCCCCCGGTGGCGGGGCGGAACGCCGACCGTCGAGCCGGGGTGAGCGCCTATCCCTCGCTAGGTGCAAAAGAGACGTCTCGCGGCTGAGGCGACCCGGAGGTCCGGGGGATCGCTGCCGCCGGGGCGCGATGCGCGACGTCGACCAACGCGCAGGGGATACTCTCGACCGCCGCCTGGCGCGGCACCACCTGGAGGTCACTTCGCCATTGTCGACTTTGTAGCGAACGCGCTGCGCCCGGCCATGATTTGCCGGTGCTTGCGTGAGCTGTAGATCACCACGCGGTCCAACCACCGTCTACCGAGAGCACTGTCCCGGTGGTGAAGGACGAGGCCGGCGATGCGAGGTAGAGGAGCGCCGACTGTATCTCTCGTGGCTCACCGATGCGTCCCAGCATTGTCTGCTCACTTAGGCGTTGTATGAATGCGCCATCGGCCTGAGCCGCGGCAGCAGGGAATGGCCCGGGCGCAAGGGCGTTCACACGGATGCCGAGGGGGCCGAGTTCGGCGGCTGCGTAGCGCGTCAGCTGAATCATCGCCGCCTTGGCCGCGCCATAGAACGGAGGGTTTGTGGCACCCTCCGCGCCGTACAGCTGCGGGCGGGGGGCGACTAGCCCATACATCGATGCCACGTTGATGATGCTCGGAGATCCGCCCGCTGCCAGCGCTTGCTTGAGGCCGACGCGCGAAGCTTCGATACTGCGCGCGACTGCACCTACCCCTAAATCGAATGCTTCGGTCAGGTCTTCGGAGGTAGCTGACTGCAGCGTACCTCCGCGTCCCACATGTGCGTTGTTGACCAGAACGTCTATGCGGCCATGTGCGTCCGCAGCTTCAGCGATAAGCGCGGGCCATGAGGTGTCGCGAACATCCGCTTGGGCGACTGTCCAGTCGCCTTCAATGTCTGCAAGCTTCTCGCGCGCACCTTGAGGACTGCGGGCGGCGACGATGACTCTGGCGCCGGCGGCGCAAAGCGCTTCCACCATCGGCCGGCCGAGCCATCCACCGCCGCCTGAGACGACGGCTACGCAGCCGTGAAGCGAAAAGAGCTGTTCCACTACAGCTCCCACTGGCTTGGGTCTGTCGCCGGGGGAGGCAGGAGCGGTAGCGCGCGTCGCACGGCGGCGCGCGCATCGCTCGAGAAGCTTCGCGGGTTTGCTGCGATGCTGGCCAGCTCGTAGATGTGAGAGGGGTCGTCCGCTCCCACGACGATCGTCGACACCCAGCGGTGCGCAAGCACGTACGACAACGCTAGTTCAGTGCGATTTGCGAATCCCAGGTCTACCACAGCTTGGTCGATACGAGACAAGAGCGCGTCGCGTGAAATGCCAATGTTTCGCGGCCAGCGAGTCTGGCTGCCTCCGATGAGCAGTCCTTGAAGAAACGTGCTCCGCGTCGCGATAACAACATCGGGGCGTAGCGATAGCGCGGCCTGAACCGGCGAGGTGTTCCACCGATCATCGAGCAGGTTGAATGGCAACTGCACGTAACCGATCGTCTTGTCCTCGAGCGCCCGGAACAACTCGACCGGAGTGGAAAGGGACACGCCGATTCGTTGGACGATGCCCTCCTGCTGCAGCGAGACGAGCGCCTCTTTGAACCCTGGGCGCGCCCAGTCGTCCCATCGATGCGCCAGTACGGTCTCGACCGATGGCGCCTGCAGGCGGACCAGCGACGACATGACGGAGTCATGCACGGCGGCGCCGACGTGAGAAACCGATGCCGTCACTGGTAGGTCCGAGAGCGGGCGAACCTTCGTGATCGCGACCATCGGACGAGGAAGGCCACGTCGGAAGGCCGCGCCGATGTTCTGCTCGCTTTTCCCATAGGCTGCGGCAGTGTCGATGTGGGTGATTCCGACCTCGGCGCCGGCCTCGATAATCCCCAGGGCGGACCGTTGTGTCGGTGTGCCTGTCGTGTTCGCGATGCCGTACTGCATGCCGACCTGAGCGCCGCCCAAAGTGAGTGCACTCTGACCGCCTTTCGCCTCCAGGTGCGGCGTGGCGAGTCCCTGGGTTATATCCGACCGGCGGTCAGCGAGTAGATCCGCCAGCCGCTCCCAGGGGATCTGAACTGGGTGCTGAATCTGCTCGAAAAGGTCTGCGATGACGGTGTAGTCAAACAGCGTGTCCACCGTCGCGCGCGTGTGCGCCCACTGCGGCGCGGCATGAGCGACGTCGAGCGGCCGGCCGCGGAATCTTTCGCGGATCCAAGGAGTAACGTGCTCTCGCTCATATTGATGGTCTGCGGACGCCGCGGCTTGACGCAGCACAGCTACGGTGAAGGCTTCGCCTGAGACCCCGTAAGGAACTGGACTGGCGTCACCACCGACGTAGGTGTACGGCGTTCTATCGTCTACCTGTGCGGCTAATGCCTGCGCCAATTTTCCGTCGGGCAGGCAGTTGTCGGCGGTGAGTCGTACCACCACGTCGTCTGGTCGCAGGTCGCGTGTTGCGCGATCAAACCGATCCAGGGTGTCACTCAGTGATCCTCGAAACACGCCGATCCCGGCTCGTGTCACTGCTGAGACAATGGGGTCGTCATCAGATTCTGTGCTGGTCGCAACGACGACGTCCAAGCCGGTGTTCGCTGCTCGGCGAGCGGCGAGCGTCACAAGTGGCATCCCTGCGACCGACAGCATCGCTTTCGCGGGAAGGCGAGCCGAATTGAGCCTCGACTGAATCACTACACGCGTGGCCACAATACTCACCGCAATGCGCGCGTGAGAGACTCCACGACGCGCTCAACCTGTGCATCGCTGAGGTCCGGAAAGATTGGAAGCGACAGTTCCTGCTTGTAGAACGCTTCTGCATTGGGGCACATACCACGCCGGTATCCCGCGTTGGCGTAAACAGGATGCCAATACACAGGCATGTAGTTCACCTGCACGCCAATACCGTCGGCCCGCATCCGCTCGAAGACTTCGCGTCGGCGGTCGTCGAGTACACGGAGCGGATATAGATGCCAGACGGGGTCTGCTCCCTCGCGTTGCGCCGGGGTGATAACCCCTTCGACACTTGAGAGAAGATCGTTGTACATACTCGTGATCTCAGCGCGGCGTCGCTTGAAATCCGACAGCCGCGTTAGCTGAGCCAACCCGAGCGCGCTCGCGATGTCAGTCAGTCTGTAGTTGAGCCCGAACTCTTGCACTTCTTGATGCCAGGGACCCTCGTCGCGGATCTGGAAACGCGTGGGGTCACGAACTAGTCCAATGAAGTGGAACTCATGTGCTCGCTGCGCCAGAAGTGCATCCTTCGCAACGAGAGCGCCGCCCTCACCTGTCGTGAGGTTCTTGGTTGGGAAGAACGAGAAGGTTGTCAGATCGGCGAGGCTGCCGACGGGCCGACCCTGGAACGATCCGCCGATTGAATGCGCTGCGTCGGCAAGCGTAAGCGCTCCTACCGCTGCGGCGATCTCGTTTAGGGTGTCGTAGTCTGCTGGTTGCCCCGCATAGTCTACGGCGGCGATTACTCTTGTCCGTTCCGTAGCCAGGGCGCTGACGGCAGCAGGATTGATTAGAGCAGTATCTTCGTCAACGTCGGCGAACCGGACCTTCGCTCCCAACATTGACGCTCCCGACGCGGTCGCGATGAACGTCATCGGCGTGGTGATTACCTCATCACCGTGTCCGATTCCTGCCGCGGCATAGGCCATGTGAAGAGCAGCCGTGCCAGAGGTGGCAGAAACCGCATGGTGGCCGCCCGAGAGCCTCCCGATCGCGTCTTCGAAGGCTGCAACGAATGGCCCCGTCGTCAGCCAGTCACCGCGCATCACATCAGCGACAGCCTCGATGTCCTGAGCAGAGATGGACTGGCGTCCATACGGGAGCATGGGTCAGACTCCGGTCTCGATGATTTGGGCGATCTCCTCTTGCGTATACCAGGCGTCGTTGAGATCCGACCGATAGGCGAACCCGCGCTCGACCGGCGTCGAACCCTCGGGTGCCTGATATCCCCACGTGGCGAGGTCGGGCTGAATGATGAAGTACGCACCGTCCTGCACCATCACAGCACGGCGCCCCTCTTCAGGGCTGATCATCTCTTCGTGCAGCTTCTCGCCGGGGCGCAAGCCGACATCCACCAGGTCGGCCCCGGGGACGATGGCGTGCGCAAGGTCGGTAACCTTCATCGAAGGTATCCGTGGAACCAGCAGCTCACCACCCTGCATAAGACCAAATGCATCGACTACCATCCGAACGGCCTGTGGCAGCGTGATGAAGAATCGGGTGCAGCGCAGATCCGTAACAGGGAGGGGCTTTCCCTCCGCGCCGAGCCTCTTAAAGAACGGAATTACAGAGCCGCGGGACCCCATGACGTTGCCATAGCGCACCACTGCAAACCGAGTATCGTACGCCGCTGCGTAGTGGTTACCGGTGATGAACAGCTTGTCGGCGGTCAGTTTTGTAGCGCCATACAAGTTGATGGGGCTCGATGCCTTGTCGGTCGACAAGGCCACGACCTTCTTTACTCCGGCATCAATTGAGGCTTCGATGACGTTCTGGCTGCCCAGTACGTTCGTCTTGACAAACTCGAAGGGGTTGTATTCGGCGGTATCGACCTGCTTCAGGGCCGCAGCATGCACTACGTAGTCGACACCGTGCAGGGCTCGCGCCAGCCTTCGCTCGTCGCGGATGTCGCCAATAAACCAACGAAGGCGGGAATCGTCCCCGAACTGATGGCGAACCTCATACTGTTTGAGTTCATCCCTAGAGAAGACCACGAGCCTGCGCGGGTTCAGGTTGTCGAGCGCGTATCGGATGAAAGCCTTCCCAAAGGACCCCGTTCCGCCGGTGATGAGAATGTTAGATCCCGTCAGGATGGTCACGTTGAGGGGCCCCCGATGCCGTCGTGGATTGTTGTTGCCGCGATCTGGTCGCCGTCCTCGCGGATGTGGCAACTCTCCGAAGTATCTTACTGAAGTGCCTCCCATTCCTGGATCTGCCTCCGACCGAGCAGAGAAGACCCTTCCTCGCTCTGTCTTGATCCATCTCAACGCTGGTGAACGGTTCGGCATGGGGCACTGCATGCGTGGCGTCGCCCTTGCTGAGGAGGCAGCGCGCCGCGGGTGGACCGTTGCGGTGGCGGGCGACATGAGCCCCGGGGCCGTGGCGATGCTTCGCGCGGTACCGGGAGACGTGCGCGTGGAGGCGGGGCCATTAGCTCAGGGTTCGGATCGGGTCCTGAGGCTGGCCAATTTGATGCGTCCTGATGTCGTGCATCTCGATACGTATTGGGGTGAGTTCGAAGCCCTAACGGGAGCCTCGTGGCTGCTCAGCAACATGCAGGATGGCCGTTACGGGGCTCGACACGCTGACCTCGCGATCGACGCGAACATCGGCGGTGAGGCGGCGTTTGCATCTCCGCACTTGAGCCGATTTCAAGCTGCCGGTGGACGAGTTGCACTTACTAGGGCCGCAGTCCGGCGTCACCGCCGTGTCTGGGAGCCTCGCCAGGCTCGGCGTGTCCTTGTTGTGATCGGGGGGACGGATCCGTTTAACGTCACACCTCGGGTCATTGATGCGCTTGAAGTGACGTCGGGGCGACTTGAGGTGACTGTGGTCAGCCCCGCCGGCAACCCAAATGTGGCTCAGGCAGCGGCAAGAAGTAGGCATGACGTGACCGTGAAGCCGTTCGTTGATGACTTGCCCGACTTGGCCGCGAAACACGACCTCGTCATCAGTGCGGCCGGCACCTCCATCCTGGACTTTGCGTGCATGGGGCTGCCGATGGCGCTCGTCAGCGTCACGGACAACCAAGCGGCCGGCTATCGCCAGGCGACCGCGTCGGGCCTCGGCGTGCCGCTCGGCGAGCCACCGCACGCAGACCTTGAGAACCGCATGCAATTCCTAGATGGGATTCTGGCCGACGCCGAACGGCTACGAAGGATGTCGGAAGCCGGCCGACAGTCTGTCGATGGACTTGGTGCGTGGCGAATCGTTTCCGCCTGGGAATGCCAAACCCCTGCGGCCCGCCCCATCCAGCGGGACGTGAGGCCGATTGGGGTGCGCCCGGCGCGCATGTCGGACGCCGAGCAGTTGTTGAGTTGGCGGAATGACCCGCAGACGCGCCTGCGGTCGCGACAAACCGACGAAATCACGATGGGCTCCCACCGCAGCTGGCTGCAAGCCACGCTCGAATCCCGTGCGCAACTCCTGCTCGTCGCAGAGGATGGCCAAAACCCGGTAGGGACGGTGCGCTGGGACGCCGTCGGCCGATCTCGGTGGGAAGTTTCGATCAATGTTGCCCCGACTGCGAGAGGCCGCGGTATCGCGGCTAGTGCGCTGCGTGCAGCCGAACGGGCTTTGCTCGACGAGTATCCGGAAGCTCCCCTTGCCATGGTCGCTTGGGTCCATCCGGACAACGAGCCCTCGCTGCGGCTGTTTAGCGCTGCGGGCTACCTGCCGGACAAGCCAGCGGAATCGGGCTTCCTCTCCTTCGTCAAGCAAAGGATCAAATCAGATCCCATGTGAGTGGCGTACCGCGCTCTACGTCGGTAACGAATGGTCTTCCAAGCACAACATCAATTGCGTCGGCAGGCAGCCCGCCCGCTGGTCGGATTGACCGCACGTTGGACGGAGTAACAAGGTCGCCCTTCTTCACGTCGGAAACCACAAACAGCGATCGGCGCAGTGCGAGAACCGCGCGCTCCTCCGGCGTCGGCCCGAATCCGGTACCCGACTGCGTCGCTATCCTTGCTTGCTCCGCCGACACGACGAGGGACGTGAGCTCGGCAGGCGACAGCGAGAAGTCCGAGTCGACGCCGCCGTCCGAACGGTCCAAAGTCACATGCTTCTCGATGACCACAGCGCCCAGAGCGACCGCGGCAACAGACACACCAATCCCGAGTGTGTGGTCCGATAGACCAACAGGAACGCCGAAAGCGCGCCGGAGTGCGTCGATGTTTCCGAGCCGTGCTTCTTGTGGCGTTGCTGGGTATGCCGCGGTGCATGCCAGAAGAACTAGTTGGCGGCAACCAGCGTCGTGAGCGGCAGAAACCGCGGCGTCGATCTCGGCGAGGGTCGCCATTCCTGTCGACATGATGATGGGCTTTCCCGTCCGCGCGATCTCGCGAATCAACGGGAGGTCAACGATTTCAGCTGACGCAGTCTTGTAGAGCTCGACACCGAGGCCCTCAAGCAACTCGACGGAGGAGGGATCAAATGGGGTCGAAAACGGGATGAGTCCGCGGGATCGAGCGCGTTCGAAAATGGGAGCATGCCAGTCCCACGGGGTGTGCGCCTCCTCATACAGTTCGTATAGCGTGCGTCCACCCCACAAACCATGGCTGTCCGCGATTCGAAACCCGGGCTTGTCCGATCGGATCGTCAGAGTGTCCGCGGTATACGTTTGGATCTTTAGCGCCTGCGCACCGCTCTCTGCCACGGCGTCCACGATCGCGAACGCTCGATCGAGGTCGCCGTTGTGGTTGCCCGACATTTCCGCGATGACAAAGGGCGGTGCTTGCGTAGCGATTGTCGCCTTGCCAACTGGGATCACCTGGGATGAGGTCACTCACTGAGCTTAGGGTCGAGACTCAGTCGAAGCACATCGACGGGTGGTTGAGGGCCTTCGCGCTTCGGACGCTCCAGCGAACGGTAATCGGCGGTCGATTAGGGCGCGGATGGGGCCTCTGCGCAAATGCCGAGGCGCCATGTCCCGCTCCCTGGGATAGCCAAGGGCAGCAGGCCTGAACGGCACGGCTGCGCCCTGAGCTCGCCGGGCGGAGCGAATACGTTCAATAAGCCGACGGGCCGGGGGCGAGTGCGGCACGCAGAGTCTTGACCAAGATCAGCAGGTCACCGAGCATGGTCCAATTCTCGACGTAGGAGAGGTCTAGCCTGACGGACTCTTCCCACGACAGAGTCGACCGCCCACTCACCTGCCAGAGCCCCGTCACGCCAGGCTTCACGAGGAACCGCCGATGCACGTGGTCCGCATACCGCTCAACCTCCGAAGGCAGGGGCGGCCGCGGCCCGACGAGAGACATCGAGCCCGCGAAGACGTTGAACAGCTGGGGCAGCTCGTCGAGGCTGTACTTGCGCATGAACCGACCCACGCGGGTAGCCCGCGGATCGTTGGTCATCTTGAAGAGGATCTCGTTGCCGGCATCCCGCTTCGCCTGAAGCGCCGGTAGCAGCGCCTCGGCGTTTTGCACCATGGAGCGGAACTTGAGCATGCGGAAGGTCTTGCCCGCGTAGCCGACGCGCGTCTGCATGAAGAGCACGGGGCCGGGGCTCGAGAACTTCACGATCATCGCCAACACGAGCAGCAATGGGCTCAGCACGATGATGCCGATGGTGCTGAGCGCGAGGTCGGTCGCACGCTTCGCGACGCGCTGCCCGCGGCTGAAACGCGGGGTCTCCACGTGGATGAGCGGCAGCCCCGCGACCGGCCTGGTATGGATGCGGGGGCCGGCGACGTCGGCGATGCTGGGCGCCAGCACGAGGTGCTGCTGGCCCTGCTCGAGGCTCCACGAGATGTGCTTCACCTTGTCGGGCGGCAGGTCGTCGGTGCTCGTCACGACGACCGTGTCGGCCTGCGTGGCCTGCAGGGCGCGGTCGATCGAATTGACGTTGCCCATGATCGGGATGTCGGTGCCCTCGATCGTGTCGGCGACGCGGCCGGTGGGCACGCAGCATCCCACCACTCGGTAACCGGCGCTCCGCGCGCGGGAGAGCTCGCGGGCTACCTGGGCCACCGAAGCCTCGGAGCCGACGAGCAGCACCTTTGCGGAGTACTCGCCCTGGGCGCGCTTTACCACGAGCCACTGGCGCCACATCCAGCGCGAGAGGAGGAGGAAGAGCACGCCCATGGGCAGTGAGACGAGCAGGAACCCTCGGGCCACATCAATCTGCGCGAGGAACGCGATGATGGCGATGCAGCCGAACAGCACGAAACTGGCGTCGAAGATGCGCTTGTACTCCTGCGAGCCGCTGCCGATGACGCGGTAGTTGCGGGTGTCGTTGAGCATCAGAGCGCCCATCCAGAGCACGACGAGCAGGGTGGAGAAGATCCAGTAGTCGACCGCCGGGATGGGCGATCCCTCGCGGACGACCACGTTGGCTTCGAGACCGAGCCACGCGATCTGCGTGCCGAAGACGACCCACACGATGACGATGAAGTCGGTGACGGCGACGCGGCGGGCGTAGCGGCTACGCCAGTCGCCGCGGGCTGGACGCGTGGAGGGGGCGCCGGCGGTGAAGGCGGGGGAGAGGGAGCGCTGGTACTGCGCGCCGGTGGGCGCAGCGCCGGCGCGCGGTGTCGCATCGGGCGGCAGGGCCACGGCAGGTACGTCGGTTCGCGGTGCCGCGATGGGCTCCGGTGTCGTTCCGATGTTCTGCGAATTCACGTGGCTGGGGACTTCCGCGCGAGGGTGAAGCCTCTCCTGGGGAGGAGAGGATTTCATCACGGTATCAGCGGTATATGACGCCTCGGTAAACCCAGGGGTGTTTTGGGGGCGTGGGGGGTGATGTTGGCGGAGGCGATGGGCAAACCGCACACGCTACGGTCGTGGTCATGGACAAGAACGAACCCGTCGTCGTGACCGCCGCCTTCCGTCCGCTCCCCGGGCACCGCGAGCAGGTGATGGATGCTCTGCGGACCGCGATCCCGCGGGTGCACGAGGAGCCGGGCTGCGAGCTCTATGCGATCGTCGCGGCATCCGACGACGACATCCTCATGCTCGAGAAGTGGACGCGCGTCGCCGACCTCGACATCCACAGCGAGGGCGAGGCGGTCGCCGACCTGAAGCAGGCCATCGAGGGGCACCTGCGCGAGCCCATCGACGTCGCGTGGTACTCGCCCATCCCTCTCGGCCAGGCCGCCAAGGGTCAGCTGTAGGCCTGTCCGGCCGGAACGGCCGTGACTAGCCGCGGGTTTCGCGCGAGATGAGCAGCCCGGGGCCCTCAGATACCCCGAGCGGCCATTGCCTCCGGGGAGCCGGGATCGAGGTGGTCGAGGCCCTCGACGCCGGCGAACGCGCGGTCAGCCGATGCGAGGGCCGTCACGTGTTCGCGTCGCATCGCCGCGGCGGCCAGCACCGCATCGAAGGCGCCCAGACGCTCGTGCGTGCGGAAGAGTCGCAGGCCGTCGGCGAGGTCTGCTGCGTCGATCGAGACAAGCGGCGCCAGGAGTGTGGCGTAGTGGGCGGTGAGCTCTGCGGCATCCTGTCGCCCCCGGCGACGCGCGCGGACGTGGGCGAACTCTTGCAGCACCTCGACCGTGCTGGTGGCGGCCAGGCGCCCGTCGCCCACCGCCGCGATGATCGAGCGGCACGGATCGCGGAGGGGATGATCGGTGCCGACGGCGTAGAGCAGCACCGTCGTGTCGAGCAGGATCACGCGCGACGCCCGCGCACATCGTCGAGTTCGGAGAGAAGATCGGCGACGCTCGGGGCCGGAGCCGGATCCGCCCCGAGCACGGCCTCGGCGGCCGCGGCGCGGGAGGTTGCGCGCGGCGGGTAGACGACGTCGATCGCTGTGCGCACGAGAGACGCCACAGACACGCCCCGTTCCGCCGCCGCCCGCTCGAGCCTCTCGCGCTGGGCCTTATCGACGAGCACCTGCAGTCGCTCCGTCTTCATGTGCATACATTAGCATGTGCATGTTTGCGGGCGTGCCTGCGTCAAGCCGTCTCCAAGGGGGCGATGCCGCCGTCGCGAAACGCGCCCCTGACCGCGCGGGCGAGCGCCGGGGCATCCGCGGTGTCGTTGTGCACGCACACCGTCTCGACCGCGTCGAACGCGGGGTCGGTCAGCATTCGGGACACGCGCGCCGCCGCCCCCTGCACGTGCGGGAGGCCTGGAGCGAGAAGTTGAAGCCGGTCTTGGCGCCGAGGCCCGAGAGCAGCCCGACGTAGACGAACAGCAGCGCGTGGAGGGTCGTGCAGCCAATACGTCAGCGAGCGCGCCCAGCCGGCGCCGACGGGACCCGTGGGCATGCGGCCGAACCAGCCGAGCCTGCCCGCGGCGACGGTGCGTGCGGCGCGGGCCGGCGGGGCGACGAGGGATGCCGCGAGGCTGCGCCGCCACAGCAGCCAGAGCACGGCGAGGGTCGCCCCCTCAGGGCCTCCTTCGGGAGATTCCTCTGCCGAGCAGAGGGTGGATGCCGGGGAGAGGGCGCATTCGGCGGATTCGCTCCTCTGCCGGGCAATAAACCTCTGCCGAGCAGAGGAACGGCGACGGGGACCAGCGCATGCCAACCGTCGCACGCGCGCGGGGGCGGGCGGCCGAACCGCGGCGTGCGGAAGTGTCAAGGGCGTTCGCCGCGGGGGGCGTTCGGGGGGAGGATGGAGGCATGGTCAGCATCCCTCAGGTCACGCTCAACGACGGCACGTGGTTTCCCCAGCTCGGGCTCGGCACGTACAATCTGCGCGGAGAGGAGGGGATCGAGGCGATGGTCGCCGCGATCGAGGGCGGGTACCGCCTGCTCGACTCCGCCGTCAACTACGAGAACGAGGTCGAGGTCGGCGAGGCCGTGCGCCGGTCGGGACTCGACCGCGACGAGCTGCTCGTGACGACGAAGGTGCCGGGCCGCCACCACGGCCGCGACGAGGTCGCCGCGAGCGCCGCGGAATCGCTCGAGCGCCTGGGGCTGGATCGCATCGACCTCTACCTCATCCACTGGCCGAACCCGCGGGTGGACCGCTACGTCGAGACGTTCCGCGGGATGCTCGACCTGCAGGAGCGAGGCCTCGTGCGGTCGGTGGGCGTCTCCAACTTCACGATCCCGATGCTCGAGCGGGTCGCCGCCGAGACGGGCGTCACGCCCGCCGTCAACCAGGTGGAGCTGCACCCGTACTTCCCGCAGACGCAGCTGCGCGAGTTCCACGAGGCCCACGGCATCCGCACGGAGAGCTGGAGCCCGCTCGCCCGGCGCAGCGAGCTGCTCTCGGAGCCCCTCGTGCAGGACCTCGCAGAGGCCTACCGCGTCACCCCCACGCAGGTCGTGCTGCGCTGGCACGTGCAGGGCGGGAGCACGCCGATCCCGAAGTCGGCCGACCCGGACCGGCAGCGCGAGAACGCCGACGTGTTCGGGTTCGAGCTCGACGCAGACGCCGTCTCGGCGCTGACGGGGCTGGAGCGCGGCCGGCTGTGGGACGGCGACCCCGACACGCACGAGGAGTTCTGAGCGAGACCATCACGCGGATGCCGGGGGCCCGCGGCTGCTCGCGGCCACGCTCGGCGTGGCGAGGGCGGCCTGCTGGGCCTCGCGGTCTCCGCCGACGAGAGCGCGCTCTTGCTCTACGTCACGACGGGAGACGCAGGCCAACCCGGCGCGGCGCAGCACCGCGACACGCTCGCGGGGAAGATACTCCGGCTCACGTCGGAGGGGGACATCCCCTCCGACAACCCCTTCCCCGGCTCGGCGGTCTACAGCCTGGGGCACCGCAACGTGCAGGGGATCGCGTGGTCGGCGGACGGGCGGTGTCGCGGAAGCTGAGGTAGGGGTTCATGCGGCTCAGTGTCCTCGCGGCCCCCGGCGTCCGCAAGGGGGCCGGTCAGTGCGGCGCGTGGTACTCCGCGGTGTCGCGCTTCCAGTACCCCTTCACGACGATCTGCTCGGCGTCGAGACCCCAGCGATCGAGGAGCAGCGCGCGGCCGGAGCGCACGACGGACTGCTCGGCCGCGACGAACCCGAACACGTCGCCGGCGGGGCGCTCCGCGGCGCCGACGGCCTCGAGCCGCTCGATGAGGGCCGACCCCGGCAGCTCCGCACCGCGGTGCACGTACTCGACGGCGACGCCCGCGGGGGCCTCGATCGACACCTCGTGGGCGGCGTCGGGCACCTCGAGGACGACGCGGCCCGCGGCATCCTCGTCCATCTGCGCGCAGAAGCGGCGGATCGCGGGGATCGCGGTCTCGTCGCCGGCGAGAAACCACGCGTCGGGCCGCCCCTCGATCACCATCGAGCCGCGGGGTCCGCCGATCCCGGCCTCCGACCCGAGGGGCGCCGTGTCGGCCCACACCCCCGCGACGCCGTGGGGGCCGTGCACGACGAACTCAAGGTCGAGCCAGTCGTCGCCCCATGCGAGGGGCGTGTACTCGCGGCTCGGAGAGGCGCGCATCTCCTCGACCGTCTCGACCGGCGCGGCGGGGAAGAACACCCGGATGTGGTCGTCGGCGCCGAGCGAGACGAAGTCGCGCAGCTGCTCGCCCTGCAGGCGCACCCGCACGTAGTGGGGGGCGAGGCGCTCGCGCGACACGAGCGCCGCGCGCCGGAAGCGCAGGTCGAGCGGGAGGCGGGCCAGCGAGAAGGCGGCGGTCGCGGGGTTGGACGTGCTCATGGAAGTTAGGCTAACCTACCCACGGCTTCATTAGGTAAGCCTTACCTGCATCCGAGAGAACCCTGGAGACAATCGATGAGAACCTCGCGCGCCCTGATCGCGACCTCGTTCACCCTCGCCGCCGGCGTCGCGCTGGCCGGCTGCGCAAGCGGCACCCCCGGTGCATCCGAGAGCCCCGCCGCGGAGGACGAGATCCTCACGATCGAGCACGCGCAGGGCGAGACCGAGGTCGCCGCCGACCCCGAGACCGTCATCGTGCTCGACCTGGCGAGCCTCGACACGCTCGACGCCCTCGGGGTCGACGTCGCGGGTGTCGCCAAGGGCAACCTGCCGAGCTACCTCGACGACTACGAGGGGGACGAGTACCTCAACGCGGGCACCCTCTTCGAGCCCGACTTCGCCGAGATCGAGGCGGCATCGCCCGACCTGATCATCGTCGCCAACCGCTCGAGCGAGGCGTACCCCGAGCTGGCCGAGATCGCCCCGACGATCGACCTCACGCTCGACTGGACCGACTACCTCGGCAGCTTCGAGGCGAACACGCGCGCGCTCGGCGAGATCTTCGGCAAGCAGGACGAGGTCGACGCCGCGCTCGCCGAGATCGAGGACAAGATCGCCCAGACGCAGGATGCCGCGGCCGACGCCGGCACGGGCCTCATCGTGCTCACGAGCGGCGGCGAGGTCACCGCGTTCGGCCCCGGGTCGCGCTTCGGCTGGCTTCACGACGAGCTGGGCGTCACCCCCGCCATCGAGGACGTGGAGGCGGCCACGCACGGCGACCCCGTCTCGTTCGAGTTCCTGCTCGAGACCGACCCCGACTGGCTCTTCGTCATCGACCGCGACGCCGCCACCGGCGAGGGCACGCAGAGCGCCGAGCAGATCCTCGACAACGAGATCGTCGCGCAGACCACCGCATGGTTGGCGGGCCAGGTCGTCTACCTCGACCCCGCCCCCTGGTACATCGTGATGAGCGGCCTGACCTCGGTCAACACGATGATCGACCAGATCCAGGGCGGCCTGTCCTGACGCAGGTGCTCGACCCCGTCACCCCCGCCCCGGCGCGTGCCCGTCGCCGCGGGGCGGGGGTGGCGGCCGTGCTGGTCGTCGCAGCCCTCGCCGCCCTGAGCGTGTTCGTCGGGGTCGCCGACGTCTCGCCCGCGGCGCTGTTCGCCGGCGGGCCCGACTCGGATGCCGCGCTGCTGCTGTTCGCCAGCCGCATCCCGCGCACCCTGGCGGTGCTGCTCGCGGGGGCGGCGATGGCGATCGCGGGGCTCATCATGCAGATGATCGTGCGCAACAGGTTCGTCGAGCCGGGAACGGCCGGCACGGGGGAGTCGGCGGCCCTCGGCATCCTGGCCGTCACGCTCCTCGCCCCCGGGATGCCGCTCGTCGGCAAGATGGCCGTCGCCGCCGTCTTCGCCCTCGCGGGCACCGCGCTGTTCCTCGCGATCCTGCGCCGCGTGCCGAGCCGCCAGATCATGCTCGTGCCGCTCGTGGGCATCATGCTCGGCGGGATCATCGGCGCGGTCACGACCTTCCTCGCCTACCGCTTCGACCTGCTGCAGACGCTCGGCACGTGGATGACGGGCGACTTCTCCGGCGTCATGCGCGGCCGCTACGAGTTTCTCTGGATCGCCGCCGCCATGGTGGTCGTCGCGTGGATCGCCGCCGACCGCTTCAGCGTCGCGGGGCTCGGGGAGGAGTTCACCACCAACCTCGGCCTGAACTACGGCAGGGTCGTCGCGACCGGACTCGTCATCATCGCGGTGATCACCTCGGCCGTCATCGTCACGGCCGGCATGATCCCGTTCCTGGGGCTCGTCGTGCCCAACATCGTCAGCCTCGTGCGGGGCGACAACGTGCGCCGGTCGCTGCCGTGGGTCGCCCTGCTGGGCGCCGGCTTCATCCTGGTGTGCGACCTCATCGGCCGGCTCGTGCGCTTCCCCTACGAGATCCCGCTCGGCGTCGTCGTCCGAACGGTGGGTGCCGCGCTCTTCCTGTGGCTGCTGCTTCGGAGGGGATCCCGTGCGCACTGACCTCGCCCCCGCCCGCGCCGGCGCGCTCGCCGGCGAGCGGATGCCGCGGCGCCTGGCCGCCCGCGCCGGCGCGCTCTGGCGGCATCCGTGGGCACGCATCGCGCTCGCCGGGGCGATCGTCGTCGTGCTCGTCGGGCTGTACCTGTTCACCGACGTCCCCGGATCGCTCGACTACGCGCTGAAGATCCGCGGGCGCACGGTGCTCGCGATGCTCGTCGTCGCGGCCGCGATCGGCGCCTCGACCGTCGTGTTCCAGACGATCACCGACAACCGCATCCTCACGCCCGGGATCATGGGCTTCGACGCGCTCTACATCCTCATCCAGACGGTCGTCGTGTTCGTCTTCGGGTCGATGGCGCTCGCGACCGCAGACCCCGCGACGATGTGGATCGTCGAGATGGCCGTCATGACGGGCTTCGCGATGCTGCTGTTCCGATGGCTGTTCGGGGGGCGCCGGCGCGCGGGCGGCGCGGTGCGCAGCATCCACCTCATGCTGCTGGTGGGGATCGTGTTCGGGGTGTTCTTCCGCAGCCTCTCGCAATGGCTGCAGCGCATGATCGACCCCGCCGAGTTCGCCGTGCTGCAGGATGCGTTCTTCGCGAGCTTCTCCCGCCCCGACCCGCAGCTGCTGGTGTTCACCCTCGTGATCGTCGCGCTCGCGCTCGCCGCCCTCGTGCCGCTGCTGCACGTCCTCGACGTGCTCGCCCTGGGCGAGGCGACGGCGATCGGGCTCGGCGTGCGGCACCGGGCCGTGGTCACCGCGCTGTTCGGGCTCGTCGCGGTCATGGTCGCGGCATCCACCGCGCTCGTCGGCCCGATCATGTTCTTCGGCCTGATCGTCGCGAACCTCGCCTACGGTCTCGCCGGGTCGTTCCGGCACCGGCACGTGCTGCCCCTCGCGATCCTGCTCGGGCTCGTGTGCCTCGTCGGCGGGCAGCTCGTGCTCGAGCACCTCTTCGCGCTGCAGACCACGCTGAGCGTCATCATCGAGTTCGCCGGCGGCATCCTCTTCCTCTTCCTCGTCCTCCGAAAGGGAGCCCGATGATCGAGCTGACCTCCGTGACCAAGCGCTACGGCGCCACCGCCGTCGTCGACGAGGTGACGCTCGCACTCGGCGACGTCGGCGTCACGTCGATCATCGGGCCCAACGGCGCGGGCAAATCGACGCTCTTCGGGATCGTCGGGCGGCTGCTCGCCCCGGATGCCGGGCACGTCACGATCGACGGCCTGCCCGCGGCATCCGCCCCGCCCGGCGAGCTCGCCCGCCGGATCGCCCTGCTGCGGCAGGACAACCACCTGACCGCGCGGCTGAGCGTCGCCGACCTCGTGGAGTTCGGCCGCTACCCGCACTCGCGGGGGCGGCTCGGGCCCGCCGACCGCGACGCCGTGGAGCGCGCGATCGCGTACCTCGACCTCGATGCGCTGCGCGGCCGGTTCCTCGACGAGCTCTCGGGCGGCCAGCGCCAGCGGGCGTTCATCGCCATGGTGCTCGCGCAGGACACCCGCTACGTGCTGCTCGACGAGCCGCTCAACAACCTCGACCTCAAGCACGCCGTCGAGATCATGCGGCTGCTGCGGCGCATGGCCGACGACCTCGACAAGCGCGTCATCGTCGTGCTGCACGACATCAACTTCGCCGCGACGCACTCCGACCGCATCGTCGCGATGCGAAACGGGCGCGTCGTGGCGGATGCCGCGGCATCCGCCGTCATGACGCCCGAGCTGCTCTCGGACATCTACGACCTGCCGGTGGACGTGCGCGAGATCGACGGCCGTCCCGTCGCGCTGTACTACGCCTGAGCGCGGGGATCGTGCGACCCGGCTAGAGCTGGATGCCCTTGTCGTCGTCGTTGACGCCGACGTTGCGCCCGCGCCACGACTCGTAGGCGATCAGCCAGCCGAGTGAGACGACCACTCCGAGCGCGAGCCCGAGCACCCAGTTCTGCAGCAGCACCCCGACGACGAGGCCGGCGACGAGGAGGCCGGCCGTGCCCAGGAGCCAGGTGCGGCGGCCGCGGGGCCAGGGGGAGCGCTGCGTCATCCCGCCAGCCTACGTCCCCCCGCCCACCCCGCCCACGCCGCCCCCGCCCCCCGCCCCGCCGAAACACCACGTCTGCGCCGACGCGCCGTCCGACGGATGGGGTTTCGCCGCAGACGTGGTGTCTCGGCGTGGGACGAGGGCTTGTCCGCCGGCGTGCGGAGGGGTTGAGTGGGATGCGGAGAGTGATGCCATGACACGCCACCTTCTGCTGCTCTCGTGCGGACTCGGCGCTCTGCCCGACTTCGTGCACTCGCGCGTGCGCAAGCATCCCGGCGCCGTGCGCGTCGCCTACGTGCCGACGGCGGCGCGGGCGCTCGCCGATCCGAGCGCATCCGGGCACGGTACCGCCGTGACTTCCACCTCGAGATGCTCGCCGACGACCAGGCGATCATCGTCGAGGACGACGCCGCGGCCGTCGTGGAATCGGCCCTCGTGGACCTCGAATCGGTGAACGGGTGACGCCGGGTCCCCCACGACGGGCCGAGCCGGAGCTCCGCCTCCGGGTCAGCGCGAGCGGTGATCCTCCGGGTGCAGGCGGGGCCCCCGCCGCGGCTCGCGCACGCCCGAGGCGCCGATGAGGCGGATGACGCGCTGACGCTGCCCGGCCCACGGCGAGAGCAGCTCGAGCATCCCGGCGTCGTCCGTGCGGCGACCCGCCAGGGCGTATCCGACCTCGTGCGCGAGGTGGTAGTCGCCGACGCTCACGGCATCCGGGTCGCCCAGGGCCCGGATGCGCGTTTCGGCGGCCGTCCAGACGCCCACCCCGCGGACGCTCGTGAGCACCCGCTCCACCGCCTCCCCGTCGGAGCCCTCGCCCACCGCCCGCACGAGGGAGCGGCCCACGCGGGCCGCCTCGACGATCGTGCGCGCCTGCGGAGGCTCGAGCCCGGCGCGGTGGAACCCCCACGAGGGGATGCCGCGCCAGCCCTCGATCGGAGGCGGGGCGAACATCGGGATGGGCGTCGGCCCGGGGGCACGCTCTCCGAACCACGTGACGAGCCGGCGCCAGGCCGCGAACGCCTGCATGCCCGTGACCTTCTGCTCGATGATCGCGCACACGAGCGAGTCGAACAGGATGCCGGTGCGACCGAGCCGGAGTGCGGGGTTGCGCCGATGGGCCTCCGCGACGAGCGGGTGCGCGCCCGGGTCGAAGCGCTCGGGGCGGTCGTCGGCGCCGCACAGGGCGGGGAGCTGGCCGAGCGCCCACTCGGCGCCCGGCCCCCACGCCGCCGCACGCACGGCGCCGCCGCCCACCGGCCGCATCGCGAGGGTCGCGATCCCCTCGGGGGTGCGGCTGGCCCGCCAGATGACCGGACCGTCGGCGACCATCGTGGGGTCGTTGCGCCCCCGGCGCTGGAACAGCACCGCGCGGGCGATGTCGACCGGATGCCGCGGGCGGTACTCGCTCTCGCGCGCCGGCATGCGCGCGGACGCGGGAGCGGCATCCGCGGTCATCGTCATGCCGACACCCTACGTGGGGCCGGCGACAGGCGAGTCGGCCCGCGCGCGGACCGCCTCCGGGCCGGGCGCTCCGCGCGGGTGCGATGCCCGGCCGTCCGGCTTCGGGATCAGAAGCGGTCGGGCGAGGGCGTGCCGTGGCCGTAGCGGATGGAGACGTCGGCGTGACGATCGAAGCGGTAGCCGACGCCGCGCACCGTGCGCACGATGTCCTCGTAGCGGCCGAGCTTGGCGCGCAGGCGCCGCACGTGCACGTCGATCGTGCGCTCGCCGGGAGCCTCCTCGTCGGCGCCCGCCGCCCACAGCGACGACACCAGCTCGGTGCGCTCGATCGTGCGACCCTCGCGCAGCACCAGGTACTGCAGCAGCTCGAACTCCTTGTAGGTGAACGCGGCGGACTCGCCGTCGAGGAGGACCTTCTTGCGCGAGATGTCGACGACCACGCCCACGGGGGCGCGGCTGGCGTCGTCGGCGTCGGACTTGTGGCGGGCGACGGCGCTCGGCTCGTGCAGGGCGAGACGCACGACATCCACGTCGCGACCGCCGGCGCCGATCGGGGCGAGGGCGACCGTCGCGTAGGTCTCGGCGCCGGGAGCGAGGTCGGCGAGGGTGCGGCGCAGCGCGTCGACGAGGGCGCCGAGGCTGACGCCGGCCGCCTGGGCCTTCGCCTCGTCGAGGCCGACGTAGAGCGCGAAGCCGCGCGGCGAGGTGCCGGCGGGGACGGCACGCGCGGGGGCGGCGTCCGCCGCCGCTGCTGCGGGCGGATCGGGGATCGCGGCGCCGGCGGCGGCGGGCGAGGCGGGTCCGGCGACCGGGGGGACGGCGCGGAGGGCGGGGCGGGAGACGGGGCGCTCGAGAAGGGCGGAGTTCGACATGATGGCGGTGTCCTCGGAAGGAAGGGAACCCATGGGGTTCGGGGGTGCTGCGATGTGCCGGTGTGCGGCCGGGGACGAGGCATCGTGCTCTGCGCCGTGCGGCGACGGGAGCGATGCTCGGGGGCTCATGCGGGCTCGCTCAGATGCGGGCGGTGAGCCGGACGGGGGTCACGTAGCGTCAGCGACACATTCGACAACACAGGACAACACGGCCGGCCATCATGGAGCCGGCACTCCCGTTCGCCTCCCAGGCGGACAGAGGGCGTGCGTTGTCGGTCATGGGGCCGATTATGACCGAATGCGTCCGAATGTGTCAAACCGCACGGATGCCGCGGCATCCGTGGGCGGTGAACGAACAGATTGCTCAGGCGGCGCCGAATCGCTCCGCCAGCCACGCGACCTGCCGCAGCCACTGGTGATGCCCGCCGCCCTCGTGGCCGTTGTACTGGTAGACCTCGATGCTCTTGTCGGCGGAGCGCAGCGCGTTGTACGCCGCGAAGACGCTGCCGGGCAGCACGATCTCGTCCATCAGCGCCACGGAGAACAGGGCGGGGGCGGTGACGCGCCGCGCGAGGATCGCGCCGTCGAAGTGCGACAGCGTGCGCAGCACCTGGTCGGAGGCGTCGCGATGGATCGACAGGTACCGCGTGATCTCGGTGAACGGCGCCCCGGGTGTCTTGACGATGGAGCGGGGGAAGTCGCAGAGGAACGGCACATCGGGCATGACGGCGGAGACGAGGGGCGACAGCGCGGCCGCGGCGATCGCGGTGCCGCCGCCCTGGCTGCCGCCGGTGACGGCGATGCGCTCGCGGTCGACGCCCTCCAGCCCCGCGGCGGTCTCGACGAGCCGCACCGCGTCGGTGAACATGCGCCGGTAGTAGTACTGCGCCGGATCGAGGATGCCGCGCGTCATCACGCCGGGCACGGCGCCGTCGCTGCCGTGCGGATCCGGGGTGTGGCCGCCCGAGCCCCACGTACTGCCCTGGCCGCGGGTGTCCATCAGGATGTGGACGTAGCCGGAGGCCGCCCACTTCAGGTGCTCGCCGGGGAGCCCCCGCCCGCCCCCGTAGCCGACGTACTCGATCACGGCGGGGCGCGGCTCGCCCGTGCGAGGGCGGGAGATCCACGCGCGGATCGGATCGCCCGCGAACCCCGAGAACTCCAGGTCCTCGATGACGATCTCGAAGATCGGGCTCGAGGCCGGCGCGATGACGGGTGCGAATGCCGCGGCGCGCGCCTGCTCGAGCGTCTCGCTCCAGAAGGCATCCAGGCCCTCGGGCTCGACGAGCGCGGGGGAGTACGCCCGCAGCTCCTCCAGGGGCAGGTCGGTGAACATGAGCGCCATCGGGTCCTCTGTCCGTTCAGGGTGTGCCCCCACCCTAGGGGAGCCCGGCGAGCCCCCGCCTGATAAGTTGTGTTCGTATGCAAATTCGGGCGGTGGGCGCGAGCGGGCAGACTGGGGTGACCGCGACGACGCCCGGCGGGCGCGCCCAGGCTCGCGGCCGACCGGACGAGGGTGACGGAGAGAGCATGGCGAACCAGGGCAACGGCGACTACCGCGACGCGGGTCTCGTCTTCCCCGACGCGTTCACGTTCGGGTCGGCGACGGCGTCGTACCAGGTGGAGGGCGCGTTCGACGAGGACGGCCGCGGGCCCTCGATCTGGGACACCTTCAGCAAGACCCCGGGTAAGGTGTGGAACGGCGACACCGGGGACGTCGCCTGCGATCACTACCACCGCACGGGCGAAGACCTCGACCTCATGAGGGACCTGGGCCTCGGCGCTTACCGGTTCTCGATCGCCTGGCCGCGCATCCAGCCCACCGGCACGGGCGAGGTCAACCGGGCGGGCGTCGACTTCTACTCGCGCCTCGTCGACGGGCTGCTGGAGCGCGGCATCCGCCCCGTCGCGACGCTCTACCACTGGGACCTGCCGCAGCCGCTCGAGGATGCCGGGGGCTGGGCCGCGCGCGCGACCACCGACGCGTTCGAGCGCTACGCCGAGATCATGGGGGCTGCGCTCGGCGACCGCGTGCACACCTGGACGACGCTCAACGAGCCGTGGTGCTCCGCCTACCTCGGCTACAGCCAGGGCGGCCACGCGCCGGGCCGTCACGAGCCGGCCGCGGCGCTCGCGGCGGTGCACCACCTCAACCTCGGCCACGGCCGCGCCGTGCAGGCGCTGCGGGCCACGTCGACGGGCGACCCCGACTACTCCGTGACCCTCAACTTCCACGTGCTCCGCGGGCAGGGCGACGGGGCCGCCGAGGCGATGCGCCGCGTCGACGCGCTCGCGAACCGCGCCTTCACGGGACCCATGCTGCGCGGGGAATACCCCGCCGACCTGCTCGAGGACACGGCATCCGTCACCGACTGGTCGTTCGTGCGGGAGGGCGACCTGCAGACGATCCACCAGCCGATCGACGTGCTGGGCGTCAACTACTACTCCACGGCGACCGTGCGCCTGTGGGACGGCGTCTCGCCCAAGCAGACCCACGACGGCCACAAGGGAGCGGAGGGCGGCACCGCGTGGCCCGGCAGCAGCGAGATCGTCGAGTTCGTCGAGCAGCCCGGCCCGTACACGGCGATGGGCTGGAACATCGCTCCGGAGGCGCTCGAGGAGCTGCTGCTGTCGCTGCGCGACCAGTTCCCCGACCAGCCGCTCATGGTGACCGAGAACGGGGCCGCCTTCGACGACGTCGTCGCCGAGGACGGGTCGGTGCCCGACACCGAGCGCCTCGACTACCTGCGCCGGCATCTCACCGCCGCGCACCGGGCGATGCAGGCCGGGGTCGACTTGCGCGGATACTTCGTGTGGTCGCTGCTGGACAACTTCGAGTGGGGATACGGCTACGCCAAGCGGTTCGGCATCGTGCGGGTCGACTTCGACTCGCTCGAGCGCACCGTCAAGGACTCCGGCCTCTGGTACCGCGACCTCGCGACAACCCGGGTGCTGCCGGAGTGACGCGCTCACAGCGCGCTCGCAGGCCCGATCCGCCGGCGGGGGCTTAGTCTTCCGGGGTGACAACCCTGACCTTCGAGAAGGAGCCCGACGCCTCGCGCTGGACGCTGCGCCGCGGCGACGACCTCGTCAGCGTGCTCGACTACCGCGACGACGGCCGCACGGTCGCGATGACCCGGGCCTACACCGTCCCCACGTTCCGCGGCCACGGCTACGCCGGCGAGGTCGTCGAGAGAGCCGTCGCCGAACTGGAGGCGGCGGGCGACCGCAGCGTCAGCCCCGTGTGCTGGTACGTCGCGGAGTGGTTCGACGCGCACCCGGAGCGCCGCGGCATCCTCGCGCGGCGGCGCTCGGCCTGACGCCCGCACGGCCCTGATATGGGGGTGGGGTTTGTCAAGGGGCAGGGGTGAGCGGACGCCGTGCCCGTCGGCTTCGGCGTCCGCTCGTTCCGGTCGTGTCGGGTGGTGACGCGCGGGTCGTGTTCGACGCGTTGTCACTCTGATATGCGCGGGTTGGTTACCGCATGACGGCTTGTTCGGCGGGGCGTTCACGCGAGTCTAGAGATCGAGCGTGGCCAGCCTGGGCGGGTTGCTCATAGGGCGTGTCGCGAGTCGCCCGGACGCTGCCGTCACCACCGTCGAGGACCGGAAGCAGGGGGGGCGGGTCAGGTCATGACGGCCAGGGACCAGCACCAGCCGGCGAGCTCGCGAGCGATCGCGGCGTTGGCGACGACGCTGCGCTTCCGGCGCGCCTGGAACCCGGCCCAGCGCTCGTGGAGACGCTGGTTGCCGGCGTGGCCTCGCGCCCGGGCTGCGGCGCTGGCGCGGTCCCATCGGGCGCGCATGATCGGCGAGGTGGGCCGGTAGATCGGCCGGTGGTGCCAAGCCGCTTCGATCAGTAGCCGTCGGGCGTGGCCGTTGCCGGTCTTGGTGATCCCGCCCAGTGCGCGTGACGCCCCGGATGAGGACTCCGACGGGGTCAGGCCGACATAGGCGCCGATGCGGTGCCCGTCCAGCCGGGTCCAGTCGCCGATCTCGACCGCGAGCCCGAACCCGGTCAGCGTCGAGACTCCTCGCAGGCAGCAGAGCCGGTTCACGACGTCGGTGAACTCGCTGTCCGCGGCCATGCGGATGATCGCCGCGTCAAGACGGTCCCGCCGGTCGACGGCCTGGATCATCGCCTCGTAGGCGGCATCGAACGCGGCCTGCAGCCCGACCAGCTCGAACCGCTGCGATCGCAGCCAGGTGTCGTGCGCGACCGTCCATGCCTTCCCGCCCGCGTACTGGATGCCCTGCCGCAGCAACAGCTTGCTGACCCGGTGACGGGCGGACATCAGATCGCCGCGCGCATCCTCGCGGGCGCGCACCAGATCCCTGGCGGCCTCAGACTCGACGCTCGGGACGACCACCTCGACGATCTCCCCGAGCCGCAGCAGCCGGGCCAGATGCACCGCGTCACGCGCGTCCGTCTTCACCCTGTCACCAACCGGGCGCTGCAGCTTCGATGGCGCCGCGACCACGCATCGCACTCCGGAGGCCGTCAACGCGCGCGCCAGCCCGAATCCCGTCGGACCGGCCTCATACGTCGCTGCGACCGGGCCCGGCAGGCCCGTCACCCAGGCGACGATCTCCTCGGTGCTGGAGCCCATGCGCCGCTGCACGAGCTCCCCGGTTTGTTCGTCGATCGCGGCCGCGACCACGCTCCGCGCGTGCACATCCAGCCCGACACTCGTACGCTCAGATATCACTGGGGCCTCCCTCACGTATGTGGATAGGCGAAGCCGGGATACCGGCCCGCAACCCACGGTCTACGCGAGCGGAGGCCTCAGGCTCAACCACTCATAGCGTCTAGATATCCCAGGGTCGTAGGTTGTCAAGCGGCGAGGGTGTGGCGGTGTGCCCAGGCGATGGTTTCGTCGTAGCGGGTGTGGTGGCGGAGGCAGCCGTCGAGGATCCCGACGAGCCGGTTCGAGAGGGCTCGTAGCGCAGCGTGGTGGGTGTTTCCCGCGGCGCGGTGGGCGTCGTAGAACGCTCGAGCGCCGGGTGACGTGCTGAGTGCGCAGAACGCCTGTTGGTGCATGGTGTCTGCGAGGCGTCTGTTGCGGGCGTAGCGGGCGAGCACGACCCGTCGGGTGCCGGACGCGCGGGTGATGGGGCTGGTGCCGGCGTAGTTCCGGCGTGCTTTCGCGTCGGCGAAGCGGTCGGGGTCGTCTCCGAACTCGGCGAGCACCCTCGCGCCGAGGACCTTCCCCAGGCCGGGTTGGCTGGTGATGATCTCAGCGTCCGGGTGCCGGCCAAAACACGACTCGACCTCGGCTTCCAGCGCAGCGACCTGACCGGTCATCGCGGTCAGCACTGTCGCGATCGCGGTGACCCCGGCGCCGTAGGCGGCCGCGACTGGTCCGGACAGTTCGAGCTGCTCGGACCGGAGAGCGGTGAGGATCTCGATCGCGCGGTGTTCGAGGTTGCGTCGCCGTCCCGCCCGGCGCAGCACTGAGACCAGCCGGGTCCGGGTCAGTGCCCGTCCGGCGGCCGGGGTCGGCGCGGCGGCGAGGACGGCGAGGGCGTCTCGTCCGGCGAGGTCGTCGCTGAACGCGGTCAACGCGGCAGGGTAGAACTCTCGCAGCATCGACCGCAGCTGATTGGCCTGCCGCTGCTTCGACCAGATCATCGTCTGATGGGTCCGCGCCAGCACCTTCACGGCCTCGGCGAGGTCGCTGTCGCCGGTCGCGGGCCGGTGATGATCACGGTCGGTGCGGACGATCTCCGCGAGCACGTGCGCATCCCCGGGGTCGCTCTTCGCGCCCGACGTCGAGTGCCGCTGACGGTACCGGGCCGACTGCTGCGGGTTGATCGGATACACCGAGTACCCGGCCGCGATCAGAGCCTGCACCCACCCGCCCCGATCCGTCTCGATCCCCACGAACACCACGCTCGGATCGTCGGCGTCGTCGAGATGATCCGCGATCAGCGCGTGCAACCGCGCCAACCCCGTCACCCCCTCCGGCAGTCGACGCCGAACCAGCACTGCGCCCTGCTCGTCCTGCAGTTCGATGTCGTGGTGGGCTTCCGCCCAGTCATCACCGAGGAACAACATCGTCCCCGCTCCCTTCGCGAACCTGATCATTGCTCGTCCCGGAGAAAGCTCGCAGCGTCCTAATGGTTCAGTGCTCGAAGCACGTCATCCCAGCAGCCATCACGGCCTCCTCACCAACCAGCGAGGGCACGATCTAGGCCTAGACCTCATGACGGCGTCAGGCTGGAGGAGTGCTCACTCGCTGGTGGACTCGGACACCACACTGGCCCCCCGGGCCACGCGATGCACCCCCATTAGGCTGGCCGGGTGGACATGGAGCACGTCTTCACGGCGATCGCGGTCGGCTTCGAGGCGGCGGGGGCCGCCGCGATGATCATCGGGGCGATCATCGCCCTCGTGCTCGGCGCCCGTTCGCTCTCCCGCCGGGACGGCGGGCGCGCGGCGTTCCAGACGCTGCGCAACACGCTCGGCTCGGCGATCCTGCTGGGCCTGGAGATCCTCGTCGCCGCCGACCTGATCCGCACGATCACCTCCAAGCCCTCGATCGAGGACGCCGTCATCCTGGGGCTCATCGTCCTTATCCGGACGGTGCTGTCGATGTCGATCCAGATCGAGATCGAGGGCGTCGTCCCCTGGCGCCGCGCGCTGCTGACCAGCGGCGGCCAGCTCCTCGCGCAGAATATCCGCGACGACGCCCGCGCGGCGCGCGCCGCCGACGCCGGCGCCGCCGACGCGCGATAGTCCGCGGCATCCGCCCCGTCAACCCCCTGCGGAGTGCGCCCGGGGCGCGAGATGCTGGGGCCGACGAAAGGGGTGCGCCATGACCGCGGACCACGACCGAGACCTTCCCGAGGGCGTCATCGACGCCGACCCGCCCGGCGGCTGGGAGAGCGGCGAGACCGCCGACCAGGAGAGCGCGGAGCAGAACGCCGGCGCCATCGGCTCGCCGCGCCTGACCGAGGCGGGGGTGCCCGTCGAGGGCCCCGAGGCGACGCAGAACAGCGATCCCGACCTCATCCGGGACGACGACCTCTCCGAAGACGAGTCATGAGCGAGAACACGCAGGACGAGCCCTCGATGGCCCAGCACGACACGACGGATGCCGCGCGCCTGGCCGGCGTCGTCGATCAGACCCGTGCCGACGTCGGCGGCAAGGACGCGGATGCCGTCGAGCACGTGCTGCGCGAGCGCCTCGCGCAGACCGGGATCGAGCTCCCCGACGCCGACGTGCACGACATCGCCGGGCGCCTCTCGCGAGGCGAGCGGTGGACGCCCGCTCAGACCAGCTCCTGACCCCTCACGCCGGAGTCGGTCGGTTCACCGCCCCAGCCACTCCCGGATGAGGCGGTGGGCGGGTGCCGCGTCCTTGATCATCGTCTCGTGACCGTGACCGGGCACCTCCGCGTAGCTGCCCTGCGGCAGGGCCGCCACGACGCGGCGGCACCACGGCTCCGGCGAGACGGGGTCCTCCGCCCCACGGACGACGAGGGCGGGCACCGCCACGCGCGGGTAGGCGTCCTCGGGCCGGTGGACGATCATCGCGCGCGTCTTCCGGATCAGGTGCGGCCTCGCGCGCAGATACTCGCGAGCCCCGAGCAGGAGGACCTTCGGGCTCTCGTCGAGCAGATCCGCCGCGAGGCGGCGCAGCTGGGTCCGCGCCCTGCGCGCGGAGTCGTCGATCGTGGGTCCGACGAGGACGACGCGTGATCCGAGCCCGTGGCGGGCGGCGACCTCGACCACGACCTGCGTTCCCATCGAGTGGCCGATGAGCACGGCATCCGTCGCTCCCTCGGCGCGCAGCAGGGCCGCGACGGCGTCGGCCATGCGCTCGATCGTCGGCGTGCGAGGCGGCTCCGGGGCCTCGCCGTACCCCGGCAGATCCACCGCCAGCACACGGGCGTCGCGGGAGAGGCGCACCGCGAGATCGCCGAAGACCTTGCGCCCCATGCCGATGCCGTGGACGAGGACGAACGTGAGCTCCCCCTGGCCGCGCTCACCGATGACGAGCGTCGACCCGTCGTGATCGAAGCGGCGCGGGGGGCGCTCCGGTGCGGGCACGCCCGTCGCATCGTCGATGGCCCGGTCGATCTCCTCGACCATCCGCTCGAGGGGTTCGATGTCGCTCGCCACCCGACGAGATTACCGACAGGTGGGACATCCCCGCCCCGGTGCGGGCGGGGGGCGATATCGTTGGCGGAATGCCGTCATCGACCCCGCGACCGCCCGACGAGCCGGGGGAGCCGACGAGCACCCGCAGCATCCCGCTCGACCCGAGCCAGCGGTGGCGCGCGTTCTGGGTCTGCGTCGCCGTCGCGGCCATCACGATCCTCGACCTGTCGAAGGTCAACGTCGCCCTGCCCTCCATCGAGACGGCGCTCGGATCGGGGCCGACCGAGCTCCAGCTCATCGTCTCCGGCTTCGTCCTGACCTTCGGCCTCGTGCTCGTGCCGATGGGGCGCCTGGGCGACCAGCGCTCGCGCCGGGCGCTGTTCATCGTCGGCCTGACGCTGTTCACGCTCACGAGCCTCGTCTGCGCGCTCGCCCCGAACTCCGAGGTGCTGCTCGCCGGGCGACTCCTGCAGGGCGTCGCGGCGGGAACGCAGATGCCGCAGGTGCTGGGCATGATCCAGCAGCTCTTCCAGGGCAGGGAGCGGGGCCGCGCGTTCGGTCTCTTCGGCGCCACGATCGGCGTCGCGACGGCTTTCGGGCCGACCCTCGGCGGGCTCCTGATCGCGATCGGCGGCCCCACCGACGGCTGGCGCCTGATCTTCTGGATGAACGTCCCCCTCGGGGTCGTCGCGATCGCGCTCGCGGCCTGGGTGCTGCCCAGCACGCGTCTCTCCGCCCCCGGGCGGCTCCAGCTCGATCCCGTGGGCGTCGTGCTGTTCGGGCTCACGGTGCTCGCGCTCATGTGGCCGTTCCTCTTCACGACGGGCTCGCCGGAGGACGACCCGGCCCGCTGGTGGCTGCTCGTGGTCTTCGCCGTCTTCGGTCTCGCGTTCGTGCTGTGGGAGCGGCGGTACGCCTCGCTCGGGCGGGCGCCCCTCATCCCGTTCTCGCTCTTCGCCATCACGTCGTTCCGAAACGGCACCCTCATCTCCACCGCGTACTTCGCGGCCCTTCCGGCGCTCTTCCTGCTCACGACGCTCTTCCTGCAGAGCGGGGTGGGGCTCGAGCCGGTCTTCGCCGGGATGGTCTCGATCGGATTCGCGCTGGCCAGCGCCGCGGCATCCTGGGCCGGCGGGCTCCTCGTCGCGCGTTTCGGGCGGCGCCTCGTCGTGATCGGCCTGGCGGTGATGCTCGCGGGGGTCATCGGGCTCGTGCTCGCGGCTGTCTTCGTGCCGCCGGGCGTCGTCGTCTACGTCATGGCGGCGATCATGGCCGTCGCGGGGGTGGGCGGCGGCCTCGTGGTCTCGCCCAACCAGACCCTCGCGCTGGCGGATGTCCCCGTGCGCGGGGGCGGACTCGCCGGCTCGGTCGGCCAGCTCGGGCAGCGGATCGGCACCGCCGTGGGCACCGCGGTGGGGCTGTCGCTGTTCTACGCCGCCGTGTACCGGGAGGACGGCTCTGGGCCGACCGACGTGATCTACCACGACGCCTACATGTACGGGATGGCCGCTGTCGGCCTCTTCCTCGCGGGGGCGTTCCTCGTGTCGGTCATCGACCTCTTCGGCCGCCGCCGCGGCGAGATCCCCGCGTTCGACCCCGTGGACTGATCAGGCGAGCGCGCAGCGCTCCTCCTCGACCACGGTCGCAAGGTCGGCGCCGAACGTGTATCGGGCCGCGACCGTGCCGCCGCGCAGGACGTCGGGGAGCCACCGGGCCGCGTCATCCCACATCCGGCCGTACGGCACGTCGTCGAGGGAGAACCACCGCGGCACGATCTCGTCGGTCTCGACAGGCTCCCCGTGCCACCGGGTGCAGGTGAAGACGTGCGAGCGCTGCGAGAGGGCGGGCTGCGCGGGGAAGAGGTAGTCCAGCACGCCCGCGGGAACGAGGTCGCCGGGAGCGAGGTGCAGACCGGTCTCCTCGTGCACCTCCCGCACGGCCCCGTCGCGGACGCTCTCGCCCGGCTCGATCTTGCCGCCGATCCCCACGACGCGACCCAGGCGGGGGCCCTGGCGCTTGTAGCCGAGCAGGACGTCGGTGCCGCCGGCGGCGCCGGGCCGGAGCAGGTAGACGGCGCTGACATCGGGCAGGGACATGCCCGCAGGCTACCCGGGCCGTGTTTCGCGGGCGTGTCGCGGATGCCGCGGCATCCGCTCTCGGCGAACCGCCCGTCCGCCTCACGGGCGATGTCCGGGGCCCGATCTACCGTGTGAGCATGCGCATCCTGCACACCTCGGACTGGCACATCGGACGCACCTTCCACGGGCATTCGACGCTGCCGGCGCTGCGCACCGTGCTGGGCGCGCTGGCCGAGCAGGTGCGCAGCCACCACGTCGACGTCGTGATCGTCGCGGGCGACGTGTTCGACTCCGCCGCGCCCGCCGCCAACTGCTATACGCTCCTCGCCGACACGCTCGCCGAGCTGCGCGACGCCGGCGCCCAGGTGGTGCTCACGAGCGGCAACCACGACTCCGCCGCACGGCTGGGCTTCCTGTCCCGGTTCGTCGCGCTCGCCGGCATCCACGTGCGCACCCAGCCGCTCGAGGCCGCCGACCCCGTCACGATCCACGACGAGCACGGACCCGTGCATCTATACGGCATCCCCTTCCTCGAGCCCGCGCTCGTGCGGCACCTGTGGCCCGACACGACCCTGCGCACGCAGGCGCAGACGCTCGCGCACGTCATGGACCTGGTCGCCGCCGACCGTGCCCTGCGGGGTGGCCGCTCCGTCGCGATCGCCCACTGCTTCGCCGCCGACGTCGAGCCCACGCCCGGCGTCGAGCGCGAGATCCGGCAGGGCACGCTCGACGTCGTGCCGCTGTCGGTCTTCGGCGGCCACGACTACGTCGCGCTCGGCCACATCCACGGCCGCAACACCCTCGCCGAGGGCGTCCGCTACGCCGGGGCGCCCCTGCACTACTCGTTCGGCGAGCAGCACAAACCGCGCGGCTCGTGGCTGGTCGACCTCGACGAGTCGGGGCTCGCGGGCACCCGGTGGCTCCCCCTCCCCGTGCCGCGCCGGCTCGTCACCCTCACCGGCACGCTCGACGACCTGCTCTCCGACGCCCGCTTCGACGCCGAGACGGATGCCTGGGTCTGCGCCCAGTACACCGACACCACACCCCAGCCCGACCCCATGCGCCGGCTGCTCGCGCGCTTTCCGCACTGCGCGGCCGTCGTGCATCAGCCCGCCGAGCGCCGCGAGCGCGACGGGGTCAGCTACGCCGCGCGCGTGGGGGCGACCCGCACCGACGAGGAGCTCGTGGACGCCTTCCTCGCCCACGTGCGCGAGGGCGAGGGCGCGAGCGCCGCCGAGGCCGAGATCATCGCCGAGACCGTCCGCGGCCGCGTCGCCGCCGAGGTGCGGGTGTGAGAATCCACCGCATCGAGGTCGAGGGCTTCGGTCCGTTCCGGCAGCGACAGATCGTCGACATCGACGAGTACGCCGACGACGGCATCTTCCTCATCTCGGGGCGCACGGGCGCGGGCAAGTCGAGCCTTCTGGATGCGATCTGCTTCGCGCTGTACGGGGGCGTGCCGCGCTACGACGGAGGCGAGAAGCGCCTGCGCAGCGACCACTGCGCGCCCGCCGACGCGACGGAGGTCGCCCTCGAGTTCACGGCCGGCGACGCGCGCTGGCGCGTCGAGCGCTCGCCGGAGTACCAGAGGGCGAAGAAGAACGGCACGGGGATGACCACGGCGGCGCCCCAGGCGCGCTTGTTCCGGTGGGAGGACGGCGGCTGGCAGGGGGTCGCCGCGCGTCCGCGCGACGTCGGCGAGGCGCTGCACGAGATCCTGCCGCTCACGCAGGGGCAGTTCCTCCAGGTGATCCTGCTCGCGCAGAACCGCTTCGCCCGCTTCCTCCTCGCCGGCGGCGGCGAGCGCCAGGCCCTGCTGCGCTCGCTCTTCGACAGCGAGCGCTTCGAGCAGTACGAGGCCGACCTCGACGAGCGGCGCAGGCGTTCCGAGGCCCGCTCGAGCGAGAGCGTCGCCCTCCTCGATCGCGTGCTCGCCGAGGCCGAGCGGGTGTCCGCCGACCTCGCCGACGATGCCGAGGTCGATCCCGAGGGCGGCGCCGTCGCGGGTGCGGCCGGTGTCGCCACCGATCCGGCGTCGCGCATCGCGGCGCTCGAGCGGGCGGTGGACCGCGCGCGGTACCGCGCCGAGACCACCGACAACGCCGTGGATGCCGCGGCCGCCGCCCGCGAGGCCGCCGAGACCGTCCACACCCGCGCCGAGCGGGCGCGCGAGAAGCAGGAGCGACGCGGCGCCGCCCGCGCGCGGCTGCGCGGGCTCGAGGAGCGGGACGGCAGCATCGACGAGGCCCGGGCGGAGCTCGCGGCCGCCCTCCGCGCCGAACCCGTCCGCACGGCGGCGACGGCGGCAGACCAGGCGCGCGACGCGGCGATCCGCGCCGACGCGGCGGCGGAGGCGGCACTCCGCGAGGCCTCGGGGGCCGCGATCGGCATCGACCTCGACGCCGATCCCGTGGCGCTTCGAGCGGCCGCCGACGAGCGTGCCGGTGCGCTGCCCGCCCTGCGCGAGGCGGCCGAGGCCGAGCAGGCGCTCCCACGTCGCCGCGACGAGCGCGACCGCCTGCGCGCCGAGGACGCCGACCGCGCGCGGGACGAGGCCGCCGCGGTGCGGCGCGCCGCGGAGCTCGACGCGCGCATCGCCGAGATCGACGCCCTGCTGCCCGCTCTGGGCGAGGCGGCGGCGCTGGCCGCCGCGGCGCGAGCAGACCTCGTCGATGCCGGCGAACGCCTCGCCGCGTGCGCCGAAGCGGAGGAGTGCGAGGCCCTCCGGGCGCAGGCCGACGCCCGGGCGCTGGCGCGTTCCGCCGAGCTCGACGCCGCCAACCGGGAGCTGCGCACCCTGCGCGAGCACCGGCTGCGCGGCAACGCGGCCGACCTCGCCGCGCAGCTGGTGCCGGGGGAGCCCTGCGCGGTCTGCGGGGCGACCGAGCACCCGCAACCGGCCGCGGCGGCAGACGATGCCGTGTCCGACGAGCAGATCGATGGCGCCGAGCAGCGCCTGGATGCCGCGATGGCGGCCCTGCGCGAGGCGAACCAGGCCGCCGCGGCGCTGGCGGAGAACGCCGCTCGCGCGCGCGGGCGCGCCGGCGGCGAGACGGCAGATGCGATCCGCGCCCGCCGGGCGGAGGCCCTGACGCGCGTCGAGGCCGCCGAGGACGCCGCGCGCCGGCGGGACGCGCTGACGGCGGAGAAGGCGAGTGCGCTCGACGAGCGGCGGCGACTGCGCGAGCTGACGGACGCCTTCTCGGCCGAGCGCGCCGACCGCGCGAGCCGCATCGCGGTGCTCGACGCGTCGATCCGCGAGCAGGAACGCGCGGTCGAGGCCGCGCGGGGCTCCGCCGCCTCCGCCGCCCTGCGGATGGCCGAGAGCGAATCCGCCGTGCGGCACCTGCGTGTTCTCGCCGACGCGCGCGCCGAGCGGGAGGCGCGCGCCGCCCTGCACGGGGAGGCGCTCGCGCGGCTCGCCGACGCGCTGGAGACGGCGGGGTTCGAGAGCGCGGATGCCGCGGCATCCGCGCTGCGGAGCGAGCAGGAGCGGGAGGCGCTGGCCGCTCGCGTGCGCGGCCACGAGGCGGCCCTCGCGGCGGAGAAGGCGACGCTGCTGGAGCTGGAGCTGGAGGCGCTGCCGGAGGAGCCGGTCGACACGTCCGAGACGGAGCGGGCCCGGGACGACGCGAGGGCGGCGTGGGCCGCGGCGGTGCAGGCCGCCCTCGCGGCAGAGCAGCTGGTGACGCGTCTGTCGCAGCTGCTGACCGACGCGCGCGCCGCGCACGCGACGCTCGGGGCGCTCGCGGAGGAGCACGCCGTCATCGTGCGGCTCGCCGACACCATCGCCGGGCGCGCCCCCAACACGCACCGCATGAAGCTCGAGACCTTCGTGCTCGCGGCCGAGCTCGAGCAGATCATCGCGGCCGCGAACCTGCGGCTGGCCGACATGTCCGACGGGCGCTACCGCCTGCGGCACAGCGACGCGCTGGCCGCGCGCGGCGCCGCCTCGGGGCTGTCGATCGAGGTGTTCGACGCCTATACGGGGCTCTCGCGACCCGCGCAGTCGCTCTCCGGGGGCGAGACGTTCCTCGCCTCCCTCGCCCTCGCCCTCGGTCTTGCCGAAGTGGTCACCGCGCGGGCGGGCGGCGTGCGGCTGGACACCCTCTTCATCGACGAGGGCTTCGGCTCGCTCGACGCGGAGACCCTCGAGACGGCGATGCGCACGCTCGACGAGCTGCGCCAGGGGGGCCGCACCGTGGGCCTCATCAGCCACGTCGAGGCGATGCGCGAGCAGATCCCCGCGCAGCTGAGGGTCGAGGCGCTCCCCGGCGGCCCGAGTCTCGTGCACCAGACGGTTAGGCTTGAGGCATGAAAAGCGGCACGATCTGGACCGTCCTCGGCGTCATCGTCGCCATCGTCATCGCCTGGTGGCTCGTGAACATCCTGTTCTCGGTGCTGGCGTTCATCGTCAAGCTCATCGTCGTCGCGGTGGTCGCGGTGATCGTGTTCTTCGTCCTGCGCGCCGTCTTCTCGCGCTCGCGCGACTGAGCCGGCCCCGCAGAAGGGAGGCCCCGATCCTCAGGCGGCGAACTCCCGGGCGAAGCGGTCCCACAGCTGCGCGCTGCACGCCGCGACCGTGGTGCGCCAGTCGGTGATCGCGTCGCCCTGCGCCCGATCGGAGACGGACTTCAGGATGCGGATGGGCACGCCGTACTCCTGGGCCACCCAGATGTAGGCGTAGGTCTCCATGTCGACCATGCCCGCCCCGAGCGAGCGGATGCCGGCGACGGCGAGGGCGTCGTCGACGAAGTGGTCGCCCGTCGCGATCACGATGCCCTCGCCGGGAACGTCGACGCGCGCCGGCAGGGAGACGTGCTGCCCGACGATCCCATCGATGTCGGTGACGTCGTGCTGGATCGCGCCGGTCACCTCGTACACCTCGGCCTCGAGCACGGGGTCGATGCCACCGCCCGTTCCCACCACGACGATCTCCTCGTACGTCCCGCGCTCGAGCGCGCGGGTGAGGGCGACGGCCGCCTGGAGCTTGCCGGGGCCGGTGACGAGGCGGTCGAAGCCGTCGAGTTCGGCGGGGAAGGCGACGAGTTCGGCGTCCAGCGCCGCCACGAGGAGTCTCACGAGGGACCATTCTCCCCCACCCGCCGTTACGGGCGGGAAACATGGGTGCGCCAGGGTGGAGGGATGGACCTGGCCTACTTCGCCACCGGGTACGACGTGCAGCTTCCCGAGTGGATCTCCGACGAGCTCGCCGGCGTGCCCGACATCATCCCCGACGTCGCCGAGCGCATGGCGCTCGTGCACCGCCTCGCCGATCGCAACTGGCGCGAGGGCAACGGAGGCCCGTTCGCGGCGCTCGTGGCCGAGACGGAGACCGGTCGGATCGTCTCCGTCGGCGTCAACGTCGTGCTCGGCAGCGGGGTCTCCTCGGCCCACGCCGAGGTCACCGCCCTCGGCACGGCGCAGCGCCGTGCCGGCTCGTGGGACCTGGGCGGCGACGACCAGCCCGAGCACGAGCTCGTGGTCAACTGGCGCCCCTGCGTGCAGTGCTACGGCGCGACGATGTGGTCCGGCGTCCGCTCGCTCGTCGTGGCGGGCTCGGGACCGGAGCTCGAGGAGATCACGACGTTCGACGAGGGCCCCATGGTGACCGACTGGGCCGAGCAGTTCGAGGCCCGCGGCATCCGCGTCACGCAGGACGTGCTGCGAGACGAGGCCCTGGCCGTCTTCCGCGCCTACCGCGCGGCGGTGGATGCCGCCGAGGTGACCGTCTACAACGCCCGGGCCGGCGACTGACCCGGGAGCCGGCATCCGCGTGTCACGACACGGGAACGATCGACCGCGGTCACCCGCCGGCAACACGCCCCGACGTACGCTGGATCATGGCGCACAGCATCGACACCGACCCCTCGGGAACGGTCCTCGCGATCGTCGGAGCGGCCGCGGAGGAGGCGATCGCCTCCCTGGAAGGGCTCGACGGCGTCGAGTCGCTCTCGTTGCGGGACACCGATCCGCAGCTGGCCTCCCGCCGCATCGCGGCCTGCCGCACACCCTGGATCGTGCACGACGCCGATCCGCTCGAGCACGTCGCCGCAGCGTGGGTGGAGCTGTTCGAGGAACGCGCGACGCTCGGCACCCTCGAGATCGAGGTGGACGTCGCCCTCGCGCACTTCCGCGACGACGGGGCGCTGATGCCGGACTACTACGTCGTGCTCGACCCGGACGGCGCGGAGGGCACCTGGCGGCACTGGTGGTGCGGGGCGCTCGGCCATCGCGCGCCCCGGCGGGTGCTGCCGGCGGCCCTGCCCGCGGGCGGCTCCGGCGAGGCGATGGGCGCCGCCCTGCGCCGGCTCCTCACGGCGCTGCCGACGTCGCGGCCATGGCCCGACCCGGGCACGTGGCTTCCGGGTCTCGCCTTCGAGATCCCCGACCGGGTGGGTCTGCGCGACCGGCCCGCGTAGGCGGAACCCGCACTAGCGTGGGTGGATGAGCGCACGCGAATACGACGTCATCGTGATCGGTGCCGGCGCCGTCGGCGAGAACGTCGCCGACAGCGCCGTGCAGGGCGGCCTGTCGACGGTCATCGTCGAGGCGGAGCTGGTCGGCGGCGAGTGCTCCTACTGGGCCTGCATGCCCTCGAAGGTGCTCCTGCGCAGCGCCGCCGCCCTCCGAGCCGCACGCGCGGTGGACGGTGCCGCTCAGGCCGTGACGGGAGACGTCGACGTCGCCGCCGTGCTGCGGCGCCGCGACAGCTTCACCCACGACTGGAACGACTCCTCGCAGGTCGAATGGCTGAACGGCGCGGGCATCGATCTCGTCCGCGGTCACGGGCGCCTGACGGGCGAGCGAACGGTGCGGGTCGAGCAGGAGGACGGCTCGGTCGATCTCTCCGCCCGGCACGCCGTCGTCGTCGCGACGGGGTCCGCCGCGCTGCTCCCCTCGATCCCGGGCCTCATCGACGTCGCCCCCTGGACCAGCCGCGACGCGACGAGCGTGAGCGCGCCCCCGGCATCCCTCGCGATCCTGGGGGCCGGCGTCGTGGGCGTCGAGATGGCCACGGCGTTCGCCGGATTCGGCACGCGCGTGACCCTGATCGCGCGGTCGGGGCTGCTCGGCGCCGTGGAGCCGTTCGCGGGGGAGCTCGTGGCGGAGGCGCTCCGCGAGCAGGGCGTCGAGATCCGCACCGGCGCCGGGGTGGACGCGGCGCGCCGCGACGAGGCGGGCGTCGTGCTCTCCCTCTCGGACGGCGGCGAGGTGCGCGCGGACGAGGTGCTCGTCGCGACCGGTCGCGTTCCGCACACGGGCGACCTGGGCCTGGAGAGCGTCGGCCTCGAGGCCGGCGACTGGCTCACGACCGACGACACCCTGCGCGTCGGGGGATTCGAATGGCTCTACGCGGTGGGGGATGTCACCCACCGCGCGCTCCTGACCCACCAGGGCAAGTACCAGGCTCGCGCCGCGGGCGATGTCATCGCGGCGCGGGCACGCGGGGGAGCCGTCGACGACGCGCCCTGGGGGGCGCACGTCGCGACGGCGGACCACGCGGCCGTGCCGCAGGTGGTCTTCAGCGATCCCGAGGTCGCCTCGGTCGGGATGACGCTGGCCCAGGCCGAGGAGGCCGGCATCCGGGTGCGCGCGCTCGACTACGATCTCTCCGCGGTCGCCGGCGCCTCGACGCGCAGCGACGACTACCGGGGCCGCGCGCTCGCGGTCGTCGACGACGACCGCGGGGTGCTCGTGGGCGCCACATTCGTCGGCCCGGACGTCGCCGAACTGCTGCACGCCGCCACGATCGCGATCGTCGGGGAGGTGCCGATCGACCGGCTGTGGCACGCCGTCCCCGCCTACCCCACCGTCAGCGAGGTGTGGCTGCGGTGGCTCGAGGCCTACGGGCGGCCCACCCGCTGACCCGGGGCAACGGGCCGGGTCATTCCGACACGAGGTCGGGCAGCGCGCTGCGCAGCTCGTCGAGCCATGCCCGCGCGTTGCCGTCCGAGGGCGCGCGCCAGTCGCCGCGCGGCGAGAGGGAGCCCGCGGGCGACACCTTGGGGCCGTTGGGGATCGCGGAGCGCTTGAACTGCGCGAACGCGAAGTATCGGCGCAGGAACACCTCGAGCCACCGCACGATCGTCGGCAGGTCGTAGCTGTAGCGCTCGTCGTCCGGGAAGCCGGGCGGCCATGCCCCGGCATCCGCGTCGCGCCACGCCTCGTGCGCGATGAACGCGATCTTCGAGGGCCGCATCCCGTAGCGCAGGATGTGGAAGAGGGTGACGTCGTGCAGCGCGTACGGGCCGATCTTGTCCTGGGTCGACTGCACCTTGCCGTCCTCGCCGGCCGGGACCAGCTCGGGCGAGATCTCGGTGTCGAGGACCGACTGCAGCACGGCCGCCTCCGCGGCATCCACGCCCTCACCCGCCGAGATCACCCAGCGGATGAGGTGCTGCACGAGCGTCTTGGGCACGCCGGTGTTGACGGCGTAGTGGCTCATCTGGTCGCCGACGCCGTAGGTGGCCCAGCCGAGGGCGAGCTCCGACAGGTCGGACGTGCCGATGACCATGCCGCCATTCTGGTTGGCCAGACGGAAGAGGAAGTCGGTGCGCAGCCCGGCCTGCACGTTCTCGAAGGTCACGTCGTACACGGGCTCGCCGCCCGAGAACGGGTGGCCGATCTCCGCGAGCATGAGGGCGGCGCTCTCGCGGATGTCGATCGTCTCGATGCTCGCGCCCACCGACTCCGCCAGCGCGATCGCGTTCGACTTCGTGTGGTCGCTCGTGGCGAACCCCGGCATCGTGTAGGCCAGGATGTCGGAGCGCGGGCGCCCCATCCGGTCCATCGCCCGCGCGACGACGAGCAGGGCGTGGGTGGAGTCGAGCCCGCCGCTCACGCCGATGACCGGCTTGGGATCGCCGATGGAGCGCATGCGCTGCACGAGGCCCGAGACCTGGATGTTGAACGCCTCGTAGCAGTCCTGGGCGAGGCGCGCGGGGTCGTCGGGCACGAACGGGAAGCGGTCGATCGGCCGCCGCAGGCCGGTCGCGGAGCGGGGCACCCCCAGCGTGAACGGCACCGTGAAGAACTCGTCGGTGCGCGCGGCGTGCGTGCGCCGGTTGTCGTCGAAGGTGCCCTGCCGGGCGCGGTCCTGCCGCAGCCGGTCGAGGTCGACGTCGGCGATCGAGTGGCGCGGCCCGTCGGGGAAGCGCTCGGTCTCGGCCAGCAGGTTGCCCGCCTCGTAGATCATCGTCTGCCCGTCCCACGAGACGTCGTTCGTCGATTCGCCCGCGCCGGCCGCGGCGTACGCATAGGCGGCGAGGCAGCGCAGCGACTGCGACTGGCAGAGGTCGGCGCGGTCCTCGGCCCGCGCGATCGTGATGGGGCTTCCCGAGAGGTTCAGCAGCACGGTCGCGCCCGCGAGCGCCGCCTCCGCGGAGGGCGGGATGGGAACCCACACGTCCTCGCAGACCTCGGCGTGCACGACGAGGCCCGGCACATCCGTGGCGGAGAACAGCAGCTTGGGCCCGAACGGCGCCTCGAGCCCCGCGACGCGGATCCACCGGGCATGCGGCCCGTCGAGGTCGTCGCCGGGGGCGAACCAGCGGCGCTCGTAGAACTCCCGGTAGGTGGGCAGGTACGACTTGGGGGCGACCCCGAGCAGCTGACCGCCCTGGATCGCGACGGCGCAGTTGTACACGCGGTTGCGGTGCCGCAGCGGCGCGCCGACGACGAAGAGCGGCGCGAGGTCGGCGGATGCCTCGACGAGCGTCTGGACGGCGGCCTCCACGGCATCCAGCACGGCGTCCTGCAGCACGAGGTCCTCGATGCTGTAGCCGCTGAGGCACAGCTCGGGGAACACCGCGACGGCGACGCCCTCGGCGGCGCACTCGCGCACGGACGCGAGCACCGTCTGCGCGTTCGTGCGCGGGTCGGCCAGGGCGAGCGGGATCGTGCAGGCGGCGACGCGGGCAAACCCGTGCCGATACGGGTTGTCGAACGGCAGGCTCTCGGTCACCCGCCCAGTCTTGCATCGATGCCCCGCCGGAGATGTCGGATGCCGCGGCTAGCCTCGAAGCGATGCGATACACACCTCCCACCGCCACGTCGCCCGCCCGCCTGGTCACGAGCGCGAGCGATCTCAAGGCGGCGTCGGAGTGCGAGTTCGCGTGGCTGCGGGCGATCGACGCGAAGCTCGGGCGCACCGCCGCCGTCGAGGACCCCGACGACCCCACGCTCGAGCGCGCCGCGCGCCTCGGAGACCGGCACGAGGAGCGGATGCTCGAGGCCTACCGCGAGCGCTTCGGTGCGTCGGGCGTCGCCGAGATCGAGCGCGCCTCCTCGGCCGACGCGGCGGCGCTCGCCGAGGCCGTCGCCGCCACGGGGCGGGCCCTGCGCTCCGACGCCCGCGTGGTGTTCCAGGCGGCCTTCGCCACCGACGACTTCGTGGGCTTCGCCGACTTCCTCCTCCGCGACCCCGACGGCCGGTGGGTCGTGCAGGACACCAAGCTCGCCCGCCGTGCACGGGTGACCGCGCTCATGCAGCTCGCGGCATACGTCGATCAGCTCGATCGACTCGGGGCGCCGCGCGCCGACCGCGTCGAGCTGCTCCTCGGCGACGGCACCACGAGCATCCACGCCGTCGACGACGTGCTTCCCGTCTACCGGCTCCGCCGCGCGCGGCTGGGCGAGCTCATCGCCGACCGCCGCATCGATCTCGGCGCCGGCGCGGCGGCCGTCGCGTGGGGCGATGACCGCTTCAGCGCGTGCGGGCGCTGCGCGACGTGTCAGATCGAGGTGGAGGCATCCCACGATCTGCTGCTCGTCGCGGGAATGCGGCCGCTGCAGCGGCGGCGCCTGCGCGCGGCGGGGATCGAGACGATCGATCGGCTCGCCGCGGCGGAGGCCGCGCCGGCCGGGATGAACCCCGAGGTCTTCGCCCTGCTGGCGACGCAGGCGCGGCTGCAGCTCGAGGCCGATCCCGAGGCCGCGCCGCCGTATCGCGTCGTCGAGCCGCGCGCCCTCGCGGCGCTGCCGCCCGCCGACCCCGGCGACCTCTTCTTCGACTTCGAGGGCGACCCGCTCTACACCGAGGGAGCGGGCTCGCAGTGGGGCCTCGACTACCTCTTCGGCTGGGTCGACGACCGCGAGGTGTTCTCCTCGCTGTGGGCGCACTCCTTCGAGGCCGAGAAGGCCGCGCTCGTGCGGTTCCTCGAGATCGTCGCCGCGCAGCGCGCCGCCCACCCCGGCATGCACATCTACCACTACGCCCCGTACGAGACGAGCCACCTGCTCGCGATGGCCGCGCGCTACGGCGTGGGCGAGGCCGAGGTCGACACCCTCCTGCGCGACGGGGTCTTCGTCGACCTCTACCCCATCGTGCGGCGCGCGCTCCGGGTCGGGTCGCGTTCGTACTCGATCAAGAAGCTCGAGCCGCTCTACATGGGCGACGAGCACCGCTCGAGCGATGTGCAGCGCGGCGACGAGTCGATCGTGCGGTACGTCGAGGCGCGGGCGCTCGACGATGGGGGGGACGACGCGGGCGCCGCGCGCATCCTCGACGACATCGCCGACTACAACCGCTACGACTGCGTCTCCACGAGACGCCTGCGCGACTGGCTGCGCGAGCGAGCGGCCGAGAACGGCATCGTCGCCGCCGCCGACCCCGAGGTCGAGGGGGCGGGTTACGCGCCGTCGGTACGGGCGGAGGCGCTGCTGCGTCGCGCCGAGGCGATCGCGGCGGGGCCGGTGCCGTCGGCGGATGCCGCCGCCGACGAGCGCGCGCTGCGCCTGGCCGCAGCGGCGATCGACTACTACCCGCGCGAGGCGAAGTCGTTCTGGGCGGCCCACTTCCTCCGGCTGCGGGAGCCGGTGACGGTGTGGGAGCACACGCGCGACGTCGTCGCCCTCGACCGGGCGCGCAGCGAGGTCGTCGAGGACTGGCACCGCCCCGAGCGGGCGCGCGTGGATCGCCGCGTGCTGCGACTGCGCGGCGAGCCCGCCCCGGGCACGCGGCTCAAGGCCGGCACCGACCCGTTCGCGGTCTACGAGCTCCCCGCCCCCTTCCCGTTCGAGGCGTCACCGCGGTGGATCCACGCCGACCACCGCGTTCGGGTGATCGAGGAGACCGACGACGGGGCGATCGTGGAGGAGAGCGCGGTCGACGGGATGACGTGGGCCGAGCTCCCCGTCGCCCTCACCCCCGCAGCCCCTCCGCGCGCCGGCAACCAGCAGGCTGCGATCGACGCCTGGGCCGATCGGGTGCTCGAGGAGGGCGACGGCCTGCCGCCGGGGCCAGCCGCCGACATCCTGTGCCGCCGCGCGCCTCGCGGCGTCGGGGGCCTCCCCGAGCCGGGCGCACCGGTGGATGCGGCCGAGATCGCGCGGGCTCTGCGCGCGCTCGATCGCAGCTACCTGGCCGTGCAGGGCCCGCCGGGCACCGGCAAGACCTACATCGGCTCGCACGTCGTCGAGGCCCTCGTGCGCGAGCACGGGTGGCGCGTGGGCGTCGTGGCCCAGTCGCACGCGGTCGTCGAGCACATGCTCGATCGCATCGTGGATGCCGGGGTCCCCGCCCGGCTCGTCGGCAAGGCCCCCAAAGACGACGCGTCCGAGGTGGCGTTCACGGCGCTGCCGAAGAACGGCGTCGCGGCGTTCGCCGCCGAGAACGCCGCGACCGGCTACGTCCTCGGCGGCACCGCGTGGGACTTCAGCCACGAGGGGCGCGTGCCGCGGGGATCGCTCGATCTCCTCGTCATCGACGAGGCCGGTCAGTTCTCGCTCGCCTCGACGATCGCGGTCTCGCTCGCGGCATCCCGGCTGCTCCTCCTCGGCGACCCGCAGCAGCTGCCGCAGGTGAGCCAGGGCACGCATCCCGAGCCCGTGGACACGTCGGCGCTCGGGTGGCTCATGGACGGCGAGGCGGTGCTGCCGGCCGGGCGCGGCTTCTTCCTGCCCGAGAGCAGGCGGATGCATCCCGCCGTCGCGGAACCCGTGTCGCACCTCGCCTACGCGGGGCGCCTGGCCTCGCATCCCTCGGCCGCCCGCCGCCGCATCGACGGGGTCGAGCCGGGCCTGCACGTCGTCCCGGTCGTGCACCACGAGAACACGACGGCGTCGATCGAGGAGGCCGCCGAGGTCGTGCGCCTCGCGAGGTCGGTGATTGGTCGCCCCTACGACGACGGCGCGGGGGAGCGTCCGCTCGCGCCGGAGGACGTCATCGTCGTGGCGCCGTACAACGCCCAGGTCGCGGAGATCCGCCGCGCGCTCGACGCGGCCGGGCTCCGCGGCATCCCCGTCGGCACGGTCGATCTCTTCCAGGGGCAGGAGGCGGCCGTGTCGATCCTCAGCCTCGCGGCCTCGAGCGCGCGCGACGCCCCTCGCGGTATCGACTTCCTCCTGCTGGCCAATCGCCTCAACGTGGCGATCTCCCGCGCGAAGGTCGCGGCGTACCTCGTGCACTCCCCTGGTCTGCTCGACGACCTGCCGCATACGCCCGAGGGGGTGGCGCGCCTCAGCGCGTTCAGCCGGCTGGTCGGCGGCGGGCGTGGGCCCGCGGCCCGTCAGACCGTGCCGTAGAGGCGGTCGCCGGCGTCGCCGAGGCCCGGGACGATGTAGCCCCTCTCGTTCAGGCGCTCGTCGATCGCGCCGAGCACGAGGGTCACGTCGCGGCCGTCCACCTGCCTCTCGATCGCGGCGACCCCCTCGGGTGCGCCGAGCAGGCAGATGGCGGTCACGTCCTGCGCACCGCGGCGGAAGAGGAACTCGATCGCGGCACCGAGCGAGCCGCCCGTGGCGAGCATCGGGTCGAGCACGAAGCACTGGCGGTCGCTGAGGTCCTCGGGGAGACGCTCGGCGTACGTCTGCGGCTCGAAGGTCTCCTCGTTGCGCACCATGCCGAGGAATCCGACCTCGGCGGTGGGCAGCAGTGTCACCATGCCCTCGAGCATGCCGAGTCCCGCGCGAAGGATCGGCACGACGATCGGGCGCGGATCGGCGATCCGCACACCCGTCGTCGTCGTGACGGGGGTCTGGATCTCGATCGGCTCGACCCGCACCTGACGGGTCGCCTCGTACGCGAGCAGGGTGACCAGCTCCGAGGTCAGCTGACGGAACACCGGCGACGAGGTGCGCGCATCGCGCAGCACCGTCAGCTTGTGGGTGATGAGGGGGTGGTCGGCGACGTGCACACGCATAGGCTCAATCTAACCGTTCCCCTCAGGAGTGCCGATGCCCGCCTTCCCGCCCGACGCCGACGATCGCGGGCTGCGGCGCGCGCTCAAGCTCGCCGGCGAGGCCGCCGCGGCGGGGGAGGTGCCCGTCGGAGCCGTCGTGATGGATGCCGCCGGCCGCGTCGTCGGTGAGGGCCGCAACGAGCGGGAGGGCACGAGCGACCCCACGGCGCACGCGGAGGTGCTCGCGCTGCGCCGGGCCGCGGCATCCACCGGGTCGTGGAACCTCGAGGGCGCGACGCTCGTCGTGACGCTCGAGCCCTGCGTCATGTGCGCCGGCGCCCTGCTCCAGGCCCGCGTCTCGCGCCTCGTCTTCGCCGCGTGGGACGAGAAGGCGGGGGCCGCCGGATCGCAGTACGACCTCGTGCGCGATCGGCGGCTGCCGTACCGTGCCGAGGTCGTCGCGGGTGGGCGCGAGGAGGAGTCGCGCGCGCTGCTGCAGCGGTTCTTCGCGCCGAAGCGCTGAGCGGCCTCAGTCGGCCGATCGGAGGATGATCGCCTCGGTCGGCGGGGCCGGGTCGGCCGGCATGTCGACGTACCCGATGATCTGCAGGAGTGCCCGGCGCACCTCGGCGGGACGCTCCAGGTGAGGGGAATGGCCGACCCCGTCGAGCGCGAGCTCGCGCACGACGCCGCCGTTCGCGGCGTACCGCGCGAGCACGTCCCGCGTCTGCGAGACCATCGGCTGCGCGGGGGCGACCTCCTCGCCCGGCCATTCGGGAACCACGCCGAGGGCGCCCAGGTGGTTCAGATCGAAGAACGACGCGTCGGAGACGATCGCGTCGACCGTGCCGTGCACCCACAGGACGGGGGGCTTGTCGGGGAGGTCGGCGATGCCCGAGACGTCGAAGTGCTTCGGCGCCATCGTGTTGAGCACGCCGATGCCGCCGGGCGCGAAGCCCGGCCAGTTCTCGCTCGAGACGGAGTCGCCGGGGTAGTTGCCCGTCGCCGTCGAGGTGGTGAGCATCGACTCCACCCAGACGTCCTCGTGGTCGCTCGTGTAGCCGGGCGCGACGTAGGAGGTGCGGAACACGCTGCGGGGCGAGGTCTGCGCCTCGTCGGTGGTGTCCTTCGCCGTGAGGCGATCGACGAAGTCGGGGTTGGCGCTGCCGGCGCCGGTGCCCGCGTCGTCGTCGGTGAGGCGGGTGCCGTCGCGCCGGGTGCCGCCGAATCCGTACGGGGAGACCGGCGACTGCAGCGTGAGGCTCAGCGCGGGGTGCTCGAGGGCGTACTGCATGATGACGCCGCCTCCCATCGCCCAGCCGACGAGGTGCGCGGCCGGGATGCCGAGGGCCGTGAGCGTCGCATGCAGGTCGTCGCTGTAGTCCCGCAGCCCGCGGGTGGCGTCGACGGGGGCGTTCTCGGTGCCGCCGAATCCGCGCAGATCCACGGCGATGACGCGCAGGTCGCCCGGCAGGTCCTGCATGATCTCCTGCCAGAGGAGGCTCGAGGCGAGGTTCCCGTGCACGAACACCACGGTGCGCTCGGGCGAGGTCTCGGGGTCGTCGGCCGTGCGCTCGAGGATGTTCACCGCGAGGCTCGGGGTCTCGACCGTGCGAGCGGCGATTCCGTCGAAGAGGGTCATGCGTTCCTCCCGTTCCTGGGGCTGCGGCACCCACACCTGCCGATCCTAGACCCGCGCGGTGAGCCCTTCCTTAGGATGGGGCGCATGAGCGTTCCCGATGCCATCCCGCCGTCCGTCGCGATCCTCGGGGCGGGGTCGATGGGGGGAGCGATCCTCCAGGGCGTCGTCGCCGCGGGCGGTGCGCGCGAGGTCGTCGTGACCAACCGCACCGCCGCCAAGGCGCGCGCGCTCGCGGGGATGCCGGGGGTCACGAGCCTCGCGCTCGAGGACGACCCCACCGCCAACGTCCGGGCCGCCGCCTCCGCCGACATCGTGCTGGTGGGGGTGAAGCCGGCGATGGTGCCCGACCTGCTGCGAGAAATCGCGCCGGCGCTTCGTGCGGGCGCCGTCGTCGTGAGCCTCGCGGCGGGGGTCACGCTGGCGACCTTCGCCCGCGAGCTCGGACCCGACCGTGCCGTCGTGCGCTCGATGCCGAACACCCCCGCGCTCGTCGGCAAGGCCGTCACGGGCCTCGCGCCGGGCGATCGCGTGAGCGCGACGCAGCGGGCGCAGGTGCGCGCCCTCTTCGACACCTGCGGCTCGGTCATCGAGGTGCCCGAATCCGGCATCGATGCGCTCTCGACGATCTCCGGTTCCGGTCCCGCGTACGTCTTCCTGCTCGTCGAGGCGCTCACCTCCGCCGCCGAGGAGAAGGGCTTCGTGCGGGAGGACGCGAGGAGGATGGCGGAGCAGACGTTCATCGGCGCCGCGGCGCTGCTCGAGGCATCCGGGGAGGACCCGGCCGAGCTGCGCCGACGCGTCACGAGCCCCAAGGGAACGACGGAGCGGGCCGTGACGGTGCTGCAGGAGGCGGACCTCCCGCGCCTGTTCGGCCGCGCCACCGACGCCGCCCTCGCGCGAGCCAGGGAGCTCGCCGCGGGCGGCTGAGCGACGCGCTGCGCGCGCCGTCGCGGGGGCTTGCGCGCCGCCGCGGCAGGCGTGATGTACTCGTTCCTGCCGGGGTACTGGGCGGGCCTGGCCACCACGACGGGGCAGTGGCAGCTGCTGGCGCAGGCGGCGATCACCGCGGCGGGGATCTTCGCCATCGCCGCGGTGATCGCGCTGATCGGCACGCTGGCCGCCGGCGACATCAAGCTGTTCCTCGCGATCGGGCTGCTCACCGGGTGGTTCAGCTGGCTGCTGCTGGTGTACGCGCTCGTCATGGCGTACGTCCTCGCCATCCCGCACGCCGGCGTCCTGCTCGCTCGTCGACGGCGAACCCCGGGTGCCGACACGCATCTGCCGTTCGGTCCCTACCTGGTCGCGGCGACGCTGCTGGTCACTGTCGCCGCCATCACCCTCTGAGCGCCCCCCGCTACCCGCCCCAGATCGTCGGCCCGGTGAACACCGGCGCGGGCGCGGCCTCACGACGGTGGCGCTCCCCCACGAGGCGATGGGCCGCCGCGCGGTCGAGATCCTGCTCGACGAGGGGTCGCACGGCGAGACGCTCATCGAGATGCCCGCGGTCGTGCGTGCGTCCGTCGCTCCCGCGCGGTCCGACGCCACGCGCACTCGAGGCTGAAGCACGAGACGACCGCGGGACCGGGTCTACGCTGGTCGGGCGCGAGGACGCGCCTCAGGAGGTGCGACGGTGGCAGACAGCCGAGGCAGGAGTGGATCGCGCGAGACCGCGCCGCGAACGGCGAAGAAGTCGACGCGCTCGACCATCCAGGACGTCGCCGAGCGCGCAGGCGTGACGAAGAGCACCGTGTCGAAGTACCTCAACGCGGGCTCCGGCGGCTACTACGTGTCGGCGCAGACTCGTGAGCGCATCGAGGCGGCGATCGAGAGCCTGCGGTTCGAGCCGAGCCTGATCGCGCAGGGGCTGACGCACAACCGCACGATGACGATCGGGCTCATCGCCCCCGACATCCGTAACCCCTTCTACCCCGACCTCGTCGCGGGAGTGCAGGACGTGCTCGAGGATGCGGGATACACGCTGCTTCTGGGCAGCTCGAACTCCGACCCCGAACGCGAGATGGCGATCGCGCGCTCGATGATCCGTCGGCAGGTGGACGGCGTGATCCTCGGCTCGGCCCGCATGCAGGCCGAGGACATCGAGTCGCTCATGGAGTCGGGGATGCGCTTCGTCCTCGCCAGCCGCGATCTTCCTCATCTCGTGACCGACTCGGTCACCGTCGACAACAGGGCGGGCGCCGAGCTCGCCGTCGATCACCTCGTCGAGCTCGGGCACCGGCGGATCGCCCACGTCGCGGGACCGCAGGACGTCGTTCCCTTCCGTAACCGACTGTGGGGATACCGGCACGCGCTCATCCGTCACGGCATCGACCCCGTCGACGATCTCGTCGTGATCGCCGCGTCGTCCGCGCCCGAAGCCGGAGCCGCGGCCGCACGCGAGCTGCTCGACCGCGAGGCGCGGCCCACGGCGATCTTCATGGGCAACGACAACATGGCGCTCGGGGCGATGGACGCTGCCCGTCAGCGCGGGCTCCGCATCCCTGAAGACGTCTCGATCGTCGGATTCGACAACATCGCCCTCACCGCCAACTCGTTCATCTCGCTGACGACGGTCGACAGTCGCGCGGCCGAGCTCGGTGCGGAAGCCGCGTCGCTGCTGCTCGGGCGTCTCGCCGCGAGCGACGACCCGCCGTACGACGATGTGCGCACTGTCGTCGAGCGGCCGATCCTGCGCGTTCGGGGCACGACCTCACCCCCTCCCTGACGCTTGCGTACGCCCGATCCGGGCGCGGGGGACATTCTCCGCTTGCGTTTCAGATACCGGTATCCTAATCTCATCTACACAACGGCGAAGGAGCCGCTGAGAGTGGAGCACAGTCATGAAACAGAGCAGTTTCGGTGCAGGGGCCGCGGTCGTCGTCGCAACTCTGCTTCTCGCCGGGTGCACCGGCGCGGGGGCGACCGGAGGAGGAGGCGAGTCGGGTGACGACTGCGCCTTCACGTACGGGAGCGACCAAGAGGGGATCGCGAGCGTCGACGGCGTCGACATCGCCGCAGACGGCCCCGTCCCGGACGGATCGGGCGAGCGTATCGGCGTCGTCCTGAAGGCCCTGTCCAACCAGTACTGGCAGGGCATCGAGCTGGGGGTCGAAGCCGCCGCCGAAGACTTCGACGTCGAGATCACGCTGCAGGCGGCGAGCTCCGAGAGCGCGCAGAACGAGCAGCTCACGATCGCGCAGACGATGGTCAACCAGGGCTACGACGCCTACATCCTCGCGCCCGAGAGCACGTCCAACCTGAACCCGGCGATCGAGACGATCGTCTCGCAGTGCGCCCCGATCGTGAACGTCGACGACGCCCGCATCGCCGCGACGGTCTACGTCGGACCCGACCACGAGTCCAACGGCACGCAGGCGGCCGACTTCATCGCGCAGGCCAACCCGAACGGCGGCAAGGTCGCGCAGATCGAGGGTCAGGCCGGCTCGAGCGCGGCCATCCTGCGCATCGCAGGCTTCGAGGAGGGTGTCGCCTCGCACGACAACCTCGACCTCGTCGCGAGCGTACCGGGCAACTGGGACGCCAACGAGGCGTTCGCCGCGACCACCCAGATCCTCCAGCAGCACCCCGATCTGGTCGGCATCTACGCCAACAACGACACGATGGCCATCGGCGTCGCGCAGGCCGTGGCCGAGGCCGGCAAGACCGAGCAGGTCACGATCGTCGGGACCGACGGCGTGCCCGAGGCGATCAGCGGTATCCGCAACGGCAGCATGGCGGCCACCGTCAGCCCGCTCCCCTACTACGAGGGCTACTGGGCCGTCGAAGCGGCCGTGCGGCTGCTCCGCGGCGAGGCCGTCGCGCCGTGGGTCGTCGCGCCCGCGCAGCTGATCGACCAGAACAACGTCGACGAGTTCTACACCGACAGCGGTCTCGTCATCGAGGGCCTCTACGAGTGATCACTCTGCGGGGCGCGGTCAGTCCGCGCCCCGCACTGATCGAAAGGCAGACACCATGAGCGAAGCGATGCCGCTCCTCGAAGCCCGGGACCTCGTCAAGACGTTCCCCGGCGTCCGAGCGCTCGACGGCGTCTCGCTGCGCGCATACCGCGGCGAGGTGCACGCCCTCCTGGGCGAGAACGGCGCGGGCAAGTCCACGCTGCTCAAAGCCCTGTTCGGGGCCCACCGGCCCGACAGCGGCACGATCCTGGTCGACGGCGAGCCGGTCGCCTTCGCCGCTCCGTCGGACGCGATCCAGCGCGGTATCGCCATGGTTCATCAGGAGCTCAGCCTCGTCCCGCAGCTCGACGCGGTGCACAACGTGGTCCTCGGTCGCGAGGACGCACGCGCGGGCGTCATCAGCTGGCGCAAAGCGCGCAAAGAGGCGCTGCCCGCCCTCGCGAAGCTCGGCTTCACCGCCTCTCCGTCCACCCCGGTCGGACGCCTGAGTGTCGCCCAGCAGCAGCTCGTCGAGCTCGCCCGCGCGGTCGCCACGGGCGCTCGGCTCATCATCATGGACGAGCCGACCGCGTCGCTCACGACCCACGAGTCCGACCAGCTCTTCGCCGTCATCCGCCAGCTGCGCGATCAGGGTGTGGCGATCGTCTACGTGTCACACCGCCTCCCCGAGGTCCTCGACCTCGCCGACCGCGTGACCGTCCTGCGGGACGGCTCGACGGTCGCCGAGCTCGAGCGGTCGGCCGTCGACGGTGAGAGCCACCTCGTGCGCCTCATGGTGGGTCGCGAACTCGACGCCATCGGCCTCCCGCGGACGCGTGAGCCGGGCGAGGTATACCTCGAGGTCGATGAGCTGAGCGTTCCGGGGATGGTGCACGACGTGTCGCTCGCCGTGCGACGGGGCGAGATCGTCGGCATGGCGGGCATGGTGGGCGCGGGGCGGTCGGAGTTCGCGCTCGGGCTCATCGGCGCGCTTCCGTCGCACGCGCGGGGCGTCCGCATCGGCGGACGTCCGCGCGTGATCCGCAACCCCGGCCAGGCGATCGCGGCCGGCATCGCCTACCTGCCCGAGGACCGCAAGCATCAGGGCCTCGACCTCAAGCTCTCGATCGCGTCGAACGTCACGCTGCCCGATCCGCCCGGAGTCCTCGGTCTGCTCGACCGCAGGAAGCAGCGCGAGGTCGCCGCCCGCGTCATGGCCGATCTCGGCAGCAAGACCGCCGTCAGAGCGGCGGCGGGCTCGCTGAGCGGCGGCAACCAGCAGAAGATCGTCGTGGGCCGCTGGCTTCTCCGCGACAGCGACGTCTACATCTTCGACGAGCCCACGCGCGGCATCGACGTCGGCGCGAAGGGCGAGATCCACCGCCTCATGCGCGGACTCGCCGACCAGGGCAAAGCGATCATCATGATCTCCTCCGACCTCCCCGAAGTCCTCGGCATGAGCGACCGCATCCTCGTGATGCGCCGGGGGTGCATCGTCGCCGATGTGTCCCGCGCCGATGCGACGGAAGAAGTGATCGTCGCGCACGCGGCGGGTTAGGACCACCATGTCGACCAACACCCAGACCCCTCCGCGGCTCGACACCAAGGCGCTCAGCCTGCTCGGGGGCACGAGCTGGCCCGACCGGCTGCGCGCCGCGGCACGCGGAGCCGGCCTCGTCGCCGTCATCATCGCCCTGTTCGTCGCGTTCGGGGTGGCGAGCCCGTCGTTCGTCTCGGGCAACAACGTCATCGCGATCCTGTTGCAGGCGTCGGTCGTCGGCGTCCTCGCGATCGGACAGACGTACGTCCTCATCACGGGGGGCATCGACCTGTCGATCGGATCCATCGTCGCGGTGTCGGCCATCAGCGCGGGCATGTTCTCGCTCGTCGTGCCGCCTGTCCTCGCCATCCTCGGCGGGATCGCGGTCGGCGCCCTCGCGGGTCTCGTCAACGGACTGCTCATCACCCTCACGGGGATCACGCCGTTCATCATCACGCTCGGCACGATGAGCATCTACTCGGGACTCGCGCTCATCATCTCGGGCGGACGCGCCATCTACGAGATCCCGCAGGGTTTCAAAGACATCCTGGCCGGTCGCATCGCGGGAATCCCGATGCCGATCATCATCGTCATCGTCCTGACCGTCGCGAGCGCCCTGATCCTCAAGTTCACGACGTTCGGCGAATACCTGATCGCGGTCGGCGGCGCGGCCGAGACCGCGCGCCTGGCGGGCATCAAGGTCAAGACCATCACCGCCGGGTCGTACGTCGTGTCGGGTGCCGCCGCCGGACTCGCGGGGGCGATCCTCGTCGCGCGGCTCGGCGCCGCCGATCCGACGATCGGCGCCGACCTTCTGCTCATCGCCATCGCCGCCACCGTCATGGGCGGCACGAAGCTCACCGGCGGCGAGGGCAGCATGTTCGGAGCACTCTTCGGAGCCATCCTGATCGCCACGCTGACCGCCGGGCTCACGTCCCTCAACGTCCAGGCGTTCTACCAGCAGGTCGCCGTCGGCGCCGCGATCATCATCGCCCTGCTCATCGATCAGGTCGCACGACGGGCGCGCCGCGCATGATCTCGGTCAGCACGCGAGACGACGTGGGCTTCGTCGTCCTGGATCGCCCTCGCAAACTGAATGCGCTGACGACCGACATGCTCGTTACCCTCGAATCGGCCGTGCGCGAGCTCGACTCCGCGGGGCTCCGAGCGGTGGTCGTGTCATCCAGCGGCGCACACTTCTCGGCCGGAGCCGACCTCGCCGAGTGGGCAACCCCCGGGGCGACGGACGCTCAGCGCATGTCGCAGGCGGGAGCGCGGGCGTTCGACGCTCTCGCGGGCATCGCCGTGCCCACGATCGCGGTCATTCGAGGGGTCGCCGCCGGCGGCGGGCTCGAGCTGGCTCTCGCCTGCGATCTGCGCATCGCCGGGACGAGCGCCCGTCTCGGTCTCCCCGAGACGGGGCTGGCGAACCTGCCCGCTTACGGAGGGGTCGACCGCCTCGTCGCGCTCGTCGGCCGATCACGCGCCCGCGAGCTGCTCTACACCGCTGAGCTCGTCGACGCCGGACGGGCGGCCGAGATCGGCCTCGTCAACCGCGTCGTCGACGACGCCGCGCTCGACGACGAGGTGGCGCGCGTGATCGAGCAGGTCACCGCGGCGGATCCCCGCGCGAACGCGCTCGCCAAAGCGCTCACCGGTGGCACGCGCATCGACGGCCTGCTGGCGTCGTTCACGTCGCAGACCCCCGAGTCGCGCGAGCGCAAGAGCGCCTTCTTGGAGTCGCGATCGGCCGGCAAACGTGCCACCACCGCGACCGACATCGGAACACAGCCCACCACGAACGACGACCGAGGAGCCCGCGCATGACCGCGCCGACGACACCCCTGCACGACCTGATCGGACCGGGCGCCGCGACCACACCCGACGGCATCCTCGTCGCGAGCCTCGTCGACGGCCGACGCATCGTCGGCGACGCGCCGCCGTCCGCCCGCACGAGCCCGAGCGACAGCGGCCTGAGCTTCGGCGCGGCTCCTCTGACCGGCACGCAGGCGCAGTCGGCGATCGCCGCCGTCCGCCGCGGGTTCGACGATGGATCGTGGGGCCGCGCGACGGGCCGCGAACGCTCGCGGGTGCTCTGGAGGGCCGCCGAGCTGGCAGCCGACGCGACCGACCGGCTCGCCGAGCTGCTCGTCGTCGAGGCGGGCAAGCCGATTCGCGAGGCGCGCGGCGAGGTCGCCGCCTTCGTGAACTCGCTCGAGTACTTCGCCGGCCTCGCCCGGACGATCGGCGGTCGCACCGAGAACGACATCGACCGCTCGCTTCTGGCGATGACCGTCCGCGAGCCCGCCGGGGTCGCGGGACTCATCATCCCCTGGAACTTCCCCCTCGGCATCCTCGGCCAGAAGCTGCCGCCCGCCCTCGCCGCCGGCAACACGGTCGTCGTGAAGCCGAGCCCTCTCACGCCCCTGACCGCACTCGCCGTCGCCGAGATCCTGTTCGCCGCGGGTCTTCCGACCGATGCGCTGAGCGTCGTGATCGGCGACGGCGAGGCCGGCGCCGCGATCGTCGAGTCCGCCGACACCGACGTCGTGAGCTTCACCGGCTCGACCGGAGTCGGACGCATCATCGCGCGGAGCGCCGGCGCCAACCGCCTGAAGCCCGTCGCGATCGAGGCCGGCGGCAAGACTCCCGTCGTGGTCCTCGACAGCGCCGACCTCGAATCCACCGTCGAGGGCATCCTCTTCTCGGCCTACTTCAACCAGGGCCAGGTGTGCGTCGCCGGCTCGCGGATCCTCGCTCAGCGGGGCATCGCGGCCGACCTCGCCGCCCTTCTCGCCGAGCGCGCGGCAGGCATCCGACTCGGCGCACCGCGCGACGAGACGACCGAACTCGGACCCCTCATCTCGCGGGAGCACTTCGATCAGGTGACGGCACGCCTCAGAGCGAGCGTCGCGGCGGGCGCCGAGATCGTGGCGGGCGGCGACGGGGCGCTCGCGGACGCCGACGCGGGACCTTATCTGCAGCCCACGATCGTCCGGTCGGACGACGACGCGAACCCGGCCATCGCCGACGAGATCTTCGGTCCCGTCACGGCGGTGCAGACCTTCGACGCCCCCGGCGAGGCCGTCGCGCGCGCGAACGCCCAGGCGTTCGGCCTCGCCGCCTCGGTGTGGGGCCGCGACACCGACGAGGCGTTCGCGCTCGCTCGCGCCCTGCGGGTGGGCACGGTGTGGATCAACGGATCCACCGATGCGCACCCCGAGCTGCCGCTCGGCGGTCGACGCGACAGCGGATTCTCGCCCGAGTTCGGCCGCGAGGGCCTTGAGTTCTTCACCGCTCTCAAGACCGTCATGGTGCGCACCGGCGGCCCGGCGGCCCCCTGGTACGGGGGTGCGCGATGAGCCGCGGCTGGACGCTCGCCGAGGGCTGGGATCCTCGCCCGCTTCGTGGCGAGGTCGCCCTCGTCACCGGCACGCTCGGCGGCCTGGGACGCGCGATCGCCGACGGCATCGCTGCGGCGGGGGCGAAGGTCGCCGTGCACCACCTGCGTCAACCGGACGAGGCTGCCGCGTACGCCGACGAGCTGCGCGCTGGCGGGATCGAGGCGACCGTCGTCGAGGCGGACCTGACCGACTGGCACGAGGTCGAGCGCATGCTCGCCGCGATCGCCGATGACCTCGGACCCGTCTCGCTGCTCGTCAACAACGCCGGGATGATGCGCAAGAAGGCCTTCGCCGAATCGACGTTCGCGGAATGGCGCGAGACGATCGAGATCGACCTCGACGCCGTCTTCACCGTCACGCGCCTCGCGCTGCCGGCCATGCTCGAGGCGGGGCGGGGCACCGTCGTCAATGTGTCGTCTCAGCTCGCCTTCAAGGGCGCTCACGACTACGTGAGTTACAGCGCCGCGAAGGGCGGGGTCGTGGGCCTCACGCGCGCCCTGGCTCGCGAGGTCGGCCCCGGCATCCGCGTCAACGCGATCGCACCCGGCCCGATCGAGACGCCGATGACCGCCGAGTACTCGACGCCCGAGTGGGTCGCCGAACGCACAGCCGGCGCCGTTCTCCAGCGGCTGGGCACACCCGACGAGGTCGTCGGCGCGGTCGTCTTCCTCGCGTCGCCCGCGGCGAGCCTCATCCACGGGCAGGTCATCCACCTCAACGGCGGCGGGGTGATGGCATGACCCGCGGCGGAACGGCCACGGGGCCCCGCTTCATCTCCGCGACGCAGGCGGCCGAGCTCGTCGGGGACGGCGCGACGCTCGCAATCGGAGGATCCGGCGGCGGTCTCGTCGAGCCCGACCAGCTGCTGGCCGCCGTCGGCGAGCGCTACCGCCAGTCCGCGCACCCCGCGGGGATCACGCTCGTGCACACGACCGGGATCGGCGATCGCGCCGGCGCCGGCATGGATCACTTCGCCCAGCGAGGACTCGCCGACCGGGTCATCGCGGGCAACTGGGGCATGGCCCCCCAGATGAGCAGGATGGCCGCCGAAGGCGACTTCGAGGCCTACAACTTTCCGCAGGGCGTCATGAGCCAGCTCTGGCGCGACATCGCCGCGGGCCGCCCCGGGCTCGTCACCCACGTGGGTCTCGGCACCTTCTGCGACCCGAGGGTCGAGGGCGGTCGTCTCAATCCCCGAAGCACCGGAACGTTCGTCGAGGTGGTCGAGCTCGCAGGACGCGAATGGCTCTTCTACCCGTCGTTCGACGTCGACGTGTGCTTCATCCGAGGAACCACGGCCGATGAAGACGGTAACATCTCGATGGAGGAGGAGGCCGCGCGGCTCGAGATGCTCGCGATGGCCCAGGCGACGCACAACCGGGGCGGGATCGTCGTCGCGCAGGTCAAGTACGTCGCCCGCTCCGGAGCCCTCGACCCGCGGACCGTCGAGATCCCGGGGATCCTCGTCGACTACGTCGTCCACCACCCCGCCCAGAAGCAGGTCGTCACCCACGACTACAACCCGGGGTTCTCCGGCGCCGTGCGCGTCGCGCTCTCGACCCTGCCGCCCTTCCCGCTGGACGAGCGCAAGGTCGTCGCGCGGCGCGCGATCAGCGAGGTGCGTCCGGGCGACATCGTCAACCTCGGGGTCGGCATCGCCGACGGGATCGCCTCGGTCGCCGCCGAGGAAGGTGTCGACGACCGGTTCACCCTCACGATCGAGCAGGGCCTCGTCGGCGGGATCCCCGCGCGCGGCGTCATCTTCGGGGTGTCGACGAATCCCGCCGCGATCCTCGACCAACCGGCGCAGTTCGACTTCTACGACGGCGGCGGGCTCGACATCACCTTCCTCGGCTTCGCTCAGATCGACGCCGACGGAAACGTCAACGTCTCGAAGTTCGGCGGCCGCGTGGTCGGCACGGGCGGGTTCGTCAACATCAGCCAGAACGCCTCGACCGTCGTGTTCTGCGGCACCTTCACCGCGGGCGGACTCGTCGCGGTCGCCGACGAGGGACAACTGACGATCGAACAGGAAGGGCGCCACCGCAAGTTCGTCGATCGGGTCGAGCAGATCACCTTCAGCGGCGCCGAGGCGCTGCGGCGCGGGCAGCGCGTGCTCTACGTGACCGAGCGGGCGGTGTTCCGCCTCGAACCCGGCGGGCTCCGCCTCATCGAGCTCGCGCCCGGCGTCGACCTGCAGCGCGACGTGCTCGACCACCTGCCCTTCGAGGTCGCCCACGACGACCTCACGACCATGGCGACGGCTCTTTTCGTGCCCGAGCCGCTCCACCTCTCCCGTTCACCCCAGTTCTCCGAAGCGGAAGCACTCTCATGACGACTCAGACATTCGACTACGTGATCATCGGCGCCGGTGCCGCCGGATGCGTCCTCGCCAACCGGCTCAGCGCGGATCCCTCGGTGAACGTCCTCCTGCTCGAGGCCGGGGGCGCCGACTCGTCGATGCTCGTGAAGATCCCGGCGGGGTTCGGCAAGGTCATGGGCACGGCGGTCAACTGGATCTTCGACACGGCTCCGCAGAAGCATCTGCACGATCGGACGATGTTCCTCCCGCAGGGCAAGGTGCTCGGCGGGTCGACCTCGATCAACGCCATGCTCTATGTCCGCGGCAACCGCGACGACTATGACGGCTGGCGCGACAAGGGCAACGTCGGGTGGGGCTACGACGACGTCCTGCCCTACTTCACCGTGCACGAGCGCAACGAGCGGATCGCCGACGGGTTCCACGGGACGACGGGCGAGCTCAACGTCGCCGATCAGGTGCAGACGAACCCGCTGTCGAAGGCGTTCGTGCGAGCATCGCAGCAGGCGGGGATCCCCTACACGAGCGACCCCAACGGCGCGGAGCAGACGGGCGTGTTTTACCACCAGGTCACGCAGCGCGGCGCCAAGCGCGAGAGCGCCTCGACGGCCTTCCTGCGACCGGTCGCCCAGCGCCGCAACCTCACGATCCTGACGGGGGCCGAGGTCACCCGGATCGTCGTCGAGGACGGCGTCGCTACCGGTGCGACCTACACGCACGGCCGCGAGACGACGACCGTCCGCGCCCGGCGCGAGGTGATCGTCAGCGCCGGAGCGATCAACTCGCCGCGTCTGCTGCTGCTCTCGGGCATCGGTCCGGCGGACGAGCTGCGCGAGGCCGGCATCGAGCCCGTCCACGATCTGCCGGGCGTCGGCAAGAACCTGCACGATCAGCTCGAGGTCTACATCACGGTCGAGTCGCAGCAGCCGATCAGCTACACGGGCGAGGATCGCGCGCTGCGCATGCTCGGCCACGGGATCCAGTACACGCTCTACAAGACGGGCCCGGCGACGGCGACCGTCACCGAGGCGGGCGCCTTCGTGCGGAGCGATCCCGCGCTCGCGCAGCCCGACATCCAGCTGCACATGCTCCCCGTGATCGTGAAGTGGAAGGACGGAGCCCGCACGGCCGAGAAGGTCACGGGTCACGGCTTCACGATCCTGGCGTGCGCCATCCGGCCGCGGAGCCGAGGAGAGGTGCGCGTCACCTCCGCCGACCCGAGCGTTCCGCCGATCGTGGATCCGAACTACATGGCCGACGAAGAGGACTGGAAGACCTCGGTCGCGGGCCTCCGGATCATCCGCGACATCCTGTCGCAGCCGGCCTTCGCCCCCTACGTCAAGAGCGAGACGATGCCGGGGTCCGACGTCACGACCGATGCGGATCTGCGCGCGTACATCACGGAATGGGGCAAGACCGACTACCACCCGGTCGGCAGCTGCCGGATGGGTGTCGACGACCTCGCCGTCGTCGATCCCGAGCTGCGTGTCCGCGGACTGAAGAACCTGCGCGTCATCGACTCGTCGATCATGCCCGACATCATCAGCGGCAACACCCAGGCGCCAGCCATGATGATCGGCGAGAAGGGCGCCGCCCTCATCCTCGGGACGAAGGCACCGGTCGCCCGATGAGCGACCTGCGCCTGCTCGAGGGCGACGGAACGGTGAGCGCGGTCGAGCTTGGACCGGGCCTCACCGTCTCGAGACCCGCCGAGCCGCCCCGATCGCGCACGGTCTATGCTGCGGCTCACGTCGTGCCGGTCGCCTGGGCCGAGAACGTCCCCGGGCACCCCGCCGTCGTCGACTGGGACCACACCCTCGCGTTCCGCCACCACATCTGGTCGTGGGGCCTTGGCGTCGCCGACGCGATGGACACGGCGCAGCGCAACATGGGCCTCGGCTGGTCGGCGACCGCCGAGCTCATCCGACGGAGCGCGCACGAGGCGAGCACCGTCGGCGGCCGGCTGGTCGCCGGGGTCAACACCGACCACCTCCCGAACGACGCCGCGACTCTCGCCGAGATCATCGACGCCTATGCGATGCAGCTCGAGGTCGTCGAGGACAGCGGCGCCGAAGCGGTGCTGATGGCGTCTCGCCACCTCGCCCGCGCCGCCGAATCCCCCGCCGACTACGAACGCGTGTACGCGGCGGTCCTCGGGCGGGCCTCGCGACCGGTCGTCCTGCACTGGCTCGGTGAGCCGTTCGACCCGATTCTGCGGGGATACTTCGGTCCCGACGTCGAGACGGCGATGCAGACGGTCGTCCGCATCATCGACGACCACCGCGACACCGTGTCGGGCATCAAGATGTCACTCCTCGATCCTCGGCACGAGATCACCCTGCGACGACGTCTCCCCTCCGGCGTCACGATGTTCACGGGCGACGACGACAACTACGTGTCGCTCATCGCGGGCGACGACGCCGGACACTCGGACGCCCTGCTCGGAGCGTTCGCGGCCTTCCCGCCCGCCGCGGCGCTGGCGGTCGCCGCACTCGACCGAGGCGACACCGAGGAGTACCACCGCGTCCTGGGGCCGACACAGCCCCTCGCGCGGCAGATCTTCAGCGCCCCGACTCCGTTCTACAAGACCGGGGTGGCATTCCTCAGCTGGCTCAACGGACACCAGCCGTCGTTCACGATGGTCGGGGGGCTCCACGCCGGCCGCAGCCTGCGGCACCTCAGCGAGATCATCCGACTGGCCAACGTCGCCGACGTGCTCGAGCAGCCCGAACTCGCTCGCGAGCGCTGGCACCGGATGCTCGAGCTGCACGGCGTATGACCGCGTCCGCCGAGCTCTCCCGGTGCTCGCTCAACCAGGCCACGATCAACGACGCCGATCTGGTGACTGCCATCGAGGCGTGCGTCCGCGCCGGCATCCCCTCGATCGGGGTGTGGCGCCGACAGCTCGCGCAACGGGGAGCACTCGAAGCCTCGCGCGCGCTGCGCGCTGCGGGACTGCGGGTGTCGAGCCTGTGCCGAGGAGGCTTCTTCACGTCGGACGACGACTCCGGGTGGCGACGCGAGCTCGACGACAACCGTCGGGCGATCGACGACGCCCACACCCTCGGAAGCCCCGTGCTGGTCCTCGTGCCCGGAGGGATCCCCGACGGCGGCTCGCTCGCCCGGGCGCACGCGCGCGTTCGTGAAGCAATCGAGGCGCTCGTCCCCCACGCCGCCTCCGCCGGCATCACGCTCGCGCTCGAGCCGATGCACCCGGTGTTCGCCGCCGACCGCGGAGTCGTCTCGACGATCGCCCACGCGCTCGAGATCGTCGACGGCCTGCCGGCCGAGATCGTCGGGATCGCGGTCGACTCGTACCACGTGTGGTGGGATCCCCGGATGACGGAGCAGATCACCCGAGCGGGCGCCTCGGGACGACTCGCCCTCGTCCAGGTCGCGGACTGGCTGCCGCCCACGGGCGATCCGCTCGTGGCACGGGCGTTCCCCGGAGAAGGTCGCATCGACTTCGCCTCGTTCGCGACCGCGGTCGAAGCCGCCGGGTACACCGGATCGATAGAGTGGGAAATCTTCAACGCCTCGCTCTGGAAGGACGATCCGCTCCGCGTGGCCGCTCGAGTCGCCGAAGCACACCGTCTCCTGCTGGCACCCGCTCTCTCGCACGGGAATCCGCCGTCGCAGCACGTCGCCGACGAGGAAGCGCCATGACGCGCGCGGTCGTCATCGCCCCCGATTCGTTCAAGGGCACTCTCGCCGCGGACGATGTGGCCCGGGCGATGGCCGCAGGCTGGTCCAGCGTGCATCCCGACGATCGCATCGAGCTGCGCCCGCAAGCCGACGGCGGCGAGGGGACCCTCGACGCGGTCGAGGCGAGTGTCCCCGGAGCTCGCCGCCACCGCGTCCCCGGCGTGACGGGTCCGGACGGTCGTCCGGTCGTCGGCGAATGGGTCGAGCTGCCCGACGGCACAGGAGTCGTCGAGCTCGCTCAGATGTCGGGGCTTCCGCTGATGCGCGAGCTCGATCCGCTCGGTGCCACCTCGCGCGGTCTCGGCGAGGTGATCGCGGCCGTCATCGACGCGGGCGCGTCGCGCCTGCTCATCGGGCTGGGCGGCTCGGCCTCGACCGACGGCGGTCTGCCCGCTCTCGAGGCGATCGGCGACCGGCGGCCGCCCGAGGGCGGCGCACTGCTGCTCGCCGACGTCACCGCTCCCCTGCTCGGCCCCGCCGGCGCTGCCGCCGTCTTCGGACCGCAGAAGGGCGCGAGCCCCGAGCAGATCGCGCTGCTCGAAGAACGACTGTCGCTCATCGCCGAGCGCCTGACGGCCGATCCCGAAGAGCCGGGCACGGGCGCGGCAGGAGGCGTCGCCTACGGGCTGCGCCACTGGGGCGCGACCCTCGCGAGCGGATCCGTCTACATCGCCGAGGCGACGGGTCTCGGCGCGGCGATCGTCGGCGCCGACGTCGTGCTCACCGGCGAGGGCCGCTTCGACAGCCAGTCACTCACCGGCAAGGTCGTCGGGACCGTGATCGGCCGGGCCGCGGCGGCAGGAGTCGCCTGCGGCGTCATCGCGGGGGCCGCCGCCGAGGATCCGCCCTGCTGGATCGCGACGCTCGTCGACGAGGCCGGATCCCTTCGGGCTGCGATGGACGAGCCCGCCCGGTGGCTCACGGCAGCCGCTCGACGCGCCGCACGGGAGCTCGTCTCATGACGATGCCGATGGTCGCACTGAACGACGGGAACGCGATTCCGCGCATCGGGTTCGGTGCCTACCGGGTGGTCGACGATCTCACCGTCCTGACCCTGCTGACAGCCCTCGAGATCGGGTACCGCAGCATCGACACCGCCTCGATCTACGGCAACGAGGTCGGGATCGGTCGGGCAATCGCCGAGTCCGATCTGCCGCGCCACGGCCGGATCTGTGCTCCCGGCCGTCGCGACGTTCGCCTGGTACTTCATCGTCCGCGCGATCGCGCACCGGGTGATCATGCGGTTCGAGCCCGTTGACGCCGACCTGCGTAACGAGCGGATCCGGGAGCAACGGCTGGCGGAGATCTACGGCTGAACCGCTGCCCCATGACCGTCCCGACCCCAGCCCAGATCGCCGCCCGCGTCGCCCCTCGAAGAGGCGCTGCCGCGGCCGCGCGCAGCACCCCCGGCGGGCGCCGGATCTCCCGCAAAGCGGCGCAGCAGATCCAGGAGCTCGCCACCACACCCGCCGACGTCGACGCGGCGATCGCGCACCCGCACTCGACCGAACGCACCCACCAGGACAACGGCACCTTGTACGTGCAGGGAGATCTCGGCGTGATCGTCCCCGATGACGACCGGACCCTCATCGTCGGCCTCGTCCGGGTCGACCCCGACACGGGACCGCTACGCCGCGGCCGCCGCGCGGGTGGCGGACCCGCACGCCGGATGCCCACGACCGCGACCGAAATCGAGCAGTCCCTTCACGCGCACGGCTTCCAGACCCTCCCCACGCGCGGCGGGCATCGCAAGGCGACACATCCTGCCCATCCCGGTGTGGTTATCACTGTGCCCCTGACTCGCCCCGGCGTGTCCGGAGACATGATTCCTTGGAAGGATCTGTCTCATGGGACGTCCTGTCGCGCGTCAGGCTTAGTGGCAGGGGTTGTTAGTTGCTGAGGCAGCGCCCCTACTGGAAGGTCTAAGAACTATGAGTCATCCCCCGGTGATCCCGGCGGAGAAGAAGATCCGCATTGTGTTGAGCGTGCTTCAGGGTGAGATCTCGATCGCGGAAGCCGCGCGTCGGGAGAAGGTGTCCGAGCAGGCGATCGGGAACTGGAAGCGCCAGTTCCTCGAGGGCGGGAAGGCGGGGATTGAGGCGGGCAAGTCGAAGCCCACGTCCCGCGAGCAGCAGCTCGAGGACGAGGTCGCCGAGCTCACCCAAGCGCTGGGTGAGGCCGCGGTCGAGATCCGGGTGTGGAAGAAGTCAGCTGAGGGCCGGCTGGGCCCTTCGAGGACCTCGAGGTGATCCGCACCGAGGCGGGCATGCCGACCGCGAGGTTCGTGGACATGATCGGCGTGCCCGAGCGGTCGTATCGGCGGTGGCAGGCCAAGGCCCGTGCCAACCGCCCGCCGAAGGGTCCGTGGCCGCAGCCGGCGCGCACCGCGGTCCGCGACGCGGTCGTCGCTCACGCGAAAGCGCACCCGGCCTGGGGACACCGGAAGGTCTGGGCGATGACCCGTCACGACGGGCACCCGGTGTCGCAGGCGACCGTGTTGCGGCTACTGCGCGATGAGGGTCTGATCCTGGGCGCGAACTACCAGCGGGAGCGGCGCCGCCTCGCCGAGCGGCGCAAGGCCGCCTTCGCGAAGGAGCCGACGGGCCCGAATCAGGTCTGGCAGCTCGACTTCTCCGAGTACGAGACCACGACCGGCGGCACCTGGCGGATCGCGTCGTGCCGGGACTACTGGGCGAAGTACGAGTTCGACGCGCACGTGTCCCCGACCGCGAACATGCACGACGCCGTCGCCGCCGTCGAGCTCGCCCTCGCCGAAGCAGAAGCGCTCCTCGGTCACCCGCTGATCGACGAGTGTCAGATCGACGAGGCGACCGGCGAGATCCTCCCGGTCCTGACGATCGTGACCGACAACGGCGGCCCGTTCCGCTCGTTCACGTTCGAAGCGTTCATCGCGACGCGCCCCGAGCTGCGGCACGTCCGGACGCGGGTTCGAACGCCCGGGCAGAACGGATCACGCGAACGCGGGTTCGGGACGATGAAGTACGAGTGGCTGTTCCGAGAAGAGATCGACGACGGCCTCCAGCTCGTCGAGCACGTGAACGCCTACCGGCACGACTACAACCACGTCCGACCGCACGAAGCGATCGCCTGGAACCGACCCGCTGACGTCTACGCCGGCACCGCCGACCCCACCATCCCCAACTTCGAAACCAAAGAAATCCTGCCAACTACTTGACGCGGGACAGTCCCAGTAAGTATCCGCGCGAGCTTCGTGAGCGCGCTGTCCGCATGGTCGCCGAAGTGCGGTCCGATTACCCGAGCGAGTACGCCGCGATCACTGCGGTGGCGCAGATGCTCGGGATCGGGTCTCCCGAGACCATCCGGACATGGATCCGACGGCAGCAGGTCGATGCCGGCGACCGGCCCGGCGTCACGACTGACGCGGCCGAGGAGATCAAGCGACTCAAGCGGGAGAACGCCGAGCTGCGGCGCGCGAACGAGATCTTGAAGGCGGCTTCGGCTTTCTTCGCGGCCGAACTCGACCGGCCACTGAAGCGATAGTCGCGTTCATCGAGGACCACAAGGACCGCCGTGATGGTGGGTTGCGGTGGGGTGTCGAGTCGATTTGCGCCGTGCTCACCCAGCACGGCTGCAAGATCGCCCCATCGACCTACTACGACGCCCGCGGGCGGGGACCGTCCTCACGGGAGTTGTCCGATGAGCGGTGGAAGCCGATCGTCCTCGCGACCTGGCAGGGCCAGCGGAAGGTGCTCGGCGCCCGCAAACTCTGGCTCCGGCTCCGCCGCGACGGGCACGAGATCGCTCGCTGCACGGTCGAACGCCTCATGCGAGACCTCGGTATCGCCGGCGTCGTGCGTGGGAAGCGGAAGCGGCCGATCGACACGGATCTGCGGGAGACCAGGCCCGCCGACCTCGTCGACCGGCACTTCGCCCGGTTCCGCACGAACCAGCTCTGGGTGGCCGACTTCACCTACGTCTGGACGTGGTCGGGGTGGGTCTACGTCGCGTTCGTGTTCGACGCGCACTCCCGTCGCATCCTCGGCTGGCGCGCCGCGACGAGCATGACCACACCGCTCGTGCTGGACTGCCTCGACATGGCCCTCTGGACCCGGCGGCGTGAAGGCGTCGCCGGGTTCGGCGGCCTCACGCATCACACCGACGCGGGCAGCGTCGGCGAATTCAACTGGTCGTCGCAACACCGCCTGTTTGCAGCAAGTGTAGGTGTTCGTCGAGCGCTTCGGCGGGGGTGCGCCACCCGAGTCGCTTTCGGGGTCGCGTGTTGAGGGCGTGGGCGACAGCGGCGAGGTCGTCCGGGGACCAGCGTGAGAGATCTGTGCCCTTCGGAAAGTACTGCCGGAGCAACCCGTTCGTGTTTTCGTTGGTGCCACGCTGCCAGGGGCTGTGAGGGTCTGCGAAGTAGACCGTCAGGCCGGTGTCGATGGCGAACTGGGCATGAGCGGACATCTCCTTCCCGCGGTCCCAGGTCAGCGAGCGTTTCAGTTCCGCCGGCAAGGTGCTCATCGCTGCCGCCAGCGCCCTGTTCATCGAGAGTGCCCCGTAGCCGGATAGCGCCGGCCCGTTCTTCGGGATCGGCTGTTCCCGCCACCCGTCCTCGCGAGGCAGATGAACGAGCGTAGTGAAGCCGGTGGTGCGTTCGACGACGGTGCCGATCGCGGACCTGTTGATGCCGATGATGAGGTCGCCCTCGTGGTGACCAGGGATCGCGCGGTCTTCCGCCTCGGCGGGCCGCTCGCTGATCAGGACGTCGGCGGTGACGTGAGCCCACGGCACCCGCTTCGAGCGTGCTCGCGGCATGCGCAGTGCTCGGCCGGTGCGCAGACACAGGATGAGCTCGCGCTTCAGGGCACCGCGACTCTCGATGAACAGCGCCTGGTAGATGGCCTCGTGGCTGATGCGCATGCTGTCATCATCCGGGAAGTCGAGCTTGATCCGGTTCGCGATCTGCTCCGGACTCCACCCCGTGACCCACCGGCGATCCTTCCGGTGAGGCTTGTTCCTCCCGATCCACTGCGGCGACACCGGCCCAGCGACAACACTCCCGTCAGGCCGTCGGATCTGGCCGGAGAGCCGCTCCTGAACATACTCACGCAGCCGAGGGTTCGCGGCGAGCTTGGCGACCTTCGGTCTTCGTGCGAACAGCTCCGCCTTCCACTGCGCGACCGAGGCGCGATAGTCCAGCTTCCCACCTCGCGTCGCGGCGTTGCGGCGCAGTTCCCGCGAGATCGTCGACGGGCTGCGGCCCAGTGCCCTGGCGATCGCCCGGACCCCGGTCTCCTTCGCCTTGAGAATCGCGATCTCCTCGCGTTCAGCCAACGACAGATACCGGCCCGACGGCGCCGGCCACGAATACGGTGACATACCGCCTGATTGTCGGAACCACCGCGAGCCGACAACGGGAGCCACGCCGATCGCGACGCCAGCTTCGGCCGGGAGCAGCCCGGTGCTGATCTTCGTCCAGAACTCGCGCTCGCGCGCACGCGGGTGCCCTGGGTGCCCGGGAGAACGCATCGGCGCCCGCCCGGTCACTTCCCTCATCCAATCCGATGGTCGTCCCACAACACCCTCCGATCAGGTGTTGCTTCCACCGGTTGAATCCGCCGTCTACACGTCGATCGCGTTCACCGACCGGCTCGTAGAGGAAGGAATCGACCCCTCGGTCGGGTCCGTGGGCGACGCGTACGACAACTCGCTCGCGGAGTCGCAGATCGGGCTCTACAAGTCCGAGCTCATCCATCACGAAGGCCCCTGGCGAGACGTCGACGAGGTCGAAGCGGCGACCGCGTCCTGGGTGCTGTGGTTCAACACCGAGCGCACCCACGGCTCGATCGACGACCTCACACCGCTCGAGGTCGAGCAGCTCGACTACGCTCGCAACGAACCGGTCGGAAGAGCCGGCTGACACCAGCAAAACGCTCTCCGGACATGCCGGGGCGAGTCACTGATCCATGTGGCCGGAACCGTGCGCCTCGCCGACGTGTCCGCTGTCCTCGGACCGTGGATCCGTCACCGCCGGTGTTCCATGTCCGGCGTGGGCCATGTTGTGGTCGTGTGTGTGCGCTTCGCCGTGGGGGGTGGCGTCGGCAGGTCCGTGGTGATGGTGGGCGTGCGGATCAGTCATTGCTGGCGTACCTCGTTCGGATCAGGGCGCTCTTTGTCCCGGCCTCGTTTGGCCTGATGAGCGTAACGATATACCCCAGGAGGGTATTCCGCTACGGTTTGCTCCGTCTATGCGTGGAACCCGTAGCGCCCCGCGGATCGATTACTGGTCGGGATTCCCTTGCCTACGGTGGGGCCACAGTCAAACGCCGTGGCCCCACCGCGGTGGACTCTTACGCCGGGGTGGCCGCGTACTTCGCCGGGTCGGCGTCGAAGAGCGGGCCGCAAGCTGCGCAGCAGAAGTAGTAGCGGGTGCCTTCGTAGTCGCGGAACAGGCCGGCGGCTTCGGCATCTGCCTTGACCACGGTGCTTCCGGTCATCACGGGGCATTCAGCGAGGTCTTCTGCGGACGGGGCGAGGAGGTCCTTGCGTCCCTCTGCGTCGACGGCGGCGTGGTGGTTGTGGCTGCAGCAGGAGCCGGTGGAGTTCTCTGACATGGTGTTTCTCTTTCGGTATCAGTGGTGTGTTCCGACGGTGACTGCCGTGGTCACGGTTTCCCGCGTTTGGCTGGCCCTCGTCGGAGAGGGGTCCGCCGCCTGGCTGCGGAACGAGCGCAGGCGGAGGCTGTTGCCGACGACGAAGACGCTGGAGAACGCCATCGCCGCGCCGGCGAGCATCGGGTTGAGCAGTCCGAGCGCGGCGAGCGGAATCGCCGCCACGTTGTATGCGAATGCCCAGAACAGGTTTCCCTTGATCGTGCCCAACGTCTTACGTGACAGGCGGATCGCGTCCGCTGCGCTGCGCAGGTCGCCGCGCACCAGCGTGATGTCGCTGGCTTCGATGGCGACATCCGTGCCGGTGCCCATCGCGAGCCCAAGGTCGGCTTGGGCGAGCGCGGCGGCGTCGTTGACGCCATCACCGACCATCGCCACGGTCTTCCCCCCTGTCTGCAGGCGTGTGACGACGTCGACCTTGTCCTTGGGCAGCACTTCGGCGATGACTTCGGTGATTCCGACCTCCGCGCCGATCTGCTCCGCCACAGCGCGGTTGTCGCCGGTGAGCAACACGGGGGTCAGGCCCAGGCGTCGGAGCTCGGCGATGGCTTCTGCACTGGTGGGCTTGACCGTGTCGGCGACGACGAGGATCCCGCGGGCCTGCCCGTCCCAGCCGATCGCGACAGCGGTCTTGCCCCGGCGCTCCGCTTCCGCTTTCGCCGCGGCGAGGTCTGCGGGGAGGTGCTGTGACCAGTCCGAGAGGAGCGATTCCCGTCCGACGAGCACTGCGTGCCCATCGACGACCCCTTGCACGCCCTTGCCTTCGATGTTCGCAAAGTCCTCCGGAGTCGGGAGCGGGCCGACTGTTTGGGTGGCCGCCTTGGCGATGGCCTGGGCGATGGGGTGCTCGGAGGCGTCCTCGAGGGCCCCCGCCAGACGCAGCACGTCTTCACGGTCAACGCCGTCAGCTGTGTACACGTCGGTGAGAGTCATTTTCCCGGTGGTGACGGTGCCGGTCTTGTCCAGCACGACGGTGTCGATCTGGCGGGTGGATTCGAGGACCTCGGGGCCCTTGATCAGGATGCCCATCTGCGCGCCGCGTCCGGTGCCTACCAGCAGCGCGGTCGGGGTGGCGAGTCCGAGTGCGCAGGGGCAGGCGATGATGAGCACGGCCACCGCCGCGGTGAATGCGGCGGCCGCGGGGTACCCTGCGCCCAGCCAGACTCCGAGAGTTGCCACGGCGATGGCGATCACGATCGGGACGAAGATCCCGGAGACGCGGTCGGCGAGTCGCTGAACTTCGGCCTTGCCGGATTGGGCGTCCTCGACGAGTTTCGCCATCTGGGCGAGCTGTGTGCCGGCGCCGACTCTCGTGGCGCGTACGACCAGCCGCCCGCCGGCGTTCACGGTCGCGCCGGTGACGGCGTCGCCTTCGCCGACCTCGACCGGCACGGACTCGCCGGTGAGCATGGACGCATCCACAGCAGAGGTGCCGGAGAGGATGATGCCGTCGGTGGCGATCTTCTCGCCGGGGCGCACGACGAATTCGTCACCGGCCTTCAACTCGCTGGTCGGTACCCGGCTGAGCGGTCGGTGCGGCTGGAGGATGGACGCGAGCTCGGCTTCCGGCAGTGCCTACTCGCTGTGGGGAGTGCACCGCGATCCGCCCCGGATTCGCCATTGAATGGCGTCTTCCCGTTGCATCGTGCTGCCGACGCACTGCGCATCCGCGATCATGTCGCCGGCGACTTCGCTGGTCGATCCGTGACGGTGCTCGGCGCGGGTCTGATCGGCACGGAAGCGGCGAGCTTCTTCGTCGCCGCGGGAGCGGAGGTGCACCTGGTCGCGCGATCGGACCTTCCACTGGTGGCGACGCTCGGCATCCCGATCGCCACCCGACTGCGGGACCTGCACCGCGAACACACGACCTTCCACGGTGGACGGGCGGTGACCTCGCTGCGCCGCGCCAGCAACGGCGGCGTCGAGGTGCGCCTCGACAGGCATCACATGGGAGTCCGACCTCGTCGTCACCTCTCACGGCACGACACCGGCGACGGGGTGGGTATCAGCGGGAAGCACCGCCGGCATCGGCGTCGACAGGTCGCTTCGAGCTGACGCGCTTCCCCGCATGTATGCGGCCGGCGGCGCGGTGTTGTATCCGTGGGGAGACGGAACTCGGGTCCGAGTTGACCACTGGGACGATGCTGTCGCACAAGGTGCTCACGTCGCCCGGAGCATGCTCCACGATCTGAGCATGGGCGAAGATCCGGGGCCCTACCGCCCGGTCAGCGGCTACTCGGTGAGCATGTACGGTTCTTCGCTCACAGGCGTCGGCATTCGTGCACCGGGGACCCGTGCCCGAACGGAGACGGCCGCGGAGGGCGGCCTGGTCACGACGTTCGCCGAGTCCACCGGCGGCGTGACGGGCGCTGTCGGCTGGAAAGCAACGCGGGCGATCCAGGCACTCCGCCAGGGCATCATCGGCGCATAAGTGTTCCCAGCGGCGTGCTAAAGGAGGATGCTACGGTGTGCACCGGACGGAGGTAGAGCATGAATGTCGCGCGCCGCGGCTTGCGCCCGCAGATCTCGCTGCGTGGAGCGCTCCTGCTCGCGACGGCTGCTCTGACAATCATCGTCGGGCTCTTGGGCATGCACACCTTCACCGCCGACGCGGCCGGTCACCGAACCGCCGCACCTGCGCACGCGGTTTCCGAGAACAGCATGCACTCGTCCGGGAACGCGCAAAGCGATGGGACGGCGGCCCCCGCCACGTCGGGGCTCGCCGTATGCGATGACGCCTGCATGTCCGGCCCCGCGGGTGGGCACGCGGACATGATCACCGCATGCGTTCTTGCTCTTCTTGCTGGCCTTGTGCTGCTTCTGCGTCCCGGGTTCTCGTACCGACTCGGGCCTCCCCTGATGTCGATCCTCCCCAGGCTCCGGCCGGGCGCCGCGCGCACACTGAGCCGCGCCCCGTCACTGACCCTTCTTTCGATCAGTCGTACCTGAGCGGTCGACGTCGGCGCCGTGCCGACATGCAGCACCGTCCCGGACGGGCGGCAGCTGCGTCGACCCTTTCTCGGACTGAATCGAAGGAACGATGATGAAGAAGCTCCCCCTTGCGCTGAGCACAGGCGTGCTCAGCCTCGCCCTGGTCCTTACTGGCTGCACGGACGCGTCCGCCCCCACCGGAGAGGCAACCTCGTCGTCCGAGGCACCGAACGCGGCGGCGACTGAAGCGGACGAGATGTTCGTCACCATGATGATCCCGCATCACCAGCAAGCCGTTGAGATGTCGGACATGGTCCTCGCGAAGGACGGCCTGGATCCGCGCGTCGCGGATCTCGCCGAGCAGATCAAACAGGCCCAGGGCCCCGAGATCGACCGGATGCGCGGCTGGCTTGAGGATTGGGGCGTCGAGTACGACCCTGACGCCACCGAAGACATGGATCACGGGTCCATGGGCGGTTCGATGGACGGGATGATGTCCGAGGAGGACATGGCCGCGCTGGAGAGCGCAGACGCTGCCGAGGCCAGCCGTCTGTTCCTCGAGCAGATGATCAAGCATCACGAGGGCGCCGTCGACATGGCAGAGACGGCCCTCGAGGACGCGAAGAATCCGGATGTCCTCGAGCTCGCTCAGCAGGTGATCGACGACCAGACGGCCGAGATCTCCACCATGCAGGCACTCCTCAGCGAGCTCTGAGACCGCGGGGTGGGTCGGGCCCGAACCGACCCACCCCGCTCTCACGCCCCTGACGCGCACACCTCATCTCAGCCGCCCGTCACTCTCCTGACGCTGAACCCACGCGTTCGAGTGTTCCGAGATTGACCACGTCGGCGACCATCCGCCCCACGGAGCCCCTCATGAATCGCCCCATCCTCTCCCTGACAGCCCTCTGCATCACGGGCGTCGCACTCACCATCACCGGCTGCACTGCGCAAGCTGACGAGCCCGCCGCCGTCCCGCCGACCATCGGCCATATTCACGGCGTCGCTGCAGACCCGCGAGGCGAGGAACTCTTCATCGCCACGCACACCGGCATCTTCACCCTCACCCCGTCCGGGACAGTCGCTGGACCTATCGGCGGTCACGACTTCGATGCCATGGGATTCACGGTCCTGGACGACAGCTTGTTCGCCTCCGGCCACCCCGGGATGGAAACGTCCGCTGAGCTCGGGGCCCCAAACCTGGGGATCATTCGCAGCGACGATTTCGGTGAAACCTGGTCACCTGTAGCGCTCAATGGCAGCGCGGACTTCCACGTCCTCACCGCGGGCCCCGATGGGACGCTCTACGGATTCGCGTCGACCGAGGTGGAACTGCTGATCAGCGTGGATGAGGGCCGCACCTGGACCCCTGGCGCTTCGTTCGCCGCCGCAGACCTCGCCGCCACCGATGACGGTCTCTACGCCGCCACCGAAGCGGGCCTGCAGGTCAGCACGGACCAGGGCCGGACATTCACCCCGGCCACGGGTGCGCCGGTGCTCTACACACTGGATGCGGCCGCGGACGGCTCGCTCGCCGGTGTCGGCACCGACGGCTCCGTGTGGTCGCAGGGCCCGGACGGGGCCTGGCAGAGTCTGGATACCGTCCAGGGTGCCGCGCAGGCGTTCAGCGTTATCGGGGAAGACAGGTTCATCCTCGTCGACGATCGCGGCGTGGTGGAGATCACCCCCGATTCGGCTCGCGTTCTCTCCCCGGCCCGCTAACCCACTTACGAGTCCGAGTCAGGAGATGCACATGGACCGTCCCACAAGTCTTCTCAAGAATCCGGCGTTCTTCATCACGGCCGGCACGCTCCTGGTCATCGTGCTGACGATCGCCAGCTACTTCCTGATCGGGGGCATGTTCGGATGAACCGCCTTCCCGTGTGCCAGACATGTTCACCACACGCCGACGACCATGCCCCATCGACGCCCCACCCTGCGAATCGCGGGCACCGAAGGCTCGTGCGTCTCGGGTGGGCGCTGTTGTTCATCGGCCCCGCGTTGACCGTGATGCACCTGATCATCGACGCTCAGCGCGGTGGCGCTGGCACCGTCTGGACGTACACGATCCTCAGTGGCGAGGTGGGGGTCATCGCCACGATCATCGGTGTCGCTCTCGTGTTCCGGGAACCTCGAGGGGCGCGGCATGATTCTCGATGACCTCTGGATCGACGCCCTCTGGTCGATCATCCCGACTCTCGCGATCAGTGCCGTGTTCTGGTTCGTCTTGCGGGGGATCCTCCGCGCCGATCGCAACGAACGAGCAGCGTACGCACGAATTGAGAAAGACCTCCGCGCGGAACGAGCAGCCCAGGCCGCCGCCGCACACAGCGGTATGGCTCCCGGCTCCGACACGGGTGCGCTCACGGCTGAACGCGGCTCGGCTACGGGTACGACATGGGCGAGGCAGTCTGGCACGCGCTGTTCCACGCCGTGTCCTCGTTCAACAACGCCGGTTTCGCGCTCTACAGCGACAACCTCATGGGCTTCGCCGCCGACCCCTGGATCTGCCTGCCCATCTGCGCCGCGGTCATCCTCAGCGGCCTGGGCTTCCTCGGGTTCTTCCGTTCCGTGCAGACCCGCACGGCGGGGTTCAACTCGGTCGACATAGGTCTCATGCACGACGAGACGTGGGTCGGCATGGACGTCCTCATGATGATCGGCGGGGGCCCGGCGGGCACGGCCGGCGGCATCAAGGTGACGACGTTCGCCGTCCTCTTCTTCATCCTCGTCGCGGAGCTGCGCGGCGAGGGGGCCGTGTCGATCTTCGGCAAGCGGCTCTCCCGCGCCGTGCACCGCGAGGCGATCACGGTCGTGCTCATCGCGCTCCCGGCGGGCACGGCCGGCACCGTATCGCTGATGCTCATCACAGGACAGGCCCTCGACCGCGCCCTGTTCGAGGCGGTGTCCGCGTTCGGCACCGTCGGGCTCTCCACGGGCATCACGTTCGACCTGCCCCCCCCCGCCGCCGAGGTGGTCCTCGTCCTGCTCATGTTCCTCGGCCGCATCGGGCCGCTCACCCTGGGTTCCGCCCTCGCCCTGCGCACGCGCCGCGTTCTCTACGAATACCCCAAGGAAAGGCCCGCCATTGGCTAGGTTCACGATCTTCGGCGACACGTCCCGGCGCATCGCCGAGGCGGACTCCGTGGCCGTCATCGGCCTCGGACGCTTCGGCACCTCGCTGGCTCTCGAGCTGATGGCCACCGATCGCGTCGAGGCGTTCGCGCAGCTGCGCTAGGGATCAGCGGTCGGCGCCCGGCGTCGATCCGAACCGGGCGCGGTACGCGCGGTGGAAGGTGCCCACGTCCCGGAACCCCGACGTGCGGGCGACCCATGCGACCGACCGTGCGGCGTGCGAGGGCGCACTCAGGAGCTCGCGCGCGCGGTCGAGCCGCTCGTCACGCAGCCACGCGGAGAACGTCTGACCCTCTCCCGCGAATGCCGACTGGATCGTGCGCGTCGTGCGCGCGAAGGCGCGCGCGACGGCACCCACGTCGAGCGCGGGATCGCCCAGCCGGGAGCGGGCGTACGCGCGATACGAATCGACCCGTGCCGGCGGGGGAGCGTCCGGGTCGTCCGCGGCGATCGCATCGAGCAGCTCGACCGCCGCGGAGGCCATGGATCGCGCCGCAGCCGTCACCCCGGATCGCAGCGCCCGGGAGAGCAGTCCCATCTGGGCGCCGAGCAGCGCACCCGACCGGCTCGCGGCGAGCCGGTCGTCGAGGTCGGGCAGCAGGCTGACCGTCTTCGGGGCCAGCATCCCGCGCGGCACCCGCAGGGACAGCAGGTCGAGTCGCCGTCGAGGATCGACGACGACGCTGAACGGGCGGGCGTTGTCGAGCACGACCGCGGACCCGCCGGCCACCCGGTGCTCGCGCCGGTGCTGGCGCAGGGCCCAGGAGCGAGGGCTGTAGTTGACGAAGAGACCGTCATCGGCGACGCGCGCGAGCGAGCCGCGGTCGCGGTGGGCGCTCACTCCCGGGGTGGAGATGATCCCCACCGCGAGGTCGTCGAGTGCGTAGAGGGCGAAATCGGCCGCGAAGGCCCCGCCCGCGGGTCGCTCCGGACGCACGCCGACATACACGTCGGCGATGCTCTCGCAGAAGTGCTCGTAGTCGGGGCCCGGCAGCAGCCCGCGGGTCGTGCCCCGGACGACGGGACCGAGTGGAGCTTCACCGATTGACATGGGATTTCATCGAGCGCCGGTGCTCGATCCTTTCGCGTGTTCCTATCGTGGTGCTCTCAGGGGCGGGATTCAACCGCGACCCGCGCGAGCGCGCATCGATGAAGGAGGACGACGATGTCTGATCGGACCACGATCCTGTTGGTTCACGGAGCATGGCACGGGGCATGGTGCTGGGGGCCCGTGCGGGAGCGTCTCGAGGCGAAGGGGTGGGACGTCGTCGCCATCGACCTGCCCACCGTGCACGCCGCGGACAAGGCGGAGCTGGGCATGGCCGACGACGCCGCCGCCGTCGCCGAGGCGATCGCTTCGATCGAGGGAGGGGTCACGGTCGTCGCCCACTCGTACGGCGGTGTACCCACGACGCAGGGTGCGCTGGATCCCTCCGTGCACCACATCGTCTACATCGCCGCGTTCGCGCTGGACGAGGGGGAGACGCTCCTGGCGAGCGTGGGAGGGGTCGAGCCGGATTGGTGGCACATCGAGGGGCCGCTCGCGACGGCGGGCGACGAGTCCCACCCGCCTCGCGAGCTGTTCTTCGGCGATCTCGATCCCGCGCAGGCCGCGTGGGCGAGCGCGCAGCTCGCCTCGCAGTCGGCGAGGGCGTTCCGAGAGCCCCTCACGCGGGTCGCGTGGAGGGACACGCCGAGCACCTACGTCATCACCGAGCAGGACGCGATCTTCCCGGTCGTCGCCCAGGAGGCCCTCGCGGCGCGGTCGGGTTCCGAGGCCCACCGGCTGGCGACGAGCCATTCGCCGTTCCTGTCGCAGCCCGACGCCGTCGTCGACATCATCGAGCGTGCCGCCCGGGTGTGATCCCGGGCGGCCGCCCGCTCAGCGATCGAGGGCGGCGAAGCGCTCGACGTCCTGATTCGTGCCCGAGACGATGATGAGGTCGTGGTTGGTCACGACGGTGTTGGCCTCGGCGTAGCGGAACGGCTTGCCGGGGCTCTTCACCCCGACGACCGTGACGCTGTACTTCGAGCGCACGCCCGATTCGTTCAGGCCCACGCCCCGGATGAACTTCGGCGGGTACATCTTGGCGAGCACGAAGTCGTCGTCGAAGCGGATGAAGTCCAGCATCCGCCCGCTGACGAGGTGGGCGACGCGCTCGCCCGCCTCTCGCTCGGGGTAGATCACGTGGTTGGCGCCCACACGGGCGAGGATCTTGCCGTGCGACTGCGACACGGCCTTGGCCCAGATCTGCGGCACCTTGAGGTCGACGAGGTTCGCGGTGATGAGCACGGATGCCTCGATGCTCGACCCGACCGCCACGACCGCTACCTGGAAGTCGGCCGCACCGATCTGCGTGAGGGCGTCGACGTTGCGCGCATCGGCCTGCACCGTGTGGGTGACCCGTTCCGACCACTTCTGCACGAGGTCGAGGCTCTCGTCGATCGCGAGCACCTCGCGGTCGAGGCGGTCGAGCTCCCCGGCGCACGCGGCGCCGAACCGACCGAGTCCGATCACCAGGACGGGTGCGTCGCCGCGGATCTGCTCAACCAACGATGGGCCTTTCCACGGGCAGCGAGTACAGCTGCGAACGGGATGTCGCGGCCACCGCCGCGGCGAGAGTCACTGTACCAATGCGGCCCATGAAGATCGTCAGCGCCATGACATAGGCGGCGGGGTCGGGCAGCTCGGCGGTGAGTCCGGTCGAGAGCCCGACCGTGCCGAACGCCGAGATGACATCGAACAGGACCTCCTGGATGGGCGCCTTCGTCATCTGCGAGATGGTGATCGTCGACAGCGCGACGATCGTCGCGCCCCACGCGACGACGGAGAGCGCGACCCGCTGCACGTCGCTCGGGATGCGGCGGCCGAAGGCCTCGACCGAGGCGCGCCCCTTCGCCTCGGACCAGACGGCGAGGGCGAGGATGGCGAGCGTCGTGACCTTGATCCCCCCGGCGGTCGAGGCCGAGCCGCCGCCGACGAACATGAGCATCGATCCGACGACGAGGGACGATCCGTACAGCTCGCCGACGTCGACGACGGAGAATCCGCCCGAACGCGTCATCGCCGACAGGAAGAACGCCTGGAACGTGGTGTCCCATGCGTCAAGCGATCCGAAGGTGCCGGGATTGTCGTATTCGAGCCCGAGGAAGGCGAGCGCGCCGGCGACGAACAGCAGCATCGTCGTGATGAGCGTGAGCTTGGTGTGCAGCGACCACTTGCCGACGTGCCACAGGTGCCTCGAGAGCGTGTAGATGACGGGGAAGCCGATGCTGCCCAGGAACACGCCGATCATGAGCACGGTCAGCAGGAAGTAGTCGTCGGCGAAGGGGGCGAGGCCACCAGGGTTGGGGGTGAACCCCGTGTTCGTGAAGGCCATCGCCGCGTAGAAGGGGGCCTCCCAGAGCGCCTCGAGCGCGCCGATGCCCGCCATCAGCAGGGAGGGGTAGAGGAGCAGGGCGAGCGCGCCCTCGATCACGAGCGTCGACAGCGCGACGGTCCGGAGGAGCTGGCCGACCTCTCCGAGGCGCACCGTCTGCCCCTCGTTCACGGGGCCGCCGTGGGCGCGCAGGGGGTTCGAGTCGCCGGCGGCGATCAGCTTCGCGCGGAGTCCGAGCCGTTTGGAGATGATCAGCCCGAGGATCGACGCGAGGGTGAGTACACCCATGCCGCCGATGTTGACGCCGACGAAGATGATGACCTTGCCCAGCGGCGACCAGAACGTCGCGATGTCCACGGTCGTCAGCCCCGTCACGCAGATCGTCGAGACGGCGGTGAAGAGGGCGTCGGCGAGGGGAGCCCGTGTGCCGGAGGCGGATGCCGCGGGCAGCGAGAGCAGCGCCGTGAAGATCAGGATGAGGCTCGTGAAGACCACGATCGCGAATCGCGCGGGGGACGACGTCGTGAAGTCCCGGAAGAAGTGCCCGAGCTCGCGAAGGCGCCTGCGCCACGCCTCGGCGCGCGCCGAGCGGCGGCTGGTCGCCATGTACCGCCCCCTCACGCCGAAGACGACCTCATGGTACTCCGCGCATGGCGGGGCTAACCTATGGGGCATGGCCGACATCTTCGACGTCATCGCGGACGGCACGCGGCGCGAGATCCTCTCGATCCTCCTCGCGCGTTCGTCGTCAGGGGGGTCCGGCACGTCGGTATCCCAGATCGTGCATGAGTTGGGCGTCAGCCAGCCCACGGTCTCGAAGCACTTGAAGGTGCTGCGCGAGGCGGAGCTCGTGACGGTGCGCGAGGAGGGTCAGCACCGCTACTACAGCCTTCACCGCGAGCCGCTCGAACAGGTCGACGATTGGCTGATGCCCTTCCTCGTGCAGGATTCCACCGCCGGCATCCTTTCGGAGCTGGACGCGGCGTTGCCCGAGCCGGCCGCGCAGGCTGCCGACTTCGTCGGACGCGCCGCGGCATCCGCGAAGCACGCCGTGACCTCGGCGCTGCGCAAGTTCGGCAGCTGACGCGCGGCGTCTCACCGGCCCCAGGATTCACAGCGGTTTACACGAGGCTCGGCCAGCCCCTAGAGTGAGGCAGCGGCCGCCGTGGGGATCGGCCCACGACGAATGGGGACCGAAATCATGGCCGACCTTCCCGAGGTGCGCTTTCTGACCGTCGCTGAGGTCGCCGACATCATGCGCGTGTCGAAGATGACCGTGTACCGCCTCGTGCACTCGGGCGAGCTGCCCGCCGTGCGCTTCGGGCGGTCGTATCGCGTGCCCGAGCAGGCGGTCACCCAGGCACTGCAACGGCCGATCGCCGACGTCGGCTAGACTGTCCCGAGGCATTTTCCGCTTTTGCCCGTTCCCGGGCGTGTTCGCGCATGCGCGCGAGGGCGCCCAGACCCCGACTTAGTGAGGTTTTCCGTGGGTTCAGTCATCAAGAAGCGCCGCAAGCGCATGGCGAAGAAGAAGCACCGCAAGCTGCTTCGCAAGACTCGCCACCAGCGCCGCAACAAGAAGTAGCGGCCGGCCCCTCGGGGCCATCCACACCGAGCGCCTGTCCGAAGGACGGGCGCTTCGTGTTGTCGGCGGTGAGTTGCCGTGGTACCCCCGGGGGTATATGATCCTCGTCATGACCACAGAGAAGAAAGCGTCGGACGAGCTCCACGTCGACATGACGGGTGTGCTCCCGCGCCTCAAGCGCGCCCATGGCCAGCTGGCGGGCGTCATGGCGATGATCGAGTCGGGCCGCGACTGCAAGGACGTTCTGACGCAGCTCGCCGCCGTGTCGAAGGCGATCGACGGTGCCGGCTTCACCGTGATCTCGAGCGGGCTGGAGCAGTGCATCGCCCGCGGCGAGGCCGGGCAGGCCGACCGTGCGCGGCTCGAGAGGCTGTTCCATGCCTTCGCGTGAGGCGACCGGGGCCCCGCGCCGCATCGTCGTGGTGGGTGGGGTCGCCGCGGGGATGAGCTTCGCCGCGCGTGCGCGCCGGCTCGATGAGCGCGCCTCCATCGTCGTGCTCGAGCGCGGCGAGCACGTCTCGTTCGCCAACTGCGGCCTGCCCTACTTCGTGGGCGACGAGATCACCGAACGGTCGGCTCTGCTCGTGCAGACGCCCGAGAGCCTGCGCGCCGCGCTCGATCTGGACGTGCGCACGGGTCACGACGTGACGGCGATCGACGCGGAGCGGAAGATCGTCGTGGCAACCGCCGCCGGCGAGCGGGCCGAGTTCGAGTACGACGAGCTCATGCTCGCGCCCGGGGCCTTCGCGCTCCGCCCGCCGATCCCCGGTCTCGACGATCCGCGCGTGCGCACTCTGCGCACGGTGGGCGACGCCGCGTGGATGAAGGATGCCGCCGGCTCCGCCCGCCGGGCGGTCGTGCTCGGGGCGGGCTTCATCGGGGTCGAGGCGGCCGAGGCGCTGCGGCACCGGGGTCTCGAGGTCGACATCGTCGAGTTCGCACCGCACGTGCTGCCGCCGCTCGAGACGGAGATGGCGAGCCTCGTCACCGCCGAGCTCCGGCAGCACGGCGTGCGCGTGAACGCGGGCGTCGCGGCATCCGCCGTCGAGGGCGCGGGAGACCACGCCATCGTCCGGCTCTCGGACGGACGGGGACTTCCCGCCGATCTCGTGGTGCTCTCGGTCGGGGTGCGCCCCGACACCGCCTTCGCCGAGGCCGCCGGGGTCGCGACCGAGCGCGGTGCGATCGTCGTCGACGAGCACGGCCGCACGAGCGTTCCGCACATCTGGGCCGCCGGCGACGCCGTCGCGAAGACCGACCCCGTCACCGGGGCCCGCCGCCCCGTCGCGCTCGCGGGCCCGGCCAACCGCGAGGGGCGGCTCATCGCCGACGCCATGCTGGGCGAACGAGCGCCCCGCCCCATGGCGGCTCCGCTGGGCACCGCGATCGTGCGCGTGTTCGGTCTGACGGCGGCCCTCACGGGCGCGAACCGGCGGGCGCTGGATGACGCGGGCATCGACCACGAGACGATGCATCTTCACCCCGGCTCGCACGCGGGCTACTTCCCGGGCGCCGAGACGATCCACCTCGTCGTGCACTTCGCTCCGGCGACCGCCGACGAGCCCGGACGGATCTACGGGGCGCAGGCGGTCGGAGCCGACGGCGTCGACAAGCGCATCGACGTGATCGCCACCGCGATGCGCGCGGGCCTCGGCGTGGCCGACCTCATCGATCTCGACCTCTCGTATGCGCCGCCGTACGGCTCGGCCAAGGACCCCGTCAACATGGCGGGCCTGCTCGGGCAGAACGTCGTGGAGGGCGTCACGCGCCTCTGGCAGCCGCAGGATCTGCCCGATGTGCTCGCGAACGCCCTCGTGCTCGACGTGCGGCGCCGGGACGAGTGGGAGACCGGCTTCCTGCCGGGCGCCCTGCACATCCCGCACACCGAGCTGCGCGACCGCCTCGACGAGGTGCGCGAGGCCGCCGCCGGACGCCCCGTGCGCATCCACTGCGCGTCGGGCGTGCGCTCCTACCTCGCCCACCGTCAGCTCGCCGCGGCGGGCTTCGATTCCGCCACACTGTCCGGGGGGATGCAGACGCTTCTCGCCTACCACGGAAAGGACATCCTGACGTATGAAGTCGATCACCGTTCAGCAGCTGCGTGACCGCGAGGGCGTGCCGCTCATCGATGTCCGCGAGGAGGACGAGTTCGCCGCCGGCCACGTGCCGGGCGCGGTGAACCTGCCGATGTCGCGCATCGGCGACCTGCTCGACCGGCTCCCCGAGGGGCCCTTCGACGTCATCTGCCAGGTGGGCGGCCGCTCGGCGCGTGTCGTGGAGGCACTCGAGGCGCGCGGCCACGACGCCACGAATGTCGAGGGCGGCACCGGGGCGTGGGTCTCCGCCGGCTACGCCGTGGAGCGCTGATCCCCGGCATCCTCGGCGTCCACTGACCGATCCCCGTCGTCGCGACCACCCGCGACGACGGGGATCGCCTGCGTGAAGCTGCTGCGGCGCTCCTCCGCCTCGGCGCTGCCGGTGAACAGGCCGTCGTTGTCGCCGCGGGGCTCCTCGAGCTGCGGCTCGGTGGACTCGGCCGTCATCATCACGCGCTGCACGGGCAGGGCGGCGGGCATCGTGCGCTGCACCCAGGAGACCATCGCCTCGCGCACGTAGCAGCGCAGGTCGAACAGCGTGCCGGCGTCGGCGGCGGAGACGAGGATGCGGACGCGGACGAGACCCCCCGTCGCCTCCGTCACCTGCAGCACCGACGCACGGCTGTCCCACAGAGCCGTCTCCGCGAGCACCTCGGCGAGGTGCTCCCGCATGCGCGACGGGGAGACCCGCCAGTCCAGATCCAACTCGATCGCGCCCAGCAGCTCGCTGCCCTGCCGGGTCCAGTTCTGGAAGGGCTGCGTCGTGAAGTAGGTGCAGGGAAGCACGAGTCGCCGGTCGTCCCACAGGTCGAGCACGACGTAGCTGAGCGTGATCTCGCCGACGCGGCCCCACTCGCCCTCGACGACGACCACGTCATCCACGCGGAGGGCGTCGCTGAAGACCAGCTGTACCCCCGCGAACATGTTCGCCAGCACCGACTGCGCGGCGAGGCCGGCGACGATGGAGGCGATGCCCGCCGACGCCAGCAGGCTCGCGCCGACGGTGCGCACGGCGGGGAAGGTCAGCAGTGCGGCGCCGATCGCGATGACGACGATGACGGCGATCGCGAGGCGGCGCAGGATGAGCGTCTGGGTGCGGATGCGGCGGGCGACCCGGTTGTCGGGCACGTCGATCCGGTAACGGCCGATGGCCAGGTCGGTGCCGAAGCGCACGAGCGCGACGGCGAGCCACGCGCCGGCGGCGATGGCGACCATCGTGAAGATCTGGTCGATCGTGTCGAGCCAGTCGCGGTCGGGGAAGGCGAGGCTGAAGGCGATCCACAGCGAGACCAGCAGCAGAAGCGCGCGGAAGGGCCGGCGCGCGTAGCCGACGAGCCGGCTGGGCCAGGACTTCTTGCGCGCGACCAGCCGTACGGCGAGCGAGACGGCGGCGGTGATGACGATCGCGACGACGATGCAGGCGGCGACGGTGATGGCGAAGCCGAGCCACGGATCGAGCATGGGTCTCCCTTCTGAGGCGGGCGGGTCTGACACGATACGGTGCCCGCCTGAACGTCGGCGCCGCGTGGATATGCCGCGCCTAGAATGGGAGGGTGCCCACGCTCACGCTGATCGGGAAACCCGACTGTCACCTCTGCGATGTCGCGGAGGGCGTGATCGAGCGCGTCCTCGCCGAGCTTCCCGACGAAGCCGCCGACCGCGTCCAGCTGGTGCAGTCGTCGATCCTCGACGATCCTGCCCTGTACGCGCAGTGGTGGGAGAAGATTCCCGTCGTCCTCATCGACGGCGACCTGCACGCCCATTGGCGTGTCGCCCCCGACCGGCTGCGCGATGCATTGCTCGCCGCCGACGACCGACCGAAGGAAGCCACCGCATGAGCCTGCGCCACATCGTCATGTTGACCCTCTCGGCGCAGGACGAGCAGCAACGCGCTGCCGATGCCGCGGAGATCAAGACGCAGCTCGAGGCCCTCGTGGGCCTGGTCCCCTCCCTCCGGGCGATGTCCGTGGGCGTGAACTCGCTCTACCCCGAGGAGAACTGGGACGTCGTGCTCATCGCCGACTTCGACGACGCCGAGGGGCTCGCCGCCTACGTCACGCATCCCGCCCACGTCGCGGCGGCAGAGGTCATCGCCCGCGTGCGCCGGGACCGCGCCGCCGTCGACTTCGAGGTCTGAGACCCGCTCGACGCCTACGGGGCGAGGCGCGTCGGACCGCGGAAGAGGTACGTGACCTCGCGGATCGACGACTCGCCGAGCAGCAGCATGAGCAGTCGTGCCAGACCCATGCCGAAGCCGCCGTGCGGCGGGGCACCGTACCGGAAGAAGTCGAGGTAGAAGTCGAGGTGCTCGGGGTCGAGCCCCTTCTCCTTCGCCTGCTCGACGAGCACGTCGACGCGGTGCTCGCGCTGCGCGCCCGTCGTGATCTCGACGCCCTTGAACAGCAGGTCGTAGCTCTTGGTGAGGCCGGTCTCGGCGTCGCGCATGTGGTAGAACGCGCGGATCTCGGGGTGGTAGTCGGTGATGAAGACGAACTGGTGGCCGTAGGTCTCCTCGACGTGGGCGGAGATCTGGCGCTCGCCCTCGGGGTCGAGGTCGCCGTCGGTGCGGGGGATCTCGTAGCCGCGGGCCGCCACGATCTCGCGCGCCTCGGCGAGCGGGATGCGCGGGAACGGGATGGCGGGGACCTGCACCTCGATGCCGAACAGCTCCGCGATCTCGTCGCCGTGCTTGTCCTTGACCGCCTGGATCGCGGTCTGCAGCAGCTCCTCCTGCATCCGGGCGACGTCCTCGTGGGAGTCGATCCAGCTGATCTCGGCGTCGATCGAGGTGAACTCGGTCGCGTGGCGGCTCGTGAACGACGGGTCGGCGCGGAAGGCGGGCGCGATCTCGAACACCTTGCCGAAGCCGGCGGACTGCGCCATCTGCTTGAAGAACTGAGGGCTCTGCGCGAGGTACGCCGTCTTGTCCTCGAAGTACTCGAGCGAGAACAGCTCGGCGTTGGACTCCGACGGGCTCGCCATGAGCTTGGGGGAGTGCATCTCGATGTAGTCTCGCTCGACCCAGTAGGAGCGCATCGCGTGCTCGAGGGTCGTCTGCACGCGGAAGATGAGGTTGTTGCGGGCCTGGCGCAGGTCGAGGAAGCGCCAGTCCATGCGCTTGTCCATCGAGGAGTCCGCCGCGATCGGGGTCTCGGGCAGCGCCTCCGCGGCGATCTCGAGCCCGGCGATCTTCACCTCGACGCCGCCGAGCTTGACGCGCTCGTCGTGCTTGAGGTGCCCCCGTACCGTCAGGAAGGTGCCGGTCGCGAGGGCCGAGATGGTCTCGGTCAGCGCGAGCGCGGCGGATGCCCCGGCATCCGCGCCCTCGGCCAGCTCGCGCGTGGCGGGGTTGACCAGCTGCACCGCGCCCGTCTCGTCGCGCAGGATCACGAACTGCACCTTCTTCTGATCCCGGACGGTCTCGACCCACCCGGACACCTCGACGGGGCCGTCGGGAAGGGACTGAAGCTGCTTGACCAGGACGCGTTCGCTCACGAGCGCCCAGTCTACGTGCGCCCCCGCCACGCCCGATGCGGCGGGCGCTCAGATCGACTGGGTGGTCTCGCTCACGGGCCATCGCGGGTCCGCGACCCCCGACCCGCGTAGCCTGAAGGCATGACGACGCCCGCTGCGCCGCCCCGCCGCTCCCCGCTCCTGATCCTCGCCAACGCCCTGCGCGGTGCCCTCATCGGCACGGCCGAGCTGCTGCCGGGCATCTCCGGCGGCACCATCGCCCTCATCACGGGTGTGTACGAGCGGCTCATCGGCTCCGCCGCCGCCGTCGTCTCCGCCGTGAAGGCGCTGCTGTGGGGGCCGGGCCGGCTGGCGGGCTTCCGTGCCGAGATCCGCCGGGTGGACGGCTGGCTGATCGTGCCCCTCCTCGTGGGCATGGCGACGATCGTGCTCACGCTCGCCGGCCCGATCGAGGGTCTCGTCGCGGCGTACCCCGAGGAATCCCGCGGGCTGTTCTTCGGGCTCGTCGCCGCGAGCATCGCCGTGCCGATCGGTCTCGTGCCGCGCGTGGTGCGCAGCCGCTCGTCGCGGGCGGCGGGCCTGCTCGTCTTCCTCGCGGCGGCCGCGGGCGCCTTCCTGCTCGTCGGGCTCGCGGGCGGAGGCACGGCGGTCGAGCCGCCGCTGTGGTTCGTCTTCGTGGCCGCCGCGATCGCCGTGTGCGCGCTCGTCGTCCCGGGCGTCTCGGGGTCTTTCTTCCTCCTCGCGGTCGGGCTGTACTCGCCGACGCTCGTCGCCGTCGACCAGCGCGATCTCGGCTACATCTCCGTCTTCGCCGCCGGCGCGCTCCTGGGTCTCGTGACGATCGTGCGGGTCATGAAGTGGCTGCTGGACGCACACCGGCGCCTCACCCTGCTGGCGATGGCGGGCCTCATGCTCGGCTCGCTGCGGGCCCTGTGGCCCTGGCAGGTCGGCGAGTCCGGCGAATCCTCGGCGACGGGGGTGCCCGTCCTGCCCACCGAGCCCGTGCTAGCGCCGATCCTTTTCGCGGTGCTCGGGGCGGGCGTCGTGGTGGCGCTCATCCTCGTCGAACGCGCCTACGCGCGGCGGCTCTCAGAGGCCGTCCAGATCCCGGCCCCGTAAACTGTGCGGGTGCCCGCCGATCGCCTCCATCTCGTTCGCCACGGTGAGGTCGACAACCCGCGGCGCATCCTCTACGGCCGCATTCCCGGTTACCGACTGAGCGCCGATGGCCGCGACATGGCGCGCCGCGCCGCCGAGCACGTCGAGCAGCAGGGGCGCCCCGTCGCGGCGCTGGTGTCGTCGCCGCTCGAGCGCGCCCGCGAGTCGAGTGAGCCGTTCACCGAGATCTTCGGGCTCGAGCCCGTCATCGACGACCGGGTGATCGAGCCGACCAACGTCTTCGAGGGCCGGCGCATGAGCCGCGCCCTCGCGAATCCGCTCAACTGGCGACACCTGCGCGATCGCGACCTGCCCAGCTGGGGCGAGCCCTACGCGCACGTCGTGTCGCGCATGCGGCAGGCGATGAACGCCGCCTGGGATGCCGCGGCATCCGGCGACGTCGTCGTCGTCTCCCACCAGCTGCCGATCTGGGTCACGCACCTGGCCGTCGCGGGCGAGCCGCTGCGTCATGATCCGCGCAGACGCCGGTGCGCGCTCTCGAGCGTCACAAGCTTCGCGCGCGAGGACGGCCGCTGGAGAGAGGTCTCCTACGCCGAGCCCTCCGACCTGGCCGGCGCCGTGGACGTGGGGGCGGTATGAGGCGGGTCATGGCGGCCGCGACGGCGGCCCTGCTCGCGCTCGGCCTGACCGCGTGCTCGGTCAACGACGATCTCGCGCAGCAGTACCGCGAGGGCAACGACAAGGGCTTCATCGCGGGCGAGTTCCAGGTGGTCGAGATCGCCGAGGCCGATCGCGGCGAGCCGGTGGTGTTCGAGGGCGTCACCGAGCACGGCGACGCCGTCTCGAGCGACGATCTCGCGGGCGAGGTCACGGTGGTGAACTTCTGGTACGCCGCATGCGGGCCGTGCATCGCCGAGGCGCCGCTGCTGGAACAGGTGTGGCAGGAGCACGAGGGCCAGGGTGTCCAGTTCCTCGGCGTCAACATCTACGACCAGCCCGCGACCGCCCGCTCGTTCGCCGTGGAGAACGGCATCAGCTACCCGAGCGTGATCGACATCGAAGAAAAGGCCGTCTCGTTCGCGTTCGCGCAGGCGACGCCCATCCAGGCGACGCCCACGACTCTCGTGCTGGATGCCGAGGGCCGAGTCGCCGCGCGCATCATCGGACAGCTCGAGTCGGCGTCGATCCTCGACACGCTCGTCGCCGGCGTCGTCGCGGAGAGCGCGTGAACCCGGGCCTGGCCGTCGTCGACGGCGCGCTGTGGCTCGCCCTGCCGATCGCCCTCGCCGCGGGCCTGGTCTCCTTTCTCTCCCCCTGCGTGCTGCCTCTCGTGCCGGGATACCTGGGGTTCATCGGCGGGGCGGTCGCGCCGCGCCGCTCGGGCACCGCGACCGTCGGGCGCGGACGGCTGCTGGGCGGCGTGCTGCTGTTCATCGCGGGATTCACCCTGGTGTTCATGACGGTCAACGTGCTCGGGGGCACCGTCGGCGGCTTCTTCATCCGATACGCCGATCCGATCATCCGCGTCATGGGGGTCGTGATCATCCTCCTCGGCCTCGTCTTCATCGGGCTCTTCGGCATCGCCCAGCGCACCTCGCGCCCTCGCGTGTCCTCCCGCGTGGGCCTCGTGGGCGCGCCTCTGCTCGGCATCGCGATGGGCATCGGCTGGACGCCCTGCATCGGGCCCACGCTCGCGGCGATCTTCTCCATCTCGTGGAACCTCGGCGACCCGGGGCGCGCGGCGCTGCTGGGCCTCGCCTACTCCGCCGGCCTCGGCATCCCGTTCGTGCTGCTGGCGCTCGGGCTCGGCTGGGCGACGCGGTCGGTGGGGTTCCTGCGCCGCCACATCCGCGTCGTGAACATCATCGGAGGCGCCCTGCTGATCGCCCTGGGCCTGCTCATGGTCACGGGCGTGTGGGGTCGACTCATGTCGCAGCTGGGGGCGGTGATCGGCGGTGTCGAACTCCCGCTCTGACCAGATGACATCCGACCCGCTGCGGCCGTCGGATCACGCCGACGGCACCGACGTCGAACAGCCCCGGCTCGGGCTCTCCGGCTGGGTGCGGTGGGGGTGGCGGCAGCTGACGAGCATGCGCACCGCCCTGCTGCTCCTGCTGCTGCTCGCGATCGCGGCGATCCCCGGATCCCTCGTGCCGCAGCGCAGCGCCGACCCCAACGGCGTGACGCAGTACTTCCGCGACCACCCCGAGCTCGCGCCCGTGCTCGACGGTATCCAGATGTTCGACGTCTACACGTCGGCGTGGTTCTCGGCCATCTACCTGCTGCTGTTCATCTCGCTCATCGGCTGCGTCATCCCCCGCACGCAGCACCACGCGAAGGCCCTGCGCTCCCGCCCGCCCCGCACGCCCGTGCGCCTGTCGCGGCTCGCCGACCACGAGGAACACCGCGTGCCGGTGCCCGCGGGCACCGATCCGGAGGCCGCGGCATCCCGCGCCATCGACGACGCCACGGCCCAGCTTCGCCGCGGCGGGTACCGCGTCGAGCGCTATGACGACCGCGGCACGTGGTCGGTGTCGGCCGAGCGCGGATACCTGCGCGAGACCGGCAACCTCGTCTTCCACGCCTCGCTCGTCGGCGTGCTCATCGCCGTCGGCTTCGGCGGCGGGTTCGCCTACACCGGTCAGCGGGTCGTCGTGGAGGGCACCACCTTCGTGAACACGCTGGGCGAGTACTCGTCCTTCAACCCGGGTCGCTTCGTCGACGGCACGAACCTGTCGCCCTACGCCCTCACCCTCGACGAGTTCGAGGTCACCTACGAGGCGCCCGGCACCACCGCGGCGGGCCAGGCGGGCGACTTCGCCGCCGTCGTCACGACCCGCGTCGCCGGCGAGGATCCCCGCCCGGACGAGGTGCGGGTGAACCATCCGCTGCGCATCAACGGCGACCAGGTGTACCTGCTGGGCAACGGGTACGCACCGACGATCACGGTGCGCAATGCCGAGGGCGAGGTCGTCTTCAGCGAGTCGCAGCCGTTCCTGCCGCAGGATGCCAACATGACCTCGCTGGGGATCCTGAAGATCCCCGACGGCATGCCCGAGCAGCTGGGGCTGGTCGGCTTCCTGTATCCGACGCAGGGCACGCTCGCCTCGGGGGCGTACACCTCGATCTTCCCCGACCTGATCAACCCGGTCATCACCCTCAACGTCTTCGCGGGCGACCTCGGCATCGACGACGGCACCCCGCGATCGGTGTACGCGCTCTCCACCGATGGCATGGAGCAGCTCACCGGCGGCGACACGGGCACGGAGTCGATCGAGCTCGCCCCCGGGCAGACGGCCGACCTGCCCAACGGCTGGGGGACCGTCACGTTCGAGAACCAGGCCGCAGGCGCCGAGGACGACACCGTCAAGCGCTTCGCGTCGTTGCAGGTGCACCGGGACGTCTCGGCGCCGTGGGTGCTGGCGTTCGCCGTGCTGGCCCTGCTCGGCCTGCTGACGGCCCTGTTCGTGCCGCGCCGGCGCATGTGGGTGAAGGCGAGGGTGGATGCCGACGGCGCCGCCGGTCCCGAGCTCGTCCTGGAGTACGCCGGTCTGGCCCGAGGCGAGGACCCGGGGCTCGCCGTCGCCGTCTCGCAGCTGGCGGGTCGGCACCTGCGCGCACGTGCGGGCGCCCCGGCTGACGCATAATCCCGCGACATAGACTGGAAGACATGCCCGCCACCGAGTCCCTCTCGCTCGACGCCGTCTCGATCCTCAGCATCTGGACGGCGATCGCGATCTACGCCCTGGCGTTCGTCGCCTACGCGTTCGACCTCGCCAGGCGCTCCGCCGACGCCGCGACGGCCAAGGACGCGGCGCGGGTGGCCGAACGCGAGCTCGTGGGGGCGTCGGTCGGCGGCTCTTCGGCGCGCCCCGCGGCATCCGGCGCCTCGGCTTCGGGGCCGATCCGTCGCCCCCGGCAGGTCTGGGCGCGCATCGGCACGTCGCTGACCGTGCTGGCCTTCCTCTTCCACCTCGTCGCCACGGTGCTGCGCGGCATCGAGGCGGAGCGCGTGCCCTGGTCGAACATGTACGAGTTCGCGATGACGGGCACGCTCCTCATCGTGGCGGTGTATCTCGGGGTGCTCTTCCGCTACGACCTGCGCTTCCTCGGCACGTTCGTCACGGGGCTCATCGTCGTGCTGCTCGCGGGGGTCATGCTCGGCGGCCTCTACGTCGAGGTCGTGCCGCTCATGGACCCGCTGAAGTCGGTGTGGCTCGTCATCCACGTCTTCGTCGCCTCGCTCGCGACGGCCTTCTTCGCCCTCGCCTTCGCGCTCAGCGTGCTGCAGCTCATGCAGGCGCGTCGCGAGGCGAACGCCGTCGCCGACGCCGAGGCGGGCCGCGACCGCATGCGCTTCCTCCGCACGCTGCCCACCGCCGAGAGCCTCGAGAGCCTCGCGTACCGCTTCGCGATCATCGGCTTCATCTTCTGGACCTTCACCCTCATCGCGGGCTCGATCTGGGCGCAGGACGCGTGGGGCCGCTACTGGGGCTTCGACACCAAGGAAGTGTGGACCTTCGTCATCTGGGTGCTCTACGCCGGCTACATCCACGCGCGGGCGACCCGCGGGTGGCGCGGCAACCGTTCGGCGTGGCTGTCGATCATCGGCTTCGCGGCCGTGATGTTCAACTTCACCGTCGTGAACATCTTCTTCAAGGGTCTGCACTCGTACTCCGGCCTCAACTGAGCCGCAGCACCCGCCCTCCGGGGCGCCCGGGCGGGATCAGGCGGATGCCGCGAGCGCCGCGCGTGCGGAGGTCGTGCGTCGCCGGGCCACCGCCAGGGTCGTCGCGACGAGCGCGAGCAGCGACCAGATGAGCAGCGCCGCGACCCCCGCGCCCACACCCTCGATGCCCGCGAGGGCGCCGAGCATCGCGTGGTAGGCGGGTGAGGTGGGCATGAGCCCCGCGACCGTGGCGAGCACGCCCGGCACGGTCGAGACGACGCCGGTGGCCATCGCGAGCACGCCCACGATCGCGGCGATCCACCGGCCGGCGCCGCCGAAGACCGCGACGAGCGCCTGGTTGACGGCAGCGAACGCCACGCCGGCGAGCACGGCGACGCCGGCGAAGCCGAACCATTCGCCCCACGTGTACGTGGCTGCCAGCTGCACGACCGCGGCGACGAGAACGCCCTGCACGGCGCCGATGAGGGCGGCGGGGGCGAACGAGCGCAGCGCGAGCACCGCCGACGGCCTCCGGGCAGTCAGGGCCCGCGTTGTCAGCGCGCCGAGCGCCACGAAGGTAGCCAGGGCGCCGAACCACAGCACGAGCATCGACAGCAGCGGGATCGCCGACGCCCCGAACAGCGAGGTGCCCACCCCGTCGGCCGCGACGGGATCGCTCACGACCTCGGCGAGATTCTGCGCCTCGGTGTCGGTGTAGGAGGGCAGCGACGAGGATGCCTCGGCGAGGCCGTCCGCGAGCTCCCGCGAGCCCCCGGCGAGCTCGCCCAGGCCGGTCGCGAGCTCCTCGGTGCCCGTCTGCAGCTCGGCGAGCCCGCCCGCGAGCTGGTTCGCGCCGGACTGCAGCTGCGCCGCGCCGGAGGCCGACTGGTCGACGCCGCCCGCGAGCTGGTCGAGCCCGCCGGCGATCTGACCGACGCCCGAGCCGAGCTGGCGGAACTGGCCCGCGATCTGCGACGTCGCGCCGGCATCGAACTGCTCGAGCCCGATGCGCGTCGACGACGCGCCGGTGGCGACGGCTCCGACGGCCTGAGAGGCGATCTCCGTCTGCTGCGCGGCCTGCGCGAGCTCGGCGCAGAAGTCGGGGTCGTCGACGGGGTTCTCGCAGCGAGCCACGAGGCCCGTCACGGTCGTGGCGGCGCCGCCGGCAGCCTGGGCGGCACCGAGGGCGCCCTGCTCCAGCTCGGTCGTGCCGTCGATCAGCTGCTGCGGCACGAGGCCCTGAGCTTCCAGCTGGGCGGCGCCGGCGTTCGCGCCGTCAGCGATCTGCCGCGCGCCGTCGCCCGCCCCGCGGGTCTCGTCCGCGATCGTGCGGAGACCGCCCGCGAGCGAGCCCGCCCCCGAGGCGAGGCCGGATGCCCCCTCGCCGAGCTGCGCGACGCCGCCCGGCAGCTCCGCAGCGCCCGCCGCAGCCTCCTCCGTGCCCGTCGCGAGCTGCGATGCGCCGAGGGCGGCCTCGCCGAGCTGGTCTCCGATCGTCGTGAAGCCGAGGAAGACGTTCTCGAGCGTGAGGGACGACAGCTGCTCGCCGAGCACGGCGGCGGCGGTCTGCGTGATCTGCGCCGTGATGGCGTCGTCGACGATGAGGGCATCGGGCGGGGTGGAGACCTCGATCACGGCGCGCTGGGCCGTGACGCTCGCGGCATCCGCCCCCGTCGCCGCGAGGGACTGCCCCGACGAGGTCGCCGCGGCGGAGAAGTTCGCGGGGATCGTCACGACCGCCTGGTAGGCGCCGTCCTCGAGGCCCTCGGCGGCGTCGTCGGCGTTGGAGAGCACCCACGTCAGGTTCGACTCGACGTCGTCGGAGCCCTCGACCAGTCCCGCCGAGAGCTGGCGGCCGAGGGGCGTGAACTGCCCGTCGATCTCGACCGCCTCGTCCTCGTTCACGATCGCCGCGGTCATGGCGTCGAGCCGCTCGGTGGGATTGTACAGGGCCGAGACGAGGATGCCGCCGAGCACCGCCGGCAGCAGGAGGACCCCCAGCACGGTCAGCCACGTGACGGGCTTGCGAGAACGCGCGCGTTCGATGGGCAGGGTCATGCGATCACCTCGGTGGAGGTCGTGGGGAAGGGGGATGCGGGAGCCGCGGCGGCGGGAGGGGCCGCGGAGGGTGGGTCGGCCGCGAGGGTCAGCCCGGCCACGTCCCTGCGTCGAGCGTCGCTCAGGAGGGCGAGCGCGGGCGCCTCGCGCCGGGCCGACGCGACGAGCGTCACATCGCCCGCGTCGCGCAGCAGCGCCGCCGCCTGGTCGCGCAGGCCCGGTTCGAAGAGGGCGTCGAGCCCGTCGACGACGACCGTGCGCGGCGAGCCCGCGAGGGCGGCGCGCAGCTCGGCGAGCGGGGCGTCGGAGCCGCCCAGCAGGGCCACTCCCACGTGGGCGCGCACCCACGCCGCCCGGCCGGGCAGCAGGTGGCCGCCGACCTTCAGCAGGCCCTCGCTCGGGGGGATGCGCCCCGCGAGCGTGAGCAGGAAGACACGGCATGCCGCGGCATCCGCCCCCGACACCAGCAGGGTGCCCGCCGGCTCGACGCGGAAGGTCGCACCCGAGAAGACGGTTCGCTCGTCGTCACGCACCGCGACGCCCTCGCCCACGACGGCGGCGGTGGAGCCGGGCTCGGGCCAGTCGGCGAGCTCGAGCTCGCGGCGCACGGCGTCGCCCTCGACATCGAGCACGGGCAGGGTGCGCTCGAGCCACCGCGGCATCCACCACGCCTTGTCTCCGAGCAGCGCCATGAGGGCGGGGATGAGGGTCATGCGCACGAGGAAGGCGTCGACGGCGATGCCGACCGCGAGTCCCAGGGCGATGGGTTTGATGGAGGAGTCGCCCTCGGGCACGAACGCGGCGAACACGCCGAACATGATGAGCGCGGCCGCCGTGACGACGCGGGCCGACGCCGTGAAGCCCGACCGGACGGCGTCGACGGCGATCCGGCGCGCCGTGCGGCCGTCGCGGCGGGCGTGGACGAAGTCCTCGCGCATGCGCGTGACGAGGAACACCTGGTAGTCCATCGCGAGCCCGAAGAGCACGCCCATCAGCACGATCGGCATGAAGCTGATCACGGGGCCCACGCGGGCGACGTGCAGGAGGTCGGCGAACCAGCCCCACTCGAACACCGCCGCGACGACGCCGAACGCGGCGGCGACCGAGAGGAGGTAGCCGAGGGCCGCGGTCAGCGGCACCGCGATCGAGCGGAAGACGATCATCAGCAGCAGGAAGGACAGGCCCACGACGAAGACGCCGAAGGGGATCAGCGCCTCGCCGAGCCTGTCGGAGATGTCGATGCCCACGGCAGTGAACCCTGTGACGACGAGGTCGATGCCGTACTCGTCCGAGATGCGCTCCGCCTCGGCGCGGAGGTCGCGCACCAGCTGGGCGGTCTCGGGCGAATCCGGCGCGGTCTCGGGGATGATCTGGATGATGCCGGTGTCGGCCGTCTCGTTCGGGGTCGCCAGGGCGATCTCCTCGACGCCCGGCACGCGCTCGATCTCGGCGGCGAGGTCCTCCATGAGCCCGAGCGGGTCGGTCGAGGTCACGATCGTGCCGGTCATCACGAGGGGGCCGTTGAACCCGGGGCCGAACTCCTCGGCCGTCAGGTCGTAGTTGACGCGCGCCTGCGAGGACTCCGGCAGCACACCGGCGTTGGGGAGGGCGAGCGCGAGACTCCCCGACGGGATCGCGACGACCCCGAGACCGATGACGACGGCGAGCGTCGTCACGAGCGGATGCCGTGTCACCGTGCGCACCCAGCGGTTCTCGCGCGGGGCGGATGCCGGGGCCGCCCGACCGCCCCCCGCCTTCGGGGCCTGCGGCATCCGCCCGCGCACGCGGGAGCCTATGAAGCCCAGCATCGCGGGGGTGAGGGTTATCGCGACGGCGACGGCGATCGCGACGGCCACGGCGGCGGCGATTCCCATCGTGGTGAGGAACGGGATGTTCGCGAACGAGAGCCCGACGAGCGCGATCAGGACGGTGATGCCGGCGAAGACGACCGCGGAGCCCGCCGTCCCGGTGGCGCGGGCGACCGACTCCTCGGGATCGACGCCGGCCCGCACCTGGTCCTGGTGGCGCGCGACGATGAACAGGGCGTAGTCGATGCCGACCGCGAGCCCGAGCATGAGGGCCAGCAACGGTGTCGTGGAGGAGATCGGGGCGAACACCGTCGCGAAGAAGATGAGGGCCATCGACAGCGCGACGCCGATGAGCGCCGTCAGGAGCGGCAGGCCCGCCACGACGAAAGAGCGGAACGTCACGATCAGCACGAGCAGGGCGATGATGAGGCCCACGACCTCGGTGATCGTCACGCCCGGCACCGACGTCGAGAACAGGTCGCCTCCGAGGGCCGCCTGCGATCCTTCGGGCAGGGCGTCCTCCAGCACGGCCACCTCGTCCTCGAGGGCCGTCTTGGCGGCCGCGGGCACGTCGGTCGCCTGTCCGTCGAACTGCAGCCGCACGATCGCCGCGGAGGCATCCTCCGTGACGAGCCCCGAGACCATCTCGTCGAACGGGTCCGTGACGGCGAGTACTCCGTCGATGTCCTCGAGTGCCGCGATGGCATCGGCGATGGCGCCCGAGTAGGGCTCCTCGTCGACCCGGTCGCCCTCGGCGGCGACGACGATGAACTGCGCGCTCGTGCCGGAGGCCTGGGGGAAGGTGCGGCTCAGCTGCTCGAGGCCCTCCTGCGCCTCCGTGCCGGGGATCGAGAAGGAGTTGTCGGTGCCCTGCCCCAACAGCACCGCGCCGCCGCCCGCGAGCCCCACGACGAGCAGCCAGCCGATGAGCACGCGCCACGCGTGGCGGAAGGACCAGCGGCCGAGCGAATAGAGGAGAGTGGACACGGAGCCTCCTGTGAGACGGATGCATCGAGGACGATACGGCGCTGTATCCGATACACAGGTGTATCGTATGGGTCGGTCGCCCCGCAAGGCTGGGCGCGCGGTGTGAATCGAGGGAACGATGAGCGACGAGACGGTGGCCCCGACGCGGCGGCGCGAGAACACGCGCCAGCGCCTGCTGGATGCCGCGGCGCAGGTGTTCGCCGAGGTGGGGCTGGACGCGGCATCCGTCGAGGCGGTGTGCGAGCGCGCGGGGTTCACTCGCGGCGCCTTCTACTCCAACTTCGACTCCAAGGAGGAGATGTTCCTCGAGCTCGCCGGCCGTGTGGCCGACGAGCGCGTGCTCGCCGTGCGGGCGCGGGTGGCCGAGCTCGAGTCCCAGGGTGCGTTCCCCTCCGCCGCGACCGACGCGCTGGCGATCGTGCAGCGCGTCATCGACATGTCGGCCGAGGACCGGCTGGGCGTCCTGCTCATGAGCGAGATCCGCATCCACGCGCTGCGCTCGCCGGCGCTCGCCGAGGCGTACCTCACGCAGGAGGAGCAGATGCGCGAGAGCGTCGCGCAGATCATCGACGACATCGCGCGCGCGGGACAGATCAGTTTCCGGGTGCCCGCGCGGGAGGCGGCGGACCTCATGCTCATGGTGTGGGAATCTGCCTCCGTGCGGGCCGTGATGTCGGGCGAGGGTCAGGCGGGCGCGGTCCGGCGCACGAGCGAGAAGCTCGCGGCCGTGGCCCGGCTGATCATCGAGCCGCGCGAGCCGTGAGCACCTCGTAGCACCGCTCCAGGCGCGCGATCCACCACGCGCGGCGGTCGGCGGCCACGGCATACGCGTCGAGCAGAGCGGGATCGGGCACGACCCGGCGCACGGGGATCGAGCCGCCGACGGGGCGCAGGGGCTCGGCGGTGACGTCTGCGGCGAGCAGCGCCGCGGTGCCGAGGCCGCAGTCGTAGTCGAGCGTCGGCAGGGCCGCGGCGAGGGCCGCGCCCATCGCGAGCCCGACGGAGGAGTCGAGGGCGCTCGAGACAACGGCCGGCAGGCCCGCGGCGGCGACGATGGCAGCCGCGCGACGCGGTCCGCCGAGCGGCTGCGCCTTGATCACGAGCAGGTCGGCCGCGCCGGCGCGGGCGACCGCGAGGGGGTCGTCGGCCTTGCGCACCGATTCGTCGGCCGCGACGGGGATGCCGAGGTACCGGATGCGCCGGCGCAGCTCCGCGAGCTCGTCGAGTCCGGCGCAGGGCTGCTCCACGTACTCGAGGTCGAACTCCGCGAGGGCGTGGACGGCGTGCTCGGCCTCGTCGAGGTTCCAGGCTCCGTTCGCGTCGAGGCGGATCCGGCCCTCCGGCCCCATGATCTCGCGCACGGCCCGCACGCGCGCGACGTCGTCGGCCAGGCGCTGGCCGGGCTCGGCGACCTTCACCTTCGCCGTCCGGCAGCCCTCGAAACGCTCCAGCACCCCCGCGGCGGCGTCCGCCGCGACGGCCGGCACGGTCGCGTTGACGGGGATCGAGTCGCGCAGGGGCTCGGGCGCCGGGTGCCACCCGAAGTCGATCGCGGCCTCGAGCCACGCGGATGCCTCGGCATCCCCGTACTCGGGGAAGGGCGAGAACTCGGTCGCCCCCTCGGGGCCCTCCAGGATCATCACCTCCCGCACGTCGATCCCGCGGAAGTGCGTGCGCATCGGCAGGGCGACCACCTGCGCGCGCTCGCGCAGCTCGGACAGGGGGGGCGGGGGAGGGGTGTCGCCAGTCACGCCTCCATCCTGCACCCGGCTCTAGGCTGGCCGCATGCTTCTCGAGACCCCCGTCACACTCGGCGTGCAGCTGCAGCCTCAGCACACCCCCTACCCGGCGATCCGCGAGGCGGTCGCGCGCGCCGAGGGGATGGGGGTGGACATCCTCTTCAACTGGGACCATTTCTTCCCGCTCTCGGGGGATCCCGACGGCATGCATTTCGAATCCTGGACCGAGCTGGCGGCGTGGGCGGAGCAGACCGAGCGGGTGCAGTTCGGTGCGCTGGTCAACTGCAACAGCTACCGCAATCCCGACCTGCAGGCGGACATGGCCCGAACGATCGATCACATCAGCGCCAAGGGCGGCGAGACGGGCCGCTTCATCTTCGGCACCGGATCGGGCTGGTTCGAGCGCGACTACACCGAGTACGGCTACGAGTTCGGCACGGCGGGTTCGCGGCTCGACGATCTCGCCGCGGGGCTCTCGCGCATCGAGGCGCGGTGGGAGGTGCTCAACCCCGCCCCCACGCGGCGCATCCCCGTGCTCATCGGCGGCGCGGGCGAGAAGAAGACGCTGCGCATCGTCGCACGGCACGCCGACTACTGGCACAGCTTCGTCGGGCCCGACGACCTCCCCCGCAAGATCTCGATCATCGAGGACTGGGCCGCCCGCGACGGCGGCGACGCGAGCCGCCTCGTCGTCTCCAACGAGATCGCCCGCCGCAGCGACGAGGAGGTCGACGCCCTGTACGACAGCGGCGTGCGCCTGTTCACGCTCGCGCTGCGAGGGCCCGACTTCGACTGGGCATCGGTCGAGCGCTGGCTCCGCTGGCGCGACGAGCGAAACGCCGCCGGCGCATGACCATGGTCTCCGAGCTCTTCGACGCCGACGCGTGGGCCACCGCGCCCGGTGCCGACGCCTACACCGACATCACGGCGCACCTCTCCCTCGACGGGCGGATCGCCCGCATCGCGTTCGATCGTCCCGAGGTGCGCAACGCCTTCCGTCCCCGCACGGTGGACGAGCTGTACGACGCGCTCGACCGCGTGCGACAGGACCCGCGGGTGGGTGTCGTGCTGCTCACGGGCAACGGGCCGAGCCCCAAGGACGGGGGATGGGCGTTCTGCTCGGGCGGCGACCAGCGCATCCGGGGCCGCGACGGATACACCTACGCGGCCGACGAGGCGACCGCCCCCGACCCCGCGCGGGCGGGGCGGCTGCACATCCTCGAGGTGCAGCGCCTCATCCGCTTCATGCCCAAGGTCGTCATCGGCGTGATCCCCGGCTGGGCCGCGGGCGGCGGACACAGCCTCCACGTCGTGTGCGACCTGTCGATCGCGAGCGCCGAGCACGGCCGCTTCAAGCAGACCGATGCCGATGTCGGCTCCTTCGACGCCGGGTACGGCAGCGCCTACTTCGCGCGCCAGATCGGGCAGAAGTTCGCGCGGGAGGTGTTCTTCCTGGCAGAGGAGTACTCGGCCGAGCGGGCCTACGAGATGGGCGCCGTCAACCGCGTCGTGCCCCACGCCGAGCTCGAGCGCGAGGCGATCGCGATGGCGCGCACGATCCTCACGAAATCGCCGACCGCCATCCGCATGCTGAAGTTCGCCTTCAACGCCGTCGACGACGGCATGGTGGGCCAGCAGGTGTTCGCGGGGGAGGCGACCCGCCTGGCGTACGGCACCGACGAGGCCGTCGAGGGGCGCGACTCCTTCCTGCACAAGCGCGACCCGGACTGGTCGCCGTACCCGTGGCACTACTGACCCCGGGCGACCCGGCCGATCCGCTCGCCCTGCAGGGGGCTCTCCTGCAGGCGATGGATGCCGGGGGCCCCGCCGTCGTCGTGGGGGTCGATCCCGCGCGACTCGACCGGGACGCCCTGCCCGCGGGCACCGCCCTCGTGCTCGCGACGAGCGGATCGACGGGCGTGCCCAAGCGGGTCGCGCTCTCGGCGGCGGCCCTGCGGGCGAGCGCCGCCGCCACGGCCGCGCGCATCGGCGAGGGCGCGTGGGTGCTGGCGCTCCCCGCGTCGCGCATCGCCGGCATCCAGGTGCTCGTGCGCGCGGCGCTCGCGGGCGCCCCCGTGCAGCCGGCCGCGTCGGGCGGAGCCGCCGACGTGGCGGCTGCCGCCGCGGCGCTCCCCGCCGGCGCGCCGGCCTACACGTCCCTCGTCCCCGCACAGCTGCGCGCCCTCCTGCGCGACGCCCCCGACGCCCTCGCCCGCTTCGAGGCGGTGCTGGTGGGCGGTCAGCGCACACCGCCCGACCTGCTCGAGGAGGCGGCGGAGCGGGGCATCCGGGTCGTGCGCACCTACGGCTCCACCGAGACCGCGGGAGGTTGCGTCTACGACGGGGCCCCGCTGCCCGGGGTGATGCTGCGCATCGAGGCGGGGGAGGTGCTCGTCGCGGGCGAGATGCTCGCGGACGGGTACGTCGGCGAGCCGGCCGCGACGGCGGCCGCCTTCCCCGTGCGGGACGGGCGGCGTTGGTACCGCACGGGCGATCGCGGCGCGCTCGCGGCGGACGGAGCGCTGCAGGTCACCGGACGGGCCGACAACGTCATCGTCTCGGGCGGCGTGAACGTCAGCCTCGACCTCGTCGAGGCCGCCGTGCACACGGTGCCCGCGCTGCGCGACGCCGTCGTGATCGGGGTGGCCGACGAGACGTGGGGCGAGGCATCCGTCGTCGTGACGGCCCAGGGGGACGCGCGCGACCTGGCCGACGCCCGTGCCGCGGTCGAGCGTGCGCTCGGGGCGGCGGCGCGCCCGCGGGAGGTCGTGCGGGTCGGGGCCGTTCCGCTGCTGGCCTCCGGCAAGCCCGACCGGGTGGCCCTGCGCGAGCGATTCGGCGGGCGCCGCCTGGGATGATCCCTCGTCGCAGGGCGGGCGCTTACCGGTCGGGGTCGACGCCGCCCGGGGTGGGGGTCAGAAGGGCGCGTCTTCGAGGTCGGGGACGAAGCCGACGGTGACCGGTGGCGGGGTGTCGGTGTAGCTGACTCCGCCGGGTGAGGTCCATTCGATGACGCCGCCGGGATGGTGTCTCACCCGCCAGGGTGTTTCCCCCTTCACGGTGTGATGTCGTCGGCAGAGCGCAGCGAGATTTCGATGGTCGGTCTGCCCGCCGAGCGCGTAGTCGTGGCCATGGTCGATGTCGCACCGGTGGGTGGGCATGCGACACCCGGGGAATCTGCAATGTGGATCTCGGACCCGAAGGTATCGGGTCAGATCCGCGGTTCTGGTGTATCGATCGACGGCGAGGACGCCTCCGGTGATGGGGTCGGCGAGCACCCGCTCCCATCCCGGCGCAGTCACGGCGAGTAGTCGGGCCGTGTCGAGGTCGATCGGTGTGCGCCCGACGAGTTCGGCGGGGTCTTCGGTGACTCCGGCCAGTGCGAGGGCGGGGACGGTGACGTTGACGGTCGCGCGGATGGATGCGAGTCCGCCGTGTCCGTCGCCGAGGCCCTCACCCGACTCCACGTCGATGCGGTGGGTGAGGACGAGCTCGGTGAGCACGTCGGCACGCACCTGATCCATCGTTCGGGAGTCGGCGGCATCCATCGCACCGGTGTTCGTGTGGCCGTCGTTGAGGACCTCGCGGGCGATCTGGCTGATCAGGGCGTGGATGCCGTGCACCGGCACGGCCGGGCCGCGCAGCAAGAGTTCGGTCATGCCGTCGGCGACATCCCGCACCCACACTCCCCGACCCTCCCGTGCGGCTTGGTGCCGTTCGGCGAAGGTGGTGGGTTGCACCTGCTCGACCAGCCGCGCGAGCTGCGCGCCGAGGCGTCCGGGCGTCGTCGAAACCGCCCGCTCGAGCGCTTCGCCCTCGAACGCGGCCCGGATGTCGGGGTCGGTGAGCTTCACCCCGTGCTCCACGATCGCCCGCACATGGCCGACCGATACCCGCCCTGCGGCCAATGCCTCCCATGTGGCCGCGAACCGGGTGACAACCGTATGGGCGTCATCCATCCGGCGTTGCACCGAGCGGTCGGGCTGTCGGGCATGCGCCCCGAGCTCAGCGGCGAGTGCCCGCAGCGGCAGGTCGACCTCCCGGCCCGCGGTGCGGGGGATCTCCGCCATCCGCTCCAGTCCCACCGTCTGCGTTTCGGCCAGCACCGCCATCGCGTGCGCTTCGGCCGCAGCGATCGCCGCGACCGCCGCCGCGTACCTCGCCGCCAACGCCGCCGCCACGGCATCCACACCGTCGACATCGGCGACGTCGTCGTCGTGCGTGTCACCGTCGTTCGTCTTCACGTTCGAGACTGTACGCGGGGCCTCCGACATCGACATTCGAAGATTGGCCCCGCAGGTCCCGGTTCGAGACTTTCCGGGTGAGACATCTCCCATCCTCGAAAGCCCCGCCCCAGCCCCACCCGCTGACGCCCCCGCCCGCTCTCCCCGCCCGCAACCTCCGTGGGAAGAACACCTAGGATGATGCCTCGTGGCAGGCACCCCCTCGAAGAAGCGCAAGAACCACGGCACCCGTCCCCGCACGGGCGGGCACCCGGCGGGGCGCCGACCCGCGAAGGGCCCCGCGAAGCCGGCGCCCGCGACGGCGCGTGACTGGATCGGCGCGGCGCGGCTGCGCACGCTCCCCCTCGCGATCGCGCCGGTCGTCGTCGGCACGGGAGCCGCCGTGCTGGCGGGGGGGCTGTTCCACTGGGTCATCGCGCTCGCGTGCCTCGCGGTCGCCGTCTTCCTGCAGATCGGCGTCAACTACGCCAACGACTACTCCGACGGCGTGCGCGGCACCGACGACCACCGCGTTGGCCCCGCCCGGCTGACCGCCTCCGGCAGGGTCGCACCGCGCGCGGTGCTCACGGTGTCGCTCGTCTTCTTCGCGCTCGCCGCCCTCGCGGGCCTCGCCATCGTCGTGCGCACGCAGCAGTGGTGGCTCCTGCTCGTGGGCGCCGCCTGCATCGTCGCGGCGTGGTTCTACACCGGCGGCAAGCGGCCCTACGGCTACATGGCGCTCGGCGAGGTGTTCGTCTTCGTGTTCTTCGGCCTCGTCGCCACCGTGGGAACCACGTGGGTGCAGGCGGGTGCGATCCCGCAGGAGGCCTGGTTCGCCGCGGTCGCCGTCGGTGTGCTGGCCGTCGCGGTGCTGCTGGCCAACAATCTGCGCGACATCGATCAGGACCGCCTCGCCGGCAAGCGCACGCTCAGCGTCCTCGTCGGGCGGCGCGCGACCCAGGTGCTCTTCACGGTCTTCGTGCTGGTCCCGTTCGCGATCTCCGCCTATCTCGCGCTGTTCTACCCGATCGCGTGGCTGACGCTCCTGGCGCTGCTGGCCGGGCTGCCCGCCATCCTCATCGTGTGGACGTACCGGATGCCTCGGGAGCTCGTCACCGCGCTCGCGCTGACGTCACTGACCTCGCTCGGCTACGCCGCCCTGCTCGCCTGGGCCTTCGTCGGCTGAGGCGTCGCCGGCGGGTGTCGCATCGGCCTCGGCATCCTCTGCGTCCTCGTCGCGTTCCGCTCGGCGGCGGCGCCGCGCCTGGATCTCGGTGCTCACCTGCTCGAGCGGGCGGCGCAGGAAGATGAGCGAGAGGCTCAAGCCGATGAGGGCCGCGAAGACCACCGCCAGCAGCCAGTTCTGGCGGAAGATCGGCAGCAGCAACAGCAGACCCAGGGGGACCAGGAACGCCAGCAGCCGCAGGATCGTGTAGACGAGGACGGGCGGCAGTTTCACCGTCTCATCCTAGGTCGGCCCCTCCTGGATGCTCGCCCACAGTTGTGCGGGCGCGAACCCCGGCGACGCGCTCGCGCCTAGGATGGGGGCATGCCCCGCGTGCTGCTGATCCTGGCGGTCCTTGCGCTCGTGTTCTACGTCGTGAGCATCGTCGACTGCGCGGTGCAGCCCCCCAACCGGCACCGCGGAGTGCCGAAGTCGGCGTGGCTGGCGATCATCGTCGTGCTGCCGGTGCTCGGCGGCATCCTCTGGTTCGTCATCGGGCGCGGTCGCAGGCAGACGGCGGCGGCCCGACGGGCGCCGGACGACGACCCGGTCTTCCTCGGCAGCATCGGCTCGATCAGCGACCAGGACGAGCGCATCCGGCGCCTGGAGGAGGAGCTGGCCCAGCTCGACGCCGAGGGCGTCGACCCCGACGGTCCCGCCGCGGAGCCCACCGACACGACGGCGCCCCCCGCGGGCAAGGCCGATCCCGACTCCGACGACCCGCGCCGCGGGTCGGCCGGCTGATCGCCCGTGTCATGACGCGCGCTTCGGCGAGCCCGGCGACCGATGCGATGGCCGCCCTCCTGGCGGAACTGGTCGGCCGCGGGCTGACCGACATCGTGCTGAGCCCCGGCTCCCGCTCGCAGGCCCTCGCCCTGGCAGCGGCGGCATTGGAGCGCGCGGGCAGGACCTCCCTGCACGTGCGCATCGACGAGCGCGTCGCGGGTTTCACGGCGCTCGGGATCGCCCGGGAGACCCGCCGGCCGGTGGCCGTCGTCTGCACGTCGGGCACCGCCGTCGCCAATCTGCTGCCGGCGGCGCTCGAGGCGCACCACGCCGGGGTTCCGCTGCTGCTGCTGACCGCCGACCGTCCCGGCGAGCTGCGCGGCGTCGGAGCCAACCAGACCACGCGTCAGCCGGGGCTGTTCGGCCCGGCGGCGAGGTATGCCATCGACGCGCCGGTGCCCGACGAGACGGACGACACCGGCGCGTCCGCGCAATCCGCGACCTTTCGGGCCATCGCGGCGGATGCGTGGGATGCCGCGGCCGGCCGCGGATCCCGCACTCCCGGGCCCGCGCACGTGAACCTGCCCGTGCGCGAGCCCCTCGCGGGCGCCCTGCCGGGATGGTTCGGCCGCCCCGACCGTCAGTCCGGCGAGGAGCCCGTCGACGAGGCATCCGGAGCGCTGTACCAGGGCGGCGGGGGCATCGGCGACGCCGGTGCGGCCGGGTCCGTGGCGGATCCCGTCGTCCTCGAGCGAGGGCCGCGCACCGTCGTCGTCGCGGGCGCCGATCCGGGAGCGGACGCCGAGCTGATCGCGCACGAGGGCGGCTGGCCGCTCATCGCCGAGGTCGTCAGCGGTGCGCGCTACGGTCGCCATCTCGTGCACGGGTACCGTGCCCTCCTGCGCGACGAGACGCTCGGGGGCCGCATCGAGCGGGTCGTCCTGGTGGGGCGGCCGACCCTCAGCCGCGAGGTGACGGCACTGCTCTCCCGTGAGGACATCGAGGTCGTCGCCGTGCGCGGGCCCGCGGAGCGGGTCACGTTCAGCTCCCGCACGCAGAGCGTGGATGCCGTCACCGTCGCCGCCGGGCAGCCCGACCGCGAGTGGCTCGGGGCATGGCTCTCCGCATCCCGCGACGCGGCCGTCGACCTCGCGCCCGCCGCGCCGGACGCGCAGGCCCTGGCATCCCCCGACGCCCTGACGCGGCGCGCGGCGGTCGATGCCGAACTCGCGGCCGTGCGGCGCCCGCTCGATCGTGCCGCGCTCGTCGACGCCGTCTGGAGGGCGACGTGGCCGCACGACCGGATCGTCTTCGGGTCCTCGCGGCTGGTGCGCGTGGCGGATCAGGTGCTCGGGGGCAAGAAGGTGCCGGTGCACGCCAACCGCGGGGTCGCGGGCATCGACGGCACGGTCGCGACGGCCACGGGGATCGCGCTGGCGAGCCAACGGGGCGGCGGACCGGGCGTGACGCGGCTCGTCCTCGGCGATCTCGCCCTGCTCCACGACGTCGGGGCGCTCCACCTCCCGGGCGCCGAGCGGGAGCCGCGCCTGCAGGTCGTCGTCGGCAACGACGGCGGGGGCACGATCTTCGACGGCCTCGAGGTGGCCGCCGCCGCGGATGCCGCGGACATGACGCGCGTGCTCTACACGCCCCACGACGCTCGGCTCGAGCACCTCGCGCTCGCCTATGGCTGGGAGTACCACCGGGTCACGACGCGGGCGGCGCTCGACCAGCTGCTGACGGCGCCCGGGGGCGGCCGTCAGCTCATCGAGGTTCCGCTGGAGCGCTGACGCGGCGCGTCGCGGCGGGTGCCCACCTGCCCGGCGACGACGCCGGTGCGGCAGGATGAGCGCATGACCGCGAAAAGCCAGCACAACTGGACCGCCGACCCCGCTCACGTGCTCAGGGTCGGCTCGGGCTTCGTGCTCTCGGGAAGGGATCCGCAGTCGACCCCGGGCTACGAGGGCATGAAGGACGACGGACGCGCCGACCTCGAGTCGGGGCTCGAGGAGCTCGCGGAGTATCAGGAACGGCTGTTCGCGGCCAGCAGGGGAGGCGCGCAGGATGCCGTGCTGCTCGTGCTGCAGGCGATGGACACCGCCGGCAAGGGCGGCATCGTCCGCCACGTGGTCGGCGGCGTCGACCCGCAGGGCGTGCAGCTGGCCGCCTTCAAAAAGCCCACGGAGGAGGAGCTCGCGCACGACTTCCTCTGGCGGATCCAGAAGCGGGTCCCGGAGCCCGGGATGCTCGGCGTCTTCGACCGCTCCCACTACGAGGACGTGCTCGTCGCGCGGGTGCACCGCCTCGCCGACGAGGCCGAGATCGAGCGTCGGTTCGACGCGATCAACGAGTTCGAGGCGGGGCTCGTGGCCCGCGGCATCCGCATCGTCAAGGTCATGCTGCACATCTCCTACGAGGAGCAGGCGTCCCGGTTGCGCGAGCGGCTGGACCGGCCGGACAAGCACTGGAAGTACAACCCGGGCGACGTCGACGAGCGCCTGCGCTGGCCCCACTACATGTCGGCGTACCAGAGCGTGTTCGAGCGCACCGCCACGGAGGCGGCGCCGTGGTTCGTCGTGCCGGCCGACCGGAAGTGGTACGCGCGGCTCGCGGTGCAGGCGCTGCTGCTCGACGCGCTCGAGGGGATCGACCCGCAGTGGCCGGCGCCCACCTACGACGTCGAGGCGGAGAAGAAGCGCCTAGCGGCGACGTAGCCCTCCCCATCCCCGCCGAGACACCACATCCGCAGCGAACCACCATCGGACGTGTGGTGCGTCGACGCGAATGTGGTGTCTCGGCGTGGGGAAGGGGCGGGGGGTCAGGCTAGGGCGTCGACGATCGGGCGGAACTTCACCCTCGTCTCGAGCAGCTCGGACTCCGGGTCGCTGCCGGCGACGATTCCCGCACCCGCGTGGGCGATGACCTGCCGGGTCTTCTCGAGCTGCCACGAGTGGCCGTCGGTCTGGGCGGAGGGGCCGAACTGCGCGCAGCGCAGCGCGATGGCCCACTCGCCGTCACCGGAGGCGTCGATCCAGCCTACGGGGCCCGCGTAGCGGCCCCGGTCGAACGGCTCCAGGCGCTCGATGGCCGCGAGGGCCGCGGGCGTGGGGCTGCCGGCCACTGCCGCCGTGGGGTGCAGCGCGCCGACGAGCTCGAGCGCGGATGCCCCGTGCGAGAGCTCGCCCTCGATGTCGGTCGCGAGGTGCCACACGTTCGGGAGCTTCAGCGTGAACGGCGTCTCGCCCGACGCGAGGGCGGTGGTGTGGGGCCGGAGGGAAGCCAGCACGCTGCGCACGGCGTACTGATGCTCGTCCTGATCCTTGGCGCTCGTGGCCAGATCCAGCGAGGCGCGCGTATCCGCGTCGGCGTCGGCGCCCCGCGAGGCCGTCCCGGCGAGCACGCGGGCCGTGACGGTGCCGCCCGTGACGGTCACGAGGGTCTCGGGGCTCGCGCCCACGAGCCCGTCGACCGCGAAGGTCCAGACGTCCGGGTAGCCGCTCGCGAGCGCCCGCACGAGGCGCCGCACGTCGGCGCCCGCGGGCACCGTGCCGACGAGGTCCCGCGCGAGGACGACCTTGGAGACCTCGCCCTCCCCGATCGCCGCGAGGGCGGCGCGGACGGCCGCCTGGTAGCCCGGAGCGTCGAGGACGCCGGGTCCGAGTGTCGCCGACCAGTAGGGCCCGAACGCGCGGGGCTCGGGCGCGGTCGCGGGCTCCGCGGCATCCGCCCAGCGCACGGTCGTGACCCAGGAGCGGCCGTCGCGCCGGCCGACGACGGCCCGCGGGACGATGATGGTGCTGGTGGATGCCGAGCCGTCGGCGAAGGCGAGGGCTCCGAACCCGATCAGACCCGTGCCCGGGAGGCCCACCTCGTCGCGGACGTCGGCGGCGTCGGCCACCGCACGCCACGCCTCAGCGAGGGCGGCGGCGCGGGTGCCCTCCTCCGGCTCGGGGCGGCGCCCTCCCACCTCGAGGGCCGTGATCATGCCGATGCCGACGAAGCCGTCGCCGCGGCGCTGCCAGACCAGTGGATGCGCCGGATCGGCGTAGGCGAGCACGTCTTCGATGTGCGGGGTCTCGCGGGTGTGGACCACCAGCCTGCGCGCACGCGGGGAGGCGGGGTCGGTCACCCCTCCAGCCTAGACTCGCACCGTGATGGCTCGGCCCGCCGCGGGGAAGCGGCTCTCCTTTCGGTGGCGGAAGTGGGACGGTGGCGTGCACTGGGTGCACGAGTGCGTCTACCTCGGGTCGGACGAGCACGGCGACTGGTTCGGGCAGCGGGCGGGGTGGCAGAGCGTGCGACCCGGCCGGGACGTGCTGGCGCCGCAGGACAACGTGACGCTGATGCCGCCCTCGGGCGACCACGCCCTGACGATGAACGCCCCGCCGCACCGCACGCGCGTCTACATCGACCTCGCGTGGGATGTGCGCTGGTCGCCAGAAGGCGAGCCCTCGGGGATCGACATGGACCTCGACGTCGTGGACCACTCGGAGCGCGGCGTGTACATCGACGACGTCGACGAGTGGGAGGAGCACCGGGCGCGCTACGGCTATCCCCGCGACGTCGTCGATCGGCTGGAGGCGCTCGCCACCGATCTGGAGCGGCGGGTGCGCGCCCACGAGGCCCCGTACGAGGCCTCGACGGCCGCCCGCTGGCTCGCCGTGCTGGCGGAACTCGCGCCTAGACTCGACGGGTGACCGCCGCATCCGAACCCGACCGCACGCGCGCCGACCTCGCGAAGGATCCGCGTGCCGTCAGCGGCATGTTCGACGGCGTCGCGCGCGGATACGACCGCACCAACACCGTCCTCAGCATCGGGAACGACCGCCTGTGGCGGGTCGCGACGACGCGCGCCGTCGGGCCGCGGGCGGGGGAGCGCGTGCTCGACCTCGCCGCGGGAACCGGGGCATCCTCTGTCTCCCTCGCCCGCAACGGCGCCGACGTCGTCGCGGCGGACTTCTCGCCCGGGATGATCGCGGAGGGCCGGCGGCGGCACTCCGGCGTGCCGAACCTGGAGTTCGTGGAGGCGGACGCCACCGACCTGCCGTTCGCCGACGACGAGTTCGACGCCGTCACGATGTCGTTCGGGCTGCGCAACGTCAACGAGCCGAGGAAGGCTCTCGCCGAGCTCTGGCGGGTCACCAAGCCGGGCGGCCGGATCGTGGTCTGCGAGTTCTCGCACCCGCCTTCGCCCGCCTTCGCCGGGCTCTACCGCTTCTACAACGATCGGGTGCTGCCGATCGTGGCGCGAGCGGTCAGCTCGAACGCCGACGCCTACGACTACCTGAACGAATCGATCCGCGACTGGCCCGACCAGACGACCCTCGCCCGCTGGATGCGCGAGGCCGGATGGGCGCAGGTGGAGTACCGCAATCTCTCCTTCGGGATCGTCGCCCTGCACCGGGGGGTCAAGCCCGCCGGTAGGCTGAACGGGTGACCCCGAGCCCCTCCGCCCCGGGCTCGCGCCTTGCGAGCCGCCTCGGCATGACCGAGCGCGTCTTTGCCGGTCCCCGCTCGCGCAAGCTGTTGCGCACGATCGAGGAGGGCCTCGATCTCGTGGAGGCCGCCCTCGCCGATGAGCTCCGCGTGTCGGACGCGCTGGCCGACACCACCAGCCGCTACCTCTACGAGGCCGGCGGCAAGCGCATCCGCCCCATGCTCGCCCTCCTGAGCGCCCAGCTGGGCGAGGGGACGACGCAGGATGTCGTGGAGGCCGCTGCCGCGCTGGAACTCACCCACCTCGGCTCGCTCTACCACGACGACGTCATGGACGGCGCCGATGTGCGGCGCGGGGTCCCGAGCGCGCACGCCGTGTGGGGCAACAACGTCGCGATCCTCACCGGCGACCTCCTCTTCTCCCGGGCCAGCCAGATCATGGCGCGGTACGGCGAGCGGGCCATCAAGCTGCAGGCCGACACGTTCGAGCGACTCGTCCTCGGGCAGATGCACGAGACCGTGGGGCCGCAGTCCGGCGACGACCCCGTCGACTTCTACCTGCAGGTGCTCTCGGACAAGACGGGCTCCCTCATCGCCGCGTCGGCGCAGTCCGGCATCGTGTTCTCCCACGGCCCCGCCGAGCTGGAGGAGCCGATGGCTCTGTTCGGCGAGAAGGCGGGCGTGGCGTTCCAGCTCCTCGACGACGTGATCGACCTCTCCGCGGATCCCGACGAGACGGGGAAGGTGCCCGGCACCGACCTTCGCGCCGGGGTGCCGACGATGCCCTACCTGCTGCTCGGCCGGATGTCGGATGACGCGTCGGTCGCGCTCCGCGCCCGGATCGACGAGGGTGTGGCGAGGATCGCCGACGGCGCGGACCCCGGCATCCTGGATGCCGACCTGGCGGCGCTTCGCGACCACCCCGCGACGGCGGACACGCTCGCGCTGGCCCACGAGTACTCGCGCGCCGCGATCGACGCGCTCGAGCCCCTGCCCGCCGGGGCGGTGCGGGAGGCGCTCACGCGCTTCGCGCAGGCCGTCGCCGACCGCAGCAGCTGAGCCGGCTCGCCCGTCTCCTCCTCACCCGAAAGGACCCCCACGTGGCGGACACTCACGCGACGAACACCCACGCGCCGGCCTCCCACGACACCAAGCTCCGGCTCGCCATCGTCGGCGCCGGGCCGGCGGGCATCTACGCGGCGGACATCCTGCTGAAGGCCGAGCGCAGGTTCGACGTCTCGATCGACCTCTTCGAGCAGCTCCCCGCGCCCTACGGGCTCGTCCGCTACGGCGTCGCCCCCGATCATCCGCGCATCAAGGGCATCATCACCGCCCTGCGCGAGGTGCTCGACCGCGGCGACATCCGCATCTTCGGCAACGTGCGCTTCGGCGAGGACATCACCCTCGACGACCTCAAGCGGCACTACCACGCGGTCATCTTCGCGACGGGTGCGATCCGGGACACCTCGCTCGACATCCCCGGCATCGACGCGGCCGGCTCCTACGGCGCCGCCGACTTCGTCAGCTGGTTCGACGGCCACCCCGACGTGCCGCGCACGTGGCCCCTCGAGGCGGAGTCCGTCGCCGTGATCGGCAACGGAAACGTCGCGCTCGACGTCTCGCGCATGCTGGCCAAGCACGCCGACGACCTCCTGCCCACCGAGGTGCCCGAGAACGTCTACCAGGGTCTGAAGGCATCGCCCGTGACCGACGTGCACGTCTTCGGTCGCCGCGGCCCCGCTCAGGTGAAGTTCACTCCGCTGGAGCTGCGCGAGCTCGGCGAGCTGCGCGATGTCGACATGGTCGTCTACGACGAGGACTTCGACTACGACGACGCATCCCGCGCGGCGATCGCCAGCAACAAGCAGGTCATGGTCATCGACCGGGTGCTGCAGGCCTGGCGCAAGCGCCCGTCCGTCAACAATGCAGGCGGCGAGGCGTCGCGACGGCTCCACCTTCACTTCTGGGCGAGGCCCGTCGAGGTCAGAAAGGATGCCGACGGCCGCGTGTCCTCGTTCGTGTACGAGCGCACCCGCCCCGACGGGCAGGGCGGCGTGACCGGCACGGGAGAGCTGCGCGAGGTGCCGATCCAGGCGCTGTACCGCGCCGTCGGGTACTTCGGCTCCCCGCTTCCCGGGGTGCCGTTCGACAAGCGTCACGGCGTCATCCCCAATCACGAGGGCCAGGTGCTTCACAAGGATTCCAACGAGCGCGTGCCGGGCGTCTACGCGACGGGCTGGATCAAGCGGGGCCCCGTCGGGCTCATCGGTCACACGAAGTCCGACGCGATGGAGACCGTGCGTCACCTCATCAACGACCAGGCGTCGTGGTGGCAGCCCGCCGACCCCTCGGAGTCGGCGATCCCCGATCTCCTCGCGTCCCGGGGCGTGGCCTGGACCGACCTCGAGGGCTGGCACCGCCTCGACGAGCACGAGGTCGCCCTCGGCAGGCCGCACGAGCGTGCCCGCATCAAGGTGGTGCCGCGCGAGGAGATGGTGCGCATCTCCCGCGGCGAGTGAGGCGCGAGCCTCGGCTCACCCCGGCGCTGCTGACGGCGCTGGGGTTCATCACCGCGGTCGGCCCCGTGGCGGTCGACTTCTACCTGCCGTCGTTCACCGACATCGGTTCGGACCTCGGGGCGGGCGCCTCTGCGGTGCAGCTGACGCTGACGGGCTTCCTCGTCGGCGTCGCCTGCGGGCAGCTGCTGCTCGGTCCGCTGTCGGATCGGCTCGGCCGCAGGCGGGTGCTCGTCGCGGGCATGGCCGTGTTCGCGCTGGCATCCGCCGCGATGGTCTTCTCGCCGTCGATCGAGGTGTTCGTGGCCCTGCGGGCCGTGCAGGGGTTCGCCGGCGCCGTCGGGATGGTGCTCGGCCGCGCGATCGCGGTGGATCTCGCGGGCCCGGCGAAGGCGGTGCGACCGCTCAGCCTCATCATGACGCTCGTGGGTCTCGGTCCCATCGTCGGTCCTCCCGTGGGTGGGATCCTCGCGGGGGTATGGGGCTGGCGGGGCACCCTCGGGGCGATGGCGGTCTTCGCCGCGATGATGTTCGTCCTCGCGCTCGTCGTGATCCCCGAGTCGCTGCCGCCCGACCGGCGCGCGCGGGGCGGCGTGGGCGCGGTGGTGCGCGGCCTCGGCGGGCTGCTGCGCGAGCCGGGCTTCCGCGGCTATCTCGTCGCGTTCGCGCTCGGGTTCGGCGCGCTCATGGCCTACCTCTCGGCATCCCCGTTCGTCGCCCAGGTGGTGCTGGGCCTCGACCCCGTCGAGTATGGGCTGACCTTCGCGATCGGGGCGTCCGGCATGGTCGTGGCCAACCTCGTCAACGCCGCGATCGCGCCCCGCGTGGGCCCGCGCCGGATGCTCGCGGTGGGCCAGGGGATGCTCCTCGGCGCCGGGATCGTCCTGGTCGTCCTCTCGGCCGCCGGCATCCTGCAGGTGTGGTCGTTCCTGGCTCTCGTCATCCCGCTCTGTGCGGGCACGGGGCTGATCATGTCGAACGCCACGGCCCTCGCTCTCGCCCGCGCCGACGGGCGCCGGGGTGCCGGCTCGGCCCTCCTCGGGGCGGGGCAGTTCACGACCGCGGCCGCGCTCTCCCCGCTGGTGGGGCTCGCGGGGGAGGGGACGGCTGTCCCCATGGCCGTGATCGTCGTGACCTGCGGGGCGATCGGCATCCTCGCGGCGGCCCGCGCCGCGCGCCCGCGTCCGCCCGCTTGACGCCCCCTCGCCCTTCCCTCCCGGCGAACGGTCGCGACACGCCGCGCGGCACACTCCCGTTGCGGCGTGTCGCGACCGTTCGCGGCCGGCGAGGCGCCGTTCACGCGGCCAGCGCCGAGCGCATCGTGTCGAGAAGCCACGCGGTCGACGACGTCGCGCCCGCGTCGTTGTGGGAGATGAGGTGCACGGAGGTGGTCGGGGAGGGGAACGGGAGCTCGAGCAGCCTCACCCCCGCGGGCAGGGCGAGCGCGGCAAAGGCATCGATGGGAACGATCGCGACGTATCCGCAGCGTGCGACGATCCACGGCAAGGACGTGAAACGCGGCACTTCGACCTGGGGGACGCTGGACATCACGCCCGCGCCGAGCGTGGTGACCGCCTCCGTGATGGCCCGGTGCCCCGCCGCCGCCCCGACCCTCGCTTCGGGCAGCCTGCGCAGATCCTCGACCCGTATCCGCCCGTCATCGTGGTCGAGATCCGACGGGGCCAGGCAGGCGTAGCGATCCTGGAACAGGATCTCCTGGTGCACGGGGCCGATCACCGGCGAACTCGTGATGGCCGCGTCGATGTCGCCCGACAGCACGTCGTGGGCGACGGATTCTATGTCGAGCGGCACCACCTCGATGGAGATCCCCGGCGCCACCTCCGCCGTTGCGAGCAGGATGCGCGGCAGCAGCCCCGCCTCCCCGAGGTCGGTGAGCGCGATGCGGAATCGGCGGCGGGATGACGAGGGGTCGAAGCGGGTGCCGTCCTCGGTCCGCGCCACGATTCGCGAGAGCGGACCGCTGACGTCGGCGTACAGGTCCACCGCCAATCGCGTCGGGCGCACCCCCGTGCCGGTGCGGACGAAGAGCGGATCGTCGAAGTGGGTGCGCAGACGCTTCAGGGCGTGGCTGACGGCGGGCTGGGAGACCCGCAGCGTCTCGGCGGCCGAGGTGAGGTTCCTCGCTCGATACACCTCGACGAAGGTCCGGAGCAGGTTCAGATCGATGGTGGCGAGCATGGTCCATTATTACATTGGCGAATATCGCAGATGTTGATCATTCATTGGACGAAGATCGGGCGCGAACCTAGCGTGGAGGAAGGTCGCCGATGACCTGAGAAACGGAATCAGTGCAGTGACGCAGATGATGAAGGTTGCCGACGCCGTCGGCCGGATGCTCGCCGAGTTGGGCGTATCGCAGGTGTTCGGGGTGGTGGGAAGCGGGAACTTCCGGGTGACGAACGCGCTCATCGCGTCGGGCGCATCCTTCGTCGCGGCAAGACACGAAGCCGGTGCGGCATCCATGGCCGACGCCTACTCTCGGATTACCGGCGACGTCAGCGCCCTCAGCCTGCACCAGGGCTGCGGGCTCACCAACGCGCTCACCGGCATCACCGAGGCCGCGAAATGCCACACCCCGCTGCTGGTCCTCGCCGCCGACACCGCCGTGGGAGACGTCACGTCGAACTTCCACATCGACCAGGATGCCGCGGCACGCTCCGTCGGCGCGACGCCGATGCGCATCCACTCGGCCCGCACCGCGCTCGCCGATGCCGCTCGCGCATTCCGGGTCGCCCAGGTCGAGCGCACCACCGTCGTGCTGTCGCTCCCCGTCGACCTGCAGGAGCGCGAGATCGCGTATCCCGGCCCGCGGCCCGCGTCCAATCTCCGTGTGCCGACGCCGATCGTGGCGACCGCCGATGCGTCCGAGCTAGGCGAGATGCTCGCGAGGGCGGATCGCCCCGTGATCATCGGCGGCCGGGGTGCGCGTGTCGCCAAGCGAGACCTGCGTGAGCTCGCCGCGGTGACGGGCGCGCTGCTGATCGCCTCGGGCGGTGGGCGGGGCGTCTTCGAGGGCGACGAATGGGCGCTCGATGTCGTAGGCGGGTTCGCGACCGACAGTGCGGCAGAGCTCGTCCGCGACGCGGATCTGATCGTCGCTTTCGGCGTCGCTCTGAACAACTGGACGACGCGCGGGGGCACGCTGCTGGAGAAGGCGACGCTCGTGCAGGTCGACGACCGCGTCGAGGCCATCGGCAAGCACCGCCTGGTCGACCTTGGCATCGTCGGCGACACCGGCGCCGTCGCCCGAGCGGCCGTCGCCGCGCTGGCAGCCTCGGGGACGACGAACACCGGGTACCGCACCCCCGCCGTCGCGGAGCGGATCCGCGGGGCTCGCTACTGGTCGGACCAGGCGGTCGAAGCGGTGGATGAGGCGGGCTTCGTCGATCCCGCCGCCCTCATCAATGCGCTCGACGCGATGCTGCCCTCCGAACGCGTCGTCGTGGTGGACGGCGGCAACGTCAACGCCTACCCGGGCGCCCACCTGCGTGTCCCCGACGACGAGGGCTACGTCCTGCCTCTCTCCTTCCAATCCATCGGGCTGGGGCTGGCCAGCGTGATCGGTGCCGCGGTCGCGCGTCCGGACCGGATAACGGTGCTCGGCACGGGCGATGGATCGCTGCTCATGGGGGCGGTGGAGTTGGAGACGGCGGTGCGCCTGCAGCTCGGCCTGATCGTCGTCGCCTTCAACGACAGCGCGTACGGCGCCGAGATCCACCTCTTCCCCGACTCCTCACCCGCGGAGCAGGAGATCGTCCGCTTCCCCGACACCGATATCGCCGCAATCGCGCGTGGCTACGGGTGCGACGCGGTGACCGTGCGCTCCCTCGACGACCTGAGCGGAATCTCTGCTTGGCTGGAGTCGGATCGCACCCGCCCCCTCGTGATCGACGCGAAGATCACCGGCCGCCCGTCCTGGCTCATGGCACGGGAACACGGTCACTAGAAGGAGCGGCCTCGAATCGACGCGGCCGTTCGAGTACTCGATCGCAACAGAAACAAGGGAGTTTCACCATGATGCACAACACAGCAATCCGTTCCCGCAAGGCGCTCGTCGCCACCGGTGCCGCCGCCGTCCTGGTCCTCGCGGGCTGCGCGGCCGATCCCGAGGGCGCCACGTCCGGCAACGACGACGCCGGCGGCGAAGGCGGCACGATCCGGGTCGCCTACCTCGCGACCGGCTCGTCGCTGCCCCTTTTCGTGACGGCCGAGAAGTACGCCGAAGAGGTCGGCATCGACGTCGAACTCGTCGAGGTCGCGAGCGGAAACGAGTCGATCACCGGCGTCGCCACCGCCCAGTACGACGCGGGGTTCGCCGGCATCGGCTCGGCCGCGTACAACGCCGTGGACGAGGGCCTGCCCGTGCGGTACGTGGCCCCGATGCACGCCGGCTACATCGAGGACTACTTCATCGTCTCGTCGCAGCTCGCGGGCTCGTCGGAAGAGGCGGCCGCCGTCGCGGAGGACATGTCGCAGCTCGCGGGGCAGACGTTCGCCGTCAACGCGCCGGGCGTCGTGACCGAGGCGCTGCTCGGCTTCGCGCTGGAGCGCGGCGGGCTGTCGATGGATGACATCGCGCTGGAATACATCCCGTTCCCCGACCAGGTCCCGGCGCTCGCGAACGGGGGCATCGCGGCCGGCATCCTCTCGGAGCCATTCCCCACGCAGGCAGAGGGCAACGGGTCGGGTTACCGCCCGTGGGAGACGCCGACGGATGAAGAGCCGCTGCCGTTCACCGGGATCATCTACAACACGGACTGGGCGGAGGCGAACCCGCAGGTGGCGGAGGACTTCATGCGCGCCTATGCGATGGCCGCGGAAGACCTCGCCGCGAACGGATGGGACACCCCCGAGATGCTCGAGCTCGTGGAGCAGTACACGGGCGCCGACCCGGCCGTCGTCGCCGCCTCGCGACAGCACCACATCCCGGCCGACCTCAGCGTGGACTTCGATGTGCTGCTGCGCTACCAGGAGTTCTTCATGGAGCAGGGGTCGCTGAACTACGACGAGATCATCCCCGAGGAGGACATCTGGGACTTCAGCTGGCGCGACGCCGCCCTCGAGAACTGACGCGGAGCCGATGAGCGTGCAGATGCAGCCGAAGGTCAGGCTCACCGACGTGAGCAAGCGGTTCCCGGGCAAGGAGCAGGTCACCGCGCTCGAGGATGTCTCGCTCGACATCGCCGAAGCGGAGTTCGTCTCGATCGTCGGGCCGTCGGGCTGCGGCAAGTCCACCCTGCTGCGTCTCGTCGCGGGTCTGTACGAACCGTCATCGGGCACGGTCGAGATCGAGAGTTCCCAGCCGGATCGTCCCAAGACGGCGATGGTGTTCCAGGAGCACGCGCTCTTCCCGTGGATGTCGGTGCGCGAGAACGTGATGTTCGGTCCGCGTAACCGCAACGTCCCGAAGAAGGATGCCGCCGGGATCGCGAACGAGCAGCTGGCGCGCCTCGGCCTGGCGCGCTTCGGCGACTTCTATCCGCATCAGCTCTCCGGCGGGATGAAGCAGCGGGTCGGCATCGCCCGGGCGCTCGCACAGGATGCCGAGGTGCTGCTGATGGACGAACCACTGGGTGCTCTCGACGCGCAGACGCGCACGCTGCTGCAGGAGCAGATCCTCGAGCTGCGGCAGCAGACGAAGCCGACGGTGCTCTACATCACGCACGCCATCGACGAGGCGGTGTTCCTCTCCGATCGTGTCGTGCTGATGTCGGCTCGCCCGGGCCGGATCCGGGACATCGTCGAGCTCGACTTCGGGCCGGACCGCACGCCCGAACTGCGGGGCACGCCTGAGTTCGCCGCCCTGTCGCAGGACATCTGGAACCACCTGCGCGACGAGGTGCAGGCGGCCATGGCGGTGGACGACAGGTGAGCTGGCGTGGCCTTCGCGACAAGTGGGCCCTGTTCGTCGGTCCGGTGGTCATCCTTCTGGCATGGGAGATCCTGAGCCGGACGGGAGTCATCCGTGCCACGTTCTTCCCGCCGCCGACCGAGATCATCGCCCGCAGCGTCATCATCTTCGAACCCGATTCCGGGCTCGGGGGCGACATCATCGCGACCGTGCTGCGCGTGCTCGTCACGATCGTCTTGGCCGTCATCCTGGGAGTGGGTGTGGGGATCGCCATCACCGCCTCCCAGTGGATGGACCGCGGCGCGCACACGATCCTGGCGTTCCTCTACCCCATCCCGGGAGTGCTGTTCTTCCCGTTCCTGACGTTCCTGCTCGGGCGTACCGAGATGGCGATCATCCTGACCGCGCTCGTCACGCCCCTCATCGTCATGATCCTGTACACCGTCGCAGGGGTGCGCAGCATCGACCGCACGCTCCTGGAGGTGGCCGACAACTACGGCTCCCGCGGGGCCAAACGGTTCTTCGGCATCCTCGTACCGGGATCGCTGCCATCGATCGTCACCGGCATCAGGGTGTCGCTCGGGTTCACCCTGATCGCCGTCATCGCGATCGAGATGGTGGGCGCCCCCAACGGTCTCGGCCAGTTCCTGTGGTCGAACTGGCAGATCCTGCGCGTCACCGACATGTATGTGGCGCTGCTGATCATCGCGGTGATCGGACTGATCAGCAGCGTCGGATTCGACGCCGTGGCCGACCGTCTCCTGCCGTGGCGACGCGATGTGCGAGGAGCGCAGATATGACCCCGACGGTTCGGCGCTGGGCGCAGTCCTGGGCCATCCCCATCGTCGTGATCGTGGTGTGGGAGCTGGTCACGCGCACGGGCCTGCTCGACCCCCGGTTCTTCCCGCCGCTCAGCGACATCGTCGCGACGGCGTTCGAGCAGCTCGTGAACGGCCGACTGGGTCTCGACCTCGTGCTCACCGTCCAGCGCCTGATCGTGGCGTTCGCGCTCGCCGCGGTCTTCGGCGTCGCGATCGGTGTCGCATCGGGCCGGTGGCGGACCGTGGAGCTGCTCATCCGTCCCATCACGGACACCCTCTATCCGCTGCCGAAGATCGCGCTTCTCCCGCTCTTCATCATCATCGTCGGGCGGGGCGAGGTCGCGTACATCATCACCGCGTTCGCGACCGCCTTCTTCCAGATCATCATCAGCACGCGCGGCACCGTCCGCGACGTGCCGACGGATCTGATCGAGGCGGGCCGCAATTTCGGGGCCACCGGCATCCGCTTCTTCACCCGGCTGCTGTTCCCCGCGATCGCGCCGGGCCTGTTGAACGGGCTGCGTCTGGGGATGGCGACCTGTCTTATCACCCTGATCGCCGCGGAATTCGTCGGCGCCGAATTCGGTCTGGGCGCCGCCATCCGCCGGGCGGGTCAGCAGTTCGCGATCGACGAGGTCTACGCGGGCATCCTGATCGTCGGGCTGCTGGGCCTGCTGATCAATGTGCTCTTCCGCCTGGTCACTCCGCTGGTGCTGCCGTGGCAGAGAAGGACGCGACCGGCGGCTGCCCGCTCAGTCGCCGGACGGTGATCTCTCGAGTGCTCGGTGAGTCTCGGAGCGTTCGGGCGATGGCGACTGCTCGACCTCGCGGCTTGGTCGAGCCCGACCTGCTCGCCCGGGTCGCCGCGACGACGACGCCGTGGTGTGGGTCGGTGGGGCGAGCACGACCCGCATCCGGGGGAGCGTCCTGATCTAGCACACGGTACGGTTGCGGCTATGCCGACGCTCGATCCGCTGCCCGATCGTCCCGCGCCCGACAACCCGTCGGGAAAGCTGGTGCTCCTGCGACACGGCGAGACGGAGTGGTCGAGAACCGGACGGCACACGGGGCTGACCGACATCCCGCTCACAGCTCGTGGGGAGGATCTCGCCCGCGGCGCCGGCGAGCTGGTCGCGGACTACGACTTCTCGCTCGTGCTGACGTCGCCGCTGGAGCGGGCGCGCCGGACCGCGGAATTGGCGGGCCTGGATGCCGAGGTCGATCCGCTGCTCGTGGAGTGGGATTACGGCGGGTATGAGGGGCGCACGACGCGCGACATCCGTGCCGAGCTCGGCTACAACTGGAGCACGTTCACCCACGGGGTGGTTCGGGGCAAGACGCCCGGCGAGACGGTGGAAGAGGTCGCCGGGCGCGCATCGCGTGTGCTCACACGCGTGCTGCCCGCAATGGCGGAGGGCGATGTCGCGCTGGTGGCGCACGGGCACTTCCTGCGCATCCTGACGGCGGTGTACCTGCGGATGGCGCCCCGGTTCGGCGCACAGATCACCCTGGATGCCGGATCGGTGTCGGTGCTGAGCTTCTACCGCGAGCAGCCGGCGATCCTCTCGTGGAACTACGGCCGCGAGCTGCCGCTGGTGCCGTCGGAGTCGTGATGCAGGGGCCGGCGTGCCGACGCCGCCCGTTGGTCAGAACGGCAGCAACGGTGCGAGCTGGACGAGGGCGAGACCCGCGAAGGGGAGTGCCAGGATGCCGACAGCCCAGACACGCCGTCGACGTCGGGCCGCAGCAACCGACTCTCGCAGCTTCGCGAACGCGATCAGATCAGGTTCGACGGGGGTGGCTGCACCCCACGTCTGTATGTCGTTGATCGCCCGGGCGAGCGCTTGCGTCTCAGCCGAGGAGTAGACGGTTGGTTGCCGTTGAAGCCATCGGGCGAGCTGATGCGACCGTAGGACGGAGACGTCCTCCGGTCGCTCTTTGAAGGTGATCTCCCGGGCGGCCACGATTGCGATGATCGGTCGTACCACGACTGCGGCGAGCGTCGCTCGGGTGAGCAGCTTCGCGACGCGTCGGGCTTCGTGTCGAGCGTTGCGCAGGTGGTCGGTGCGGTGACCACCGACGAGGATGCGCTTGCTCGCCACCCAGACCTTCTGCCCTTGGTGATACTTCGAGTTGATCGTGAAGACGCCGCCGGGTCCGACCACGACGTGGTCGATGTCGCTTCCCCCGTTGCCGACGGGGACCGCATGCACGACGTGCCACTCGGCCCCCAGTTGATCCAGCATCCGCGCCACTTCGAGCTCACCGATGGCACCGAGGTACCAAGGTTGGCTTTCTGGGGTGAGCGGGCTCACCCCGAACAGGCGCGCCGCGCCCGAACGCGGTGGAGCGCTCTCCTGAGCGCGCAGTGCTTCGACGATCACCGCTGCCGCGGGCGGGCGGAGACGGAGATCACCAACGGGCGTGCGTTCGGGTGACGGAGTTGCCACGGATGCTGCTGTCGCGGGCACGGTAGTCGCGGTCGTTGGAGCGGGTGCGGGCGGACCGCAATCCAGGCATCGAGTCGTTCGCGTCGTGCGCTCGTAGATCGCGGTCGTTCCTGCCGGAAGGTCGTTGCTGCAGAGGCGGCATGTGCCTCTGTAGCGCAGTCGCATCTGTGCGTCACTCATTCGTCTTGCGCCCTCCGAGTTCAGACTATGAGAGCGTCGGGTTCTGAGCTGAAGCCCGCGTCCTGCGCTCTGTACGATCGCAGGGGCGGGTCGAGATCGTCCGCACGTCGAATCCAGGGAACTCATGCACAAACCAGCCCGTACCGCGCTCGCATCGCTGATTGTCAGCACCGTCATCGTCCTCGGCAGCTGCTCTGCCGAGAGTGGCGAGGGAGCTGCGGTGGATGCCGACTCCACGCCTGCCGCCGTCGAGGTCGAAGAGGATCTGGTCTCGGTCGACGTGCGGGTGGCCCGGTCTCTCATCGACCCTGACGGCTCGCTGGCCGACGACGACATCGTGGCGGCCGCTGACGCGCAGGGCATGACGGCCGTCGTGGACGGTGAGTCGGTCGTCTACACGATGAGCAAGCCGCAACGCGACGAGATGTTGGCGGAGATGCGCTCGTCCGCGCAGGACTCCATCGACGACATGGTCTCCGATACGTCGAACTCCGTCACGGACGTGGAAATCGACAACGCGATGACGAGCTTCCGTGTTTCGGTCGACCGTCAGCAGTTCTCGCCGCTCGAGAGCATGCTCGTACTCGGCTTCTACATCCAGGGAGCGCTGTACCAACAGTTCGCGGGAGCCTCCCCGGATGATGTCGAGGTGACGGTCGATTTCATCGATGACGCGACCGGCGAGGTGCTCGAATCGGGTTCCTACCAGGAGTGGCGCAAGAACCTCGAACAGTGATGCCGCTGCACCTGCCTGCGCCGCGCGGCGAGGCCAACGGACACGACGTCACCGTCCTACCCCTCGGCTAGCGTGGGAACGTTGTACGCGCGACGGGAGATGGTGTGGTCACAGGTGAGTTGAAGCGCCAGGTCGACAAGGTCTGGGATGCCTTCTGGTCAGGCGGCATCGCCAATCCCGTCGAGGTGATCGAGCAGATCACCTACCTGCTGTTCATCAAGCGCCTCGACGACCTGCAGCTTCTCGCCGAGAAGAAGGCCGCGCGGTTCGGCGACGAGGTCGAGAACCCGGTCTTCCCCGACGGCTACGACAGCGACCTGCCGAGCCGGCGGCCGTACCGCGACCTGCGCTGGAGCCAGTTCACCAATTTCGCACCCTCCGAGATGTTCGAGGTCGTCTCCGAGCATGTCTTCCCGTGGCTGCGACGGCTCGGCGCCGAGGGCTCGAGCTACGCCCGCAACATGCGCGACGCGCGGTTCACGATCCCGACGCCCGCGCTGCTGACGAAGGTCGTCGATCTCCTCCACGACATCCCGATGGAAGATCGTGACACCAAGGGCGACATCTACGAGTACATGCTCTCGAAGCTCGCCACGAGCGGCACCAACGGGCAGTTCCGCACGGCGCGGCACATCATCCAGCTCATGGTCGACCTGCAGCGGCCGCGCCCCGACGATCTCATCATCGACCCAGCGTTTATGCGCAAGTCGGATGTCTCAAGAGACATCCAAGCGCCGGTCAGGCTGGTGCTTGGAGGTTCAAGTCGGTCGCTCTGCTCTCCCGTGAGAACTCGAGCCACCACCCTGCGAAGGCAGCCGGCGCAATCACTTCCAGCCTGTGCACGCCTTCGCCAACCGGAAGGACCTTGACGAGGCGCGCGTCAGCCTGCGCGGATGTTCCGACCGGCGAACCAAACTGGGCCGATGGGTCCTCTCTGAGGGCTTCCATGATCGAGTGCGCGACTCTTTCCACGGCCACTGCGAGAAGCGTTTCAACGTCGCCATGGAGGTCAAGCTCGTAGGCGGACCACACCGCGGCGGGGTCGAGGTCACAGGTCACCGAGGCTGCGGCACGTGCCTCAGCGACGCCCTTGCGATCGATAGCTAGAACCTGCTCCAACGTGCCTTGCGGATGCGCCCACACCCCGTGGTCCGCAAGCAAAGTGAGGAGCCGCGCCTTTCGGATGCCCTCCGCAGTCGACTCGTCATCGAGACCGGCCAACCAAGCTCCCCTCGATGCGGGATCGCTCGGAACCTTAGCCTCATCCGCTTTGCGGATTAGGGGACGCAGCACCGTTGAGATCCGACCGGGGCTCTCGGCGAACGTCTCCGTGATTGCACTTGAGAGCCCCGGCAGTGAGTCGAGGGTGCGCTGCATCTCGGGGTCGAACAGCGCGTCAAGATCACACACCGCGCGTACGTCCAAGCCCAGCTTCGTGCAGATCTCCAGCCATAACGCCACACCGCCGCTCCCGCCGCAGTCGACGAGATCTGTCTGCGCGACCACTTCCGCCGACGCGACGCGTGTAAGAGTTGTAGACATCGCGGCGACATCCGTCACACCCTCGAGCAGAACAGGTCGGGGCGAGAACACGATGTCGCTTACCAGTTGTGGATTCTGTGCGAGCGAAGCCTCCACGCGGTCCGCTTGCACATCCAAGACGCTCTCGCTCATCCGGCGCGGCGGCGATCCGGCGCCGAAGACCCAAATCGACGCCAAGTCGCTGGCGAGTCGTGGCCGCAAGAAGCTCGGCTCGTGTGTGACTACGATCGCGGATCGTCCCGACTGCTCGCATTCTCTGTTCAGCTCGGCGAGCCACAGCCTGGCCATGGAGGGGTGCAGGTGGAGTTCCGCCTCATCGACAACAAGCAACCGCCAGTCATCTCGATAGACCGCGGCGAGGAGGACCACCAGCTCGCGAAGACCGTGACCCTCGTCTCGAAGCAACGAGTACTCGACTGATCCCATGCGCACGTACGGGTCTAGGAATCCGGCTGTTTCGCGCAGTTCGATGGATCGCCCGAGAGCGCGACGGATGAAAGCTGCAACGCGTAGCAGGACCTCTGGCTCCTCACGAAGCGCATAGAGCTCAGTGGTCGCGAGACCAGCGAGCCTTGCCATCTCGAGGATCTGTCGGCGTTCTTCCTCGCCGATTGGGACGCCGCGGTACTCGGTGGGTGTTGAACCCCAGCCGTGGTTAACAACGTTCATCAACCCGACCAGGCGATCGGTTGTCAGGATCCGCTCGCCTGTGGCCAAGGCGATCGCGCGAGCGGCCTTTGACTTTCCGCTGCCATTTCGCCCGACGAAGTACTGGACTGGGTGCGACCAGTCCGAGATCTCGATGAATTCGTGCTCAGAGCCAACCGAGTCGATCCCAAAGACGCCAGCTCGTCTGATGGTGACCGAGTCGGGGAACTTGTCACCATCAGTCGGCATTCGACTGATGGACGTCACCTTGAGCGGAGGGTCCCAGGTGTGGATGGCGAGGAACTGATCTGCAGCTTCCCGCTCACTGCCCGCGTCAACCTGCTGACGGTCGATACTGCCACCATTCGGCGCTACCGCCGACACGAGGAATCGGGTCATTGATCGTGTCCAGACTCTGGTCAGTTCTCGAAACCGGAGCTCGGGTCGAACTTGAGAACGCGCGCGTTCTCGGAGATCGTGCGCACTTCGCCTTCGTCGAATCCGTCGCTCTTGCTGGCCTGGATGTCGATGGTGATCTCGAGCTTGGCGCCGGCGCCGGCGAGGCGGTCGATGATTTCGCGAGTCACGTTTCCGATGTCGCGCGAGTACCGGTCGGGGTCGACCTTCACGGAGCTGAAGTAGCGGCTCGGGCGTCGCGGCGCGGAGCTCTCTTCGTTCGATCCCTCCTCGTCTGCTTCGTCATCGATCAAGACGACGTCCACCGGGCCGACCTCGGCGGCGCCGTCCTCTGCTGCGCGCCGGGCGGCTTCTCGAGCGGCGGCGGCACGATCTGCAGAGGCCTGTTCGTCGGCCTTGTTCCAGTCCACGAGGAGCGTGCTGTCGGTCACCTGGAGCGCGGCGTTCTGCGCAGGCGGCACGATCAGTCCGCGGTAGCGACTGGCCTCAGTGTCCTTCGCTGACGCGATCGCGAACTTCTCGCCGTCGACGAGGACCGAGTTGAGCGAGCGTTCGATCGCGGAGTCGAGCGTCTCCCTCTTGACGAGGCGCGGCAGGTAGACGTAGCGCGTGAAGTAGCCCCACAACTCGCCAACGCTGATCTCGCCCTTGTCGCGCCACAGCTGCCCAAGCTCCTGATGGAGGGTCGCTCCGAGGATCGGCGCACCCAGCTCGGTCACAAGCTGATCGTCGCGGGACAGCTTTGCGGCGACGCGCTCGGCAAGCGAGCGGCCGCTCGAGTCCGGCACCTTGTCGGTGATCAGCTCGAACGGCTTGGTGGCGTCGAACTGCTCGGGGTAGACCGCCCACACGAAGGTGTCGCGGATTCGATCCGAGACGGTCCGATCCAGGCGCGTGACCCAGTCGTCGGTCTGCTTGCGCTGCTGTACCGACAGGTTGAGGCTCTCGCTGGTCGCCTGCACGCGCTTCCACGCGAGATAGCTGCGAGCAGCGGCCTCCAGGCTCTCCAGCTCGCTCTTATCGGCCACCAGGAACACGAGAGTGTTGCGGTGCACGCGCTGGCTGGCGCCCTTGGTCTCGATCGCCTCGCGCACCCACTGGTGGGCTGAGGAGTTGGCACCGTCGGACTTCCGCCGCGAGTGGCGCGGGTGGACGATCACCAGGCGCGCGTCTTCGAGGTCGGGGATGTCGGCGCTGGATGCCGGCGCGACGTGAACTCGATCGAAGACACCGCGCGCACGTTCCTCGCTGCGAAGTCGCTCGGTGATCTCGTTCCACACGGTCTCGACGTCTTCGCGGAGTCGCTCGGCATAGTCGTTCGCAGTCTTCGTCACCGACGGCTGAGTGTCGAACCAATAGTGGCCCTGTTCCTCGTAGAAGTACGTCGACCGCTGCGCGAGCAGCTCGATCGCACTGCCGAAGTTGCCGAGCGTGTCACCGGGCGCCGCGGTTCCGAGCCAGACGTACTGCTTATCCAAGCCTTTCCGCGACGCCTTGATCCTCGGGGCAGCTCCCATGAAGATCGTTCGCGCGATCCGCTGCGTCACGAACCGCTGGCCCAGATTGGGGCGGTCGAGGTCGATCTGTTGCGCCATCGACCCCGGACCGTCGATGTCCGAGTCGATGATCGGCTTCCACTGGTCCTCGAGATACTGAGTGAGGTCGGTGTTGACCGTCGTCGCTTCCAGCGGCACGTTGCCGGGGAGGATCAGCGGGGACGTGTCGTTCGAAGCCCACAGCTCGTGCACGATGGACGACACGAGCTTGAGCACGCCGCGGGTGCGCTGGAACCGTTCCAACGTTGACCAGTCCTCGTAGAGGCGATCCAGCAGCTCGGGGTGCAGCGGGTACGACGCGCGAATGCGCTGCTCGTAGTCGTCACTCGGTGCCGCGGCATCCCGGGGGAATAAGGCGGTGTTGCTCCGATAAAGAGTGACGAAGCTGCGAGCTACGGCGGAGATCGTGGTCAAGCCCTCAGCGTTCGGCGCCTGGAAGATCCGGCGGCGGACGATCTCGAACGACTCGTCCTTGCTCGACGGTCGCCACTGGTCGGCGACCCGGCGGATCACGTTCTGCAGGCGCTCCAGCGCAAGCTGGCCGTTGGCGCCACCGATCTCGATGTCGCTACCGCTACCCGCATCACCGGTATCAGATGCCGGGATCGAGACGACGAGCATCGCGCCGGGCACTGACCGCACGACCTCCGTCAACGACTGCGCGAACGTGAACTGTGTCTCGAACGAGCCTGACGGAAGCTCCTTGTCCGTGACGAGCTGCCGGGCGTACGCGACCCACTCGTCGATCAGGATCAGCGCCGGCGAGTACTTCGCGATCAGCGTCCGCAGCGCTTCACCGGGGTTCGTCCCAGCACGGTCATCGTCTGCGATGAGGTCGTACGCCGCGCGGCCGCCGAGCTGCCACGCGAGCTCGCCCCAGAGCGTGCGCACCTCGGTCCCGTCGTCCTTAATGAGAGGTGATCCCGCCTTCAAGTACGTGCCGACGAGCGCGACGCGCTTCACGCCCAGCGCCGCAAGATCCGGGTTTCCGGTCTCGGCGATGAGCTCCTGCAGCTCCTGCGGGAAGTCCTTTGCGGGGGTGCCGCTGAAGAGGTGGTAGAGAGCGAGCATCGAGTGCGTCTTGCCACCACCGAAGTTGGTCTGCAGGTTGACGACCGGACTCGCGTTGCCGTCCCCGCCGCCCACGCGTCGGAGCGCGCGCGACAGCAGATCCCGCAGACCCTCTGTGAGGTAGGTGCGGGTAAAGAACTCGACCGGGTCGCCATACTCGGGGCTCGTCGCCTGACCGGTTCGCACGAGATGCAGGTCGGCAGCGAACTCGGATGCCGTGAACTCGCCGCGTGCCACATCATCGTGCGGGCGGATAACCTCGCGCCACGGCCGCAACCCCGAACCCGGGTCGAGCGTCACTGCCGTCCGCTTGACCTGCTTACGCGTCTGATCCTCGAAGACCGTGCGCTGTAGGTCGACCCGGAGCTTACGGACGTCCTCGGCCGAGTCCACCGCTCCAACGGCATGAAGCAGTCGCTCGATCGTGTCGAGCGCGCGCGCCGCGTCATCAGAACTGAACGGCTCGTTGTGCGCCCACAGATTTCGCGTCTCGCGGAGCTCTGAGCCGAAACCCTGCTGCGCACGCGACAGCACGTCCTTGAACCGGTAGCCCTGCTCGGTGATCGCGCGAAGCTGCACCTGCACATCATGCTTAGTCAGCGTTCGGGCTAGTCCACCCCGGCGCTGCGCGTCTTCTTGTGCCCACGCGGCAGGCCAATCCGACGTACCGTAGGCTGCGGTCATCACTTCATCGACGGAATCGAGCAGACCCTCCGACAACAGGTCGAAGGCCTTTCCCACGCGATCACGGTTGTTCATCGCCATCGAGCTCAGTCCCCATCCTCATCGAAGTCGAACGCCTGCTGAACGGCCCGCGGCGTACCGGCGTGCTTTCGCGCCTGCTCGTTCACGTCACCCCACGCACTCACCAGCCCGTTGAAGAGAATCGCGTCTTTGGTGTCGCGCTTCTTCTCGGCCTCGTGGAATAGCAGGAATCCCAACTCCTTCACCGCGTCGAGATTCACCCGCGTCTGAACTGAAGGAAGCAGGGAAGCGACCTGATCGGCTCCGTGCTTTGCCATCACCGCCGCAAGGCGAACCGTCGCCTCCCACACGCTGACGCGCTCGTCGGCGCTCACGTCCCATGCGCCTTCAAGCTGGGTCGGCGAGAGAAGTCGCGCCTTCCCGCCCTTTGCCTCGAAGATGCCCCCGCGCTCAAGCGCTCCGATCGACGTATCGGAAGAGCGCGCAAGCTGGTCAGCAATGCCGGAGTTCTCCTGGGTCCAGCCGTATTGGCGATACCACTTGACTGCGAACCGAGTGTCGGGATCGAAGTCCGACTCTTGCTCGCCGATTACTTCGTCCAGCGTGGCGTTTACGAGCAGGAGTGCGTCCTTCACACTCATGTCGGAGCCATCCGCCTCCCGCACCCGCGAGTACCGGGAGAACACGGATATGCCGGGTCCAATTGCCGCCTGCGCGAGATCGACGGGTGCAATCGCGCCCTGCATCAACGTGCGTAGCGCCTCTGGGAGCTCCGCCTTCAGTGCGGCCACGAACGCTCGTCGGGTCGTCGTAGGCGCATCGCTCGGGCGGGGGCGACAAGCCAGGACAATCGAAGAGGCCAGGGCGTTGGCATTTGAACCGATTAGCCTTCCGCTCATCTCGGTTCGCATGGGCCACGTCGCGGTTATCTCCCACCCAGAGTCAATGAGACCGTCCAGTAGCGTGTGCCAGCCGGTAGAGGAGGTCCCCTCGGCGTTGGCCTCCTGTTGCTTGTACGCGTAATAGACAGTCAGCGGGACATTCGGGTCTGCGCCCTCGCGGACTCGGGCAAAGACCGAGTTGAAGCCCTCGATGAAGAACTTCTCCGCTCCTGCTTTGCCATCATGTCGGTACGGATTAGCGACAAGCTCCTCGAACTTCGGAGTGAGCATAGTCCCAACCGTCTTCGAGTGGATCGTTGAAAGAGATCGTCGCAGCCAGACGTAAAAGAAGTCCGATAGGTCCGAGTAACCGATGTTGTCGTAGTAGGGCGGGTCGGTGGAGATGACGGCGCCCGAGTAGTCACGTGTCGAGGCATCCGCCTGACGTGCGGTGCTTCGACGTCCCGCCGGGAGACGGTCGATGGCGTCGGCCATTCCATCGATCTGGGTTATGAACCCTCCAGACCATGTCGAAAACACATTCGCCTCTGCGTAGTCCCACGCCATGGGAATGGCCTGACGAGAGAACACGTTTCGGATCTTCTGGAGACTGCTGTCCCAGCCGCAACTTGATGACGAGGCGTTGGTTTCTCGGCTGACCGCCAGCGCGAGATACGTTGCGACGGCATCTGCATAAGCCTCCGCGCCAGTCCCTCCATTCTCGAGTCGGTCGCCCTTCGGGAGACCCGCGGCAAGCGCGTCGTCGCGGACCTTCTCGCGGGCGTCCGCGACGAGATCACTCAGCGTGGTCAGCGCAACGAGCTGCCTATTGGTGAAGAGGTCGGAGAACTTCGTCAATCCATAGGCCGGTGGCGAAAACCAACGGGGGTTCGTTGGTACGTCGGCATCGATAGATGAATCCGGACGATCGACCGCCGCGGCCGCGGCCTGCTCTGCAGTGGGCGATAGGTAGAGTCGGCCGCGCGCGCCCTCCGCCACTACGGCTATGAGGTGTGCTCCAAGCTCGCCCCGCTTCCCCGCTTCGCGGACGTAGTCATACGTGAAGGGTGTGCCATCAGCAACCGAGCGGGCGCCTTTCCCGTGCTTGATGGTGCCGTCGTCATCACCCTTCGGGCCGTTGGCGTCATTGTGCACCTCGTAGTGGATCTTTCTGCCGACAACCCGGGCTTCGATCCACGCCTCGCTACCCTTCTTCTTGTTCAGCCACCAGGAGCGAACCAACGGAACCTCGATTGGGTTTGCCGGATTCGGGCTATTGACGGTGCGGGCCCAGATCCAGGCAATGACAGTGTGCTGCGTACCGTCTGGTCCGGTGACCTTGGGGTAAAGATGCCCGATGGTCCGCTCGGCTTGGTCTCGCATCCAGTTGCCGTACGCGCGAACATCCTCCGCCAATCCCTCGGAGCGGCCCCACGCATTGCGGGTCCCAGCAGCGCCTGGATGGACAGGTGGTCGGCCGGCGAAGGTCGGCGGAATCTCGATGAGCGCCTTGTTGATGAGGACCGCGACGGGGTTTAGGTCGCTCGCGTGCGCTTCGAGCCCCAGCCGCTGCGCTTCGAGTGGAATGGCCCCACCGCCGGCGAACGGGTCCAGGACGGAGGGTAGCTTGCCATCGTTGCTCTTGCGGATTTCCGCTCTCGCCTGGGCAAGAAGCGCATCATCATTGCTGTTCTCCCAGATGATCAGCCGCTCGAGCAGTCGATGCAGTCGTGCACGCTCCGCGTCCTGCGCATCGACTGTGGGGAACTCTTCCGGACGAGACGCAGGGTCGTCGACCAGCTGGGCGAAGAGAACGGCGCGTGCGACCGAAATAGGGCGGCGCGCCCAGTAAAGGTGCACCATCAGAGGTAGCCCTTTGCGGATCGACTTTTTCTCACGAGCGGCGGCGAAGTTGATGGCTTCGAGCGGCAGAGACGTCTCGATGAGCTTCTTCTTGGGTGCTGCGTTCACTGATGCATCTCTCGTGGGTCCGTTAGTCGTGTCGCCTGAATCTGTCATCGCGGTGGGCCTCCGCGATCCCAGTAGTCGTGCCATTCCTCGTTGTACGACCGTGTTGTCGCGGACGGCTCAATGTGGGTAAACGCGTCCATGACATAGCGAAGTCGGTCCCGCTTCTCGCCGTCCGGCGACACGAGGACGAGGGCGAGTCGGTGACGGTCGCCCTGCGTCTGCGCGAACGTGACCTCGTTCGTCGTGATGGTGAAGGTGTCGGACCCCTCGATCCGCCCCTTCACCTCGATGTAGTGAATGCGCCCGTCGGGATCGAAGGACTGGATGTCGTATCCGGGATTGTTCCTGGGCATCTCGTGGGGCGTGCGGCCGAGTGCGCGTTCGGTAGCGAGAACGGCTTCGACGGCTCGGCGTTCGACGAGCTCGGTGTTGCGCGCGAAGGTCTGAGGCGCGGCATCCTCGTCGCCAGGCGACAGTCGTTTGCTCGGCACGACGAGTGCTGACCCGCGGACAACGGCGGGAAGTGCGACGAGTTGCGTGCTCTCGTCGAGGGCGCGGAGCCGCTTGTCGAGTCGTTCGTCGAGCTGGCGGGCTCGCTGGAGCGCGGCGTCGGCGCGGAGGCGGCCTATGGTGCCGGAGCGTTCGAGCGCTTCGAGGCGATTGTGCTCGCGGTCCCAATGGTTGATCTCGGCCAGGAGGCGTTCCTTGACCTGCACGCGGGTGCGGTCGACATCCACGGCTATCCGCGCGGCGAGTTCGTCCATGCGAGGTGCGAGTCCGTCTCGATACGCCCACGTCCGGATAGAGCGTTCATGGTCGCTGTTTGCCCACTCGTCCGCGAGGACCTCGGCGATTGCCGCAGCCTCACCCGCGTGTGGTGCGTCGTAGTCGAGGTAGGGCGGCGCAGCAGCGAGCGTGACAGCCCCCGTGGTGTCGAGGACGGGGTAGTCGAAGTGGTGCGACACGGTGTCGGCATCGGTGGTGGCGTTCTGGATGCGCTGCTCGACGGCATACAGCAGTGCAGTGTGCTCGGATTGCTGTTCACGGCGATCGACGAACACGGTTCCTCGTTTGAGCACGGGCCCGAGGTCTTCGATCGTGAGTTCGATGACCGCTTGGAGGAGCGGGTGGCCGGGGGCGAGAAGTGCCGCCTGTGTCTGATTCTCGGGGCGAACGTGTGCAGTCTCGAACGTGGCTCGTTCGTACCGCTCCGGCACAGGTGCCCACCGGTTGAGTCGGCGTGCCGTGTCGATGACGCGCTGTGGTATCCGCGTGATCTCGTATCGGCCCTTCTCGCGCCGACGGATACGGCCACCGAGGCGTTCGAAGGCGGGGAGGAAGAACGCCGCGATGTATCCGGGCTGCAGGCGTCGCTCGCGGGCCTTCTCCATCCGCTCACGGATCTCTTCGAGATTGAGCGAGGAGTACATCTCGGGGTGCAAGGCTCGTTCAGCGACCATGGTGTCGAGCCCGTGGGCGACGCTCGCGTCGATGACTCGGTCGAGCTCGGCCTTGCGTTCCGGCTCGTCGCCGTACCGGATCGCCTCGATCAGCAGTTCACGGAGCGACTTCTCCTGGAAAGCATCCGCGTCGCCGAGAACGTTGAACAGGTTGCCGTTGTACGCGATCGACATCTGGTCGATCTTCGACAGCAACCGCGTGAACACGTCCCCCTCGCGTGTGTCCTTCGCGACCATGTTCCACAAGTGGCACACTTCCCGCTGGCCGATGCGGTGGATGCGGCCGAAACGCTGCTCGATCCGGTTCGGGTTCCACGGCAGGTCGTAATTGACCATGAGGTGCGCCCGCTGCAGGTTGAGGCCTTCGCCCGCGGCATCCGTCGCCAGGAGCACGACGGTGTTGCGGTCGTAGGTGAACTGCTCGCGCGCCGCCTTGCGGTCTTCGCGGCGCGTGCCGCCGTGAATCGTGATGACCGACTCCGGGCGACCCAGCTGCGTCGTGATCTTCTGCCGCAGGTAGTCAAGGGTGTCCTTGTGCTCGGTGAAGATGATGATCTTGCGCGGTTCGCCCGAGTCGTCGTGCACGAGTAGCTGGTCGTCGAGGATCGTGCGCAGCTCCACCCACTTCTTGTCGTCATCCAGCAACCGGACGCGGCGCGCGACGCGGATGAGGTCTTCGAGGATCGCGATCTCAGCGCGGAGTTCACCGATCGACTCGGCCGCAGTGGCAAGGTCGACCACCTGGTCGACACGGGCCTCGAACTGTGCTCGTTCTTCTTCGGAGATTTCTTCATCGAGGTCATCGAACTCGTCGGGGTTGAAGCTTGGCGCCGAAGCGGAGGCGTCCTCGAAGTCGAGTGCGACGCGGCCGGTTGACCACTCGTCAATAGACGCAGTCATGGAGGTGCTGTAGCGGGCCTCGTCGGTCGCGCGCTGCCATTCCCGCAGACGGGTCTCGAGTCGCACTTGGCGTCGCTCGAGCGATCGGAGGATCGCCTCCGGACTTGAGGCGAGGCGTCGCTGCAGCACGGTGAGCGCGAACCCCACGTTGTTGCCGCGCTTCTTGTCGCCCGCCTGCGCGAGCCGTTCCGCACGACCCATCTCGGTGCGCACGTAGCCGGTCACCAGCTCATATAGCTCACGCTCGGGGTCGCTCAGCTCGTACTCGACCGTGTACGCGCGACGCTCGGGGAACAGAGGCTTGCCCTCGAAGGTGAGGAGCTCTTCCTTCACCATGCGCCGCATCAGGCCGCGCGTGTCAGTGCGGTGCACGCCGGCGCGGAACTGGCCCTCGAACCGGTCGCGGTCCAGCAAGGACATGAACAGCTGGAAGTCTTCTTCCTTGCCTGCGTGCGGGGTCGCGGTCATGAGGAGGAAGTTGTGCGCGGTCTCGGCGAGCAGCCGCCCCAGCCGGAACCGCTTCGTCTCGTCGACTTGACCCGCCCATGACGAGTAGTGCGCGGACATGCGATGCGCCTCATCGACGACGACAGCGTCCCAGGTGACGTCGGAGAGCTGCTCGATCAGGTCATCGCTGCGGGAGAGTTGGTCCATCCGTGCGATGAGGAACGGGTGCTCGTCGAACACATTGCGGCCCTGCGCGTCGTCGACCATCTGACGGTTGAAGATCTCGAACGAGAGGTCGAATTTCTGCGACAGCTCTTCCCGCCACTGCTCCACGAGGCCGCCGGGCGCGACGATGAGCGCTCGTTCGCAGTCGGCGCGGAGGATGAGCTCCTTGAGGTAGAGGCCGGCCATGATCGTCTTGCCCGCGCCGGGGTCATCAGCGAGGAGGAACCGCAGCGGGATTCGCGGGAGGAGTTCCTCGTACACTGCGCGGATCTGATGCGGCAACGGATCGACGTCCGAGCTATTCACCGCCGCCATCGGGTCGTAGAGCGCGGCGTACTTGATGCGGAGCGCCTCGGCCGCGAGGCGGAACTCATCAGGGTCGCCGTCGAACGCGGGCGCGTTACCCAGCTCCGTGACTAGTTCGAGCTTGCCGGCATCGAGCTCGGTGATGGTGCGTTCGCCGGTCCGACCCGAGTCATCGCGGAAGAAGATCTCGACGAGCGCGTCGTCCAGCGGTGTCACGCCGACGAGTGTCACCGGCTGCCCGGGCAGGACACCGCGCAGGCGTTGCCCGGCGCGCAGCGATGCCAGCGTCACCGCAGGTGCGTCCACGTGGTTCCTCCCCTGGAAAATGGCAAGTCGATCAGGATACGTCGTGCCGCCGACATCGCGGCCGACTGGGTCAGTCCGGAGATCCTGCGTCCCCTCTGCGTACCCAGTCGTCGACCTCGCTCGCCTGGAACTTCCACAGACGCCCGACCTTGTGCGCCGGCATCCCCTTGTCGGAGATCCAGGCGTAGATCGTGTCCTTGGTCACGCCCAAGTGCTCAGCGATGTCGTCGGCAGAGAGCCACGGCTCGGACATTCACGCCCCCATGCGGATTGAACCGGATTTATCCGGGTATGGCCGATCCTATCGGGACCCCTTGCCCTCGTCGCCATTAAGGTGCCCGACTTCGTCAACGGCCGCCAGCAGCTCTTCGAGGTGCATGTGAATTTCGTCGTACGCCTGCATGAAGAACATCAAGTCCATGTTGAGTGGGGGCGTATCGTCCAGGTCGGCGAGGACCTCTCGAGCCTCGCGGACCGCTGTCTGCAGCCGAGTCTCGATTCCCGGCAGGCTCAGGATCCAGCCGTCGATCACGCTGAACGGGACTGGTGAGAAGTCGTGGGCGTCGACGCCGACGTGGAACTGATGCCCATTCGGGCCATGGTCCCGTGCGTGGGTGTGCCCGTGGATGAGCGGGATGCCGTCGTCCCAGCGCGGGCGATGCGAAGTGTGTCGATCCTGTTCCTGGCTGTCGCCGGCGTAGGGGTAGTGCGAAGCGATGATCCGGTACCCGCGGCGGGTGCCCTCGACGACCTCTGGGAGGATCTCCCAGCCCGCCGCTTCGTACATGGGCAGGAATCGCTCGATCGCCCGTTTCGACTGCGTCGCGGGCGAGACACGATCGTGGTTGCCGGGGACGAGGAGTCGGCGTCCGTGCAGGTGTGCGGTGAGCGGAAGGGATTCAGCGATCGCTCCGAGCGCGAGATCTCCCAGGTGCAGCACGACGGAGTCAGGAGCGACAACGTCGTTCCACCGGCCAATCAGCGCGGCATCCATCTCCGCGACGGTTGAGAAGGGACGGTCGGCGAGCTCGCTGATGCGGGCATGACTGAAGTGGGTGTCAGAGGTCACGAAGTCGACTTGGTCGAAGTCGAACCAGGGGTACTCACGCATCGCCAGGATCCGGGGCGTCGGGATCCATCTCGAAGGCGCGAAGCAGCGTTCGTTCGAGGTCGCTGACCGGCTCCGGCGGCATCCCAGCGATCTCGTCACGCAGCTGACCGAGAGCGGCCTCGATTGCGGTCCGATGCTCGTCGCGCCAGGCGCGAACGCTCGGATCGCGGAGGACTCCGTCGTCACGACTGCCCGGATAGTCGAGCAGGAGCTCGGTCTCGATCGCCGACGCCATTGCGCGTGCATCGACTGCGCTGGTCATGCGGAGAATCGAGAGGTGGGTCGCGGCGTCCGAGCCCGACACCTCGACGAGGTAGCGCTGGATATCGCCATCCTCGCCGTGCGTGGTCGCGACGAGCGAGACCGTGACCGTACGGCCTGCGATTGAGATCTCGCGCATGCTTCCTCCTCGACGTAGAACCGGCCAACCTATCAGGCGGTGATGGATCAGTCAGTCTCCGGCTCGGGATAGATTCGTCCCGGCCGTACGACGTCGTCGTGTCCGGGGATGAAGGCGATCGCGCCCAGTCGGGTCCAGTAGCTGATCAGCCAGCGCTGGATGAGCTCGGTCTGTTCACGGCGTTCGAGGAGTGTCCGTCCCGGGTCTTCGATGACGTCGTCCCACGCGATGCTCGTGAACATCGCGTTCAAGAGTTCGGCGCACGACGGCCCAGTGCCATGTGTGTCCCACCATGCGATCGTCAGCCTGCCGGCTTGGGCTGCGGTGCTGGATCCGGCGGGCTCCTCGATCGTTCCGATCAGGGCGGTGAGGTAGGGATCTTCCACCGCCATGACGAACGACTCCTGGTTGAGTTCCGCAGCGCCCATACAGTGCAGAATGCCATACAGATTAGGCCTCTCCTGGTAGTCGCGGGCTGTCACCCGCAACGCCGAAGTGCCTCAGCGGATCGTGAGGTCGGGCGTCACGCTGGGCAAGAGGTCGGTGAGCTGAACGTCGAGCACCTGAGCTACCGCCAGCAGAGTCTTGACGGTCGGATTCGCGGGAGTTCCGGGCTTCGACTCACCCTTCTCGAGCTTCTGGTACGTGTAGCGGCTCAGGTTGGACTCGTACGCCACACGGTCCTGGCTGTATCCGACACGCGCTCGTTCCCGCTGGATGTTCTGGCCGAGCTCGCGAGCGTAGTGGTCCCACGCATCAGGCGAGGTCGCGGGGGAAGGCACCCATCAAGCGTCACGAGTAGGCCTCTGCAGTAAGGCCTAATCTGTATGGCAATCTCGATGGCTCGACAACCCGGCTCGGACACAAAGACGCCCTCCACGAGGGAGGGCGTCGGGCCACGGTTGGGATGAACAACCGGGCGGGGTGTATCCACACTATACACACGATCGCTGGTAGGAAGGTGATCACCTCGTGCACCGATTTGGAGTCGTCTGTTGTCAGCCTCACCCGTTCCTGGACCGCCGCACGAGCGCCTCATCGTCTACATCGACGGCTTCAACTTCTATCACGGCATGCACGACAAGTTCGGACGCTCGACGCTCTGGATCGACTTCGTCGCACTCGCGCAGAGCCTGCGCCCACGCAGCCACATCGTCGCGGTGAAGTACTTCACCGCACCTGTGCTGGGCGATGCGGGCGCGGCCAGTCGTCAGGCCTACCATCAGGCAGCCGTCGCTGCGCGTCACACCAACGTCTTCAGCGTCACGCAGGGCCGATATCAAGCGAAGACCGTGACGTGCTTCAACTGTCGCGCAACGCGTACGGTGCACGAGGAGAAGGAGACCGACGTCAACATCGCCGTTGCTCTTGTGGGCGACGCCGCTGCGAACGCGATGGACTCGGCACTGATCATCAGCGCCGACAGCGATCTTGCGCCCGCGGTCAGGGCGGCCAAACAATTCCGCCCGCACATGTTCATCGGCGCCGCCTTCCCACCCAAGCGGTTCTCGAGCGAACTCAAGCAGCTGATGCCCGCGTCGTCGCAGATCGGTCGCGACAAGATCCGCCAGGCTCTTCTGCCCGAGAGCTTCACCGTCGGCGCGACCACGTACACCCGACCTCCGAAGTGGCGATGACACGAGCAGCAGCAGCGCCCGTCATCCCCGGCGTGAGTCCGCGTTCGGGCGCTTCATCGGAGTGACGTTGTGGCTCGGGTCATCGCCACGCAGCAACTGGTTCTCGACGTGCAGCTCGGCGATGGCGGTCGCGGCGATCGTCAGCTGTGCTTCGAGGCTGCTCACTCGCTCGCGGAGCTGTTTGATCTGGGCTGCACGATCGGCCAGCGAGCTTCGCAACGACTCGATCTCACGATCTCGCGGCTGGGACCCGTCGACGCGACGTGCCCACTCATCCATGACCGCAGTCGCACGGTTCATGGTGGCGCGGCTGACGCCAGCTTCGCGATAGAGGTTCTCCTTGATGAGGCGTCCGTCGGTGCGGATCGCCGCGCCGGTGAGCAGGCGCTCCATCGCGTCGCGCAGTCGGCGTTCGGTCGCGGCAGAGATCTCAGGCATCCGTGAACTTCCTCGTGATACGGCGAACGTCTTCAAGTTCTGTCTCGAGTTGTTCGCGATTGTGTGGTGCCATCTTTCGGTCGCGCAGCTTCGCGACGAGGTCGCGTTCCTCCGCGATCCAGATCGGCGCGTGCTCCTCGGTGACGACGGAATTGCCGCAGGCGGTGGGTTGGCAGCGATTAGGCATGACGCCTCCTGCGGCCGCTTCGGCGGGCAGCCCCTTCAAGCACGCCGCCTGCTCAGGGATGCCGAGGCAGTGGTTGACGGTTCCCCATCGGAGCGTGCTGAAGCGATCGCGCAGGAGTGCGCGCAGTGTGCGCTCGTCGCCGACTTTGACCTCGTTGCTTGCGACGGCCTCGACCTTCTCGAGCTCGTCTCGGAAGCGCTGTGCGCCTGCGCCTGCGAGCCTCATCTCGTGGTCTTGGTGAGAAGACCAGGCGCCGACCAACCGTGACGCGACAGCTTCCTGAAGCTCATGCTCGAACTCCGCGGCCCACTCCGGCGTCTCGCTCGCGTACCCGGAGGTCGTGCCGTTCGCGACGGCGCGTCGCGCTGCGTGCTTGAGCTGGATGCCGAGGGCGATCTCGCCGTCTGGCTGTTGCGCGGTGATCACGGCCATCGTCCGCCGGAACATGTGCGGTGCAAGCTGGAACGCGGGGATCGGTTCGAGACCGGCATCCGCGGATTGACCATTGAGCTGAGAGATGAACTGCTTCAGCTCGCTGTGACGATCGAACCGACCTGCTCCGTCGTGCGCTCGATGTTCACGTCGAACAGAGCTGAAGACGTCGTCGCCGAGAGCAAGTCGTTCCGCGACGGCGATTGCTTGCGCAACGGGTTCGATGATCCACCAGTTGCGTCGCTGGGTCCCACGCCGACCCTTCCGGAGCTGGGAGGTGACGGCGGGCGCCCCGTACGAAGTGGTGAGCGCTCCCTTCTTGATGCTCAGCAGTTCCGAGTCGCGCATCATCGTGAGAGCCGCGCAGAAGACGTAGCACGCGTTGCGGAGGAGCTTCAGTTGGACTCGGATCGTCGCCGGGTCGAATCCGTCGATCCACGGACCGACGGATCCATCGGCGCGTTCGATCGCCGTCGCTTTTGTGGCGAGCCCACCGCGCGCGGTCGCGAGCGTGCCGGAGCCGATCGCGTCGACGATGTCCTGACGTCGGCGGAGGACGTCAGGACGGTCCAACTCGGAGAACATCTGCTTGCTGTGCCCATCGGAGACGAGCAAGGAAAGAAGTGTCCAGTGGATCTCGCCCTCGCGGAATCTGCCGTACGTCATCCGATGCAGGGGCACCCGATTTCCGGGCGTTACGATCCATCGCGCGAGCGTGTCCTCGGGGTGTCGTACCTTCACGCGCTCGGCTTTGGGGCGGTCGAGCGCCGACCATTCCGCGGCGGCCGCAAAGATGTCGTGCGAGAACACGTTGATGTACTGCCAACACGCCCGCAGGAGCGGCCACCACACCTGCGGTGGAATCACCGGCGTGCTCAGCTCGGCGCTGGACTTCTGCCCGCTGAGCGCGATCGTGTGGAGATCTCCCCATGGACGGAATGGGATGCCTCCGCCAGAGAGGACTGCCGCGTAGGTGTGCAGTTCGCGAACAGCATCGACTGCTTGTCGCGTTCTGGAGGGGATCCCCATCGTCTTGACCTCAGTGAGGAAGCCGTCGAGGTGCGACTGATGGAGATCACGGAGTGGAGTGTCAGGGAGGTTGTCGGCGTACCACGCGGCGAACCGCTTCAGGCCCTCGAGCTTGGAACGGATCGTCTTCACATGGGCGGGCGTTGCTCGCAGATAGATCATCTGCCCGCGCAGCACGGGATGCACAGGGTTGAGAAGTGCCATTGCGAGTTCGCGAGCACGAAGGTTCCACTCACCGATGAACGAGTCGAACAACAGCACCGCGGAATGGCGGCCCGCAGCAGGGTTCCACCCCAGGGCGCTGAGGTCCCAGCGATCCTCATCTCCGAAGAAGGGGATGGGGAAGTCATGTTCGAGGTGTCGATCTGAGATGACCGCCGTGTCGCTCGCCCAGTAGTCGCTCGCGAACAGCGACACCGGCTCGGCAGAGTACTCGCGATCGACGCTCACAGGTGGACTCCTCTCTGGGTGAGCGGCACATGGACAGAGGCGGTCTCGCACGCCGTCCGCGCGTTCTCGATCTCCGTCGGGGAGAACTCGTGGAGGATGCGTTCGACGTTGACCAACTGCTGACCGTGTACCGCCGCGAACTGGGCCGGGGGCATCTCGTTCTCGTGACCGCGGAGAATCTCTCGGTACGCGAGGACTCGCGGCAGGTGATCTGCGAACACGATCGCGTTCGGGCACGCGAAGCACATCGATGGCCGATGCTCGCAGAGCCGCCCCGCCGGCGTGAAGGGCGATTCGTACGGTGACGTGCACTGAGTCACGTTGATTCCCTGGTCAGTGGCGCTCGAGGCCAACTCGGCGGCTGCGGCAGCACCCAGGTCGCCTGCTGCGTCGTCGACGGTGCTGGCCGCAGCACGAACGAAGACCGGCCCTCGTACTCGATCGAACACCTGACTCTGCGCCGCGTTGACTGCGTTGCCGGCCAGAACATGCACGGTTGTCGACTGCGCGTAATGGCGTTGGTAGACAGCGATGCTGTGGTCGTCTCCCGCCGCGGCGTCAGCGCTGCGGAGCACTGCTGCACGAACACTCTTCACTGTCTTGCGTAGCCGGCGGGAATCGTATGGCTTTGATATCTCGGGCGAGATCGCCATCAGAAGCGACGTGAAGGGGCGGCGCGAGAATGACTCCTGGCGCGCGACGAGATGCCTGGACGCGGTGCGCTGCACGGTGATGAACAAGGCGTCCGCGTCGGAGCCGCCCACCTCCTTTGCCTCCTCCCGAGCTGCCTCGGTGACAGCGATCAGGCGAAGTATGAGATCCCCTGCTCTCCACCCGGTGCCATCGCGAGACCCGGTGATCGCGCATCGCACGGTTCGAGTTCGGTGGGCTCGCGCCTTGTGGAGCCGTACGCGGACCGAGTCTGTCGTGTGCTCGATGTCTGTGAGTCGAACGTCCGACCACTCTTCCGGCGCCGCACCACTCTCCAACTGCAGGAGTGTGCGAAACGCAACGAGGTCCTCGCTGGACGGATAGAGGTGGGTCAGTAGTCGTCGCGTGATCCGGCCGGCATTGGCGCGGACCGGTGACTGTTCGAGCGCGAAGTCGTCGTGGAGGTCGTCGAGCACACCCGATGCGCACGCGCGGAGGACATCAGCCTCGATCGATGCTCCGGGACGTCGTCCGAGATGGCGAATGCCCCACAGGACATCGGCGCTTCGTTCCCACCCTGTGCTTCGGGGATCGTCTGCGCTGGCGAGCAGCCGACGTCCGACTGCCAGACGAGCCTCCAATTCGCGGATTCGGGCGCGGCAGGCGTTGCGAATCGCGAGTCGCTCCGCGTTCGAGAACTCATCGAGCGGCGTGGAGTCGCCGCCCTGGTGCAGCACGTGCGCCTGCGCCCAACGGAGCGTGGCGTCGCTGACGTCACGACCGTTCGCTGCGTGGACGCGGACGAGAGCGCGGATCTGTCTGCCGTACTTGTACGGGATCGCGCTCTCTGGCGGGTAGTTGCCGGCCAACGCGGATTCCCACGCGTGCAACGCGTCGATGAGGGCGAGTCCCGGCGTTGCGAGACTCACAGTTCGCGGGCAAGCGTCAGGTAGACCGCGCAGAAGGCTCATCAGCGCCCGGCGGTACTGATACGCGGTGCCGTCGGTGTGACCCATGGCTCGACGGATGTCGATCAGCGCGTCCGCGAGCTCAGCCGCAAGGACGGGGTGTGCGAAGTCGAGCGGGGCGAGTGTTCCATCGACGTTCGCGGTCGGAAGAACGAACAGCATCTGCCGCGGGGTGAGGTCGATGTTCGTCACGCGACGTTCCGATCAGCGAGGACTGCGTCCGCGTATGTCATGCCCTCGTCGCTCCAGCTCTCGAATACGTCCTGGATGAGCGCATCGGTGTCCTCGATGTAGCGCAGGTAGACCATGGTCGTCGCCGGGTTCGAGTGCCCCAGCAGCCGCTGCACTGTAAGTCGCGGGTTGATGGCGATGTGCTCGGAGATCGTGGCTGGTCCCACGTTGCCTGCCCGTCGCTCCGCCTCGCGGGCCAGCGCCACATCGGTCAGCGATTTCAGGAGCACGACAGCGAAAGTGTGGCGCAGATCGTGCGGAGTGATCCGTGCACGGCGACCGCCCATCTCGTCCTGAGCGAGCCTCAGAGCACGCCCGCTTGGAGCCTCGAACGTCGCGTGCCATTGCCTGCGGCTGATCGGCAAACCGCCTCGACCGACGAACAGCCCCAGCGCCTCCATCCCGTGGTCCCGCTCGATGACGGCAATTCGTCGCAGGTGCGGAGGCAGCTGGTGCAGCCGCCATCTCGATCGCCGCCCATTCACCCGGCCTCGCAGGATGCCTGCCGACACGTCGATCTCGTCGACGACGAACAGCTCGGAGCGGCGTCGCCAGAGGGAGGCAGCTGACGCGCGGACGACCGCTCGGCGCTCCGTCTGCCGGTAGAGATCGACCGCCCGAAGCGTCGTGAGGGGGACGTGGACGCGTCGACGCTTCTGGTACTTCGCGCACGCCTCGAGCAAGACGGAGATGCCGGTGCCCGTCGGCGGCGGGACTTCAGCGTCGAGCAGTGTGGAGAACTCACCGAGGCGCATCCCCGTCGTCACGGCCAGCTGCGCGCCCGCCTTTGAACGCAGGCTCGTTGTGCCCCGCCAACTCTCGTCCAGATCGCCCGCGGCGGTTCGTCCGCCGAGACCGACGTCGAGGAACGTGCGCCACTGCGCCTGCGTCAGCGGCCGAATGTCGGGCTCGCTCCTCCAACGCATCCGGAGCGGCGACGACCTTCCGATGGTGATCCACGGTTCGCGCTGGATCTGCCCGGTCTGAGTGAGCAGCTGATAGATCCCGCGTATCACGACCACGTCGCGTCGCCACGTCGCCGGCGACACCGGGCGCTCGGAGCCGCTCAGCCGCCATTCGCGGAACGCGACGATGTCGTCGCTCGACGCATGGATCACGTCGGTCTGTCGCGTGGCGAGGAAGGACGCAAACCGCCTGGCGTCGTATGCGTACGCGCGCAGCGTCGCCGGGTCTGTCGACGCTGCGACGATCCGGAAGTACGTCAACCACGGCTCAACCGGCCGCCACCGATCGTCAAGAAGGATCGGCATCCCCTCGGGGAGCGAACGGGTGCGCGAGTAGATGTCGCTGGCGCGCGCGTCGAAGTCGGTTGAGGGGGCGAGTTGGTGGTCGACGAAACGCAGATACATCATGCTCCGGGGGTGCAGTCGGGTGGGTCGTTGAGACACTGACCGAACGTACACATAACCGCCGTCGGCACCGCGGGCTTCCTCGTCGCCGCGGAGGAGTACCTGCGCGATCACCACCCCGAGATGTGGTCGGATGCCGCGACCCGCGCCCACTTCAACGGATCCATGTTCACCGGGTACGACTCCGATGCGGCGATGGCGCGCATCGCGAGCATGAACATGCTGCTGCACGGCGTCGAGAACCCCACGATCGAGCGCGCTGACTCGCTGTCGGAGGGGCATCCCGGCGACGATCGCTACACGCTGGTGCTCGCCAACCCGCCGTTCGCGGGCTCGCTCGACCAGGAGACGGTGTCGAAAGACCTGCAGAAGCTCGTCAAGACCCGCAAGACCGAGCTGCTCTTTCTCGTGCTCATGATCCGGATGCTGCGCAACGGTGGTCGCGCGGCGGTCATCGTGCCCGAGGGGGTGCTGTTCGGATCGTCGAACGCGCACAAGGCCGTGCGCAAGATGCTCGTTGACGACCACAAGCTGGATGCCGTCATCAAGCTCCCCTCCGGAACCTTCAAGCCCTACACCGGGGTTTCGACCGCGATCCTCCTCTTCACGAAGACCTCGTCGGGCGGCACCGACAACGTCTGGTTCTACGACGTGCGCGCCGACGGCATGACCCTCGACGACAAGCGCACCCCGATCGAGGCGAACGATCTGCCCGATGTGCTCGCCCGCTGGCAGGCGCTGGATGCCGAGGCCTCGCGGGCGCGCACGGATCAGAGCTTCGTCGTGCCGCGCGAGGAGATCGTCGACAACAACTACGACCTCAGCCTCAACCGCTACAAGGAGATCGAGATCGAGGAGGTCGAGCACCGCTCGCCGACCGAGGTCCTCGACGAACTCGACGCCCTCGAGGTCGAGATCCAGGACGGCCTCAAACGCCTGCGGGAGATGCTCGCGTGAGATGGGAGACGGTGCCGCTGGACGACCTGATCGAGCTCAGGTACGGAAAGGCTTTGGTGGCTGGCGACAGGGTCGCGGGAGACTACCCCGTGATCGGCTCGGGCGGAGTCGCAGGGACGCACACGACAGCACTTGTGACGATGGCCACGATAGTCGTAGGGCGTAAGGGGTCTATCGGATCCCTCACCTGGGCTCCCGACGGATGCTGGCCGATTGATACCGCCTACTACGTCGCTCCCAAGCGCGATGTCGATATGCGCTGGCTCTACTGGTCGCTCCACTCATTGGGACTCGACCGAATGAACAAGTCAGCCGCCGTCCCCGGTCTCAATCGTGAGGACGCCTATCGAGCATCGCTCCCCCTCCCACCCCTCCCCGAGCAGCGTCGCATCGCCGCAATCCTCGACGAGGCCGACGCCCTCCGCGCGAAGCGGCGGCGGACCACCGCGCTCCTCAACGACATTCCCGCGGTGGTGTTTGACTCATACGACAAGTCCAGGTGGGACGTGGCGACCCTCGCAGACGTGGCCCGCCTACAGGGAGGAATTACACTCAACGCGCGGCGCGGGGCGCTTCCAGCGAAGGCGAACTATCTTCGAGTTGCGAATGTGTTCCGCGGCTCAATCGACCTCTCCGAACTGAAGGAGACTGGAGTGACCGATCGCGAGATCGCACGCACTCGCCTGCAGGTCGATGACGTGCTGGTCGTCGAGGGGCATGGTAACCGGGCCGAGGTCGGGCGCGCTGCGCTCATCGAGACACCTCCTGACGGAGAGCTCACTCATCAGAACCACCTGTTTCGACTTCGTCCGATCACGGGACGAGTGACGGGTCGCGTTCTCGAACTCGCCCTCAATTGCGCCACGTCTCGCGAGTACTTTCGACGAGTCGCGAACACCACGTCTGGGCTGAATACTCTGAACGCCACCAATGTGCGAGCCCTATCGCTGCGTGTACCACCGATCGGTATGCAGCAGGCGATCGCGGCCGATGTCGAGCGTGCGCGTTCCGCGCGTGGCTCAGCACAACAGCACGAGTCACACCTCGATGGCCTCTTCGCATCCCTCCAACATCGCGCTTTCCGAGGAGAACTGTGAGCGGCAAGCAGATCAAGCTGTTCCTGGTCGACGGGACACCTGGCGGCCTCTCGACGGCCGAGATCACGAACTGGACGGGACACATTCTCACGGCGCCGAGGTCGGACGTCGGCGAGCTGCTGCGGCGTCCCGAGGCGTCGCGAACCGGGGTGTACTTCCTGCTCGGCGACGACGAGTCGGCAGTCGGCGACGTCCGCTGCTACGTCGGTGAGGCGGATGTCATCGGCGACCGACTCAAGTACCACTTGCGCGAGAAGGACTTCTGGGACCGCGTGGCGGTTGTCACGTCGAAGGACACAAATCTGACGAAGTCGCACGTCAGGTACCTCGAGTCGCGGCTGATATCGCTGGCGCAGCAGGCGGGGCGGTCGACACTCGATAACGGCACTGCGCCGGCGACTCCGCCACTCCCGGAGGCGGATGAGTCCGACATGGACTACTTTCTACAGCAGCTTCAGATCGTCCTGCCGGTGCTGAACATCAATGTGATCAGGTCGCGCCAGGCGCATGAGTCGTCGGAGATCTCTCACGCTACGCCCTCACCGATCTTCGAGCTCGTTAGCCAGCGCGCAGGTGTGCGTGCGACGGCGCAGCAGGTCGACGGGGAGTTCACGGTGCTGGAAGGTTCGGTCGTTGTGCCGCGGTGGCGCGGCAAGGGAATCGCGGAGAGCACCATTAAGGCCTACGCCGCGTACCGGGCGCAGCACGAGAAGCTCGTCGCGAACGGTGCAATCCTGGTGGAAGGGGCCTCGGCGCGGGTCGCTCGCGACATTCCTTTTCCCTCCCCGTCAACGGCGGGTGCCATCTGCCTCGGCCGCGCATGCAACGGACGCGTCGAATGGGTCTCGGGCGCGGGTACTTTCGGTGCTTGGGAGTCCCGGGATGTCTCCTGACGCCCTCCTTGATGGAGTCGCGTTCTGACGTCAGTCGGCGAGATCGTCCTCGCCCAACAGGTAAGCGAGAGAGTCAAGCTCGTTACGGAGCGCCCACTCGCGATCTGTGAGGACTCCGGCGCCAGCGCGCTCACGGAACTCGTCGTAGGACGCGAGGCGGAGGCTGGCGAGCAACTCGTCTCGCCGAGCCGTCAACTGCTCGGTGGTGAGTTCGATCACGGGTGCCATCGGAAACGTCCTCTCTGTGTTGCCAAGAGTAGATCACCACTCACCGACATCGGCGCGGCGCGCGCCACCCTAGCCCGAAGCGGCGGCGGACCTTCCCCAGATGTCCGCCGCCGCAGCCTCAGTGACTCGCCCGGCTTAGTAGCCGACGGCGGCGAGCGCGTGGTTCGCCTGGTCGGGGGTGAAGCCCTCGCCGTATTCGCTGGTCAGCTGGTCGAACAGTCCCTGCCGAGAGAACGAGGTGAACTCCAGATACGACTCCGCCGACTCCACGGCTTCGGCGTTCCAGTCGACGAGCCCGTTCTGCTCCAGGTGCGCCAGGGCGAACTCGGCATCGGCGGCCTCGAATCCTTCGCCGTACTCGCTGGTCAGCTGCTGGAACAGGCCGGCGCGCGAGAACCCGGTGAAACTCAGGTATGACTGCGCCGACCGGATCGCGTTCTCCTGACCGAGCGTGAGCTGCGGCTTCTCCTCGAGCGTGAGAGCGATCGTCGACCCTTGCTCGATCTCGGTGCCCTCGGCGACGCCCTGGGCGATGACCGGCATGGTCTCGTCGCCGTCGAACGTCGTGTCGAAGCCGAGGGCCTCGAGCGCGGCGCGGGCGCTCGCTCCGTCCATGCCGACGACGTTCGGCACCACGACCATCACGGGCTCCGGCTCAGCCTCGGGCTGCGAGACCACCGGCTCGTCGGTCTGCACGACGGATGCCGCGTCGGCCACCTCGTCATCGCCGCCGCCCATCGCGCCGCCGATGCCGGCGATCATGATGACCCCGCCGACCACGGCCGCCGGGATCACGATCGCCTTGCGGGCATACCACGGCCGCTTCACTGCCGCGCCCGCCGTCGCGCCGTCCGCGGCATCCTGCGCCGCCGCTTCACGCGCCGGGGCATTCATAACCGCCGTCGGCGAGACGGCCACCCCATCCCGGCGCACCATTGCGGTGCGCCACTGCGCACCGTCCCAGTACATCTCGGTGCCCGGCGCCGCATCGGGCGAGGGGTGGGGGAACCAGCCTGCGGCCGGAGTTGCGGGCGTGGTGTTGCTGCTGTTGTCAGACATGACAGAACCTTCCGGATCGAACGGGCACGCACCCCCAGGCGCATGCCACCGGCCGATGGCCAGTAGGACAGGACACACCATGCCTCCGACATCGCCGTGTCGGGTCGCCCGATCGGGGCCTCTGGCCGCCGGCTCAGGGCGCGGCCGTCTCCCGCGTTCGCAGGCGATTGCGCATCCGGATCGGGGATGTCGTCACCGCGCGCCAGCTCGCCGATCGGTCCCACCAGGAGGGGCCGCGCACCTCGGGCAGGCCGTTTCGCATGCGCACGTGCCACCCGCTCGAATCGAGTGTGCGGTGATGGTGCCAGCAGAGGAGCACGCCGTTGTCGGTGTGCGTCGGGCCGCCTCGCGAGTGTTCCTCCACGTGATGGATCTCGCACCACGCCGCCGGCACCTGGCAGCCGGGAATCACGCAGCCGCCGTCGCGGAGCACGATCGCGCGGCGCTGGTGCTGGTCGAAAACACGCTCCAGCGTGTGGATCGCCCGGATGCGGCCGGCACTGTCGGTGACGACGCGCTGCACGCCGCCCGTGCAGGCCACCTGGCGAGCCGCCGCGAGCGAGACAGGCTCGTCGCAGCCGTCGATGTGTGCGTGCCCGCGGCCGGATCGCAGGTCATCGGCCGTGACCGAGACGACGAGGGTCGGTGCGGCGCCGCCGATCGTGGGAACCTCGCCCGAGCGCGCGGCGACGGAGAGGATCGACGCCAGCGCGTCGTGCTGCTGCTGGGCTCGGGTGCGGGTGTCGGCAGGGGGCGCGAGGGAATCGCTGGCGTCGCAGGCGCGGTCGTCGTCGCTGACGAAATGCGGCCCCTCGGGAGCGTCGGGACCGCCCACCTTGGGATTAAGCATCGCGTGCAGCAGCGTGGTGAACTGCCCCGCCACCTCGGGCAGCAGGTCGCCGCGCACCGGCACCAGCCCATCGCGGCAGACGCCGAGAGTCACACCGCGCCCCCGCATCGCACGCGCCTCGCGCGGCTCGGCGCCGTCCTGGTCGAGATACATCGCCCACACCTGCGCCTGCAGGCGCAGCTCGTCGACACAGGGCGGCGGGCATCCGTCGCTTCCCGCACCCCGGGCGGATGCCGCGAGTTCCGCGTCGGCGGCCAGGCGCGCCTCGCCGCTGCAGGCGGCGCCGTCGAGCGCGCCCGCGACCACGGCGATCCCCTCCGCGCCGAGCGCGCCGTCGGCGAGTGCCTCGCGCATCCCGGGGTAGCGTGCCGGCAGCCGCTCGCCCGTCGTCAGGGCCACGGGTTCGGCAACGGCTCGCGCCGCGCGCAGCAACTCGCCCGCCGAACGCGACGACCCGTGGGTCAGCCGCTGCACCAGCTCCTTCATCGACCGGCAGCCGTGTGTCGTCGTGATGCGCTCGGCGTGGGGCGCGGCATCCGCTCTCTCCTGCACGTGACCGATCGCCTCGACGAGCACCGCATCGACCAGCCGCGCGACCTCGGCCGACACAGCGATCAGCGACAGCAGCGACTCGTCGTCGACCGCCCGAAGAGCGCCCCCGCGCACGGTCTCGGCAACTGCCCCGCCGAGCGCGCGCCGCACCTCGTCGAGGGTGCGGGCGAGCTCTTCCATACCCCTCATTCTGCCGGGGGCCTCCGACATTGACGGGCGTTCAAAATCCAGATCAAGGTCACAAAAACGGATGCCGAGACCGGCGCCATGACCGGGTCTCCGCCACGCCGGGCGTCGAGGTCGCCGGGCGCTCGGGGCGGCTTGGATAGCATCGGTTCGGGGCCGGACGTCGGCCCATCAGAGGAGCGGTTCGGTGGGGAACTTCGACTTCGTCGCGCAAGCGTGGCCGCAGCTCGGTGAGCCCGCCGTGCGCGCCGAGGGCTACCTGCGCGCCGACCCGCGCGCGGCCGCGACCTACGCGCGCCGCGCGGGCGAGCTGCTGACGTCGTGGATCTTCGCGGTCGAGAACCTGCCGCGCCCCGATGACGAGTCGTTCTCCAATCTCACCCGCCAGCGGGAGTTCCGCGACTGCGTGGGCGAGTCCGTCACCAGCAGCCTGCGCATCGTGCGCCTCGTCGGCAACGACGCCGTGCACCGGGAGGAGGAGGTCGGCCTCGACCGTGCCCGCGGCGCGCTCGAACAGCTCCACCGCGTCTTCCGGTGGCTCGACCACCGCTACGGCGATCCCGCCGCGCCGACCCCCGGTCCCTTCGTGTTCGACCGGGTTCCGCCGGCGCCCGCGACCGTGGTGCGGCGCGCCCGCGCCGACCTTGAGAAGATGCAGGCCGAGTTCGACGCCACGCGCTCACGCCTGGCCGAGGCCGAAGCCCTCGGCATCCAGGCCAAAGGCGAGATCGAGACGCTGCGCGCCGAGCTCGCGCGCGTGAAGGCCGAGAACGCGGCACGCAACGCCCAGCTGAACATCCCCGACCCCGTGGCGATCACCGAGGCCGAGACGCGCGCCACGCTGATCGACCTGCTGCTGCACGAGGCGGGGTGGAGGCTCGACGAGGCGCGCGATCGTGAATGGCCGGTCACCGGCATCCCGAGCCCGTCGGGCGCCGGCAACGTCGACTACGTGCTGTGGGGGGATGACGGCGCGCCGCTCGCGGTCGTCGAAGCGAAGCGCTCGTCTAAGAGCGCGAAGGAGGGGCGCGAGCAGGCGCGGATCTATGCGGATGCGCTGGAGCGCGACTTCGGGCAGCGGCCGCTGATCTTCTACACCAACGGCTACGACACCTGGTACTGGGACGACCGGCGCTACCCGCCGCGCGCGGTCGCCGGGTTCCTCACCAAAGACGAGTTGCAGCTCGCTGTGCAGCGGCGCACCACTCTGAAGCCGCTCGATGCCGTCGACGTGAACCGGACGATCGTCGAGCGGCCCTACCAGCTGCGCGCCATCCGCGCCGTGTGCGAGGCGCTCGAGCAGAAGCGGCGCCGCGCCCTGCTGGTCATGGCCACCGGCACGGGCAAGACGCGCACGGTGATCGCGCTGGTCGACCTGCTGCAGCGGGCGAACTGGGTCAAGCGCGTGCTGTTCCTCGCCGATCGCACGGCGCTGGTGAAGCAGGCCGTCGGCGCTTTCAAGGAGCACCTGCCCGACGCGTCGCCGGTCGACCTGCTCACCGACCGCGACAGCGAGGGCCGCGTCTTCGTCTCCACCTATCCCACGGTGATGAACCTCATCGACGCGGGCGACGACGATCTGCGGCGGTTCGGGCCCGGCTACTTCGACCTCATCGTCGTCGATGAGGCGCACCGCTCGATCTACAACCGCTACGGCGAGATCTTCGACTACTTCGATGCGCTCGTCGTCGGGCTCACTGCGACGCCCCGTGCCGACATCGACCACAACACCTATCGCCTGTTCGAGCTCGAAGACGGCGTGCCGACCGACGCCTACGAACTCGACGACGCCATCGAGAGCGGCTACCTCGTGCCGCCGGTCGCGCGGGTCATCGACCTCGGATTCATGAGCCGCGGCATCCGCTATGCCGATCTCAGTGACGCCGAGCGCGTCGAATGGGACGCGCTCGAATGGGCCGACGGAGAGATTCCCGACGAGGTGGATGCCGCGGTGATGAACCGGTGGCTGTTCAACGAAGACACGGTCGACAAGGTGCTCGAGATCCTGATGACCGAGGGGCGCTACGTTCAGGGCGGTGATCTGCTCGGCAAGACGATCGTCTTCGCGAAGAACCAGCATCACGCCGAGTTCATCCAGAAGCGCTTCGACGACCATTTCCCCGAGCGTCGGGGCGGCTTCGCCGAGATCATCACCCACGCCTCCGGCCCCTATGCGCACACGCTGATCGGCAAGTTCTCGACCCCCGGCGCCGAGCCGCACATCGCGATCTCGGTCGACATGCTCGACACCGGAATCGACGTTCCGGATGTGGTCAACCTCGTCTTCTTCAAGCCCGTGCACTCGCAGACTAAGTACTGGCAGATGGTGGGGCGCGGCACGCGACTGCGACCCGACCTCTACGGGCCGGGCATGCCGAAGACCGACTTCATCATCTTCGACGTCTGCGGCAACATCGAATACTTCAACGCCGACCTGCCCGAGGCCGCCGGCGGGCGCGCGCCCTCGCTGTCGGAGCGGTCCTTCCTCGCGCGGCTGAACCTGCTCGGGCTGCTCGGCGGGCGGGATGACGAGGATGCCGCCGGGCTGCGCGCGACCCTGTCCACCCGCCTCCACGCCGCGGTGGCGGGAATGAACCGCGACAACTTCCTGGTGCGCAAGCGCCGGCGCACGGTCGACCGATTCGCCGAGCCGGAGGCCTGGCAGCAGTTCGGCGCCGCCGACGTGGACCCTGCTGCCGAACTCGCCGGACTGCCCTCGGCGGCCGAGTCCGACTTCGACGAAGCCGCCAAGCGGTTCGACCTGCTCCTGCTCCAGGCCCAGCTCGCCGTCGCCTCCGGGCAGACGCCGCCCCGCATGGTCGTGGCCAGGGTCATCGACCTGGCGGCCGCGCTGGGCGAGCGCCGCGGCATCCCGGCCGTCGACCAGCAGGCCGCACTGATCGCCGCCGTCGGCGACCCGGAGTGGTGGAATGCCGCGACCCTGACGCTGCTCGAGGCGGTGCGGGTGCGCCTGCGCGGACTGATGCGTCTCATCGACCGGGCGGGGCAGGCGCCGATCTACACCGACTTCACCGACTCCGTCGACGGCATGCGCGACGTCGAGATCGCGCGCGTGATGCCCGGCCTGAACCGACGCGCTTTCCGCGAGAAGATCCACGGGTTCCTCGCCGCGCACGACGACAATCTCGCGCTGCGCAAGCTGCGCACAGGTCGCGAGCTGACCTCGATCGACCTCGCCGAGCTCGAGTCGATCCTCGCCGGGGCCGGGGGAGTGGATGCCGGGCAGCTGCGCACGCAGGCGGTCGAGGCCGGCGGACTGGGGCGCCTCATCCGCTCGATCGTGGGACTCGACCGCTCCGCCGCCGAGGAGGCCCTTGCCGACTTCGTCTCTGGCCCCGGCTTCGGCCACCGGCAGCACGTCTTCGTCGACCTGGTGGTCGAGCAGCTCACGATCGCCGGGTACCTCGACCCGCGGCGACTCTACGAAGACCCCTTCACCGGTCTTGCGCCGGAGGGTCCGGATGCCCTTTTCAGCGACGCGCAGGTCACCGACCTGATCGCGCGCCTGCGCCGGATCGACGAGACGGCCGAGCCGCGGGAGTCCGCCAGCGCCTGAGCGCCGCGTCAGCGGTAGTTGACGAACTGCAGGTCGACGTCGAGGTCGGCGGCCTTCAGCACGCGGATGACCTCTTGCAGGTCGTCGCGGCTCTTGGACTGCACGCGAAGCTCGTCACCCTGGATCTGCGACTTCACGGACTTGGGCGCCTCGTCGCGGATGATCTTGCCGATCTTCTTGGCGTTCTCCTGCGAGATGCCGTCCTTCAGCGTCGAGACGATGCGGAACTCCTTGCCGCTGGCGAACGGCTCGCCGGAGTCGAGGCTCTTCAGCGAGATGCCCCGCTTGATGAGCTTGGACTGGAAGACATCCAGAACCGCGTTCGCGCGCTCTTCGCTGCTCGCCTTGATCAGGACGGACTCGCCGCTCCACTCAATGGATGCCCCGGTGCCCTTGAAGTCGTAGCGCTGCTCGATCTCCTTGCGCGCCTGGTTCAGGGCGTTCTCGGCCTCCTGGTGGTCGACCTTGCTGACGATGTCGAAAGATGAATCGGCCATGCGCCAGAGTCTACCGGCGGATCGTTTGTGGAAACGCTTGCAGATGCACCCATCCACCCGTGCCGAGAGTTGGTGGAATCCATCAGCAATGTTACGGATTCGTTCCGAGTTCGGATCAGTGTTTGACGAATCAAGTGCGCAGAGTGACACTGTAAGCGCTTGCAACAAAGCCACGGCCGACGGCGACCGCGATGGTGCCGCGACCGACACCACTTCAGAGAGGCACACCGATGAGGGTGAACCACAGGGGAGCGCTGGCATTCGGCGCGATAGTCACAGGCGCAGCACTGGTGCTCGCAGGATGCTCGGGCGGCGGCGGGGACGCCGGCGAGGAGGAAACCGGCGGCTCGGACGGTGCGCTGACCGTCTGGGTCGACGCCGACCGGGCGCGGGCGCTCGAATCCGTCGCCGCCGACTTCGAGGAGGACCGAGGCATCGCGGTCGACCTCGTCGTCAAGGAGTACGAGGACATCCAGCAGGACTTCACGACCCAGGTGCCCGCGGGCGAGGGCCCCGACATCACGATCGGCGGCCACGACTGGACGGGCGCCTTCGTGCAGGACGGCGTCGTCGCGCCGGTCGAACTCGGCGACAAGGCCGCAGAGTTCGAAGACGTCGCCGTGCAGGCCGTGACCTACAACGGCAACACCTACGGGTTGCCGTACGCGATCGAGAACATCGCCATGCTGCGCAACGCCGATCTCGTCGCCGAACCCGCGACGAGCTTCGACGACATGATCGCGAAGGGGCAGGCCGCCGGCACGCAGTACCCGTTCGTCGTGGGGCTCAACCCCCAGAACTCCGACCCGTACCACCTCTACCCGTTCCAGACGTCGTTCGGGAACTCGGTGTTCGCGCAGAACGCCGACGGCTCCTACGACGCCGCGAACCTCACGATCGGCGACGAGGCGGGCCAGCAGTTCGCGGCATGGCTCGGGCAGCAGGGCGCCGCCGGCATCCTGAACCTGAACCTCGATTCCGACCTGGCGAAGGAGGCGTTCAACGCCGGGCAGTCGCCGTTCTACCTGACGGGCCCGTGGAACGTCGCCGATGCGCAGGCGGCGGGTGTCAACGTCGCGGTCGACCCGATCCCGTCGGCCGGTGGCCAGACGGCGTCGCCGTTCGCCGGCGTGCAGGTGTTCTTCGTCAGCGCTCAGTCGGAGAACGCACTCGCGGCGAACGAGTTCCTCGTCAACTACATCGCCACCCCTGAGGTGCAGACGGCGCTGTTCGAGGCGGGCGGCCGCGCCCCGGCCCTCACCGAGTCGTTCGAGGCGGCCCAGTCCGACCCGATCGTGGCGGGCTTCGCCACCGTCGGCGCCGAGGCCGTGCCGATGCCGAGCATTCCGCAGATGGCCGCGGTGTGGGACGACTGGGGCACCACCGAGGTCGCCATCATCCAGGGCGCCGACCCGGCGTCGAGCTGGACGACGATGGCCGGCAACATCGAGGGCAAGATCGGCTGATCGGTCGGGTGGGGGATGCCGCGACAGGCGTCCCCCACCCGCCGGTCCGCGCGACCCGGAGCCACGATGACGACTCCCACTCTCGAGCACACCCGCCCCCCGCTGCCGGCGCCCGACCGTGCCACCCTGCGCCGCCGCCGTCGCGCCGAAGCCTGGGCGGAGGCCGCCGCGGCCGGATGGAAGGTCTGGCTGGTCAAGATCGTTGCCCTCGGCATCATCGACGCGCTGGCGATCTACGCCGTCCTCGTCCTGATCACGCAGCAGCAGTGGTTGATCGCCGCGCTCGTCGTGGTCGGCGCGGTCGCGATCAACGCCGTGTACCTCGTCCCCGGCCTCCTGCCGGCGAAGTACCTCACGCCGGGACTGGTGTTCCTGCTGATCTTCCAGGTGTTCGTCGTGATCTACACGATCTACATCGCGTTCACCAACTACGGCTCCGGTCACATCTCCACGAAGGAGGACGCGGTCAGCTCGCTCCTCCAGCAGTCGCAGACGCGGGTGCCGGACTCGCCCGCGTACCCCGTCGACATCCTCGAGCAGGCGGGGCAGTTCTTCCTGCTCGTTCCCGACCCCGACACGGGCGAGCTCAGCGTCGGCGGCGCCGAGCTGCCGCTCGAGCCGCTCGACGACCCCGAGGGCTCTGGCTTCACGGTGCTGGACTTCCCGGCGATCATCGCGAACCAGGGCGAGATCGGCGCGCTCGCCGTTCCCCTCTCCGACGATCCGAACGACGGATACCTGCGCACGACCGACGGCTCCAATGCCTACGTCTTCACCTCCAGCCTGGAGTGGGACGAACGGGCCGACACGATGACCGACACCACCACCGGCGTCGTCTACCGCGACATCGGCACGGGAGCGTTCACCGCCGACGACGGCACCGAGATCCTGCCCGGGTGGCAGGTGTGGGTGGGCGGCGACAACTTCGTCCGCGCCTTCGCGACGGAATCGATCCGCGGTCCCTTCGTCGCCGTGCTCATCTGGACGTTCGTCTTCGCCGTGCTCTCGGTGGCCACAACCTTCGTCCTGGGACTCTTCCTCGCGATCGTGTTCAACGATCCGCGGATGAAGAGCAAGAAGTTCTACCGGACGATCCTGATCCTGCCCTACGCGTTCCCGGCGTTCCTGTCTGCGCTCGTCTGGGCCGGCATGTTCAACCAGGACTTCGGCTTCATCAACCAGGTGCTCCTGGGCGGTGCCCCTATACCCTGGCTGCTCGATCCGACGCTCGCGAAGGTGGCGATCCTCATCGTCAACCTGTGGCTGGGCTTCCCCTACATGTTCCTGGTGTGCACGGGTGCGCTGCAGTCCATCCCCGACGACATCCAGGAGGCGGGGCGTGTGGACGGGGCCGGTGTGTGGCAGATCTTCCGCCTCATCAAGTTCCCGCTGCTGCTCGTGTCGGTGGCGCCCCTGCTGATCGCGTCGTTCGCGTTCAACTTCAACAACTTCAACCTCGTCTACATGCTCACCGGCGGCGGGCCGAGGTTTGCGGATGCCGCGATCAACGTCGGCTCGACCGACATCCTCATCTCGATGGTCTACAAGGTGGCCTTCGTCGGAGCCAACCGCGACTACGGGCTCGCGAGCGCGTTCTCGATCATCATCTTCGTGCTCGTCGCGGTGATCTCGTACGTGAGCTTCCGCCAGACCAAGGTGCTCGAGGAGCTGAACTGACATGGCAATGAACTCGACCCCGCTCACCGGAGCGCCCGCCCCCGTCGTGGCGGAGGCGATCAAGGATGCCGGGGCGCGGCCCGCCACTCCCGCCCCGCAGCCGCGGCGGCCGTTCCCGCGCTACTTCCGCGAGACCGGCTGGCGCCATCTCATCGGCATCGTCATGCTGCTGTTCGCAGCGTTCCCGCTCGCGTACGTGCTCTCGGCATCCCTCAACCCCGGCGGCACGCTGCTGACGGCGAACGCGCTCTTCCAGAGCGTGGACATCGGCAGCTACATCCGGCTCTTCGAGGACCCGCGGCAGCCCTTCGGCGCCTGGTTCGTCAACACCCTCTTCATCGGGCTCACGACGGCGGCGGGCACCGTCATCCTGGGGGCTCTCGCCGCCTACGCGTTCTCACGGATGCGGTTCACGGGGCGTCGGTTCGGGCTGCTGACGCTGCTGCTGGTGCAGATGTTCCCGCAGCTGCTGGCGTTCGTGGCGATCTTCCTGCTCATGTCGGCGATCGCCGATATCTTCCCGGTGCTGGGGCTGAACTCGCAGCTGGGGCTGATCATGGTCTACCTCGGCGGCGCGCTCGGCGTGAACACGTACCTGATGTACGGGTTCTTCAACACCGTGCCCTCGTCCATCGACGAGGCGGCGAAGATCGACGGCGCCGGGCACGCGCGCATCTTCTTCACGATCATCCTGCGGCTGGTCGCGCCCATCCTCGCCGTCATCGGGCTGCTGTCGTTCATCGCCAGCACCAGCGATTTCATCCTCGCATCGGTGATCCTCGTCGACCCCGACAAGCAGACACTCGCCGTGGGCCTCTACCAGTTCGTCTCGCAGGAGACCGCGCGCAACTGGAGCGTCTTCGCTGCGGGGGCCGTACTCGCCGCGATCATCCCCGTCGCCCTGTTCCTCGCGCTGCAGCGCTACATCGTGGGCGGCCTGACGGCGGGGAGCGTGAAGTGAGCTTGCCTTCGTAGACTGGTCGGCGGCTACCCATCCCCGGAGGTGACATGCGGCCGCTGACCCGCGAAGACGTCCTCGCATCGTTCGTGAACGCGACACCGGAGGAACTGCGGCTGATAGAGCTGCCGCACGACTTCCTGCTGACCGACTGGGACCACCTGGACTTCTTCGCGTGGCGCGATCCGCACACGCGGGGTCTCGCCTACGTCATCACGGAGGAGGACGGTCGGGCCCGCGGCGTCATCATGCGTACCGCGTCGGGGACCTCTCGCGCGCGGTCGGCGATGTGCGACCTGTGCCACACGATGCAGCCGGCCGACCAGGTGAACCTGTTCACGGCCAAGAAGGCCGGTTCCGCGGGCTCGGCGGGCGACGCGGTGGGGTCGTACATCTGCGCCGACCTCTCCTGCCACGAGACCGTGAGGCTGGCGGCCCCGCTCGCCCCCTCCGAGATTCGCGCGAGCGTTGACCGTCGCATCGACGGCGTGAGACGACGCACGGAGCGGTTCGTCGAGCGCGTCCTTGCCGCGTGACCCGCGGCGCGACAGGATCGAGCTGGACAGAAAGGCTGCCATGAGCACCACACGCACGGTCGTCGTCGGCGACGCCCTGATCGACGAATTGCGCGACGACCGTGGGGTGCGGGAGTTCGTCGGCGGTGCCGCCTTGAACGTCGCGGTGGGTCTCTCGCGACTGGGAGTGCCGACCACGCTCATCGCGATGGTGGGCGACGACGAGGCGGGACAGCGCATCCGCGCGTACCTCCGCGACTTCGATGTGCAGCTGCTGGCGTCACCCTCGCCGCACGGGAGCTCGCGGGCGGTGAGCACGAGGGTCGGCGGGGCCGAGCCGCAGTACGTATTCAACGAGGCCGCGCAGGGCCGCCGCATCGTCTTCGGCGACGCCGAACGGGCCGCGATCGCCGACGCGCCGTTCACGGTCGTCAGCTGCTTCCCGTTCGACGACGAGCCCCAGGCCGCGGAGTTCGCCGATGCGCTCGCCGCTTCGCAGACGCGACTGGTGATCGACCCCAACCCCCGGACGGGGATGATGCGCGATCTCGCGGCGTTCGTCGCCGGGTACGAGGCGCTCGTGCCGCGAGCCGACCTCGTGAAGCTGGGGGACGATGACGCGGCGCTGCTCTACGCCTCCCCTCTCAGCGAGGCGGTCGATGCCACCCGGGCGCTCGGTGCGCCGGTCGTGCTCTGCACTCGCGGCGGCGCCGGAGCGGGCATCGTCGCCGAGGGTGTCGACATCGCCGTGCCCATCGCGTCGATGCCTGGGCGCATCGTCGACACGATGGGGGCGGGGGATGCGAGCCTGGCGGCGACGGTCGCCGCTCTCGTCGGCGAGAACGTCCCGAGCGATGCCGCGTCGTGGGAGATGGCGCTCGAGGGGGCGATGCGGATCGCGGCCGCGACCTGCCGCTTCGAGGGGGCGTTGCTGCGCACCCCCGACGAGCTCGCCGACGTCGACGTGGACAGACTCAGCACCTGATTTCTACCGTCGCGGGGAGACCGGGTAAGATCGTTTCTTGCGCCTCCGGTCGTCTGAGGAAGTCGGACGGGCGCGCACTGGCGAGTTACCCAAGCGGCCAAAGGGATCTGACTGTAAATCAGCCGGCGTAGCCTTCGGGGGTTCGAATCCCTCACTCGCCACCATGTGATGAGTCGCGACATAGGAGACATCTGAGTCGCGTCATAGGCGACATTTACGAGAGAGAGTCCGGCCATCGGCCGGGCTCTCTCTCGTTGTTTCGCCAGTAGGTCCGGGCGGGGTCGATGGTGTTGGTCGCGATGATTTCGCCGGTGTCGAGGTGGATGACGGTGACGGTGTGTTCGTCGGCGATGAGGATGCAGCGTTTCCCGCGGTGGTTGGCCGCCGATGCCGAGGTGGTGCATGCGGGCCGCGCGGCGGAAGCTGATTTTCCCGTTGCTGTCGACGTGGTCGTGTCGGATCCGGTAGTGGGTGCGGTCGCTGTGGCCGGCGGGGGTGGCTTTCGGGGTGGCGGCGTAGGCGAGGTCGGGTGTGGTTGCGTGGGCGCGGTGGGGTCGGGTGGTGTTGTAGTAGTCCCGGAACTGGTCGAGCTGGGTCTGGAGCTCCGTGATGGTTGCCGCGCGGGGTCGGGCGGTGAGCCAGCGTTTGAGGGTCTGGTGGAAGCGTTCGATCTTCCCTTGGGTTTGCGGGTGGTTCGGGGTGCCGTTCTTCTGTCGGATGTTCAGCGCGGCGAGGACGTATTCGAACTCGTTGCGTCCCCCTCCGTGGCGGGCGGTGTAGACGCGTCCGTTGTCGGTGAGGGTCGATGCGGGCGGTCCGAACTCGTCGACGCAGTGTAGGAAGGTGTCCACGACGGTTTTGCCGGTGACGGGGTGGTGGACGGTGCAGGAGAGCAGTTTGCGGGAGTGGTCGTCGAGCCAGTTCAGGATCTCGACGTCGGTGCCCTCGGCCAGGCGCCAGTGGGTGAAGTCGGATTGCCAGGTCTCGTTGGGCCTGTCTGCTTCGAACCGGATGTAGGAGGAGCGGGGGCGTTTGCGGGGTTCGGGGGCGATCAGCCCGGCAGTGTGCAGGATGCGGCGGATGGTGGAGGTCGACGGGGCCTGTAGCCCTTCCTGGGTCAGGTGCCAGGCGATCGTGACCGGGCCAGCGTCGGTTCCGGCCGCGGTCAGCGCGGCCCGCAGCTGCACGATCCGGTCACGGACCCGGTCGGTGACCGCCTGCGGGCTGGTCAACGGGGCACGGGATCGGGGCTTCAGCCCGTCCAGACCCTCGTCGCGGTAACGGGCGAGGAGCTTGTGTAAGTACTGCCGAGACATCCCGTACTCGGCCGCTGCTGCCGGTGACCGACAGCTCCCCGGCGACGATCTTCAACACCACGACCCGATGCTTCGACGACATGCACGAGTGTCGCCTATGACGCGACTCACGTGTCGCCGATCACCTGTCGCCTATGTCGTGAACCCAGACACCTCACTCGCCACCATTGTGAATGGCCCGGAACGACTGACCAAGCTCGGTCTCCGGGCCGTTCCGCTTTCCGGCGGGCGTGCCGGATCCCCGCATCTGCGAGACTCTCGAGCTCAACGGTTCCGGTGCGCTCGAATGCTCCTATACCGTCGAGCCCCGGACGATCAGGGTGCACTCGACGCGGTGTTCCCCCGGGGAGGCCTCGCCGGCGATGGCCTCCGTCAGGAGACGGGCGGCGACATCACCGACCTTCGTGAGATTCATATCGATACTCGTGATGGGGGGTCGGCTCGCGAGCGTCATGATGTCCCAGTTGTCGAATCCGACGACCGCCACGTCATCGGGCACCGAGACCCCCGCCGACGAGAGCTCGTCGATCAGCCCTCGAGCGATCTGATCGCTCGCACAGAACACGCCGTCGAATTCGTCGCCGCGTCGCAGTAGCATCCGCGCCGCCTGGCGTCCGGCTTCTTCCTCCCATGACACGAAGAGCGGGGCGGTGGTGAGGTCGAGCCCCGCAGCGGCAAGAGCTTCGCGGAACCCTCTCAGACGAAGGTGCGATGCGGTGTAGCTGGCGGGACCGCCCACATAGGCCAGTCTCGTTCGCCCGACTTCCAGGAGGTGGTCGCCGGCGAGGCGACCACCCTGCGCATCATCCGGGACCACGGAGATATCGTCCGGTCGTTCCGAGGGCGAGTAGGCGTAGACGACGGGAACGGAAACGAGGTCGCTGAGTGAGGGCCGTGGGTCGCTGCGCAACGACGTGACCAGGATGCCGTCGACGTTGCGAGCGGAGAGCGTGCGAATCCAATGGCGTTCGCGCACGGGATCCTCACGGGCATCGCAGAAAAGAATCGCCATCTGACCGGTGGCGAGCGAGTCCTCCGCGCCGAGCATGACGGGCACGCTGAATCGCCCGAGCTGGTCGGACGTTATGAGCCCCACGGTGTAGGAGCGGCCGGAGACGAGCCCGAGCGCGGCGACGTTGGGCTCGTAGCCCAGCTTCTCCGCGGCGGCAAGCACGCGTTCGCGTGTATCTCGGCGGAGGGCGCCGCGTCCGGTCAAGGCTTTGGAGGCGGTGCCGGTCGAGACGCCAGCAACGCGCGCGACATCGGCGAGCTTCGGCCGGGGAGCGTTCGTCATGTGTCCTCCTGGTTGACACTGACCATAGCACTTTCGGAAAGTTTCCTAGCTCGGCCCTGATTTTCCGGTTGAGGTTGCGCTCTCGGAGACTCGGACATGCCAGAAAAATAGAGAGAAATTGTCCATTGCGCAGGGGTAGGCGTATGGGTAGCATCGAGACAGTTTCCGAATGAGAAACCGTTTGCCTAACTTGAAGGATGTCGATGCACGTCATGAATCTCGCGAAGGGTGACCTCACGGTTGCTCTTGTCGGACTACGGTTCGGCGCAGAGTTCGCTCCGATCTATCAGGCTCATCCCGACGTACGCGAAGTCGTGCTTTGCGATTCGGATCCGGAGCAGCTGGAGACCGTCGGCGCTCGGTTCGGAATCAGCCGCCGGATGTCATCGCTGGAGGAGGTCCTCGCTGCGCCCGACATTGACGCGGTGCACCTCGTCACGCCGTTGACGTTGCACGGGAGCCAGTCCATCCAAGTGATGGAGTCGGGCAAGCACTGCGCAGTGACGATTCCGGCCGCACTCTCCATGGAGGAACTCGACAGCCTGGTCGACGTCGAAAAGCGGACCGGGATGCGGTACATGATGATGGAGACCGCCGTCTACACTCGCGAGTTCTTGTTCGTCCGCGAGATGTTCGAACGCGGTGAATTCGGCGCGCTTTCATTCGCCCGCGGCGCGCATCTTCAGGACATGGAAGGTTGGCCGGCTTACTGGCGGGGCTTCCCGCCCATCGCGCACATCACGCATGCACTTGCCCCGGTCCTCGCGCTTACCGGTACGGGAGCCGACCGGGTCCACTGTTTCGGGTCCGGGCGGCTGAGCGACGAAATGGCAAGCGCGTACGGGAACCCCTTCCCCGTGGAGACCGCCATCTTCCGTCTCGACGACGTCGACATATCGGTAGAGGTGACGCGGTCGATGTTCAGGACCGCCCGCCCGTACACCGAGAGTTTCGCCATCTACGGCGACAGGTTGGGCTTCGAATGGCCGCAGCTGGAGGACGAGCAGCCGTTGCTGTTCGAGATGGGTGCCCTCTCGACCGAACGAGGGAGGCCGATCGACGTGAAGCGTCTCGATGTCCCCGACCGCGCCGACCTGCTTCCGGAAGAGATCCGCCCGTTCACGCGGGAATCCGTGTATCAGGGAGGCGACCACTTGTCGTTCGTCCAGGGTGGCGGTCACGGCGGCTCCCATCCTCACCTCGTGCACGAATTCGTGCGTGCAGTGGTGGAAGATCGCCAGTCTGCCATCGACGCGGCCACGGCGGCCAATTGGACAGCGGCCGGCCTGGCGGCTCATGAGTCGGCGATGCAGCAAGGCGCCGAAGTGACGATCCCACGGTTCGATCATCAACTGGTCGCTTGACGCTCCACCCCACAACCCACAAGAAGGACGTGCAATGAAGCTCGAAACTACTCACCAATCGTGGCGTGCCGCCGCGGCCCTCGGCATCGCCATCGGGGTCACGCTCTCGCTCGGGGCATGCTCCTCAGGTTCTGGGGCATCCACTGACGGGGAGAAGCTGATCCTCTGGGACTACCAACAGGAGCCTGGCGCGGAGTACCTGAAACGACTGACTGATTACACCGCCGAGACCGGAATCGAAGTCGAGCGGGTAGCGATCAAGTACGAGGACTTCCTCGGAAAGATACTTCAGGCAGCGGCCGCGAACTCCCTTCCCGACGTCATCATGATCGACAATCCGTGGAACTCTGCCATGGCCGCCGAGGGTGTTCTCCTGGACCTGACGGATCGCGTGGAGGAGTGGGGGCAGTGGGACCAGTACTTCGACGGCCCCGCTGAGTCCGCGACCTGGGACGGGAAGATCTACGGGGTTCCCAACGAGAGCAACGATCTGATCATGTACTACGACAAGACGGTCTTCGACGAGGCAGGCCTCGCGGCTCCGACCACGTGGGAGGAGCTGAAAAGCGCCGCCGAGCAGCTGACCACAGCCGACCGGTACGGCTTCTCGACGTCGATGATCAAGAGCGAGAACTCCGTCTTCGTCTTCGAGTCCTTGCTCTGGCAAGCCGGTGCCGACCTGGACTCGCTGGACTCTCCGGAGGCCCTCGAAGCAATGGAGTTCCTGAAGTCCCTCCAGGACAGCGGCGCGATGTCCAAAGAGGTGCTCAGCTGGGATCTCCGAGGCGGAGTGACCGAGTTGGTGAACGGCCGGTCAGCGATCGCATTCGGCGGCACCTGGGACGGCGGCTGGATCGAAGAGAACATGGACAATGAGCTCGGCATCGCCCTCCTGCCCGCCGGTCCTGCGGGACAGGCTTCCAATCTCGGCGGCGAGAACTGGGCCATCACGGCAACGTCCAAGCATGCCGATGCGGCATGGGACCTGGTGACCTTCGCCGTGGATCCCGAGCAATCGCTGCCGTACCTGGTGGAATCGGGACAGCTGCCGTCGCGTCAGGACATCGCTGAGGAGCAGGCGTTCACGCAGGAGCCCTTCGCGACCTACATCGAGCAGCTCGCCGTGGCTCGCGCGCGTGTGTACGGCCCCGAGTATCCCCGAATGGCAGACGCCCTCACGACGGCATTCCAGTCTGTCTTGAGCGGCCAGGAGGGGCCTGAAGCGGCCCTGCAGGAGGCCGCCACCACCATTCAACCTCTGCTCGCAGAGTAGGCAGTGGGCGCCCGCTGCGACCGGCGGGCGCCCACTTTCGTTCGAGTCGAAGAGGAGATTGAACGAGTGTCAAGAATCACAACAGGTGCGAGCGTGCCCGAGGCCGAAGCGGTTCCCGCAGAGGCGACGGTTCCCCGCACCCCGCTCCCCGAGCGGCGCGCCGCGCATTTGCCCTCGGGCTCCACGGGCGCCCGCATCGGTAGCGCCAGGACGCGGGGATATCTTCTCCTCGCGGCTCCCGCGATCCTGTTCCTCATCGTGTTCGCGGCCTACCCGATCGTCATCACGATCGTCAACAGCTTCCGAGACGTGACCGTGGTGGGGCTCGTCACCGGCATCATGCCCTTCGTCGGCTTCGACAACTACGTCGAGGTGCTGACCGATCCGCAGTTCGCTCATTCCACGTGGCTGACGGTGGTCTTCACCGTATTCAGCGTGGCCTGCCAGTTCCTACTCGGACTCGGCATGGCGCTACTTCTCAATGGGCGCTTTCGGGGTAGGCGCGCACTCGCAGGGCTGCTCATGGTGCCGTGGGTGCTGCCCATCGTCGTCATCGCTGCGACATTCAAGTGGATGTTCCAAAGCGGCAACGGGCTGGTCAATACCGTGCTGCGCGCGATCAACCCGGATCTCGCCGTGGGATGGCTGGAGCAGGCCACCCCCGCGATGATCGCCATCATCATCGCGAACATCTGGTTCGGATTTCCCTTCGCGATGACCAACCTGCTGGCCGCGCTCCAGACGATTCCGACCGCAGTGACGGAGGCGGCGACCGTCGATGGAGCGAACGGTTTTCAACGCCTGACGAAAGTCACGCTTCCCATGATCCGAGGACCGATCGCGATCCTCCTCACCCTTCAGCTGATCTACACCTTCAACGTCTTCGAGTTGATTCTCGTGATGACGGGCGGTGGGCCGGCAGGCGGAACTTCCGTCGTGACCTATTACGCCTACCAACTCGGATTCGAGTTCTTCGACCTCGGCCCGGCAAGTTCCGTCACCGTTCTGATGCTGATCTTCCTGAGTCTCATCTCCGCGCTCTACATCCGCCTTTCGACTCGATCGGAGTCCCGACGGTGACCGCTCTGCAATCTCCGATGCTCTCGTCCCGTGGGCGGCCCCGTCGGGCCTGGCTCGGCGTCGCGGGCGCGTACACGGCGTCCGCCATCCTCGTCATCCCGATCTACTGGTTGCTGGTCACCTCCATCCGCCAGCCGGCCGAGTTGCAGTCGGCGACGACGCTGTGGCCGACCGAGCCGAACTTCGAGGGGTACGCCAGCGTCTTGGGCGATGCCGCCTTCGGGCAGAATCTCATCAACAGCCTCATCTACGGTGCGGGCGCGGCGGCGATGGCGATCCTCCTGGGTGCCGGCCTCGCGTATGCGCTCGCGCGGTCCGAGGCTCGGTGGACTCGCTGGGTGCTGTTCGGCATGCTCGTGCTGCAGACGTTCCCGGGAATCATGCTGGCGATACCGCTCTTCGTCATGTTCTCGCAGCTGCAGCTCATCGATTCCAGATGGGCCGTGGTCATCGCTCTTGCGACGAAGACCGTCCCGTTCACGGCATTGATGCTGAGACCGTATTTCCAAGCCATCCCGGTCGAGGTCGAGCACGCGGCCTGGCTCGATGGGGCGACAAGGCTCCAGACTCTGGTTCGAGTCGTGCTCCCTCTGACTCTGCCCGGACTGGTGACGGTCTCCGCGTTCAACTTCGTCGCCGGCTGGGGCGATCTGCTCTTCTCGATCACGCTCCTCACCGACCCGGCTCTGCAACCGATCAGCGTTGGTCTCTACCGATACATCGGCCAGTACGCGGTCGACTGGAATCAGCTCATGGCTGCCTCGGTGATCGCATCCATTCCGGCAGTTGCCGTCTTCTTCTTCGCGCAACGCTTCCTCGTTTCGGGGACGACGGCAGGGGCGACGAACGAGTAGTCCCGGTCAGTGCACGCGCGTACGTGGGCGCGTCGTCGCGATCACCGTTGGAGCCGCGAGCACGGGCCCTTGCCGATCAGCGCGACTCGTCCCGCCACGAGTGACGCGGCTCGTACCCGAGTAGGCGCCGCGCCTTCGTGATGGAGAGCATCGTGTCGTGTGCGCCGAGGTCGCCGTGCACGGGGACGTCGGGGAACACCTCGGCGACGAGCTCGGCGTTCGGCCGCGTCGTGACGGTGTCGGCCGCCGCGATGATGAAGCGGTCGAAGCCGGCCGGCGCGGCATCCAGGGCCCGCTCGATGGCCTGCGCGCCGTCGCGGGCGTCGATGTATCCCCAGAGGTTCCACTTGCGGTCGCGTGCGTCGTCGTCGTAGGGGAACGCGGCGTAGTCCTCGGGCACCATCACGTTGGAGAAGCGCAGCGCCGTGATCGAGAGGTCGGGGTGCCAGCGCACGAGCTCGGTCGCGAGCTGCTCCTCGAGGTGCTTGACGAGCGAATACACCGACTCGGGCCGCGCGGCGTACTCCTCGTCGACGGGGATGTAGGGCGGCGGCACGTCGAAGGGCAGGCCCAGCACGGTCTCGCTGGAGGCGTACACGATGCGCCGGATGCCGAGGCGTATCGCGGCCCAGAAGACGTTGAACGTCGCGGCGATGTTGTTGTGGAAGGTCGCGACGTCGGAGCGGATGCCCGGCGCGGGCACGGCGGCGAGGTGCACGAGCGCGTCGACGCCGTCGTGGGTGTCGTTCACTCCCGCGAGGGCGTCGATCACCTGGCCGTAGTCGGTCAGGTCCACCTGCACGAACCCCGGTTCGCGGACGCCGACGACGTCGAGTCCGATGACATCATGACCGGCGGCGCGCAGTTCGCGGAGGACGACCGAGCCGAGCTTGCCGGACGAGCCGGTGAGTGCGATGCGCATGCCCCCAGGCTCGCACACGCACGTCGTGCCCGAGGCCGTGGCTACGCTGAAGCCCGAACCGGAGGAGAAATCGGATGCCGCAGCCGCCTGTCGCCCGCGCCGTCGGCGTGCGCGATGTCGCCGTTCGTGCCGGGGTGTCGACTCAGACCGTCTCGCGGGTACTCAACGCACACCCCCACATCCGGCCCGAGACGCGCCAGCGGGTGCTCGACGCCATCGAGGCGCTCGGCTACCGCGTCAACAACGCGGCCCGAGCGCTCGGCACGAGCGTGACGCGCACGATCGGCATCATCGCCTCCGACGCGAGCCTGTACGGTCCGTCGGTCGGCATCGCGGCGCTCGAGAGGGCCGCGCGCGCAGCGGGCCGGTGGGTGACGACGGCCTACGCCGATGCGGCTGATGAGGACTCGGTGCTGGCGGCGGCCGCCCACCTGCGCGAGCAGGGGGTGGACGCGATCGCCGTCGTGGCCGCGCACACCGGATCGTTCGCCGCGCTCGTGCGGCACGGCGGGGTCGCGATCGTCGCCCTGCACGGTGACGCGACGGCGCACCGGCAGGGCGCGGCCCTGGCCGTGGCGCACCTCGCCGAGCTCGGCCACGAGCGCATCGCCCTGCTGGCCGGCCCCGACGACTGGACGGAGGCGGTCGCCCGCGAGAGAGGATTCGACGACGGGCTGGCAGCGCGAGGGCTCGTGCGTGCCGGCCGGTGGCGGGGGGACTGGACGGCCTCCGCGGGCGCGGCCGCCGCGGATGAGATCGCGGGGCTGCTCGGCGCCCCGGGCGCCCCGACGGCCGTCTTCGCCTCGAACGACCAGATGGCGCTGGGGCTCGTCGCGGGCCTGCGGCGCGCGGGTGTCGACGTTCCACGCCAACTGAGCGTCGTCGGCTTCGACGACAACCCCGACGCCGCCTTCTACACCCCCGCGCTCACGACGGTGCGACTGGACGTCGAGGCTGAGGCGCGGCGCTGCATCGCGGCGCTGCTCGGTTCGGCGGATGCCGGGGCGTCCGCCCCCGCTGCGCCCGTCCTCGTCGTGCGGGAATCCGTCGGCCCACCCGACGCGTGACAGAAGACACCTGTTACCGGTAACATTCCGGGCATGAGCACTGCCGCCCAGACGACGCCGTCCGCCCCCGATCTCGAGGAGGCGATCCGCGCTACCCGCGCCGAGGTTGCCCGGTTGCATGGGGAGTTGGTGCGGTATGGCCTGGTGGTGTGGACGGGTGGGAATGTGTCGGGTCGTGTGCCGGGTGCTGATCTGTTCGTGATCAAGCCCAGTGGTGTGTCCTATGACGATCTCGCTCCCGAGAACATGATCCTGTGTGACCTCGACGGGAACGTCATTCCGGGGACTCCGGGCAGTGACCGGTCACCGTCGAGTGACACGGCGGCGCATGCGTATGTGTATCGGAACATGCCGGATGTCGGGGGTGTGGTGCACACGCACTCCACCTACGCGGTGGCGTGGGCGGCGCGGGGTGAGGAGATCCCGTGTGTGATCACGGGGATGGCGGATGAGTTCGGGGGTCCGATTCCGGTGGGTCCGTTCGCGGTGATCGGGGATGACTCGATCGGGCGGGGGATCGTGGAGACCCTGACGGGTCACCGGTCGCGTGCGGTGTTGATGCAGAACCACGGCCCGTTCACGATCGGGGTGTCGGCGAAGGATGCGGTCAAGGCCGCGGTGATGTGCGAGGACGCGGCGCGGACGGTGCATATCGCGGCGCAGGCGGGCCCGTTGATCCCGATCCCGCAGGAGAAGATCGACGCGCTCTACAACCGGTACCAGAACGTCTACGGTCAAGCCACCGACGACCGCCGCGACGAGAGCGAGGACGCCCGATGAGCGCCGACGCGATCCGCGCCGGTCGCACGGCGCTCGGCATCGAGTTCGGCTCGACCCGCATCAAGGCCTGCCTCGTCGACGCCGCCGACCCCGGCACCGTGCTCGCGGTCGGTTCGCACGAGTGGGAGAACCGGTTCGAGGACGACACCTGGACCTACGCGCTCGAGGACGTCTGGTCGGGCGTGCAGGATGCCGTCGCCGGCCTCCTCTCCGACGCCGAGCGTCGCCACGGCGAGCGCCCGGCCACCTTCGGGGCGATCGGCGTCTCGGCCATGATGCACGGCTACCTCGCGTTCGGCGCCGACGACGACCTCCTCGTGCCGTTCCGCACGTGGCGCAACACGTCCACGGGGCCGGCCGCCGCCGAGCTGACGGATCTGTTCGGTGTGAACATCCCGCTGCGGTGGTCGATCGCGCACCTGCACCAGGCGGTGCTCGGCGCGGAGGCGCACGTGCCCGGCATCCGCTTCGTCACGACCCTCGCCGGCTACGTGCACTGGCGCCTCACCGGGCGCCGTGTGCTCGGGGTGGGGGATGCCTCGGGCATGTTCCCGATCGATCCCGCGACCGGCGGCTACGACGCCGCCATGGTCGCGGCCTACGACGCGCACGTCGGCGATGCGCTGCCCGGCGACCTGCTGTCGCTGCTGCCCGAGGTGCTCCCCGCCGGTGCGCCGGCCGGTGCGCTGACCGCCGAGGGTGCCACGCTTCTCGACCCGACCGGCGGGCTCGCCCCCGGCATTCCGTTCTGTCCGCCCGAGGGCGACGCCGGCACCGGAATGGTGGCCACGAACGCCGTCTCGCCGCGCACCGGTAACGTCAGCGCCGGCACGAGCATCTTCGCGATGGTCGTGCTCGAGCGGCCCCTGGCCCGCGTGCACCACGAACTCGACATCGTGACCACGCCCGCCGGCGACCCGGTGGCGATGGTGCACTGCAACAACGGCGCGAGCGAGCTCGCCGCATGGGTGGGCGTCTTCGGGCGGTTCGCCGCGGCGGCGGGCACGCCCCTCGAGGCCGACGCCGTGTACGAGGTGCTCTTCAGCGAAGCACTCGACGCCGAGGCGGATGCCGGCGGCATCCTCGCGTACAACCACCTGGCGGGGGAGCCCATCGCGGGGCTCGACGCGGGGCGTCCGCTCGTCGTCCGCACCCCCGATTCGCGCCTGACGCTCGGCAACGTCTTCCGCGCCCAGCTCTACGGCGTCTTCGGAACCCTGAGCCTCGGGATGCGGGTGCTCCGGGGCGAGGGCGTCCAGATCGAGACGATGTACGCGCACGGCGGCATGTTCCGCACCGCCGGCGTCGCGCAGCGCTTCCTCGCGGCCGCGATCGACGCCCCCGTGGCGGTCGCCGCGACGGCGTCCGAGGGCGGGGCGTGGGGCATCGCCGTGCTCGCGGCCTACCTGGACGCGGCCGCGGAGCTGTCCCTGGACGCCTATCTCGCGCAGCGCGTGTTCGCGGACGAGGAGTTCGCCACCGCGCCCCCCGACGCCGCGGATGCCGCGGGCTACGCCTCCTACCTCACCCGCTACGAGGCGGGGCTCGCGATCGAGCGCGCCGCCGTCGCCGCCCTCTGAACCGACCGAAGGAAGAACCCCATGACCCGCACCCCTCTGTCCACCTCGCTCGAGCCGTACGAGGTCTGGTTCGTCACCGGCAGCCAGAACCTCTATGGCGAGGAGACGCTGCGGCAGGTCGCCGACCAGTCCCGCGGCGTCGTCGCCGAGCTCGAGGGCAACGTGCCCGTGAAGGTGGTCTGGAAGCCCGTCCTGAAGGATGCCGACAGCATCCGCCGTCTCGCCCTCGAGGCGAACGCCGACGACAGCGTCATCGGTCTCATCGCGTGGATGCACACCTTCAGCCCCGCGAAGATGTGGATCGGCGGGCTCGACGCTCTGCAGAAGCCGCTCCTGCACCTGCACACGCAGGCGAACGTCGAGCTGCCGTGGGCCGACATCGACTTCGACTTCATGAACCTCAACCAGGCGGCGCACGGCGACCGCGAGTTCGGGTACATCCAGACCCGCCTCGGCGTCGCGCGCAAGACGGTCGTGGGGCACGCCTCCGACGCCCGTGTGCGCGGCGAGATCGCGTCGTGGCAGCGCGCCGCCGCGGGCTGGGCCGCCTCGCGGAGCCTCAAGCTCGCGCGCTTCGGCGACAACATGCGCTACGTCGCCGTGACCGAGGGCGACAAGACCGAGGCCGAGCTGCGCTTCGGCGTGCAGGTCAACACGTGGGGCGTCAACGAGCTGGCGGATGCCGTGGCCGCGGTGTCCGCGTCCGACATCGACGCGCTCGTGGCCCTGTATGAAGAGGAGTACGACGTCGTGCCCGAGCTGCGCGCCGGGGGCGAGCGCCACGAGTCGCTCCGCGACGGCGCCGCGATCGAGCTCGGTCTGCGATCGTTCCTCGAGGAGGGCGGCTTCGGCGCCTTCACGACGAGCTTCGAGGACCTCGGCGCACTGAAGCAGCTGCCGGGCCTGGCGGTGCAGCGACTGATGGCCGAGGGTTACGGCTTCGGCGCCGAGGGCGACTGGAAGACCGCCATCCTCGTGCGTATCGCGAACGTCATGGGCGCGGGCCTGCCCGGCGGGGCCAGCCTCATGGAGGACTACACCTACGACCTCGTGCCCGGCAACGAAAGGATCCTCGGTGCGCACATGCTCGAGGTGTCGCCGTCGCTGTCGTCGGCGAAGGCGCGGCTCGAGATCCACCCGCTCGGCATCGGCGGCAAGGACGACCCCGTGCGCCTCGTGTTCACCGCCGACCCCGGCCCGGCCGTCGTCGTCGCCATGAGCGACATGCGCGACCGTTTCCGCCTCGTCGCCAACGTCGTCGAGAACGTCGAGGCTCCGGATCTCCCCAAGCTCCCGGTCGGTCGCGCGATCTGGAAGCCGCAGCCGGACTTCGCCACGAGTGCGGCGGCGTGGCTGACCGCCGGCGCCGCGCACCACACCGTCATGACGACGGCGGTCGGAATCGAGGTCTTCCGCGACTTCGCGGAGATCGCGAAGACCGAGCTGCTGGTGATCGACGACGACACGACGCTGCGGGACTTCCAGCGCGAAGTGCGCTGGAACCAGGCCTACTACCGCCTGGCGCAGGGGCTCTAAGTCGCGCGCAGCGCGCCGACGGGGTCGTCGAGGAGGGTCGTGAAGGCCGCCTCGGCGGCCCCGATCAGCAGGCGGTTCTCGCCCAGAGCGGCCGGGCGGATCTCCACCTCCTCCGCCGCGGCGGGCATCGCCTGATCGCGCACCGCGTCCAGCAGCTGATCGGTGGCGCCCTCGCCGAGGGTCGCGATCGTGGCGAGGAACCCACCGAGCACGATCAGCCTCGGGTTCAGGACGTTGACGGCGTTGGCGAGGGCCGTCGCCAGGATGCGCCGCTGCCGGGCGATCTCCGCCGCGGCATCCGGCACGTCCCTCTCGGTGAGCGCGGCCGCGAGCGTCGGGTCGTCGGCGACGGTGAGCCGGGCGACGGCGAGCAGCCGAGCGCGGCTGACCTCGTCCTCGAGCACGCCGTCATCGGCGCGGCGGTCGGCGGTCGAGGGGATGCCGGGGCGGTTCTGCCCGAATTCTCCGGCGTACCCCGACAGCCCCGACAGCAGGGTGCCGCCGACGATGACCCCGCCGCCGATGCCGCTCGCGCCGCCGTTGAGGTAGACGAGGTCGTCGATGCCGCGGCCGGCGCCGAAGAGGTGCTCTGCGATGGCTCCGAGGGAGGCGTCGTTGCCGACGGCCACCGGCAGCCCCGTGGCGCTCTCCGCGAGCTCCCGCAGCGCGACATCGCGCCACCCCAGGTGCGGCGCGATGCGCACGGCGCCGTCGCTGGCGCGCACGAGGCCGGGCACGGCAAGACCCACCCCGATCGGCCGCGCCTCGCGCAGCTCGTCGGTGCGCCACTGGGCCATCGTGTCGACGACCATCCCGACCGCCTCTTCGGGCCTGAGCAGATGGTCGACCTCCACACGTCGTCGAACCACGACGGTGCCGTCGAGGCGCACGGCGCCCAGTGTGATCGCATCGACCTCGGGGTTTGCGGCGATCGCCACGATCGCAGGATCGGCCGCGACGACGGGAGAGGGCCGGCCGGCGCGCGTCGCGGGTGCGGGCGGGAGCTCGGCCACGACCCCCAGCGACACCAGCTCTGCGACGAGGTCGGCGATGGTCGACCGGTTGAGTCCCGTGGCCGCGGTGAGGCGGGCACGGGACTGCGGGCCCTCGAGGTGCACGATGCGCAGGAGCCGCGCGAGGTTCGTACGGCGCACGTCCTCGAACGTCCTCGCGCGATCGGTCACAGCCCCAGCGTAGGGGGTCGCGTGCGCGGTGCGCATGAGATAGGTTGTCACTACCAACTTTTCCGTTCATCGAGGAGCAGGACAATGCCCACACCCACCCCCGCCGACAAGTTCACCTTCGGCCTCTGGACCGTCGGCTACACCGGTGCCGACCCCTTCGGCGGCCCCACCCGGCCCGCACTCGACGTGGTGCACACCGTCGAGAAGCTCGCCGAGCTCGGCGCGTACGGCGTGACCTTCCACGACGACGACCTCTTCGCCTTCGGCTCGACCGACGCCGAGCGCCAGACGCAGATCGACCGCCTGAAGGGCGCGCTCGCCGACACCGGCCTCGCGGTCCCGATGGTGACCACCAACCTCTTCACCGCCCCCGTGTTCAAGGACGGCGGCTTCACCTCCAACGACCGCGGCGTGCGCCGGTTCGCGCTGCGCAAGGTGATCCGCAACATCGACCTGGCCGCCGAGCTCGGCGCCAAGACGTACGTCATGTGGGGCGGCCGCGAGGGCGCCGAGTATGACTCCGCGAAGGACATCCGTGCCGCGCTCGAGCGCTACCGCGAGGCCGTCAACCTGCTCGGCGACTACGTCACCGACAAGGGCTACGACATCCGCTTCGCCATCGAGCCCAAGCCCAACGAGCCGCGCGGCGACATCCTGCTGCCGACCCTGGGCCACGCCCTCGCGTTCATCAACTCCCTCGAGCGCCCCGAGCTCGTGGGCCTGAACCCCGAGGTCGGCCACGAGCAGATGGCGGGCCTGAACTTCGCCGCCGGCATCGCCCAGGCGCTGTACCACGGCAAGCTCTACCACATCGACCTCAACGGCCAGCGCGGCATCAAGTACGACCAGGACCTCGTGTTCGGTCACGGCGACCTGCACAACGCCTTCGCGCTCGTCGACCTGCTCGAGAACGGCGGACCCGGGGGCATCCCCGCGTACGACGGACCGCGTCACTTCGACTACAAGCCGAGCCGCACCGAGGACGAGACCGGGGTCTGGGCCTCCGCCTCGGCGAACATGCGCACCTACCTGCTGCTCAAGGAGCGCGCGGCGGCCTTCCGCGCCGACCCCGAGGTGCAGGAGGCCCTCGAGGCCGCGCGCGTCGCGGAGCTGTCGGTGCCGACGCTGAGCGAGGGCGAGTCGTACGACGACCTGCTCGCCGACCGCGCCGCGTTCGAGGAGTTCGACACCGGTGCGTACCTCGGCGGCAAGGGCTTCGGATTCGTTCGCCTGCAGCAGCTCGCCACCGAGCACCTGCTCGGCGCACGCTGAACGGCCTCGGCGTCATGACTCTGGTGGCGGGGGTCGATTCGTCGACCCAATCGTGCAAGGTCGTGGTCGTGGATGCCGAGACGGGGCGGGTGGTGCGCGAGGGGCGTGCCACCCACCCCGCCGGCACCGAGGTGCCTCCCGCCGCGTGGTGGGACGCCCTGACGGCGGCGATCGCGGACGCCGGCGGTCTCGCCGACGTGGCCGCGGTCTCGGTCGGCGGTCAGCAGCACGGCATGGTCGCCCTGGATGCCGAGGGCCGCGTCATCCGCGATGCCCTGCTCTGGAACGACACCCGCTCTGCCCAGGCGGCGCGGGATCTCATCGCGGAGGTCGGCGCGGAGGAGTACGCGCGCCGCACGGGCGTCGTGCCCGTCGCGTCGTTCACCGCGACGAAGCTGCGCTGGCTGCGCGATGCTGAGCCCGAGAACGCCGCGCGCGTGGCCGCGGTCGCGCTGCCGCACGATTGGCTCACATGGCGCCTGCGGGGTTTCGGCCCCGCCGATGAGTCCCCTCTGGGTCCCGTGCTCGAGGAGCTCACGACCGACCGGTCCGACGCCAGCGGCACGGCCTACTGGGGCGCCTCGGGCTACGACGTCGACCTCTTCGTGCGCGCTCTCGGGCACGACGCGGTGCGCCCGCGCGTGCTGGGGCCCGGCGAGTCCGCCGGACGCACCCCCGAGGGTGTCCTCGTCGGCCCGGGCGCCGGCGACAACGCCGGGGCGGCGCTCGGCCTGGGTGCCGGCGAAGGTGACGTCGTCGTCTCGATCGGCACGTCGGGAACCGTCTTCGCCGTGACCGCCGATCCCGTGGCCGACGCCTCGGGCACCGTCGCCGGGTTCGCGGATGCCGCGGGAGGGTTCCTCCCGCTCATCGCGACCCTCAACGCCGCGCGCGTGCTCGACGCCGTCGCGGGGCTTCTCGGAGTCGACCACGACGAGCTCGGGCGCCTCGCGCTCGAGGCGGATGCCGAGGCATCCGTGCCCGTGCTCGTGCCCTATTTCGAGGGCGAGCGCACGCCGAACCTGCCCGAGGCGACCGCGACGCTGGCCGGCCTGACGCTCGCGTCGACGACGCGCCCGGCCGTCGCGCGCGCCGCGATCGAGGGGATGCTCTGCGGTCTCGCCGACGGCCTCGACGCCATCCGCGCACTGGGCGTGCAGGCACGCCGCGTCATGCTCGTCGGCGGCGCCGCCCGCAACCCCGCAGTCTCGGCCATCGCGGCGCAGGTGTTCGATGTGCCGATCGTCGTCCCCGAGCCCGGGGAGTACGTCGCGCTCGGTGCCGCCGCGCAGGCGGCCTGGGTGCACACGGGTGAGCGGCCGGGCTGGTCGCCCGAGTCGAGCGGCGAGTACGCATCCGACACGCGGCCGGTCATCCGCGCGCGATACCGGGTTGTTGCGGCAGGATACGACGAGTGATCGATGAACCTCGCCGCCCTGCGTCCGGAACCCAGCACATCCTCCGATCGGGCAATTACACCGCCGTCATCGCGAGCGTCGGCGCCTCGCTGCGCTGCCTCACGATCGAGGAGGAGGGCGGACCTCGCGATCTCGTGGTGCCGTTCGAGGCCGACGAGGTGCGCCCCGCCTATCGCGGCACGACCCTCGTGCCCTGGCCGAATCGGGTGGTGGACGGTCGATACCGCTTCGACGGCGTCGACTACGAGCTCGCGCTCACGGAGCCCTCGCGGGGCCACGCGCTGCACGGTCTCGGCGCGTGGCTCGACTACGACGCCATCGACAAGGGTGCCGACCACGTCACGCTCCAGGCGGAGATCGAGCCGCAGAGCGCCTACCCGTGGCGTCTGTCCATCGAGACCACGTTCCGGCTCGGCCCCGACGGTCTGACCCAGACGGTGCGGGCGACCAACCTCGCGTCGTCGCGGGCGCCCTACGGCACCGGTCCGCACCCGTACCTCGTCGCCGGAGCGGGGAAGGTCGACGACTGGATCCTCGAGCTGCCCGCGGACGAGGTCCTCACCGTGACCGAGGACCGCCTGATACCCGTCGCACTGGAGCCCGTCGACGCGTCGGACCCCCGCCGGTTCGACTACCGGACTCCCCGCCCGATCGCGGACGCCAGGATCGACCACGCGTACACGGGTCTGCACACGAGCGACGACGGCTCGGTGACCGTGACCGTGACGGATGCCGCAGGAAGCGGCGCGGGAATCGTGTGGGACGGCGCCTGCAGCTGGGTTCAGATCCACACGGCCGACCGTCCCGGGGAGCCCGCGGATCGCACAGGTCTGGCCGTCGAGCCCATGACGTGCCCGCCCGACGCATTCAACAGTGAGAAAGCTCTCATAGTGCTTGACCCGGGAGCCTCGGCGGAGGCTGAATGGACCATCTTCGCGATCGCGCGGAAGGCAGCCTGAGCTTTTGGCGTGTCCCCCGAAAAGGGGACACGCCAGTGTGCCCCGTGTGATCTAAACTATTCACAGCCCCTCCTGTTGGCGGCCGGAACGTCGTCCCCAGCGACGTGCACATCGATACCCCAAGCGGTGTTGCGCCCGGCCAGGGAGGATGCAGGGCCCCCTCGAGTCGTCCAGTCCCCAATGGGCCACCCGAGGGGGCCAATTCATGTCTCCGGCAGGCCGCCTCGGCTGTCCCGACGCGCTGTGTGTCGATAGCGTGGGACGGGTGACAGATCCTCTCGACCTCCAGTCGCTCGCCGTCGACATCGCCCGTGAGGCGGGTGCGCTCGCGGCTCGGCGCCGATCGGAGGGCGTCGCCATCGCCGCGACGAAGTCGACGCTCGCCGACATCGTCACCGAGGCCGACCGCGAGGTCGAGCAGTACATCCGCGGCCGCCTGCAGGCGGAGCGACCGGACGACGGCTTCCTGGGAGAGGAATCCGGCGCCGCCGAGAGCGGGTCCGGGCTGACGTGGGTCGTCGACCCGATCGACGGCACCGTCAACTACGCCTACGGCATCCCCGCCTATGCGGTGTCGATCGCCGCCGTGACGGGCGAGCCCGACCCCGCGCGCTGGGAGGCCCAGGCCGGGGCCGTCTTCAATCCCGCGACGGGCGAGATGTTCCGCGCCGCGCTCCATCACGGGGCGTGGATGAACGATCGACGGATCGAGGTGAGCGGCTCGCCCTCGCCAGCGGGGGCGCTGATCGCCACCGGCTTCTCCTACGACCCCGACCGGCGTACCAGCCAGCTGGCCATGCTCGCGCACGTGATGCCGCTCGCCCGCGATATCCGCCGCATCGGGGCGGGCTCGCTCGACCTCGCCTCGGTCGCCGCCGGCCGTGTCGACGCCTACTACGAGCGGGGACTATGGCCCTGGGATCTCGCGGCCGGGGCGTTGCTGGTGCGGGAGGCAGGGGGTCGCGTCGCCGGCGCGGGGGGTGCTCCGCTCGGTCGCGAGACGATGCTGGCGGGATCCGGGGAGTTCTTCGATCGCCTCGACGCGGTGCTCGCCCCGCTCGTGCGTGCGGAGTGACCGCACATGGCTTTCCCAGGTCGAAACGGCTAGTGTTTACCTATTCGTTATCTCCGCTTCGACGGCGAGATCGATAGCCCCCCGAAGAAACCGCGTCTTCCGACGCGCAGTCGAACGAGAGCTCTACCGCTTGCATTCCGAAGCCCCCCGGACGGATGCCGGCCTCACCCGCCGTGCTCGCCGTGCAGAAGCCGCTGCTCGATCGGCGACGCCTGCGAACGCGGGGGAGGGTGTACGCCAGCCGCATCGTTCGGCTCGTCTGGATGCCCCGTCGATGGTCATGCCGGAAGGCGTGGTCGAGGTAGGCCCGCTGGCTCCCGCCGGCCCGGCGCCGTCGCCCGCCGTCGCGCCCGCCGTCAGCGGGATCCCGACCTCCCGCCGCGCCGCGCGAACGGCCGCCACCGCCCCGCTCGCCACTCCCTCCCTCGTGACGGAGGAGGCGCGCGAGGCCGAGTCGCCGGCGACGGCGTCACCGGCGGCATCCGCGTTCGTGGCCGATCCGTTCGAGGCCGCGGCGCGCGTCTTCTCCTTCACGGGCGAGACGCCCGTCGTGAAGACGAAGGACAGCCCCGGCGAGAGCGCGCTACCCGTGGACGCCATGCCCGCAGAGCGGCGACGCTTGCCGCTGAAGCGGCTGACCGCGGCATCCTTCTCCGTCGGCGTCATGGGTGTCGTCGGACTCATGACACTGTCGATGGGTGCGCCCGCCGAGGCCGTCGCGGCCGCGACGAAGGCCGAGGCCGTCACGAGCATCGAGGCCCCGGCCGAGACCGGGGGCGACGGCGCGGCGACCGAGATCCAGGCGTACACCGCTCCCGACACAGCCGACACCGACCTCAGCCGGGACGAGAAGTACACGACGACGACGTTCTCCGAGATCGCGGCCGCGACGGGCATCACCCGCCACACCAACTTCTTCGTCAACGACCCGGCCGCCCCCATCCAGTGGCCCTTCGCCGCGGGAGTGCCCATCTCGGACGGCTACGGCCCGCGCTGGGGATCGTTCCACTACGGCCTCGACTTCACGCCCGGCGAGGGCGCGCACATCCAGTCGGTGGCGGCGGGTACCGTGCGCGTGGCGAGCGAGAGCGGCGGCGCGTTCGGCGTGCACGTCATCATCGATCACGAGATCGACGGCGAGGTCTTCTCGACGCACTACGCGCACATGCAGTACGGCTCGCTGCAGGTCAAAGCGGGAGACGTCGTCCCCGTCGGCACGTTCCTCGGCCTCACCGGCAACACGGGCCTGTCGTACGGCGCGCACCTGCACTTCGAGGTGTTCGTGGGCAACCAGCGCATCGACCCGCTTGCCTGGCTGCGCGAGCACGCCGGCGGCTGACACGATTCTCGGCGGATGCCGTCGCTCTGGTATTCTCTTCTGGTTGCCTGCATGCAGGCAGCACGCCCCGATAGCTCAGTGGCAGAGCACTTCCATGGTAAGGAAGGGGTCGTCAGTTCAATCCTGACTCGGGGCTCGCAGCATCCGGTTTCGAACGTCGGGTGCGGTGCGGCAGGGTAGCTCAGTTGGTGAGAGCGCACGACTCATAATCGTGAGGTCGCGGGTTCAAGCCCCGCTCCTGCTACAGACATGAAACCCCCGCAAATGCGGGGGTTTCGTTGTGTTCGGCTGGGCTCTGCTGAACCCCGTCGACGTAGTGGGGCACGTCCTGCGCAGTGGGGCAGGTTATGTCGTGCCCCGCTGCGCAGAACCTGCCCCGCGCGGAAGCCCATGGGGCGCGCGAGGAGGTGAGGGGGCCCGGGCAGGCCCCCTCACCATCGTTCAGCCGTTGACGCGGCCCGTGATCGCCAGGTCGGTCATTTCGACCGTCGCGGTGTGGACGGGGGAGTACGGATACACGCGGATCCGCACCTCCTTGCCCTCCAGGCCGAGCCCGGTGGCGCTGAACGGAGTCAGCCTCGGGCGCTGCGTGGGCAGCGACTGCGTCAACACGGTCTTCGCGACGCCGTCGACCACCGCGACGACAACAAGGCCGCGCGGCTGCGCGTCTCCGCCGCGCGTGGCCTTGAACTGGATCGACTCGACCCTCACAGTCGACGACGGCGTGGATGCCGTGAGCACCGTCTCCACGTAGGCGGCGTCGGTGCGGGGCGACGTCGTCGAGGGGTTCGTCTGGAGCACCTTGCGCCCGTAGGCCGGCGAGAAGTCGGCGAACGTGGGCGCCGTGCGGAAGCCGACTCCGGTGACGGGCGACACCGTGACCCCCGAACCGGTCGTGGTGGGCGCCGCGCTCGTGAGTGAGAACGACGCGAGGGTCTGCGTCGCACCGGGCTTCGGTGCCATGGGCGCCGTAGGGGCCGGCGTCGGCGCGGGCGCGGGAGTCGGTGTCACGACCGGGGCGGGCCCGACCTGACGGGCGTCGGCGGGCTTGGTCGAGGCGTACAGGTTGCGGATCGCCTGGACCGCCGGCTTCTCTCGCGTGATCGTGCCCTGCGAGTCGTTCGCGAAGATGCCGAAGTGGGCTTCGAAGCGGTCGGAGGACTTGCGGGAGGGAATGTCCTCGTCGGCGTAGACGAAGGCGTGGGTGATCCACGGAACCTCGTCGCGCAGAAACGACAGGACGCTCGTGATCCGCGTGGCCTGGCCGGCTTCGCTCTGCGCCGCCCGTCCAGCGGCGGCAGAGCCGTTGCCCTTCGCGCCGGGCACGGTGGTCGTGCCGAACTCGGTCAGCCACACCATCGCGGGCCAGTGCCCGTGCTGCTTCATCAGGCTTTCGAGGAAGTCGTACTTGGAGCGATCGCCCTGCGGGTCGTAATTGTGGAAGCTGACGCCATCGGAGGCCTTCGCATAGCCGGCCTTGTAGACATCCTGCAACCAGGTCTTCCAGTTGGATGCGTAGACGTTCTCGCTCGCGCCGATGATCTTGAAGCCGGGGTCGACGGCCTTGAGCTTGGGGTAGGCGTTCTTCGCCGCGGCCGCGTAGTCGGCTCCGGAGACCAGGCCGTTGCTCTCATTGGGGTGCTCGAACACGACGTCGTCGGGGGTGAGGCCGTGCTTCGTCTTGACGTAGTGGGCGAGGTCGCGCACGAAGTCGCCGTACCGGGCCTGCTCGGCCGCGTTCAGCGGCACCTTCTTGTTGTAGACCGCGCCTCGGAACGATGCCCGCAGGAGCACCTTCATGCCGGCCTGGCGGATGGGACCGAGATACTCGTCGACGTTCTTGCGCCAGTCGCCGTCGCCGTTGAAGCCCACTCGAGCCCACACCGTGCCGGGCGACATCTCGGACAGCGTGCGATAGTGCGCGGGTGACACGGGACCGGACAGCGCCTTGCCGTTCAGGGAGAACCCGAGGTCGGGGAGGGTCGAGGCCGTCGACGCCACGGCGGGGGCTGCCGGTTGCAGTGCCGAGCTGGCGGTCGGTGCGGTGAGCACCCCGGCGGTCAGTGCGAGCGAGGCGCCGGTGGCGAGGGCGGCGCCCATGGTTCTGGACAGAAGAGGGGGGATCTTCATGGGGGGAGCGAGTCTCCAGTGATGAATGTGACACCCGAACCGATCGGGGCACAGGCTAGCGGGGGAAGATGACGGGCGTGTGTCGCACGCAAAGAGAATTGCGTCGCCGGCGTCCGGCGTCCATCCTGTGCGCCGTCAGCGGCGCGGGCTCCGATGAGCCGGGGATTCGCCCGCAACCCACCCACGTGTCACCCGAGCTCAGCGGCCCCGCGGCGGCGGTCACCGTACCGCCTCCCCGCCACGGCCGGCCAGTCGGACTCCGCGAACGGGCGCAACACGCTCACGAGCAGCAGCTTCCGCCCAGGTCGGTCGAGCACACGCCGGTCGCCGGCAGGGTCAGGCTGACCCGTGCCGCGGACTCGGTATTGCCCGCAAGCCACGCCGCCACCGATCGGACCTGCTCCTACCCCGTCGCGAGGAGGAACGTCGGCGCCCGCCCGTAGCTCTTCATTCCGACGAGGAAGAAGCCGTCCTCGGGATGCTGGAGCTCCCGGAATCCGTGGGGCTCCACGGTGCCGCACGTGTGCACGTTCGGGTCGATCAGCGGCGCGAGCCGCCGCGGCGCCTCGACGATGTCGACGAGGTCGATGACCCCCTCGGCGACGAGCGCCTCGACCCGCCCGCCGAGCTGTGCACGCTCGACGAGCTCGTCGTCGGATGACGAGGTGACGCGCACGGCGCGGGAGTTGCGCACCAGCCACGTGACGCGCGTGCCCGGTTCGCTGCGGGCGAGGTCCGCCAGGGCGAGGAGGGTGTTCGCCGCAGAGTGCCCGGCGCCCACGACGACGGTGTGCGCGCCTGCGAACCGAACGCGGTCGCGGCCCGACACGTCGGGGAGGGCGTGGGTGACGGATGCCGCGGCATCCTGCCAGCCGAGGGGATCGAGTCCGCCGAAGCCGAGAGGATTGGGGGAGGAATAGGTGCCCGACGCGTCGATCACGGCGCGGGCGCTGGCCTCGCGCACGGTGCCGTCCGCGTCGCGCAGGCGCAGGGCGAAGGGTGTTGCGGACCGCCCCGCGCTGCGCGTGCGGTCCATCCCCTCTCGCGTGACCGCCTCGACCGTCGCGCCGGTGCGCACGACCGAGCGGATCGCGTCGAGGCGCGAGAGCGGGTCGAGGTAGAGGTCGACGAGCTCTGCACCCGAAGGGACCGCGTCTTCGGCGGGCATCGTCCAGCCCGATGCCTCGAGCAGCCGTCGCGCGGCGGGGTCCACGAGGTGTCGCCAGGGCGAGAACAGGCGCGTGTGGCCCCATGCGCGCACGGCGGCGGCGACGGCTGCGCCCTTCTCGAGCACGACCACGTCGAGGCCGCGCTCGATCAGGTGGGCGGCGGCGGCGAGGCCGACGGGTCCCGCTCCGATGACGGCGGCGGGCAGCGCCGTGAGGCGGTCCCGGGCGGTGGGGCGGGGGGACAGACCGATGAGTGTCACTCGAACAACCTGCACTGTGTATCGATGGTTGTCAATATCGACTACTGTCGATGCGTGACCACCACCCATTTGCCGCTGATCGCCACCACCTGCTGTGCGCCGCTCGTGAAGGAGCCGCTGGATGCCGATGCGGCCGACGACCACGCGCGGACCCTCAAGGCCCTCGCCGACCCCACTCGCTTGCGCCTGCTCTCGATCGTGGCGTCCTCGGTCGGCGCCGAGGCCTGCGTCTGCGACCTCATCGAACCGGTGGGGCTCAGCCAGCCGACCGTCTCGCACCACCTGAAGGTGCTGACCGAGGCGGGTTTCCTCACCCGCACCAAGCGCGGGACGTGGGCGTACTACGCCCTCGTTCCCGGGGCGCTCGAGGAGGTGGCGGCGTGGCTGAGCGCCCCGTGATGGCGCGGGCCCTCGTCGGTGAATTCCTCGGCAGCGCCCTGCTCGCCGTCGTCGTCGTGGGCTCGGGGATCGCCGCGGCATCCCTCTCGCCGAACGACGTGGGCCTGCAGTTGCTCGAGAACGCCTTCGCCACGGCCCTCGGGCTGGCCGTGCTGATCCTCGTCTTCGCCTCCGTGTCGGGGGCGCACTTCAACCCCGTCGTCACGCTCGTCGACGCGGCGCTTCACGGTGCGCGCCCGTCGGCCGTCGCGTCGTACATTCCGGTCCAGATCGTGGGCTGCGTCGCGGGTGCCGTTCTGGCGAACGTCCTCTTCGACGTCTCGTTCGCGTGGAGCACGACCGACCGCGCGAGCGTGCCTCGCCTCGTGAGCGAGGTCGTCGCGACCTGGGGCCTCGTCCTGGTGATCTTCGCGCTCGTGCGCACGGGCCGATCGCACCTTGCGGCGCCCGCGGTCGGCGCCTACATCGGCGCCGCCTACTTCTTCACGTCCTCGACCAGCTTCGCCAACCCCGCCATCACCGTCGGCCGTGCCTTCAGCGACACCTTCGCAGGCATCGCGCCGGCATCCGTCCTGCCGTTCATCGGCGCTCAGCTGCTGGGCGGTGCGATCGGCTGGGCGACGGTGCGGCTGCTCTTCCCGCGCGTCCAGCCGGCGGTCGGCTGAGTGGTCGCCGGCGATACCGGCCCTGAGCGGACGGGTCTGAGGCCCGCAACCACCGCGCACAAGAGGGTCCCCTCGCGTCGTCGTCTTCCCCAGTCGTCGACGCAAGGGGACCTGTCCTGTTTCCCCCCGAAGCTGTTGTCGTTCCCGCGCATGGCGAGGGAACACGGCGTTCAGTCCCCACTTCACACCGTCGGAATCGGGTCGTTCCGACGCTAGCGGAGCGATTCCCTTCGTGTCCACCGTTTGGGGGACATCTGTGGATAAGTAGTGAGTGTCGCCGCATCGGCGGGAGTGGCGGCGGGGCAGCGGGCCGTCGCCGCCGTTGCGCTCTAGAGTGCGGTTCATGACCGAGGAACGCTGGCAGGCGCTGACGAACTGGCCCCTCATCGTCGCGTCCCTGCTGTTCACCGTCGCCTACTCGTGGCAGGTCATCGCCGAGCTCAGCGGGCCCCCACGGATCGTGACCGGGGTCGTCATCGTCGCCACCTGGCTGCTCTTCGTGATCGACTACCTCGTGCGGCTGTGGATCGCGCCGCAGCGGGGTCGGTGGTTCCGGCGCAATCTCGGCACGCTCGCGATGGTCGCGATCCCCGCTCTCAGGCCCCTGCGACTGCTGCGGGTCCTCACGGTGCTCCACGTGATGCGCCGCACCGCCGGCGCCGCGCTGCGCAGCCGGATCATGATCTACGGCGCGGCGGCGGCCCTCCTGCTCATCTACCTCGCGGCGCTGAGCGTGCTGGAGGCCGAGCGCGCCTCGCCCGAGGCGAACATCACGAGCTTCGGAGACGCGCTCTGGTGGGCGTTCGTGACCATCACCACGGTCGGCTACGGCGACTACACGCCCGTCACGGTCCCCGGACGACTCGTCGCGGTGGGACTCATGGTCGGCGGCGTCGCGGTGCTGGGAACCGTCACGGCCACCCTGTCGTCGTGGGTGCTCGAGAGGGCCGCCGCGGGCCACGACGACGAGCAGCCCGCGACGAAGGCGCAGCTGAAGGCGATCTCGACGCAGCTCGAGCAGGTCGCACGGGGATTCGGGGCACCCGCACCCCTCCCGGTGCGCTCCGACGACAGGACGCCGCCCGCTGCTCCGATAGGGTGACTCGGGCGGTTCCACCCGGGAACCCCCGGGAAGGTGCCGCATGGGTCCCGCGAACGACGTGACGACACCCACGTGGGGGGTCTCGCGCGTGCTCGTGCACGTGGCGATCGGCCTGGCCGCCGGCATCCTCTCCGGCATGTTCGGCGTCGGCGGCGGAACGGTCATCGTCCCGCTTCTCGTCCTGCTGCTCGGGTACCCGCAGCGCCTGGCCACCGGCACGTCCCTCGCCGCGATCGTGCCGACCGCGACCGTGGGGGTCATCTCGTACGGCGTCAGTGGCGATGTGGGGTGGGTGCAGGCACTCATCCTCGCCGCCGGAGCGGTCATCGGCGCCCAGGCCGGATCGTGGCTGCTGCCGCGCGTTCCCGTGCGCGCCCTGCAGTTCGGCTTCGCCGCATTCCTCGTCGCCGTCATCGTGAGCCTGTTCTTCATCATCCCGACCCGTGGCGAGCCGTTCGAGCTCACGTGGTGGGCGGTGCTCGGTCTCGTGGGCCTCGGGCTCGTGACCGGCGTCCTCTCCGGGCTGCTGGGCGTCGGCGGCGGCATCGTGGTCGTCCCCGCGCTCATGCTCCTCTTCGGCACGAGCGACCTGATCGCGCGCGGCACGAGCCTGCTCATGATGATCCCCACCGCCGTCTCGGGCACGATCGGCAACATCCGACGCGGCAACGTGAGCCTTCTCGGCGCCGCCATCGTCGGCTTGTCGGCGTGCACGACGACGGCCCTCGGCGCGTGGATCGCCAAGTCGATCGACCCCTTCACGGGCAACGTCGTCTTCGCGGTCTTCCTCGCCTTCATCGGCGGCCAGCTCGTGTGGCGGGCGGCGCGGGGCCGCTCGAAGTGAGACCCGCGGCGCTCGGTAGACTGACCGGGTGCCAGTGAACCCCGAGCTGGTCGGGCGTGTCTTCCCCCCGACCGATCCGTACCTCGTGGGCCGCGAGAAGGTGCGCGAGTTCGCGCGCGCCGTCTTCGCGACCGACCCGTCGCATACCGATCCCGAGGCCGCTCGTGCTCTCGGCTATGCCGACGTCGTGGCGCCTCCCACGTTCGCGATGGTCATCCAAGACCTCACTCTGCAGCAGCTGCTCGCGGAGCCCGACTCGGGCATCGCCCTCGAGCGCACCATCCACGCCGAGCAGCGCTTCCGCTACACGCGGCCGATCGTGGCGGGCGACGAGCTGCGGGCGAGCCTGTCGGTCGTCGGCGTGCGCGCCGTGGGCGGCAACGCGATGGTCACGAGCGAGGCCGAGATCACCGATGCCGCCGGCGAGCACGTGGTGACCGCGACATCCGTCCTGCTGATCGGAGCCGAGTCATGACGCGGGGGAGCGTCGAGGTCGGCACCGTCGTCGCCGACCGCACCGTGCATCTCACGCGCGAGTCGCTCGTGCGGTACGCGGGCGCCAGTGGCGATTTCAATCCCATCCACTACCGCGACGACATCGCCGCCCACGTGGGCCTGCCCGGTGTGCTCGCGCACGGCATGCTCACGATGGGGCTGGCCGGGGCGGCTGTCGTCCCGTGGCTCGGCGACGCCGCGCGCATCCTCGAGTACGGCGTGCGGTTCACGCGGCCGGTCGTCGTCGACGCCGACAGCGGAGCCGACGTGAGCGTGCGCGCCGTCATCGCGCAGGTGGATGCCGAGGCGGGCACCGCGCGTGTCGACCTCACCGTCACGCACGCCGATCAGACGGTGCTCGGCAAGGCGCAGCTGCGCGTACGCCTGGACTGACATGCCCGCGATCGAACCCCTGCCGCTTGCGCGGCTGACCACCCTGCGAACGGGCGGGACGCCCGAGCGGATGTTCGAGGCCCGCAGCCGGGACGAGCTGATCGACGCCCTGCGTGAGACGTGGGACCGCGGCGAGCCCTGGCTGGTCGTGGGTGGCGGGTCGAACCTCTTCGTGGGCGACGACGAATACGACGGCACCGTCGTGCTGGTGCGCACGAGCGGCATCCAGCGCCTGCCCGCGCCCCGGCCGGGGCGTGCCCTCGTGCGCGTGGAGGCCGGGCACGACTGGGACGCGCTCGTCGCCTACACGGTCGCCGAGGGGCTCGCGGGTATCGAGGCGATGTCGGGCATCCCCGGAACGGTGGGGGCGGCCCCCGTGCAGAACATCGGCGCCTACGGCCAGGAGCTGGTGCAGACGCTCGTCGAGGTCGAGCTCATCGACGAGTCGACGGGAGAGGTGTCGGTCGTGCCCGCGGCCGAGCTGGGTCTCGGGTTCCGCACGTCGGTGCTGAAGGCGCATTACGGCTCGGTCGCCGCGCGCTCCGCCGTCATCCTCTCGGTGACTCTCGATCTCGCCGACGTCGGGCACGGCGAGTTCCCGGTGGCGGGCGAGCAGCTGCGCCGCGCGCTGGGGCTGGATGCCGCGGCGACCGTCTCGCTCGCCTGGGTGCGCGATCACGTGCTCGCGACGCGCGCCGCGAAGGGGATGGTGCTCGATGACGCCGACCCGGACACCCACAGCGCGGGCTCGTTCTTCCAGAACGCCATCGTGTCCGAATCCTTCGCCCGCACCCTTCCGCCCGAGTGCCCCCGTTGGCCCGTCGCGCCCGACATCGACCCCGTCACGGTCATCCCGCTCTCCGCGTACCACGGCGTCGTCCCGGCTCCGGTCGGGTCCTCGCCCGACGTCAAGATCAGCGCGGCCTGGCTGATCGAGCACGCCGGGCTCCGCCGCGGCTTCAGGCTGCCTCGCTCGAGGGCGGCGCTCTCGAGCAAGCACGCACTGGCCCTGACCAATCGCGGTGGCGCGAGCGCCGCCGAGCTCGCGGAGCTGGCCCGGTTCATCCAGGGCCGGGTCGCCTCCGAGTTCGGGCTCATCCTGCAGCCCGAGCCCGTGCTGGTGGGCGTCGAGCTCTAGCCCCGCCCCCGCCGTAGCGCCCCGCGCACGGGGTGCGCCGGGCCCGGCGCGCTCAGGCGAACAGTCGCTGCAGGCGCTGGATGCCTTCGACAAGCGCTTCGTCGCCGAGCGCGTAGGACAGGCGCAGGTACCCGCTCGGCCCGAACGCCTCGCCGGGCACGACGGCGACCTCGGCCTGCTCCAGGATGAGGTCGGCGAGCTCGAGCGATGTCGTCGGCGTCGTGCCCGCCCACTCGCGACCGAGCAGGCCCGAGACGTCGGGGTAGACGTAGAAGGCGCCGAGGGGTGTGGGCACCGTGATCCCCTCGATCTTGGACAGCTCGGCGACGATGAGCGAGCGGCGCCGGTCGAAGGCGGTGCGGAACGCCTCCGGCTCGTCCTGCGGGCCGGTCAGTGCGGCGAGCGCCGCGCGCTGGGCGATGTTGTTGACGTTGCTCGAGAGGTGGGACTGCAGGTTCCCGGCCAGCTTCACCGCGTCCTTGGGTCCCGTCATCCAGCCCACGCGCCAGCCGGTCATCGCGTAGGTCTTCGCGACGCCGTTGACGAGCAGGGTCTGGCCGGCGACCTCGGGAACCGCCTCCACGATCGACACGGCACGGGCGCCCTCGTAGACGAGGTTCTGGTAGATCTCGTCCGTGACCACCCAGATGCCGTGCGCCAGCGCCCATTCGCCGATCGCCTTCGTCTCCTCGGGCGTGTAGACCGCGCCGGTGGGGTTCGAGGGCGAGACGAAGACGAGCACGGTCGTGCGGTCGGTGCGGGCCGCCTCGAGCTGGTCGACCGTGACCTTGTACTCCTGGTCGGCGCCCGCGAAGACCTCCACCGGCACGCCGTCGGCGAGGGCGATCGCCTCGGGATAGGTCGTCCAGTAGGGGGCGGGCAGCAGGACCTCGTCGCCGGGGTTCACGACGGTCTGGAACGCCTGGTAGACGGCCTGCTTGCCGCCGTTGGTCACGACGATCTGCGAGGGGTCGACCTCGAGACCGGAGTCGCGGAGGGTCTTGGCGGCTATCGCCTCGCGCAGCACGGGGAGCCCCGCGGCGGGGGTGTAGCGGTAGTTGGCCGGGTCGTGCAGGGCCTCGGCCGCGGCATCCACGATGAACTGCGGCGTCGCGAAGTCGGGCTCGCCCGCCGCGTAGGAGATGACAGGGCGCCCCGCCGCCTGCAGGGCCTTGGCCTTGGCGTCGACCTTGAGGGTCGCCGATTCGGCGATCGCGGACAGCTTGCGGGAGAGAGGAGCGCGTTCGGTCACGCAATGAAGCGTAGTCGGCCGCGTATGCCGCGGCGGTGGTACACCGCGGGGCACGCGGCCCGGGAGTGCGGGCTGCGGTCCGGCACGCCGCGCGAGACACCGCTTCTGCGGCGAAACCCCGCGCGTCGCGTGGTGGCTCGCCGCAGAAGCGGTGTCTCGGTGCGCGGTCAGAGCTCGACGAGGTGCCGCGCGTAGGCCGTCAGCGTCAGGAAGGCGGGGAACTCCTCGCGGAGGGCCACCTCCCGGAAGATGTCGGCGGCGTCATCGAACCGATCGCCGTCGGCGCGCGGCGCGGCATCCAGCACGTCGTCGATGAGCCCCTCGACGTACTCGCGGGTGATGCGCGTGCCGTCGGCGAGCTCGCGGTCCTGGTGGATCCACTGCCAGATCTGCGAGCGGGAGATCTCGGCCGTCGCCGCATCCTCCATGAGGTCGTCGATCGCGACGGCGCCCTGACCCCGCAGCCACGCCTCGATGTAGCGGATCGCCACCGACACGTTGCCCCGCACGCCGGCCTCGGTGATGGGCAGGCCGATGTGCACGTCCAGGAGATTGGATGCCGTCACGGCGACGTCCTCGCGCCGGCGGTCGAGCTGGTTCGGGCGGTCGCCCAGCACCGCGTCGAACTCCGCCATCGCGGTGGGGATGAGGTCGGGGTGCGCGACCCAGGTGCCGTCGAACCCGTCGCCCGCCTCGCGCTTCTTGTCCGCGGCGACCTTCTCGAACGCCCGCGCCGTCACCTCCGGGTCGCGACGGTTCGGGATGAACGCGCTCATGCCGCCGATCGCGTGCGCGCCGCGGGCGTGGCATGTCTTGACCAGCAGCTCGGTGTACGCCCTCATGAAGGGCACGGTCATCGTCACCTCGCTGCGGTCCGGCATCACGAACCGGGCGCCGCGACCCCGGTAGTTCTTGATGATCGAGAAGATGTAGTCCCAGCGGCCGGCGTTCAGCCCCGCGCAGTGGTCGCGCAGCTCGAACAGGATCTCCTCCATCTCGAACGCGGCGGGCAGCGTCTCGATCAGCACCGTGGCCCGCACCGTGCCGTGGGGCAGGCCGACGTAGTCCTCGCTGAAGGTGAACACGTCGTCCCACAGCCCCGCCTCCTCGGACGATTCCAGCTTCGCCAGGTAGAAGTACGGTCCGCGCCCGGCATCCACGAGCGCGCGGGCGTTGTGGAAGAAGTACAGCCCGAAGTCCACGAGCGAACCGGATGCCGTCATCCGGCGACCGGCGCGGTCGGTGTACTCCATGTGGGCCTCGCTCAGGTGCCACCCGCGGGGGCGCATCACGATGGTCGGTGTGCGCTCGGCCGTGACCTCGTAGCGCTTGCCCTCGGGGCTCGTGAAGGAGAGCTGCCCGCGGATCGCGTCGCGCAGGGCGAGCTGGCCCCCGACGACGTTCCGCCAGGTGGGGCTCGTGGCATCCTCCTGATCGGCCAGCCACACCTTCGCACCCGAGTTCAGGGCGTTGATCGTCATCTTCGGGTCGGTCGGCCCGGTGATCTCGACCCGGCGGTCCTCGAGCCCGGGGCCGGCGCCGGCGACCCGCCACTGCGTGTCCTCGCGGATGTGGGCGGTGTCGTCGCGGAAGCCCGGGTCGCGGCCGTTGCCGATCTCGAACCGGCGCCGCATGCGGGCCGCGAGCCGGTCGTGGCGCCGACCGCCGAAGCGGGCGTGCAGCGCCGCGACGAAGGCGACGGCATCCGGGGTGAGGATCTCGTCGAAGCGCTCGTGCATGGTCCCGAGGATCTCGAACCCGGCGGGTGCCCCAGTGGTCGGGGTCGTCGGTGCGGTCGGGGGAGGGGCGATGAGGGTCATGGTCGTTTCCTGTCGAGTGGGAGGACGTCTGCACGGGCCGTGGTGCGGATGGCGACCCGCGGGAGCGGCGAGGCGCCGCGGCGTCGTGCAGACGTCCTCGATGAGTCGGATCAGTGGAACTGCTGGGCCTCGGTGGATCCCACGAGGGCGAGGGTCGCGCTGTCGGGGTTGAGCGCGGTGGAGACGACGTCGAAGTAGCCGGTCCCGGCTTCCCGCTGATGCTTGGTCGCGGTGTATCCGCGCGCCTCGGCGGCGAACTCGGCCTCCTGCAGCTCGACGTAGGCGCTCATGGCGCGCTCGGCGTAGCCCTGGGCCAGGTCGAACATGGAGTAGTTCAACGCGTGGAAGCCGGCGAGGGTGATGAACTGGAACTTGTAGCCGAGGTCGGCCAGCTCCTGCTGGAACGTCGCGATCTGCGCGTCGTCGAGGTGCCGCTTCCAGTTGAAGCTCGGCGAGCAGTTGTAGGCCAGCAGCTTCCCGGGGTACTCCGCGTGGATCGCCGCGGCGAAGGCGCGGGCGAGTTCGATGTCGGGCTCTCCCGTCTCGACCCAGATCAGGTCGGCATAGGGCGCGAACGCCAGACCGCGGCTGATCACGGCATCCAGCCCGGGGCGCACGCGGTAGAAGCCCTCGCTCGTGCGCTCGCCGGTGGTGAACTCCCGGTCGCGCGGGTCGACGTCGCTCGTGAGGAGGTCGGCCGCGAGCGCATCGGTGCGGGCGATGATGACGGTGGGCACTCCCGCGACGTCGGCGGCCAGGCGCGCGGCGTTGAGGGTGCGGATGTGCTGCTGCGTCGGCACGAGCACCTTGCCGCCCAGGTGACCGCACTTCTTCTCGCTCGCGAGCTGGTCCTCCCAGTGGATGCCGGCGGCTCCGGAAACGATGAGCGACTGCGCCAGCTCGAAGGCGTTGAGCGGTCCGCCGAAGCCGGCCTCGGCATCCGCGACGATGGGCGCCATCCAGTCCTGCGTGACCGAACCCTCGGCGTGCTCGAGCTGGTCCTGCCGCAGCAGGGCGTTGTTGATGCGGCGCACGACCGCGGGCACCGAGTTGGCGGGGTACAGCGACTGGTCGGGGTAGGTCTGGCCGGCCAGGTTGCCGTCGGCGGCGACCTGCCATCCGCTCAGGTAGATGGCCTTCAGCCCGGCCCTGACCTGCTGCACGGCCTGCCCGCCCGTGTATGCCCCGAGTGCGCGGATGTAGTCCTCCGTGTGGAGCAGGTTCCAGAGGTTCTCGGCTCCCCGGCGGGCCAGGGTCGCATCCTCGCGGACGGTGCCGCGGATGCGGATGACGTCGTCGGCCGAGTAGGTGCGCGAGACCCCGTCCCACCGCGGGTCGGTGTCCCACTCCTGCTGCAGCTCGGCGGCGGTCTGGGTCTGGTCTCCGGCGCGCAGCGGCGGGTTTCCGGGGGTGGCCTGGATCGACATTCGAGCTCTCCTTCGTTGGATGCGGGGGCGGTGAGGCTCCGCGCAGGTGGTCGTGAAGCCACTATCTGTGAAGTCGCGGGGCGAGAATGAAGATTCGAGGGGAGAAGTTTGCGCATTCTTCTTCGTCCGTGACAGAATCCCCGCCATGGCGATCGCAGAAGTCACCGAAGACGAGGATGCCGAGGCCGACGCGCTCACGATCGGTCGCCGCATCCGGCAGCTGCGCACGGCGCGCGGGATGACCCTGGAGTCGCTCGCCGGCGCCGTCGAGCGGGCCCCGAGCCAGCTGTCCATGATCGAGACCGGCAAGCGTGAGCCGAAGCTCACGCTGTTGCGGGCGATCGCGAAGGCGCTCGGGGTCAGCATCGACGCGCTGCTGGAGGCGGAGCCCCTCGATGAGCGCGCGTCGCTCGAGATCGCCCTCGAGCGCGCGATGAAGGGGCAGACGTTCCAGGCCCTCGGCATCCCGTCGTTCCGGATCGGCAAGGCGGTCCCCGACGACGTGCTGCGGGCGATGCTCGCCCTGCAGGGGGAGATCGATCGCCTCCGCGACGAGCGGGCCGCGACACCGGAGGAGGCCCGGCGCGCGAACGTCGATCTGCGGCACCTGATGCGCAGGCAGGACAACTACTTCGCCGAGCTCGAGGAGCAGGCGGGGCGGATCCTCGAGGCGGTGGGCCACCCCGGCGGCCCGCTGACGCAGCGCACGGCGTCCGACATCGCCGCGCACCTGGGATTCACGCTGCACTACGTCCCGGATCTCCCGCAGACGACCAGAAGCGTCGCCGACCTCCGCCACGGGCGCCTGTACCTGTCGAGCAGGATCGCGGCGAAGGCCGACCCGCGCACGGCGGTGCTCCAGGCGCTCTCGAGCAGGATCCTCGGCCACTCCGAGCCGCGCAGCTACGCCGAGTTCCTGCGTCAGCGGGTGGAGACGAACTACCTCACGGGCGCCCTGCTGATCCCCGAGGCGCACGCCGTGCCGTTCCTGGCCGAGGCCAAGGCCGCCAAGGCCATCTCGATCGAGGACCTCCGCGACGCCTACTCCGTGTCGTACGAGACGGCCGCCCACCGGTTCACGAATCTCGCGAGCGTGCACCTGGGCATCCCCGTGCACTTCCTGAAGGTGCACGAGTCGGGCACGATCACGAAGGCCTACGAGAACGACGACGTGAACTTCCCGACCGACCGGCTGGGATCGATCGAGGGGCAGATGTGCTGCCGCCGGTGGACGAGCCGCGTCGTGTTCGACGTCGACGACCGGTTCAACCCGTACTACCAGTACACCGACACCGGCAACGGCACCTACTGGTGCACGGCCCGCGTCGAGCACTCCAGCGAGGGTGCGCACTCCGTGAGCGTCGGCGTACGCTTCGATGACACCAAGTGGTTCCTCGGGCGCGACACGAACAACCGCGGTGTCTCGAAGCACTCGGTCGAGGTGTGCTGCCGTCGGGCCCCCGCCGAGCTCGAGGCGGAGTGGCGCGATCAGGCCTGGCCCAACGTCCGCACGCCCCGCACCCTGCTGGCAACGCTGCCCACCGGCGCGTTCCCCGGCGTGGACACCACCGAGGTGTACGAGTTCCTGCAGTCGCACGCGCCGGCCTGAGGGCCGCTCCGGGCGGGAGGCGGTGGGGCGGTCGCCGTCACTCGAGCGCGCGCAGGTCGTTCCAGAGCTCGGCGCGCGCGGTGAACGAGGCGAGGTCGACGCCGAGCAGGCGCGACGCGAGCGCGACGTGGGCGCGGAGGGTGTGACGATGGATGCCGAGGGCCGCCGCGCTCGCCTGGCCGCTCCCGTCGTTCTCGAGCCACGCGCGCAGCGTACCCACGAGGTCGGTGCCGGCAGCCTCGTCATGATGCAGCACCGGGGCGAGCCGCGCGCGTGCGACCTCGCGGGCCGCGGGCCGATCGACGAGCGAGAGGATGCCGCCGCTGACGGCGTCGCCGAACCGCGCGACGCCGGTGCCGCTCACCCGCGCCCGGGCGATGCGCGCCTGTCCGAGGCCCGCCGCGAAGCGCTCCCACGGCACCGGATCGGACAGCCCGACGCTCAGCTCATGCTCGGCCGCGGCATCCGCGATCGCCTGATGCGCGGCGGTGTCGGCGGCGCCGCACGTGATGACCAGGCCGTCCTCGATCCTCCCGAAGAGCAGGCTGGGCCCCCCGTCTGTGCCCGCCCCCTCGAGGGTTTCGCGCAGGGCATCGCGACGCACGGGGGTCGTGTCCGTGAGCGCGACGACGACCGGGGCCGGGGGGAGGCCGCCCCAGAGCCCGCGCGCCACCCGCCGCGCGCCCGGGACGTGTCCCGCGATGAGCAGATGCATGAGGCTCGAGCGCAGCTGCGCCCGTGCACGGGACAGGTCTCGGCCCTGTTCGAGGGCCAGGTCCGCCATGGCGATCACCGCGGTGACGACGCCGCGGGCCTCCTGATCGAGTTCGCCCTCCACCGCGACGACGCCCCGCAGCTCGCCGCTGCGCCCCAGGGTCTGCAGGGTGAAGCCGCGCTCGCCGACGCGCAGGGTGGATGACGCGCGCGCGCCGCGCCGGAGCACACGCCGTGCCTCCTCGGCCACGTCGGGGGGCGCGGCGTCGTCGCTGTCGCCGTGCGATCGGCGCAGCTGCCCCGCGGCGTCGAAGAGCCCGACCCACGCGCCGATCTGGTGCGACAGCTCGGCGAGCGTCGCCCCGAGCCCGTCGGTGCGGAAGGCGGCGAGGGCGATGGCGTGCTGGGCGGACAGCGACCAGCTGCGTCGCGCGTACGCCTGCGCGGCGATGGCCTCGGCGTTCGCCCGCGCGATCGCGATGAACGGCGTGCGGTAGGGCACCTCGAACAGGGGGAGTCCCGCACTCTCGCACGCGGCGGCGAGCGGTTCGGGGATGCCCGCGCGCACGACCTCGGTGCCGAATCCCAGCGCGACGACGCCGCGCGCGGTGAGGCGCGTCACATAGGCGGCGTATGCGTCGTCCTCCTCGAAGCCGGCGAACTGCGTGCCCGTCGTGAGGAGGGCGAGGCCCTCGGAGAGGAAGGGAGTGGGGTCGGCCAGGTCGGAGCTGTGCACCCAGCGGATGGGGCGGTCGAGCGAGTCGGGCGCCAGCGCGCTCGCCGGGATGGCGAGGCGCAGCGTCAACTCCGCACGCGACAGCAGCGCGCGAAGTGTCGGGGTGGGAGCATCCATGGCCATGTTTCAGGTGTACACCCTGTACAGGTGTGGCGCGATATTCATACAGGATGGCGGATGCCGCGCGCGGTCGGTCGCCCTACGCTCGCGCTCATGAGCATCACCGACGCCCCCGTCACGGCCCCTGTCGGGGGCCCCTCTCTGCGTCAGGAGCGCCGGCTCGTCACCGGCCTTCCCGGCCCTCGATCGCGGGCCGTCCTGGATCGCAAGGCCGCCGCCGTCGCCGCGGGCGTCGGGCACACGGTGCCGATCGCGGCCGTCGCTGCGGGCGGCGGGGTGGTCGTCGACGCCGACGGCAATTCGCTCATCGACTTGGGGTCGGGCATCGCGGTCACGACGGCCGGGAACGCGAACCCGCGCGTCGTGGCGGCGGTGACCGAACAGGTCGCGCGGTTCACCCACACCTGTTTCATGGTGTCGCCCTACGAGTCGTACGTCGCCGTGGCGGAAGCCCTCAACAGGCTCACGCCGGGAGACCACGAGAAGCGCTCCGCCCTGTTCAACTCCGGCGCGGAAGCGGTCGAGAACGCCGTGAAGATCGCCCGCAAGCACACGGGGCGCCAGGCCGTCGTCGCCTTCGACCACGCCTACCATGGGCGCACCAACCTCACGATGGCGCTCACGGCCAAGAACATGCCCTACAAGCACGGCTTCGGCCCGTTCGCGGGGGAGGTCTACCGCGCGCCGCTTTCCTACCCGTTCCACGACCGGCTCACCGGGCCCGCCGCCGCGGCCCGCGCGATCACGCAGATCGAGAAGCAGGTGGGCGCCGAGAACGTGGCGGCGGTCGTCATCGAGCCGATCCAGGGGGAGGGCGGGTTCATCGTGCCCGCCGACGGCTTCCTGAATGCGCTCGTGGACTGGTGTCGCGACAACGGGGTCGTCTTCATCGCCGACGAGGTGCAGACGGGCTTCGCCCGGACCGGCCGGTGGTTCGCGAGCGAGCACTTCGGCATCGTCCCCGACCTCGTCGTCACGGCGAAGGGCATCGCCGACGGCCTTCCGCTGTCGGCCGTCACGGGCCGCGCCGAGATCATGGATGCCGCCCACACCGGCGGCCTGGGCGGCACATACGGGGGCAACCCGCTCGCGTGCGTGGCGGCGCTCGCCGCGATCGATACCTACGAGGAGGACGGCCTGCTCGAGCGCGCCGCCGAGATCGGCGCGCTGCTGACCTCGAGGCTGACCGCGCTCCAGGAGCGCGACCCCCGCGTCGGCGATGTGCGCGGACACGGCGCCATGATCGCGGCGGAGTTCGTGGATCCGGCGACCGGCGAGCCCGACGGCGCCCTCACGGCCCGGGTCGCACGCGCGTGCATCGCGGAAGGGGTCATCGTCCTGACGTGCGGCACGGACGGCAACGTCATCCGCTTCCTTCCTCCCCTCACCATCTCCGACGCCCTGCTGAACGAGGGGCTCGACGTGCTCGAGTCCGCCCTCGCCGCCGCTTGAGACAAGGGAGCACGAACGCATGAACGAGATCACCCGTGACGTCGTCGTCGTCGGGGCGGGCGCGGCGGGCCTGACGGCCGCGAACGACCTGCGCAAGGCCGGCCTCTCCGTCGCCGTGCTCGAGGCGCGCGACCGCATCGGCGACGGCTGTGGACCGACGAGATCGACCGCGCGCTCCTGGAGATCGGCGGCCAGTGGGTCTCGCCGGATCAGGACGCCCTCATCGACACGATCGCCGAGCTGGGACTGGAGATGGACCCCGACTACGGCAGCGGCACGGAGTGGTTCGGCCTCGGCAGCGTCTTCGTGCTCGGCGTCGTCATCATCGGTCTCGGATTCGTGATCATGGTGAGCCAGCGCTTCCGCAGCCCCGCTTTCTTCCGGGGCGAGACCCTGTCCCTCGATGCACCGATCAGCGCACGACGCGCACGTAAGGAGTCGATCCGATGAGTCCCACCTCCCAGGCCGAAGCCGCCCTGCTCGCCTCCGTCCCCTCGGGCCTGTTCATCGGCGGGGAATGGGTGGATGCCGCGGGCGGTCGCACGTTCGATGTCCGCGATCCCTCGACGAACGCCGTCGTGAAGACGATCGCCGACGCCGGCCCGGAGGACGGGATCCGCGCCCTCGACGCGGCGGTCGCGGCGCAGGAGGCATGGGCGGCGACCGCGCCGCGCACGCGCAGCGACCTGCTCCGCCGCGCGTTCGACCTCGTCCGGGAGCGGGCCGAGGACCTGGCTCTGCTGATGACGCTGGAGATGGGCAAGCCGCTCACCGAGGCGCGGGGGGAGGTGACGTACGGGGGCGAGTTCCTGCGCTGGTTCAGCGAGGAGGCCGTCCGGATCAACGGCCGGTACGGACTCAATCCGGAGGGGACGGGCCGGATGGTCGTCTCGCAGCGGCCGGTCGGCCCCTCCTTCTTCATCACGCCGTGGAACTTCCCGCTCGCGATGGCGACGCGCAAGATCGCCCCCGCGCTCGCGGCCGGATGCACCGTGGTGATCAAGCCCGCGGAGCTGACGCCGCTGACGACGCTGCTGTTCGCGTCGATCCTGCAGGAGGCGGGGCTTCCCGCCGGCGTCGTCAACGTCATCACGACGACCGCGTCGGGGGACGTCTCGGCTCCGATCATCGCCGACCCGCGGCTTCGCAAGCTGTCGTTCACGGGCTCGACCCCCGTGGGGCGCAAGCTGATCGCGCAGGCGGCCGAGGGCGTGCTGCGGGTGTCGATGGAGCTCGGAGGCAACGCCCCCTTCGTCGTCTTCGAGGACGCCGATCTCGACGAGGCCGTGGACGGGGCGATGGCGGCGAAGTTCCGCAACATCGGTCAGGCCTGCACCGCCGCCAACCGCTTCATCGTGCACGCGGACATCGCCGAGGCGTTCGCGGCGCGGGTCACGGAGCGCGTCGCGGCGATGCGCGTCGGCCGCGGTACCGAGGACGGGGTCCAGATCGGACCGCTCATCGACGACAGGGCGGTGGCCAAGGCATCCGACCTCGTCGCCGATGCCGTCGCCCGGGGCGCGCGCGTGCTCACCGGCGGTGAGGCCATCGAGGGCGAGGGCACGTTCTTCGCCCCGACGGTCGTGTCGGACGTGGCACCGGGAAGTGCGATCCTGCAGGAGGAGATCTTCGGGCCGGTGCTCGCGATCTCGACCTTCGAGACCGAGGAGGAGGCCGTCCGGCTCGCCAACGACACCGAGTACGGGCTCGTCTCGTACGTCTTCACCCAGGATCTCGCCCGGGGCCACCGGATGATCGACCACCTGGAGACGGGCATGATGGGCCTGAACGTCGGGGTCCTCTCCAACGCCGCGGCGCCCTTCGGGGGAGTGAAGCAGTCCGGGGTCGGCCGCGAGGGCGGCCTCGAAGGCATCCACGAGTACCTCTCGACCAAGTACACGCTGATCCCCGTCGGCTGACGGCGATCCGGAACGGAGCGATCATGACCGACTACGCCGTCGTCAACCCGGCAACGGGGGAGACCCTGTCGACGTACCCGACGTTCACCGATGCGCAGGTCGAGGCGGCGGTCGGGGCCGCCGACGGGGCGTACCGCGGATGGGCGCGCGGGAGTGCCCCCGCCGAGCGCGCCGACCTGCTGCGACGGGTGGCCGAGCTGCACCGCGAGCGCCGCGACGACCTCGCCGCGATCATCGTGCGCGAGATGGGCAAGCCCCTCGCGGCGGCGGAGGGCGAGGTGGACTTCGCCGCCGACATCACGGAGTTCTACGCCGACAACATCGAGGCGATCACGGCGGACCAGCCGATCGACATCCTCGGGGAGGGGAGCGCGGTCATCCGCCGCTCGCCGCTCGGCGTGCTCCTGGGCATCATGCCCTGGAACTTCCCCTACTACCAGGTCGCCCGCTTCGCCGCCCCGAACGTCGCCCTCGGCAACACGATCCTCCTCAAGCACGCCCCCCAGTGCCCCGAGTCGGCCGCGGCGATCGAGGCCATGTACCGGGATGCCGGATTCCCTGAGGGCGTGTACGTGAACCTCTACGTCACGAACGACCAGGCGGCGACGATCATCGCCGACCCTCGCGTGCAGGGAGTGTCGGTGACCGGATCGGAGCGCGCGGGCTCGGCCGTGGCGGAGCAGGCCGGTCGTCACCTGAAGAAGGTCGCGCTCGAGCTCGGCGGGTCGGACCCGTTCATCCTGCTCGCCACCGACGATCTGGACGCGGCGGTGCGCGCCGCCGTCGATGCGCGCCTGGACAACAACGGGCAGTCGTGCAACGCGGCCAAGCGCTTCATCGTCGTCGACGGGCTCTACGAACCCTTCGTGGAGAAGTTCGCCGCGGCGATGGCCGCCGCGACGCTCGGCGACCCGTTCGCCGAGGACACCGTCCTCGGCCCCCTTTCGTCCCTCGCCGCCGCGGAGCGCCTCGACGAGCAGGTGCAGAGGGCCCTCGCGCAGGGGGCGGAGCTTTTGACCGGCGGGACCCGCGACGGGGCCTTCTATCCGGCGACGGTGCTCACGGGGGTGACCCCGGAGATGGATGCCTACCGGGAGGAGTTCTTCGGGCCCGTCGGCGTCGTCTACCGCGTCTCGGGCGAGGAGGAGGCCCTCGAGGTCGCCAACGGCACGCCCTTCGGGCTGGGGTCGTACGTCTTCACGACCGACGAGGCGCAGGCCCAGCGCATGGCCGACCGGCTCGAGGCGGGGATGGTCTACGTCAACCTCGTCCTGGCCGACTCGCCGGAGCTGCCCTTCGGTGGCGTCAAGCGCAGCGGCACGTCGCGCGAGATGGGTCTGCTCGCGGCCGACGAGTTCGTCAACAAAAAGCTCGTGCGCGTCGGTCCGTAGCTTTCGCACGGCGCGGGGCGTAGCGGTGCCGCGGCATCCGCGCCACCATAGGGAGAGGAGGTCTGCCCATGGACGAGACGCAGGATGCCGTCGCCCGGCTCAACGACAAGGAGTGCTGGGAGCGGCTGCGCACGCAGCAGCTGGGCAGGCTCGTCACGAACGTCGGCGACGTGCTCGACATCTTCCCCGTCAACTACGTCGCGGACGCCGGGGCGCTGTACTTCCGCACGGCGGAGGGGAGCAAGCTCTTCGAGCTGACCGTCAACGACGAGGTGCTCTTCGAAGTCGACGACCATACCGACTCGGATGCCTGGAGCGTCGTCGTGCGAGGGTGGGCGAAGCGGCTCGACACCGCCGACGAGGTGGAGGCGGCCGACGGCCTCGGGTTGCACCCGTGGGTCCCGACGCTGAAGTACAACTACGTGCGGATCACCCCCCACACACTCACGGGACGCGCCTTCGCGTTCGGGCCCGAGCCCGACCGCTACGGCATCGCCGAGTACTGAGAGCGGTTCGCGACCGCGACGGGGCATGCCGTACACTGGAGCGTGCAGTGGAAAACTGCATTCTTTCGCCGTGCCCGGCGTTCGGGTCAATCCCTACTCCGTGCGGCGGACGAGTGCGGGTCCGCGAGGTCGCAAGACCTCTAGGGCGGTAGCTCAATTGGCAGAGCAGCGGTCTCCAAAACCGCAGGTTGCAGGTTCGATTCCTGTCCGCCCTGCGCGTCAGCGTCGAGCTGACACACGAAAGGTACATCCAGGTGAGTGCAGTGGCCCAAGACGAGCCGAACGGCGAGATCGTCGCGGCGGGCGGGAAGTCGGCGGGCGGAAAGCGCCCGAACATCTTCTCGCGCATCGCGTTGTTCATCCGCCAGGTGTTCGCCGAGCTGCGCAAGGTCGTCACCCCCACCCGTCAGGAGCTGCTGAAGTTCACGGCGGTCGTGCTCGCGTTCGTCGTGATCATGATGGCGGTGGTCTACGGACTCGACTTCGTCTTCTCCTGGATGGCCTCGGTCGTGTTCGGCGCCCCCGGCCAGCTGGTGGGCTCCTGAGACCTGGGTGCGACGCGCCCGATGAGACAGCGCGGTGGGCCGGTTGAACGGCGCCGCACGACGGAAGTGATCCTGTGACCGACAGACATCTCGACGACGCCGACTGGGCGACTGCCGCTGAGCAGTCCAGCGAGGACGACGAAGCCCAGGAAGGCTCGATCCTCGCCGACCAGGAGCGCTCGGTCGAGCCGGCCGAGCACGCCGCCCTCCACGTGGTCGACGAGGACGCCGAGCCCGAGAACGTCTCCGACGAGGACGACGTGGAAGTCAGCGACCCGGAGGCCGACGCGATCGTGAACGACGCTCTGAACATCGATGAGGCCGCCGAGGCCGAGGCCGCGGCCGAGGTCCTCACCGACGATCTGGCCGACGAGGCGGCCGAGCGCGACGCGGAGGCCGCCGACGAGGTGGCGCCCTACGACGGCCCCGAGCCCGAGGGCGACGTCGTCGCCGATGAGGAGCCCGAAGAGGTCGACCCCTACGAGGCGTTCCGCGCCGACCTGCGCGTCCTGCCGGGCAAGTGGTACGTCATCCACTCCTACGCCGGCTTCGAGCGCAAGGTGAAGGCCAACATCGAGCAGCGCAAGTCGACGCTCGAGGTCGAGGACGACATCTACCAGGTCGAGGTCCCGATGGAGGACGTCGTCGAGATCAAGAACGGCCAGCGCAAGATGGTCACGCGCGTGCGCATCCCGGGCTACGTGCTCGTGCGCATGGATCTCAACGAGGACACCTGGTCGGTCGTGCGTCACACGCCGGGAGTCACCGGCTTCGTGGGCAACGCGCACAACCCCACGCCGCTGCGGTTCGAGGAGGCCTTCAACATGCTGAAGTCCCTCGTCGAGGTGAAGGACGTGCCCGCCGCCAAGTCGGGTGCCGCGAAGGGCTCGCCGACGCAGGCGCGCTCGATCCCGGCCGAGGTCGACTTCGAGGTCGGCGAGACGATCACGATCAAGGAGGGTTCGTTCGCGGGCCTTCCCGGCACGATCAGCGAGATCAAGCCCGAGAGCGGCAAGCTCACGGTCCTCGTCTCGCTGTTCGAACGAGAGACTCCGGTGGAACTGAGCTTCGATCAGGTGACGAAGCTCTAGCGCGCCGGTACCGCTGCCCGGAAAGGCCGGGTTCGCGGGAGACGCGGATGCCGCGGCATCCGTTTCGACGAAAGGAAAACACATGGCACCCAAGAAGAAGGTGACCGGCCTGATCAAGCTCCAGATCAACGCCGGAGCCGCCAACCCGGCGCCGCCGATCGGGCCCGCGCTCGGTCAGCACGGCGTCAACATCATGGAGTTCTGCAAGGCGTACAACGCGGCGACCGAGGCCCAGCGCGGCAACGTCATCCCCGTCGAGATCACCGTCTACGAGGACCGCAGCTTCACGTTCATCCTCAAGACGCCCCCGGCAGCCGAGCTGATCAAGAAGGCCGCCGGCGTCGCCAAGGGCTCGCAGACGCCGCACACGACCAAGGTGGGCAAGCTCACCAAGGACCAGGTGCGCGAGATCGCCCAGACCAAGCAGCCCGACCTGAACGCGAATGACATCGAGGCCGCCTCGAAGATCATCGCCGGCACCGCCCGTTCCATGGGCATCACGGTTGAGGACTGAGGGGGATAACGACCATGGCTACCAAGTCCAAGGCCTACCGGGCCGCCGCGGCGAAGATCGCCGCTGACACGTTCTACACGCCCACCGATGCCGTCGCCCTGGCGAAGGAGACCGGTTCGGCGAAGTTCGACTCGACCGTCGAGGTCGCGCTCAAGCTCGCCGTCGACCCCCGCAAGGCCGACCAGATGGTGCGCGGCACCGTCATCCTGCCCCACGGCACCGGCAAGACCGCCCGTGTGATCGTCTTCGCGACCGGCCCCGCGGCCGAAGCGGCGATCGCTGCGGGCGCCGACGAGGTCGGCGGCGCCGAGCTCATCGAGAAGGTCGCGGGCGGCTACACGTCGTTCGACGCGGCCGTCGCCACGCCCGAGCTGATGGGCCAGGTCGGCCGTCTCGGAAAGGTGCTGGGCCCCCGTGGCCTCATGCCGAACCCGAAGACCGGCACCGTGACCCCCAACCCGGCCAAGGCCGTCGAGGAGATCAAGGGCGGAAAGATCGAGTTCCGCGTCGACAAGCACGCCAACGTCCACTTCGTGGTCGGCAAGGCGTCGTTCTCGGCCGAGCAGCTCGACGAGAACCTGAAGGCCGCGCTCGATGAGATCGTGCGCCTCAAGCCCTCGAGCTCGAAGGGCCGCTACATCCAGAAGGGTGCCGTGTCGACCACGTTCGGCCCCGGCATCCCGCTGGACGTCAACGCGCTCTGACGCATCGTCACGACAGGAAGGCCCTCGCTCCGGCGGGGGCCTTCCTGCGTGCGGGCGGCTCGCGCAACCCCCCCGTCCCCTGTCACGAACCGCTCGGGCCGCGGGGCGCCGCGAGCGGTTCGTGACAGGGGAGCGGGACGCCGCGAGCGGTTCGTGACAGGGGAGCAGGGGTCAGGGGCGCCGCGAGCGTCAGGCGGGCCAGACGAGGCTGACGCCCAGGGCCACCATGACGACGGCGATGACGGCGTCGAGCGCACGCCACGCTGCGGGCGAGCGCAGGAGCGGCGCCAGCAGGCGGGCGCCGTAGGCGAGAGCGGTGAACCACAGCACGCTGCCGGCCACGGCCCCGACAGCGAACCACCACCGGTCGTCGCCGTGGGTGTTCGCGATCGACCCCAGCAGGAACACGGTGTCGAGATAGACGTGGGGGTTCAGCCAGGTCAGCGCCAGGCACGAGAGGATCACCGCCCTGCGCGTCTGCGGCGCCGTCCGCGTCGTTGTTGCGGGCGCGCCCGCCCGCGCCGTGGGCCGATAGGAGCGCTCCACCTCGGCCACGCCGGCGTCCTCGCCGCGCCAGGCGCGTCGTGCCGCGAGGATGCCGTAGCCCACGAGGAAGAGCGCTCCCGCCCACCGCACGGCCGTGATCAGCCACGGCAGCTGGGTGAGGACGAGACCGATGCCGGCGACGCCCGCGATGATCAGCGCGGCATCGCTGGACATGCACACGAGCGCCACCGCGAGGGTGTGCTGCCGGCGCAGGCCCTGCCGCAGCACGAAGAGGTTCTGCGCGCCGATCGCGATGATGAGGGAGAGGCCCAGGCCGAGACCTGCGAGCGCCGAGGTGATCACGATGCGACGATACGGCGATCGCCCACTTCAGTGAAGCTCAGGTTACTTCATGTGCATTAGCGTGGCTTCATGAAGATTGCGCCGGATCTCGCTGCCACGGTGCTCGCCGTCGTGGACGAGGGATCCTTCGAGTCCGCCGCGCGCCGGCTGCACGTCACCCCGTCCGCCGTGAGCCAGCGGATACGGGCGCTGGAGGATGCCCTGGGTGCCGTCCTGCTCGTGCGCGCGAAGCCGCCGCGACCCACCGAGGCGGGGGCGACGATCGTCCGGCTGGCCCGGCAGCAGGCGTTGCTCGAGCAGGAGGCGCTCACGGAGCTCGGCGTCGAGGACCGGCTCGGCCGGGTGCGCCTGTCGGTGGCGGTGAACGCGGACTCGCTCGCCACGTGGTTCCTGGATCCGCTCGCGCGGCTCGCCGAGCGTCTGCCCGTCGTGTTCGAGGTGCACCGCGACGACCAGGACTTCACCGCACGGCTTCTCTCCGACGGCACGGCGGTGGCCGCCGTCACCGCCCAGAGCGCGCCGGTGGCGGGCTGTTCGGTCTCCGCACTGGGGGCGATGGTCTACGAGGCCTACGCGACGCCCGCGTTCGTCCGGCGCTGGTTCCCCTCCGGCGCGACCGTCGAGGCGCTCGCGGACGCGCCCGTCGTCGACTTCGACCGCCGGGACGACCTGCAGACGCGCTGGATCCGGGAGCGGGGCGCGTCCGCCGCCTCCCCGCCGCGACACTTCATCCCGGCGTCGGCGGATTTCGCGACGGCGGTGCGCTCGGGAATCGGGTGGGGGATGCTGCCGGACGATCAGGCGCGCGACGCCGTCGCGGCCGGAGCGCTGCTGCCGCTCGGGGGCCCCGGCATCCGCGTGCCCCTGTACTGGCAGCAGTGGAACCTGCATTCGACGCTGCTGGCGGCGGTGGCGGACGAGGTCTCCCGGGCGGCGCGTTCGGCCCTCGCCCCGATCAGTCGTCGCTGACGCGGAGCACGATCTTCCCGCGGGTGTGCCCCGCCTCCAGCGCCCGGTGGGCGGCGGCGGCATCATCCAGGTCGAAGACCTCGTCGATGTAGACCGCGACGGCGCCGGAGGAGAGCAGGCGCCCGATGGTGGCGAGCGCGCCGCCGTCGGGAATCACCTTGTACGTGCTCGCCCGCACGCTCGCGGCCGCGGCGTCTTCCGCGAAGGTGGGCCAGCTTCCGGTGGGGACGTTGATGATGAGTCCTCCCGGTCGCAGGACGCTCAGCGACCGCGATCCGACGCGGCCCGCCGCGTCGCCGACCAGGTCGATGACGACATCGACGTCGCCGACGACGTCTTCGAAGCGGGTCGTCGTGTAGTCGATGACGACCGCCGCGCCGAGCTCGCGCTGCCAGGCGGCGTTGCGCCCGGAGGCGGTGGTGGTGACGTGCGCGCCGAAGTACGCGGCGAACTGCACCGCGAAGTGCCCCACCCCGCCGCTGCCGGCGTGGATGAGGATGCGCTGGCCCTCGTGGGCGTGTGCCGTCTCCACCACCAGGCCCCAGGCGGTGAGGGCCGCCAGGGGCACCCCCGCCGCCTCGACGTGGGAGAGGGCGCTCGGCATCTTCGCGACCGAGAGCGAGGATGCCACGACATACTCCGCGTACGTGCCCGGCGTGCGGGGGAACGCGGCCATGCCGAACACGGCGGTGCCCGGCTGGAGCGGGTGGGTCTCGTACGGCGCCTTGACGACGACGCCGCTGAAGTCGAAGCCGGGCACGGTCGGGCCGGCGCCGAGCGCTGCGGCGACGCCCCGGCCCGCGCGCGTCTTGACGTCGATCGGATTCACGCCCGCCGCCACGACGCGGATGAGCAGCTCGCTGATGACGGGGAAGGGGGTGGCGACCCGCCCCGGACGCAGAACCGAGGCATCGCCCGGCTGATCGAAGATCGCGGCCCGCATCGTCTCCGGAACGGGCGGTGAACCCGGCTCGATCGTGGCCACGCCCTGCGGCGGGTGGGAACCCATCGCCTCCCCCTTACTGCGCGACGTCGCGCGTGCCGCACGTTGCTGATGTGGCACCAGTAAAGCCCATCATTGTCTCCGCGGTGTTACGCCGGTGCTACCGCACCGTCAACGTCCCGGAGCCTCGCCGGATGTCAGCGCGTGGAGCAGGCGGGCGAGGGTGCGGATGTCGTCGACGTGCCAGTCCGCGAGCGTCGCCGCGAGCCCTCCGCCGTCGCGGGAGCGGGCGTCCTCGAGGCGGGCGATGCCCTCCGGCGTGGCGGAGATCAGGCTCGAGCGGCCGTCGCCGGGATCGGGGCGGCGCTCGACGAGGCCGAGGCTCTCGAGTTCCCGCACCGTGCGACTGACCTGCCCCTTGTCGGCCGTCAGGGCCTCGGCGAGGGCGGACGGGGTGAGAGGTCCGTGGCGCACGATCGTGGTGAACGTCTTGTATGCGACCGGCAGCATCCCGGGGCTCAGGCGCTGCGCGCTGGCGTGGATGACCTTCCGGAATCGGGCGATCAGCTCGCCGAACTCGGATTCGAGAGCGCGCACCGCGTCGGTCCGTTCGTCCGGCGAGCCGATTCCGTCCATGACCCACGACACTACCGGCGCGGGCGGCGAGCGGATGCCTCGGCATCCGTCGCGGCGATGCCCGCCGCCGAGCCCGCTACGGCCTCGCCGGCCGCCTCGGTCGCAAGCCCCGCCTCGGACGCGGCCAGTCGTTCCTGGGTGGTCGCGCGGTGGAGGGACCTGTTGGGGAGGAACATCACCGCGATGAGGCTGATGATCGCCAGCGGCACGGCGATCAGGAACGAGTGGGAGATGCCCTGGGCGTAGATGTCCTCGACGATGACGCGCACCGAGGCGGGAAGCGTGTTCACCGCCGGCAGGGTTCCCGACGTCAGCTGCGCCGCGACGTCCGCGCCCCGCTCCCCGAGGCCCGCGATCGCCGCGCCGAGCCGCGCCTGGCTCGAGGCGAAGAGGTCGCTCACGCTCGCCGCGAGCGCCGCGCCCATCGCCGACACGCCGATCGTGCCGCCGAGGCTGCGGAAGAAGGTCACGCCGGAGCTGGCGGCGCCCATGTCCTGGGGGCGCGCGGTGTTCTGCACGATGAGAACGAGGTTCTGCATGGTCATGCCGACCCCCGCGCCGAGAAGGAACATGTAGACGGACACGAGCACGAAGGGCGTGTCGTAGCGCAGGGTGGACAGCAGCGACGACCCGGCGATGAGCAGCACCGACCCGGCGACGAGGTAGGGCTTCCAGTGGCCGTACCGCGTGATCAGCTGGCCGACGACGATCGAGGCGACGAGCAGGCCGCCGATCATCGGGAGGGTCATCAGGCCCGCCTCGGCGGGGCTCGCGCCGCGGGACATCTGCATGTACTGGCTGAGGAAGACCGAGGTGCCGAACATCGCCACGCCCGTCGCGATGGAGGCCACGACGGAGAGGGTGAAGGTGCGGTCGCGGAAGAGCGAGAGCGGGATGAGCGGCTCGCGGCTGCGGAGCTCGACGAGCACGAACAGCACCGCCCCGAGCAGCGCTCCGCCCACCATGAGCGCGGTCTCGACGCCCCACCAGGGGTAGGAGACGCCGGCGCCCGTGATCCACACGAGCAGGAGGGACACGGATGCCGCGAGCAGCACGATGCCGACGTAGTCGATCGAGACCCGGTCGCGCCGGCGGCGCGGCAGGTGCAGCGTGCGCTGGAGGATGACGAGGGCGGCGATCGCGAACGGTATCGCGACGTAGAAGTTCCACCGCCAGCCGATGCTGTCGGTGATGAGACCGCCCAGAAGCGGGCCTCCGACGGTGGCCACCGCCATGACCGCGCCGAACAGGCCCATGTACCGGCCGCGCTCGCGCGGGCTCAGGATGTCGGCCATGATCACCTGGCTGAGCGCGGCGAGACCGCCGGCGCCCAGGCCCTGGACGGCGCGGAACGCGATGAGCGTTCCCGTGTCCTGCGCGAACCCGGCGGCGGCCGTCGCGAGGACGAAGATCACGAGCGCGAGCTGGATGAGCAGCTTCCGATCGACGAGGTCGGCGAGCTTGCCCCAGACGGGTGTCGAGATCGCCGTCGTGAGCAGGGTCGCCGTGACGACCCAGGTGAAGGCGGCCTGATCGCCTCCGAGGTCGTGGATGATGACGGGCAGCGACGTCGAGACGACGGTCGCGGCGAGCATCGAGACGAACATGCCCAGCAGCAGACCCGACAGGGAGGGGAGCACGCCGCGTCGCGGAAGGGGCGCGGCGGAGGCGTCGGTGGCGGTGGTGCCGGAGGTCGTGGTCATGCGGGCCCTTCTTCACGTGTGCGGGGCGCGACGACGTCGGCGCGATGGTTGATCTACGTCAACTATATGTGGATGTTTGACGTGGGTCAACAAGTTTCTCCGCGCGATGGCGCGCCGAACGGAGGCCGCTGCGCGCCGTGGCCACACGGGCGCCGCGATGCGGCTGCGACGCTCAGTCGGCGAGGGCGAGCGCGCGGAAGGCCTCCCGGGCGGGCGCCGGCTGCGGCATCCGTGCCCCCGTCGTCCGCCGATGCAGCTCGTTGATGAGCGAGGAGGCCAGGTGCACCAGTCGGTCGATCTCCCGCTCGTCGCGGTCGACCCACGCGCACCGGGGCTCGTCGCCGACCGGCACGAAGTCGATGTGCTGCTCCCATGCGACGAGGGTGCGCTCCGCGCCGAGCACGTGCTGCTGCCACCACACCTGGCGGAGGTAGGAGCGGGGGATCGAGCGCCACGCCTTGTTGGTCGTCTTGATCTCCGCGAGCAGGATGCGGCCGCCGGCCGTCACGGCCACCCCGTCGGGGGTCGCGAGGTGCCTCGGCTCGATCACCGCGTGGAAGAGCGCGCTCGACGGGCGGATGCCGTGGGTCGCCGCCACCCACGATGCGATCTCGGGCTCGCGGCGGCGCCCGTGGTCCGTGTACGCGTTGCCCGAGAACCGGGAGCCCAGGAGCTTCGCGTCGGCGGCCTTGCGGATCGCGTTCTCGCTCGTGAGCGTCGCCACGTCGGTGGCCGTGATGCCCCGCGACCGCGCCCGTACCCACGCGACCCGGTCGCGGCTGTCGGCCACGATCCGTGCGGCGAGTTCGGGGGTCACGCCCTCGACCCTAACCCCGCCCGCGCTGCGACGTCGGCCCGGCACGCGGGGCGCGGCGCGTGCCGGCGGGGGCGATCGTGGCGGGATTTGGCGGCGAGGCCGGCGGCGGGTAGAGTACCTGGAGCCGAAGACCGCCGGTCGTCGGTGCAGACGAGAGTCCGCACCGATCGAAGCACTGCACAGCAGGGGCCCGCGCAGGTGACACGAACGACATCCGATTCAGGATCGAAGCTCCGTGCGCTTGCGCTCGGAGCTTTTTTTGTGCGTGAGGGGGCCTCGGCCGGTGCCCCGCCATCGTGGGGCGCCTCGTACACACAAGGAGTGGCCATGGCGCAGAAGGATGCATCGGTCGCCGAGCTCTCGAAGAACTTCGAGGACTCGACCGCCGTACTGCTGACCGAGTACCGCGGCCTGACGGTTGCCGAGCTCAAGGAGCTCCGCAACAGCATTCGTCAGGACGCGGAGTACGCCGTGGTGAAGAACACGCTGACCAAGATCGCGGCGAACAAGGCCGGGATCTCGGAGCTGGATGACGAGCTGAAGGGCCCGTCCGCCATCGCCTTCGTCCACGGTGACCCCGTCACCGTGGCCAAGGGCCTGCGCACCTTCGCCAAGGCACACCCTCACCTCGTGATCAAGGGCGGCTACTTCGACGGTGCCGCCCTGACCGCGGATGAGGTCAACAAGCTCGCCGACCTCGAGAGCCGTGAAGTCCTGCTGGCGAAGCTCGCCGGTGCGATGAAGGCCTCGCTGTTCGGCGCTGCCTATCTCTTCAACGCTCCGCTGTCGAAGGCCGTTCGCACGGTCGACGCGCTGCGTGAGAAGCAGGAGTCCGCGGCCTGAGGGCGCGCGGCGTGAACAAACCCCATATCAAGGAGACACATCATGGCAAAGCTCAGCACTGAGGAGCTGCTCGACGCGTTCAAGGAGCTCACGCTCATCGAGCTGTCCGAGTTCGTGAAGAAGTTCGAGGAGACCTTCGAGGTCACCGCTGCCGCTCCCGTCGCCGTGGCCGCCGGTCCCGCCGCCGGTGGCGCGGGTGGCGCCGAGGAGGCCGCCGAGGAGAAGGACTCGTTCGACGTCATCCTCGAGGCCGCCGGCGACAAGAAGATCCAGGTGATCAAGGTCGTCCGCGAGCTCACCTCGCTCGGCCTCGGCGAGGCCAAGGCCGTCGTCGACGGCGCCCCCAAGGCCGTGCTCGAGGGCGCGACCAAGGAGGCCGCCGAGAAGGCCAAGGCTTCCCTCGAGGAGGCCGGCGCGACGGTCACCCTGAAGTAATCAGGTTCTACGCGACGACGAAGGCCCCGGGCATCCGCTCGGGGCCTTCGTCGTCGGTGCATCACACCGCCGCAAGCGTGTGCGCGGGCGGAGCGGTCGACGCGCGCACGACGAGCCTGGCCGGGGCCGAATGGCGCACGGGCCGCGCGTCGGCGCCGGCGATCTGCTCGAGGAGCAGTCGCACGGCCTCCTCGCCCTGCGCGGCCGGATCCTGCTCGATGGTGGTGAGCGTGAACATGTCGGCGTAGTCGTGACCGTCCACCGCCACGACGCTGAGCTGAGCGGGCACCGCGATGCCGAGCCGGCGGGCCGCGATAATCGTCCCGATGCCGATCTCGTCGCAGGCGGCGACGATGCCGCTGGGCCGGCTCGTGCGGTCGGCCAGCAGAGATGCTGCGGCGGCGTAACCGTCGGGAAGCGTCAGCGTCGCGGGCTCCAGCCTCGCGCTCCCCGCGAGCCCCGCCTCCGTCATGGCGGCCAGATACCCCGCCGAGCGGTCGTCGACGTCGCGCGCCGAGGGCTCCGACGGCGGCGTCCGCCCGAGGAAGGCGATGTCGGTGTGGCCGAGGGTGAGCAGATGCTCGGTCATCATCCGCCCGATCACGAAGTTGTCGACCCCGAGCGTCGTGATTCCCGGCAGCTCGTTGCCGATGTGCAGGAAGGGCTTGCCGTAGTCCCGCAGGCGCTCGATGTCGTCGTCGTCCGGCTCGAGGGCGACGGCCAGGACGCCGTCGAACCGCTTGCGCGCGAGGAAATGGGCGTAGAGGCTCTCGCGGTCGCGGGAATCGGGTTCTGCGACGAAGAGGGTCAGGTCGAATCCGGCGCTGATCAGCGATCGCTCCACGCCCTCGATGACCGAGCCGAAGTACCAGCGATTGACGCGGGGAACGATGAGCGCGATGTTGTGCGTGCGGCCCGTGACGAGGCTCGCGGCGTTGGTCGATGCGACGTATCCGAGCCGCTCGGCGGCGTCCCGCACGCGCGAGCGGGTGTGCTCCGACACGTAGCCGCGGCCCGTGAGCGCCCGGCTGGCGGTCGACTTCGACACCCCGGCGGCGCGGGCGACGTCGGCGATCCCGCTCATCGCGCCTCCTTTGGCCGACTCCGACTGGTTGGGTATGGAAACGTTTCCATCCGATCGTGGCACCTCTTTGTGCCCTCTTGACGATCGAAGGTGACGTTAGCACGCGTGATTTCGTGCGGTTCCACGAGGTTATGAAGTTGTGATCTGCCGTCGTTGTGGCGGGCCAGAGCGCTCATCTACGGTGAGCATGGAATCGATTCCCTAACCGTGTCCTGCGGCAAGGTGATCCACAGCGCGAACAACACGCGTACTCGATGAGGAGGACCAGATGGCAAACATGCGACGGGGCAGGATCCTCGTTTCGGCGTCGGCACTCGCGGTGGGCGGACTCGTCCTCGCCGGGTGCACCGGCGGACCTGGCGCGTCCGACGGCGGCGGTGACGGCGGGGGAGGCGACAACGTCGTGACGATCTACGGCACGATCGTCGACACCGAGGCCGAGCTGCTCAACGAATCGTGGGCGGAGTGGGAGGAGGAGAACGGAATCGACATCGAGTACGAGGCCTCCCAGGAGTTCGAGGCCCAGATCGCGGTCCGCGCGCAGGGCGGCACCCCGCCCGACCTCGCGATCTTCCCCCAGCCGGGCCTCCTCGCCGACATGGCAGACCGCGGCTATCTCGTTCCCGCGCCCGAGGCGGTGGCCGACAACGTCGCGGAGTACTGGTCGGAGGACTGGGCGGCGTACGGCACGGTGGACGGCACCCTGTACGGAGCGCCGCTGATGGCGAGCGTCAAGGGATGGATCTGGTACTCGCCGTCGACCTTCGCCGAGAACGGCTGGGAGGTGCCGACGACCTGGCAGGGGCTGCTCGATCTCACCGCGCAGATCCAGCAGAGCACGGGGGCGCCGCCGTGGTGCGCCGGCTTCGGCTCGGACGCGGCGACCGGCTGGCCCGGCACCGACTGGATCGAGGACGTCGTCCTGCGCCAGTCCGGCACGGACGTCTACGACCAGTGGGTCGCGAACGAGGTTCCGTTCACCGACCCGCAGATCGCATCGGCGTTCGACGAGGTCGGTAAGATCCTGCTCGACCCGAACTACGTCAACGCCGGGTTCGGCGACGTCCAGTCGATCGGCACGACGCCCTTCGGCGACCCGGCCTCGGCGCTGGTGTCGGGCGACTGCCTCCTGCACCACCAGGCCTCGTTCTACGACGGCTTCATCACGGATGCCGGGGGCACCGTGGCCGAGGACGGCGACATCTGGGCCTTCCTGACCCCGCCCTTCGAGGAGGGTGCCGAGGGTGCTGTGGTCACCGGCGGTGGCGAGATCGTCGGTGCGTTCGACGACCGCGAGGCCGTCCAGATGGTGCAGGAGTACCTGTCCAGCCCCGAGTGGGCGAACAGCCGTGTGAGCCTCGGCGGCGTCATCTCGGCCAACAACGGACTCGACCCCGAGAACGCCTCGAGCGAGATCCTCTCGGCGGCCATCGCGATCCTTCAGGATCCCGAGACGACGTTCCGCTTCGACGCGTCCGACCTGATGCCCGGCGCCGTCGGCTCGGGAACGTTCTGGGCGGGCATGCGCGACTGGGTGGGCGGCACGCCCACAGCCACGGTGCTCGAGCAGATCGAGGCGGGCTGGCCTTCCAGCTGACCCGCGCGGCTCGTGGGGCCGCCCCTTTCCCGGGGCGGCCCCACTCCCTACCCTGGGGGCAGGCCGAGCACCTCTGCGCCGCCCCGAGTTCGACGAAGCACTCGAAAGGACCCTCGTGACCGCCTTCCTCCAGTGGCTGAGCACGATCTCGCCGTGGCTCGAGATCCCGATCATCATCGGTGCCTTCCTGATCGTGATCGCGCTGCTGCTCTTCTTCATCGAGATCGCCCCTCGCAAGGGGCGCATCTACACGGTCATCCGCCTCGCCGCCTGCGTCCTCATCCCCCTCGTCGTGCTGTGGGCGCTGCAGTCCTACGCGTGGGCGATCCTCGCCGCGGGGGTGATCGGTCTCCTCTTCTTCTGGCTCGATCTCCGGGCGAAGGAGGGTGCGGGGTACATGTTCCAGCTCGTCGGCTTCCTGAGCCCCGCGCTCGTCCTGCTCGTCATCGGGCTCGTGATCCCGTCCATCCAGACGGTCTTCCAGGCGTTCATGAACTCGCGCGGCACCGCCTTCGTCGGATTCGACAACTTCGCCTGGGTCTTCTCGACCCCGAGCGGCATCCGCACGATCATCAACACCATCGTGTGGGTGCTCATCGCGCCGGTCGTGTCGACCATCGCGGGCCTGGCGTACGCGTACTTCATCGACAAGACGCGCGGTGAGAAGTACTACAAGATCCTCGTCTTCCTCCCGATGGCGATTTCATTCGTGGGGGCGTCGATCATCTGGCGCTTCATGTACACGGCCCGTCCCAGCGATCAGAACCAGATCGGCTTCCTGAACCAGGTGATCGTGTGGCTGGGGGGCGAGCCGATCAACTTCCTCGCCGCGGAGCCGTGGAACACGCTGTTCCTCATCGTCGTGCTCATCTGGGTGCAGACCGGTTTCGCGATGGTCGTGCTGTCGGCGGCGATCAAGGGCGTGCCCACGGAACAGCTGGAGGCCGCCGAGCTCGACGGCACCAACGGGTGGCAGCGTTTCATCAACGTCGTCGTCCCCGCCATCCGGCCCTCCCTCATCGTCGTCCTGACCACGATCTCCATCGCCTCGCTGAAGGTCTTCGACATCGTCCGCACGATGACCGCCGGAGCGAACAACACCTCGGTCATCGCGAACGAGATGTACACGCAGTTCCGCAGCTTCGAGACCGGCCGGTCCGCGGCCTTCGCCGTGATCCTGTTCGTCCTCGTGATGCCGATCATCATCTACAACGCAAGACAGCTCTCCAAGCAGAGGGAGGTGCGCTGATGAGCGCAGTACAGCCCGTCGAGCTGCCCCTGGACAAAGACTCCCGCAGAGAGCTCGCCCGGGGCGAGAAGAAGGCCGAGCGGGAGGCGCTCGGTCGCACCAAGAAGCGCCTCACCTCGCGCTGGGCGACGCTCGCCGCGCTCGTCATCGCCGTCCTGTGGACGCTGCCGACGTTCGGCGTCTTCGTCTCCTCGTTCCGTCCTCGTGAGTTGATCCAGACCACCGGCTGGTGGACGATCTTCGAGAACTGGGGCTTCACGCTCGACAACTACGCGACCGCGCTGCAGTCGGGCAACAGCCAGCTGGACATGGCGGGCGCCTTCGTGAACTCGTTCGCGATCACGCTCCCCGCCACCGTCGTCCCGATCGTCATCGCCTCGCTCGCGGCGTACGCGTTCGCGTGGATGGACTTCAAGGGCAAGAACATCCTCTTCCTCTTCGTGTTCGCCCTGCAGATCGTGCCGATCCAGATGGCGCTGATCCCCCTGCTGCAGCTGTTCTCGCAGGGAACCATCTTCGGGGTGCCGGTGATCCAGGCGATCGGTGCGTCGGGCTACTCGCAGGTGTGGATCGCGCACACGATCTTCGCGCTTCCGTTGGCGATCTATCTGCTGCACAACTTCACGTCGGAGGTCCCGGCCGACGTGATCGAGGCGGCCCGCGTCGACGGTGCGGGGCACGGGCAGATCTACTTCCGGATCGTGCTGCCGCTCACCGTTCCGGCGCTCGCGTCGATCGGCATCTTCCAGTTCCTGTGGGTGTGGAACGACCTGCTCGTGGCGTTGATCTTCGCCGACGGCAACGTCGCGCCCATCACGAAGCTCCTCGCCGAGATGACGGGCAACCGCGGTCAGGACTGGTACCTGCTCACGGCGGGCGCGTTCATCGCGATCCTGGTGCCGCTCATCGTCTTCCTGGCGCTCCAGAGATACTTCGTGCGGGGGCTGCTCGCGGGCTCGACGAAGGGGTGACACCTTCCGCGTCCGGCGGCTCGATGCAGGGGGGTGGCTCGCAGTCCGCCGGACGCGGAGGGTGCCGCATCAGTCGGCGCTGCACCCCAGGCGCTCGGATGCCGCGGCCATCGCGTCGATCTCGAAGCGCTGCGTGTCCTTCATGCCCTGTGCGACGTGGCGGACGCGGGGCTCGGAGCCGAGCTCCAGCACCGCGTCGACCATGTCGATCGCGCCCTCGTGGTGCGTCGTCATGAGGTCCAGGAACATGCAGTCGGCGGCCGGCCCCGACGCTGCCTCGAATGCGGAGAGCTGCGCGTCGGTCGCCATGCCCATCTGCACGAGCAGGTCCTCTCCCCTCAGCGTCTCCCCGGCGGGCGCGCCGTGGCCGTGGCCCGAGGCATCCGTCATCCACGCCATCGTCGGACCCCCCGCCTGCGGGAGGCCCCACGAGACGAGCCAGGAATACATCTCGCCCTGCTGCGCCGACTGCGCCGTGGCGATGTCGTACGCCAGCGCCCGCAGCTGCGGGTCCTCCGTCTCCCGGTACAGCGTCATCGCCATGTGCACCGCCTGAGCGTGGTGCAGCTGCATGTCGCGCGCGAAGCCGGCCTCCGGCGACGTCGTGGTGGGGGAGGCGGCCTGGTCGAGGGCGCCGAAGGTCGTGAATCGGCCCGCCGCGAACGCCAGGGCGGCGACGGCGAGAACGGCGAGCGTCGCCAGCAGCCACCGCGGCGGGCCGCTGCGGGTCGGCCGGGCGGCGGGGTCGGCCGTCACCTCAGACCCGGCCCTCGCCGTCGATCGCGCCGGTGCAGACCGCGTTCGGCTCGGGCGCCTGGTCGCTGCGCCAGTACTCCTCGAAGAACTGGGGGATGCGCTCGTCGTCGACCGAGTCGACCTTCAGCTGCGAGTTCCACCCGCTGAGGGTCACGGGGGAGTCCATCCCCTCGTACGGCGAGAGGATGTAGTAGCTGGAGGGCATGTAGGAGCGCAGCGTGTCGAGGTCCTCGCCCTGCACGAGCTCGGGGTCGTACGTCACCCAGATCGCGCCGTGCTCGAGGGAGTGCACCGCATACTCGTTCTGCTGCGGCTGGGAGTACTCGCCGCAGTTCAGCCAGTACTGGTTGTGCGGGCCGCCGGCGGGCGGCGTCTGCTCGTAGTCGACGGTTCCCTCCACGTGGGAGGTGTCGTGCGAGAACGTCTCGACTCCCTCGATCTGCGTCCCGGAGCCGGCTCCCGCCTCGTAGGTCGGCCGCGGCGCCGGCTGGAAGACGATCGAGGCGACGACCACGCCCACGACGGCGAGCGCGGCGACGCCTCCGACGACCCACCACATGATGCCGGTGCGGCGCCGCTTGGCGACCTGCCGCTGGTATTCGGCGAGCTTCTCGGCCCGCTTGGCCTCACGCTGCTGCTTGACGGTCAGGGCCTGCTCGGCCTGCTTGGCGGGGTTGCCGCTGGGCTTCTTGGGGGACATGCTGCGGTGCTCTCGGCTCGACGGGTCGAAAGTGTGGCGCCGTGCGCCATCCCGCAAAGTCTATGTGCGCGCCTCGTGCCCAGCCTGGACGGCCGCTGCGAGCGCGCTAGACTGGGGATCGAATCGATTCGATCCGACTTTGGGATCAGGAGAACCTGCGTGCTCGATACCGCCAACGTCCCCGTCGTCCGTCCCGGTCAGGCGGCCGAGGCCGACCGGCGACCCCGCACGGATGCGATCCGGACCCTCGGGTCCAATCCCGCCACCGCGCCGATCATGCTCCACCCGGGCGACAGCATCTCCGCGGGCCGCCGGCTCCTGTACGTCATCCTGCTCGGCGCCCTGACCGCCCTGGGCCCCTTCACGATCGACCTCTACCTGCCCGCGTTCCCCGTCCTGGAGACGGACTTCGACACCACCGCGGCAGCGATCCAGCTGACGCTGACCGGCACGATGCTCGGCTTCGGGCTCGGCCAGCTGCTGGTCGGGCCGCTGAGCGACAAGGTGGGGCGCCGCATCCCCCTCCTCGCGGTCACCGCGCTGCACGTCGTCTCGAGCGTCGCCGCGGCGCTCGCCCCGACGCTCGAGACGCTCGGCATCACTCGCGTGCTGATGGGCGCGGGCGCGGCGGCGGGCGGCGTCGTGGCGATGGCGATCGTGCGCGACCTCTTCGGGGGCCGGCGCCTCGTCGTCATGCTCTCGCGTCTTGCGCTCGTCTCCGGGGTCGCGCCCGTCGTCGCGCCTCTCATCGGCTCGGGACTTCTGCTGGTCATGCCGTGGCGCGGCCTGTTCGTGGTGCTCGCGATCTACGGCGCCGTCATGCTCGTGGCTGCGCTCATCTTCATACCCGAGACGCTGCCGCGCGAGCGCCGGTCCGAGCGAGGGACGACGACGGTGTGGCAGCGGTACGGCAGCGTCCTGACCGACCGGGTCTTCCTCGGCGTGCTCGTGATCGGCGGCATGACCTTCAGCGGTCTGTTCTCCTACTTGTCGGCCTCGTCGTTCCTCTTCCAAGAGAGCTTCGGCTTCGACGCGCAGCAGTACGGCCTCCTCTTCGCCGTCAACTCGATCGGGCTGGTGATCGGGGTGCAGGTCGCATCGCGGCTGGCGGCCCGGTTCGGTCCCCAGTGGGTGCTCGCGTATTCCACCGCGATGCTCTTCGTGTCGGCCGTGGCGATCATCGTCTTCGACCAGCTCGGTTTCGGCCTCTGGGGCATCCTGATTCCGCTGTTCGTCTTCATGGTGACGTGCGGTTTCACGTTCCCGTGCGCGCAGGTGCTCGCTCTCGACCGCCACGGCAAGGCGGCGGGAACGGCCGCCTCGCTCCTGGGCGCCGTCAACTTCGGCGTCGCGGGCCTGGTCTCGCCCGTCGTGGGATGGTTGTCGGCCGATTCGGCGATCACCGGCACGACGATGGCAGCCGTGATGGCGGGCTGCGCCGTGATCGGTATCCTCGCCCTCTGGTTCGTCGTGCGGCCGCGCAGCGTCCAGGCGCTCACGCCGTGACCGGCGGCGGGCGTCCGCGCTGGCACAATGGCGCGATGGATGCCCCACACCCCGCCCGTATACGCACCTGGCTCATCGTCGGCGCCGCGCTGGCCGTGCTCGGAATCGCGCTCGGCGCGTGGATCAGCATCGGGCGGGGCAACGATCCCTTCGCGGTGGACGCGGCGTGGTCCGCGTGGCTCGCGGCCGGTCGCACGGAGATCCTGCTCTCGTTCTCCTACGCCATGAACTTCCTCGGCGGCGGCTGGTTCGGCATCCTCGCCCTGCCGCTGGCGGTGGTCGCCGTCCTGCTCGTGCTGCGACGCCCGTGGGCGGCGGCGTACTTCCTCGTGGCATCCGCGGTGTCGGCGGGTCTCGTGCAGGTGTGCAAGCACCTCTTCGGGCGTGCGCGGCCCGAGGAGATCATCGTCGTGTCCGACTTCGGATCGTTCCCCTCCGGTCACGTCGCCAACGCCGCGACGATCGCGGTCGCGCTCTTCGTCGTCTTCCCGGGTGTCTGGGTGGCCATCGCCGGAGCGGCATGGACGACGCTGATGGCGTTCTCCCGCACATACCTCGGCGCGCACTGGCTCAGCGACACTCTCGGTGGGGCCCTGCTCGGGGCGGGATCGGCGTTGCTGGTCGCGGTGCTCTTCGCGCGGCTGCTCGACAGCGAGTTCCGTCGACGGGCGGGATCGCGTCCCGTCGCGGAGGTGGCGTCCTGAGCGCCCCGGGTTCACGGTCGGGCGCTGAGAGGGCCCTGGCTCGGTCCCTATCGGCATAGGTAATCCGCCTCTCGAGGCGTACCATGGCCGCATGGCGACGAAGCCCCCCACCACAGACATCGACGAGTCCCGTCTCCACGTCACGCGACCCAAGAAGGTCGCCGTCGGCGTGCCCGCGGTGCTGCACGCCCTGCAGATCGCGAACGAGCAGATGGGCGTCACCCGCAGCATCCGCACGCTCATGCAGGTGAACCAGAAGGACGGGTTCGACTGCCCCGGGTGCGCCTGGCCGGAGGAGGACAAGCGCCACATCGCGGAGTTCTGCGAGAACGGCGCGAAGGCCGTCGCCGAGGAGGCGACGGTGCGCCGGGTGGGGCCCGATTTCTTCGCGACGCACTCCATGGAGGATCTGCGCGGCCACGACGACTGGTGGCTCGGGCAGCAGGGCCGGCTCACCCAGCCGATGATCCTCGACGAGGGCGCGACGCACTACCGCCCCATCTCGTGGGACGACGCGCTCGGCGAGATCGCGGCGAGCCTGCGCGGCCTCGACGACCCCGACGAGGCCGTCTTCTACACCTCGGGTCGCACCTCGAACGAGGCGGCGTTCCTCTACCAGCTGCTCGTGCGGGGCCTCGGCACGAACAACCTCCCCGACTGCTCCAACATGTGTCACGAGTCGAGCGGTTCGGCCCTCACCGAGACCATCGGGATCGGCAAGGGGACGGTGTCGATCGAAGACATCCACGAGGCCGATCTGCTCATCGTCGCCGGGCAGAACCCGGGAACGAACCACCCCCGCATGCTGAGCGCGCTCGAGAAGGCGAAGGCGCGCGGCGCGACGATCGTCGCGATCAACCCACTGCCCGAGGCGGGGCTGCTGCGGTTCGAGAACCCGCAGACGCCCAAGGGCGTCATCCTCGGCGGGACCAAGCTCGCGGATCAGTTCGTGCAGATCCGCCTCGGCGGCGATCAAGCGCTCTTCCAGGCGATCGGCAAGCACCTCCTCGAGGTGGAGGAGCGCGAGGGCGGCGTGCTCGACCGCGCCTTCATCGACGCCCACACGGTGGGCTTCGACGAGTACGTCGACGAGATGAGCCGCGTCGCGTGGAGCGAGCTCGAGACCGCCACGGGCGTATCCGAGGCATCGCTGCGCCACGTCGCGGAGACGGTGCGCACCTCGAAGGCCACGATCGTCTGCTGGGCGATGGGGCTCACGCAGCACAAGCACTCCGTGCCGACGCTGCGGGACGTCGTGAACGTCCTTCTCCTGCAGGGAAACATCGGCCGGGCGGGGGCCGGTGTCTGCCCCGTGCGGGGCCACTCCAACGTGCAGGGCGACCGCACGATGGGCATCTACGAGAAGCCTTCCGAGGCGTTCCTCGAGGCGCTCGACCGGGAGTTCTCGTTCACCGCGCCCCGTGAGCACGGCTACGACACCGTCGAGGCCATCCGCGCGATGCGCGACGGCAAGGTGCGCGTCTTCCTCGGCATGGGCGGCAACTTCGTCAGCGCGACGCCCGACACGCGGGTCGTCGAGGACGGGATGTCGCGGTGCGATCTGACCGTGCACGTGTCGACCAAGCTCAACCGCTCGCATGTGGTCACCGGTCGGCGTGCGATCATCCTGCCGACCCTCGGACGCACGGATCGGGACGCACGGGCGGGGGGCGAGCAGCGCGTGACCGTCGAGGACTCGATGGGCGCGGTGCACGCGTCGCGCGGGCGGCTCGAGCCGCCGTCCTCCGACATGCTCAGCGAGGTCGCGATCATCGCCCGACTCTGCGCGCTCGTGTTCGCCGACGCGGCCACGGGGGTGAGCCCGCGGAACGCGGCGCCCGCCCACGACGGCGACGTCGACCGCGATCAGGTGGAGCGCACGGCCGCCGAGGAGGCGAGCGGCCCGGATCCCGCCGGCGTGGAAGCCGCGGCGAACGTCCCGCGGGCCGACTGGGCGGCCCTGGAGGGCGACTACTCGCTCGTCCGCGCGCACATCGAGCGCGTCATCCCGGGCTTCGACGACTACGAGAAGCGCATCGCGAAGGGGCGCACGTTCTTCCTCCCGAACGGTCCCCGTGACGGGCGGCGGTTCGCCACGGCTTCGGGGCGGGCGCATTTCACGGCCAACCCGCTCGAGTACCCGCGCATCCCGGAGGGCCGCCTGCTGCTGCAGACCCTGCGCTCGCACGATCAGTACAACACCACGATCTACGGCAAGGACGACCGCTATCGCGGCATCCACGACGGACGCCGGGTGGTGCTCGTGAACGCGGAGGACATCGCCGCGCTGGGCTTCGCGGACGGCGACATCGTCGACCTCGTCTCCGAATGGCCGCGCACCGACGGATCGCTCGAGGAGCGGCGCGCGGAAGCGTTCCGCATCGTGGAGTACCGAACGCCTCGGGGCAACGCCGCGGCGTACTACCCGGAGACGAACGTGCTCGTGCCGCTGGATTCGACCGCCGACGTCTCGGGGACCCCCACCTCGAAGTCGGTGATCGTGCGCCTGGAGCGCCCCGCGGCATCCTGATCCCTCCGCGGGGACCGTCCCGCGTGCCCCGATGGACCGTGTCAAGCGGCTTGTCGGGGTCGGGGTCGGCGCGTACGGTTCGAGGCATGCTGGAGACATCCGCCCCCACGGGCCGCGAAGAGGCCCTGCGGGCCGCGCCGCGCGCGGACGGGGAGCAGCCGCGCGCGCTCGTACTCGGCTCCACCGGGTACATCGGCGGCCGCCTCGTGCCGCGGCTGCTGGCCGCGGGCTATCGGGTGCGGGTGCTCGCCCGCGACCCGGCGCGCGTCGCGGCCTACCAGTGGGGCGACCGGGTCGAGATCGTCATCGGAGACGCGACGGACGTGGCGGCGGTCACCGAGGCCACCCGGGGCGCCGACGTGATCTACTACCTCGTGCACTCGATGGGCGGCGGGCGCTTGTTCGAGGAGACCGATCAGCGCGCGGCCCGGACGCTCGCGGATGCCGCGGCGGCCGCCCGGGCGGGGCGAATCGTCTACCTCGGCGGGCTCCATCCGGATGACGCGACGCTCTCACGCCACCTGCGCTCGCGCGTGGAGGTCGGCGAGATCTTGCTGGCCAGCGGCGTGCCCGCCCTCGTGCTGCAGGCGGGCGTCGTGATCGGCTCGGGGTCCGCATCGTTCGAGATGGTGCGCCATCTCACCGAGGTGCTGCCGTATATGCCCGCGCCGAGATGGGTGCGCAACCGCATTCAGCCGATCGCCGTTCGAGACGTGCTGCACTACCTCCTGGGTGCCGCGAAGGTCGATGCCGACGTGAACCGCGCCGTGGACATCGGCGGGCCCGACGTGCTGCGGTACGGCCAGATGATGAACGGCTACGCCGTGCAGGCGGGCCTGCGTCAGCGCCCCATCGCGGCGCTGCCGGTGCTGACGCCGGGACTGGCCTCGCACTGGGTCAACCTCGTCACCCCGATACCGCGGTCGATCGCCCGTCCGCTCGTGGAGTCGCTGCAGAACGAGTGCATCGTGAAGAACCGCGACGTCGACGCGCTCATCCCGCGCCCCGAGGGCGGGCTGACGCCCTATCGGCGGGCGGTGGCCCTCGCGCTCGGGCGCGAGCGGGCGGGCGGTGTCGAGACGAGCTGGCAGGATGCCGCCGTGCACGACGCCCCGAGCGACCCCCTGCCGGCAGACCCGGAGTGGGCGGGCCGGATGGTGTTCACAGACCTCCGCTCGGCGGACACCCGGGCGCCCGCCGAGGACCTGTGGGCCGTCATCGAGGGCATCGGGGGCACACGGGGCTGGTACTCGTGGCCCCTCGCATGGGCGGCGCGGGGATGGATGGACAAGATCGTCGGCGGCGTCGGGCTGCGGCGGGGCCGCCGGCATCCCGACCGCCTCGTCGTCGGGGACGCGCTCGATTTCTGGCGCGTCGAGCAGGTGGAGCGCGGCGGTGGCGAGCAGCCGTCGCAGTTGCGCCTGCGGGCGGAGATGAAGGTGCCGGGGCTCGCCTGGCTCGAGATGCGCGCGGTGCCCACGGCCGGCGGCGCCACCTACGAGCAGCGGGCCGTGTTCTTCCCCCGCGGCCTCGCGGGGCGGCTGTACTGGTTGGCGGTGCTGCCGTTCCACGGCTTCATCTTCGCCGGGATGGCCGCTCGCATCGTCGCCGCGGCCGAGGCTCGGGAGGATGCCGAGCAGGCCGCCGCCGACCGCGCCGACGCGGCCTAGAGTGAGGGGGATGCATGCCCCCGACACCTCCGCGCCGTCCACCGCCGCGGTCATCACCGTCTCCGACCGCTCGGCCTCGGGCGAGCGGTCCGATCGCAGCGGCCCCCTCGCCGTGACCGCTCTCCGGGACGCCGGCTGGGAGTGCGCGGAGCCGGCCGTCGTCGCCGACGGCGACGACAGCGTCGAGGCCGCGCTGCGCGCCGCGCTCGGCTCGGGCGCTCGCCTGATCGTCACGACGGGCGGCACGGGCGTCGGTCCCCGGGACCGGACGCCCGAGGCAACGGCGAGGGTGATCACGCGCGAGCTGCCCGGCATCGCCGAGGAACTGCGTCGTCGCGGAGCCGCGGAGAAGCCCGGCGGCATGCTCACGCGGGGCCTCGCCGGCGTCGTCGATCCCTCGGGGGCCCTCGTGGTCAACCTGCCGGGCTCCACCGCTGCGGTGGCCTCCGGGATGCCCGTCGTCCTCTCGGTCGCGCGGCACGTCGTCGATCAGCTCGCGGGCGGCGACCACTGATGGGCGGGGTGCGCCTGGCCCGGATCAGCGCCGATCCGCTCGATCTCGATGAGCACCTCCGCGCCGTCGACGACGCGGCGGCCGGTGCGCTGACGACGTTCGTCGGCCGCGTCCGTGACCACGATCCGGATGCCTCGGGTGCGGTCGTCGCCCTCGAGTACACCGCCCATCCGGACGCCCCCGAGACCCTCGTGCGGCTCGCGAACGCCGCGATCGGCGACGGATCGGCGGTCGTCGCCGTCAGTCATCGCGTCGGCCGGCTGTCGGTCGGCGACGCCGCGGTGGTCATCGCCGTCGCCTCGCCGCATCGCGCCGAGGCCTTCGAGGTGTGCCGGGAGATCATCGAGACCATCAAGACCGACCTTCCGGTGTGGAAGCGTCAGGTGGAGGCGGACGGCACGACCGCGTGGAAGGGTCTCGGCGGCTGAGGCTCACCCGCCGGCGAACGGCGGCAGCACGTCGACCGTGGCGTCGGCCGCGAGCGGTGCCGCGTCGTCCACCCGCGATCCGCCCACGAGCACGGCGCAACGGGGCAGGATGCCGATGAGCGACGGGTACTCGGCGAGCAGCGCCGCCCGCAGGTCGCCGAGCGTCGTCTCGGGTCGCGACTCCTCGTCGCGCCCCGTCGCCTCCTCGACGGCGGCGAAATAGCGCACCCGTGCCATCAGGACCCGTCCCGCTTCCACGCGGCGGCGAGGTCCACGACGGCCGCGACGGCCTCGCGCACCTGCTCGGGCGATCCGCCCGCCCGACCGGCGACGAAGCCCGCGGCGAACGCGCTGAAGGGAGCGGCGGGACGTGCGACGTCGTTGGCGACATCCCGCGCGAGGTCGAGCACGAGCGATACCGGCAGGTCGTCGCCGGTGAGGTCGAAGCGCTCGCGCAGGGCGGCGGCCCACGCGTCGAGGGCCTCGGGCGGAAGGGTGCGGGAGTTCTCGCTGGACATGGTTCTCTCCGTCTCCGGCGCGGCCTGCGGCACCCCCTGGCGCCGCCGCGCCTCCTCCAGATCCTGCCACGTGTCCACGTCGAGGGCGCTCTCATCGGCGTCCTGAACATCCCTCACACGCAGGTCGGCCACGAGCGCCCGTACGGGCAGGTCGCGGCCGCCGTGGGGGAGCGCGGACGCCGCGGCCCGGAGCGCCTGCGCCCGGTAGATCGCCGTGAGGGGCTGCGTGCGGCCCCCGGCATCCACCATCCTCACGCCGTCGGGGCCCGGCCGCGCGGCCCGGAGGCGTGCGACCGCGTCGCGCGCGCGCGGCAGGTCTGCGGGCAGCACGAGGACCCAGGTCGCGTCGGTGAGAGGGAGCGCGGCGACGATCCCCGCCACGGGGCCGCCGAAGGGCGGGTCCTCCCGCACCCACCGCACGCGCGGGTCGTCCCGCAGCGGCGGCGCGGCGACGACGATGCGGCGCGCTCCGGCATCCGCGGCGGCATCGACCGCCAAGGTCAGCAGGGGGCGTCCGCCGACCTCGAGCAACGGCTTCGCGACGCCGCCGAGCCGCGAGGCCCGGCCGCCCGCAAGGATGATCGCGTCGAGCGAGCCGTCGATCATGCCGCTATGCGCCGGGCCGAGTCCAGGAGCCGGAGCGGCCGCCCTCCTTCGCGGTGATGCGCAGGTCCTCGATGGAGGTGGACTTGTCCATCCCCTTCACCATGTCGACGATCGCGAGGGCTGCGACGCTCACGGCGGTCAGCGCCTCCATCTCCACGCCGGTGCGATCGGCCGTGCGCACGGTCGCCTCGATCTCGACGCCGTCGTCGGTGATCGACAGATCGACCGCCGCACCGTGCACGCCGATGACGTGGGCGAGGGGCAGCAGGTCGGCGCACTTCTTGGCGCCCTGGATGCCGGCGATGCGCGCGACCGCGAGCACGTCGCCCTTGGGGGCCGTGCCGTCCCGGAGCGCGCCCACGACGTGGGCGGCGCAGCGCACGAAACCGCGGGCGGTCGCGGCGCGGACGGTGGGCTGCTTCTCGGTCACATCGACCATGCGGGCGTGGCCGGCGGCATCCAGGTGCGTGAAGCTCATGTGACCAGCATGACATCGACCATGTCGCCGACGTCGACGGCCTCGACGTCGGCCGCGACGATCGCGTAGGCCTCGGCGTGCGCGAGCCCGCCCGCCAGGTGCGAGCCGGAGCCCCCCGCGCTGGCCGGTGCGACCAGCCACCGGGCGGGATCCGAGCGGTCGATGGCGGCGGGCAGGTACTGGCGCCGGCCGAGGGGAGTGCGCCACGCCGTCGCGGCCTGCAGGCGCAGGAGCGGGCGGTGCAGCGCGCGTCGCCCCTGAAGGGCCAGGAGCGCGGGCCGCACGAACGTCTCGAACGACACGGCGGAGCTGACGGGGTTGCCGGGAAGGCCGAAGAAGAGCTCCCCACCGCCGAGCACGCCGAAGGCCTGGGGCTTGCCGGGCTGCATCGCGACCTTGGCGAACTCGACCTCCCCTCCCCGCGAGAGCACGTTCTTGACGACCTCGTAGGCGCCCGCGCTCACACCGCCCGAGGTGATGACGACGTGCGCCCCGGCATCGCGGGCCCGCGAGAGGACGTCGAGGAAGGCGGCATCGCTGTCGTCGACGCTCTCCACCAGGACGACATCCGCGTCGGCGCCCCGCGCGAGGTGCTCGAGCAGGACGGAGTTGGACTCGGGGATCTGTCCGCGCCGCAGATCGGCCCCCGGGGGCGCGAGCTCCGTGCCGGTGGAGACGACGGCGACGCGCGGGCGCTCGTGGACCGTGACGGCCTCGACACCGGCGGCGGCAGCGGCGGACAGGGCGAAGGGTCCGAGCCGCTCGCCGGCGTCGATCACGACGTCTCCCGCGCGCAGATCCGTGCCGCGCCGGCGGATGTGGGCGCCGACGCCCCGCGGCGGGCGGACGACGGCGACGGGCTCCAGCCCGCCGCCCAGACCGGCCTCGGTGTCCTCGAAGGGGACGATCGCGTCGGCGTCGGCGGGGACGGGAGAGCCGGTCATGATGCGGGCGGCCTCCCCGGCCGCCAGCGCCGGGTCGAGCGCGGTGCCCGCGGGCAGGTCGGCGACGACGCGGAGGACGACGGGGCTGCCCGGCGCGGCGGCCGCGGCATCCGCGTATCGGACCGCGAAGCCGTCCATGGCGGAGTTGTCGAAGACGGGGATGTCGACGCGGGCGAGGACCGGCGCCGCGAGCGTCGAACCGGCGGCGTCGCGGAGCCGGCGCGACGATGCCGGAAGGGGGCTCGCCGCGGCGATGACCCGGCCCTGCTGATCCTCGACGCTTCGGAGCGCGGCCCCGCTCACGCTCGGATCCTCGTCCCCGTCAGCATCGCGGCCCACGCGTCCATCCCGCCGGTGAGGACGACGGCGTCGACCCCGGCGCCCCGCAGCGCCTCCGCAGCCCGGCGCGCGCGCATGCCCGCCTGGCAGATCACGATCGTCGGAGTGGTGCCGGAGGGGGGCGCCGCCGCCTCCGGGTCCGCGAGCACGGCGGCGAGGGGGACATGCCGGATGCCGTCGATCGTGCCGCGCGAGAGCTCGTGCTGCTCCCGGACGTCGAGCAGGTCCGGTCGCGCGACGCCGGCGAGAGCGGCCCTCAGGGTCGCGGCATCGATGTGCGGGGGAAGGGGCGGGGCGAGGGATGCCGCGGCATCGGCGTTCTCGCGCCCCGGGGCGGCGCCCACGAGCGGCACCTCGCGCTGCCGGGCCGCCAGCGCGTCGATCACGAGTACGCGTCCCAGGAGCGGCTCGCCGATGCCCGCGATGAGCTTGATCGCCTCCATCGCCAGCAGCGAGCCGACCTGCAGGCACAGGGCGCCCAGAACGCCGACGTCCGCGCACGTGGGGACGTCGCCCACCGAGCCCGGGGGGTAGAGGTCGCCGAGCACGACGGGGGAGGAGCCCGCGGGGGGCGCCGACCAGAACACCGTGACCTGCGCGTGCATCTCCTGCACGGTGCCCCATACCAGCGGCACGCCCGCCCGCTGCGTCGCCGCGGCGACGGCCTCGCGGGTGTCGAAGGTGTCGGTGCCGTCGATCACGAGGTCCGCGTCTGCGAGCAGGCGGGCGGCGTTGTCGGGCGACAGGCGCGCGCGCACCGCCACGACGCGCGTCTCCGGGGAGAGGCCGGCGACGGCCCTCGCGGCGCTGTCGACCTTGGGCCGGCCGACGTCGGCGTGGGCGTGGATGACCTGACGCTGGAGGTTCGAGGGCTCCACGTCGTCGTCGTCGATGATCGTGAGCGTGCCGATCCCGGCCGCCGCGAGCGCGAGGACGACGGGGGAGCCGAGTCCCCCGGCGCCCACGACCGCGACGTGCGCGGCGGCGAGGCGCCGCTGACCGACATCGCCGAGGGCGAGCAGGCTCGTGTGTCGCGCGGTGCGCGCGCGCTCGGCGTCGCTGAGCGCGGCGACGGGCTCGACCAGCGGAGGCAGAGGCATCCCTCCAGGCTAGTCCGGCGCGCACGACGCGGCGCCGCTCGTGTTTCCGCGGATGCGGACGTAATCGCTCCTGAACCTCGCGGGCGCGGATATCATCGACGAGTGAGCGCGTTCAAGATCGCCGAGGCGGCCCGGCTGCTGGGTGTCAGTGACGACACGGTGCGTCGCTGGGTGGACGCGGGCGTGCTGCCCACGACGGGAAGCTCACCCGCGCAGATCCCGGGCGACGCCCTCGCGGCGCGCGCCGTGGAGCTCGCCCGCGCGGCCGCCGACCCGGCCGACCGGCTCTCGAGCGCCCGCAACCGGTTCGTCGGGCTCGTGACGCGCCTGCAGGTGGACGGCGTGATGGCGCAGGTCGACATCCAGGCGGGGCCGCATCGGGTGGTCTCGCTGATGTCCGCCGAGGCGGTGCGCGAGCTCGGTCTCGAGGTCGGTGCGCTCGCCACCGCCGTGGTCAAGGCCACGACGGTGATCGTGGAGACGCCGAAGTGAGCCCTCCGCGTGCCCTCGGCGTCGTCGCCGCGCTCGCCGGCGTGGGCGTCGCGCTCGCCGCATGCGGGTCGGCCGGGGAGCCCCGGGCGGGGGGAGCGGATGCCGCGGCATCCGGAGCGCAGGTCGAGCTGACGGTCTTCGCCGCCGCGTCGCTGCAGGGCTCGTTCGACGAGATCGCCCGGCTCTTCGAGGCCGAGAACCCGGGTATCGACGTCCGGCCGATCGTCTACGACGGATCGAGCACGCTCGCGGCGCAGATCGTCGAGGGAGCGCCGGCCGACGTGTTCGCGGCGGCCGACGAGGCCACGATGGCCGGCATCGGCGACCTCGCGACGACGACCGACGTCTTCGCGACGAACACCCTCGTCGTCGCCGTTCCGGAGGGGAATCCCGGCGACGTGCAGAGCATCGGCGACCTGGGCGACCCGCAGCGCACCGTCGTGCTCTGCGCGCCGGAGGTGCCCTGCGGCGCCGCGGCCGAACGGCTCCTGGCGGGTGCCGGCGTCCGGGTGGACGCGGCCAGCTACGAGCAGAACGTCGCCGCCGTGCTGACCAAGGTGGCCGCCGATGAGGCGGATGCCGGGCTCGTCTATGCGACGGACGTCTCGGGGCGGCCCGTCGAGAGCTTCGTCCCCGAGGGCGCCGCGGAGGTCGTGAACCGCTATCCCATCGCGCCCCTCGAAGGATCCGCCGACCCCGCTGCCGCAGAGGCGTTCGTCGCGTTCGTCGTGTCCGGGCCGGGGCGTGCCGTGCTCGAGGACCGCGGGTTCGGAGCGCCGTGACCGATCCGTCGCACCGCCCCGCCGGGGGGACCCTCCCCCCGGTCCTCGTCGTCCCCGCGCTCCTCGGCCTCGCGCTGCTCGTCGTGCCGCTGGGAGCGCTCGTCGGCCGCGTGGAGTGGTCGACCCTCTGGGCGGACGTGGCCGCGCCGGCCTCCGTCGACGCCCTCGTCCTGTCCCTCGTGACGGGGCTGATCGCCACCACCGTCTGCACGGTTCTGGGGGTGCCGCTCGCCCTCGTGATCGCCCGCGCCCGTCCGAGACTCGCCGGCGTGCTGCGGGTGCTCGTGACCGTGCCGCTGGTGCTGCCTCCCATGGTCGGCGGCGTGGCCCTGCTGTTCCTGTTCGGTCGCAGCAGCCCCGTGGGCGAGGCGCTGGCGCTGTGGGGCATCTCGCTGCCGTTCACGACGGCGGCCGTCGTCCTCGCCCAGGTCTTCGTCGCGCTGCCGTTCCTCGTCCTGGCGGTCGAGGGGTCGCTGCGGACGGCGGGGGTCGAGCACGAGCACACGGCCGCGACGCTCGGCGCGGGGCGGTGGCGCACCCTCTGGCGGGTCACGCTGCCGCTGGCCGCGCCCGGCCTGCTGGCGGGCGTCATCCTGTGCTTCGCGCGCGCGATCGGCGAGTTCGGTGCCACGGCGCTCTTCGCCGGCAATTCCCCGGGTCAGACCCAGACGATGCCGCTCGCGATCTACACGGCGTTCAACGGCGCGGGGGTCGGGCAGGGCACCGCCGTGGCCCTGTCGCTGCTGCTGCTGGTGACCTCGCTCGTCGTGCTCCTGCTCGTGCGGGGCTGGCGAGAGGGGGCGCCGCGATGACCGGCGCGACGCTCGATGCCGACGTCGTCGTGGCGCGCAGGGGCTTCCGGCTCGAGGTGCGTGTGACCGCGGGCGCGGGCGAGGTGATCGCCGTGATGGGACCGAGCGGCGCGGGCAAGTCGACGCTTCTCGCGGCGGTCGCGGGGCTTGCGCGGCTCACCGAGGGGCGGGTGCGGATCGGCGGGAAGGACGTGGCCCGCGCGCCGCGACCGCGAGGCCGCGGGCGCGGGATGCACATGCGGCCCGCGCAGCGCGGGGCGGTGCTGCTCGGTCAGGAACCGCGGCTGTTCCCCCACATGAGCGCACGCGAGAACGTCGCCTTCGGTCCGCGGGCGCAGGGCATCGGTCGCAGCGTCGCCCTCGGGGAGGCCGACGACTGGCTGTGGCGCGTGGGGATGCCGGGGGTGGGGGACAAGCGCCCGGCACAGCTCTCCGGCGGCCAGCAGCAGCGGGTCGCGATCGCACGGGCGCTCGCGACCGCACCGCAGGTCCTGCTCCTCGACGAGCCCCTCACCTCGCTGGATCCGGAGACGGCGGCCGACATCCGCGCGATGATGCACGAGCAGCTGATGCTCACCCGCTCGACGGCGGTCATCGTCACGCACGACGCCGTGGATGCCGCGGCTCTCGCCTCGAGGCTCCTCCTCGTCGAGGAGGGTCGGGTGACGCAGGAGGGAACCGTGCGCGAGGTCCTGCGCGCCCCGGCGACCCGCTTCGCATCGACGATCGCGGGACTCAACCGCGTCGTAGGCGTCGCCGACGGGCGCATGTGGCGAGCGGGTCGGGAGCCCGAGGTGCTGATCGAGGGGCCGGCGCCGTCCCCCGCCGTAGCCGACGGCGATGCCCTGGCCGCGGTGTTCCGCCCCGGCGCCGTGCGCCTCGAGCGGAGCCGGGAGGCGACGTGGACGGCGGCCGTGCGCGTGGCAGCCCGGGACTCGCCGAGACCCGGCGAATGGACGTCTCGGATCGTGCGGATCGAGCAGACGCCGGCCGGCGCGCGCGTGCACACCGCCGAGCCGCCCGTCGCCGTGGACGTGCCGGCCGATGTCGTCGCAGAGGAGGGGCTCGCCGCCGGGGTGCCCGTGCGTCTGCGCGTCGAGCCGGCCGACGTCCGTCTGCAGCCCGTGCCCACCGGGCGATCCGCTGCCGGTGCAGCGTCCTGATGGCCGGATCCGTCGGCTCAGGCCCCTCGGACGATGCGGCCGCCCTCGAGCCGGACGACGCGGTCGACGGAGCCCGCCGGCGGGGCGACGTGCGAGATGAGCACGACCGACCGATCGGGGCCGACCGCGCCGAGCAGGTCGGTGAGCAACCGGTCGGACGCCTGCGGATCGACGCCGGCCGTCGGCTCGTCCAGGACGAGGACGGGGAATCCCCGTAGGAGCGCCCTCGCCAGCGAGATGCGCTGCGCCTGCCCGCCGGAGACGAGGGCACCGCGCTCGCCGACGCGCGCATCGAGACCGCCCCGCTCAGCGAGCCAGGGGCCGAGGCCCACCCGCTCGAGGGCGGCGATCAGCTCGGCATCCGTGGCGCTCTCACGGGCGAACAGCAGGTTCTGGCGGATGTCCTCGTCGAAGAGCATCGGGTCCTGCTCGCAGAGCCCCACGGTGAGCCGCACGTCGTCGGAGGAGAGCTCCTGCACAGGGATGCCGCCGATCCGGTATTCCCCGCGCACGGCGAGGAAGCGCACGAGGACGTGCGCGAGGGTGGACTTGCCCGCGCCGCTGGAGCCGACCACGAGCAGGCGCTCGCCGGGTGCGACGTGGAGATCGACGTCGGACAGGGCGTCGTCCTCGGCACCCGGCCAGCGCGCCGACGCGCCGCGCAGGCGCAATCCCGCCTCGGTCCCCGTGCCCAGGGACGGCGCCGTGCCGGTGGCGGGGACCACGTCGCGGACGATCTCCTCCGGGATCCGAGTGGGCAGTGCCTCGGAGATCCGCGTCGCGCTCGCGTGCACCTGGCGCCACGCCGACGCCGCGAGCGGAACGGCGGCGAAGACCTCGAACACCGCGAGGGGGACGAGCACGACGACGGCCAGGGACGGCCCCGCGAGATCCTGGCCCTGCGTCGCGACGATCGCGAGGACGGATGCCGCTCCCGCCAGCAGCGACACGAGGGCCGCCGAGCCCGCCTGGGCGGCGGCGCGGCGCACGACGGCGCGCCGCAGGAGCGCATCGGTCTCGCGGATGCGGGCGCGGCTCTGCTCCTCGGCGCCGTAGGCGACGAGGACGTCGAGGCTGCCGAGGTGGTCGAGCACCTGGTCGGCGAGGCGGGCCCGGAGGGGCGACAGGGAGCGCTCGGAGCGTGCACCGACCGCCCACCCCCACAGCAGGGCCGCAGCGGCCGCCGCGACGAGGCACGCGAGAAGGGTCAGCGCCGCCGGCCACGAGACCATCCCGACGAAGACCACGGCGCCGAGGGCCACGAAGGCGGATGCCGCGAGGGGCTGCACGACGCGCAACGGGAGGTTCTGCAGGTCGTCGACGTCGTCGACGAGCGCGCCGAGCACGGAGCCCCGCCCGTGGCGCCCGAGGGCGTCGGGTGCCAGCGGGATGAGGCGGCGAACGAGGTCGGCACGCGTCCGGGCGAGCTGCCGCAGGGCGGCGTCGTGACCTGCGAGCCGCTCCGTGTAGCGGAACACCGCTCGCGTGAGTGCGAACAGCCGGACGCCCACGACGGCCACCGAGATCGCGAGCAGGATCGGCTGTTCGCTCGCTCGGACGATGAGCCACGCGCTGACCGCCAGCAGCGCGACGGCCGAGGCCTCGGACAGGAAGCCCGATGCCGCGGCCGGCCAGAACCGGCGGGGAGGGGGCATCGCCGCGCGCAACACCGATCCGGCGGTGACCGGCCCGGGCGCGGCGGCGGCTCCCGGGTGCACGGCGGGGTCGGCGCTCATGCGGCGACCTCCGCGTGGCGGAGCGAGACCACCCGGTCGGCGATGCGTCGGGCCGATGTGCGGTGCGAGACGAGCAGGACGATCGCCCCGGCATCCGCCACCGTCCGCAGATGCCGCCAGAGGCGGGCCTCCGTGTCGGCATCCAGCGCGGCGCTGGGCTCGTCGAGTGCGACGACGCGGGCGCGTCCGCTCAGGTGACGGTAGAGCGCGCGTGCGACCGCGACGCGCTGCGCCTGGCCGCCCGAGAGCCCGCTTCCCTGGGCGCCGAGCGCGAGGTCGGCCGGGATGCCGTCGGCGGCGGCGAGGCAGAGCGCGCGCGTGACGAGGGCGCGGTCGGGACGCGGGTCGCCGAGGGCCACGTTCTCCTCGACGGTTCCCGCGATCAGTCCCGGGCGCTGTCCGGCCCAGGCGAGCCAGTCGGCGGCCGCGAGGCCGCGCACGTCGTGGCCGGCCCACATCGCACGTCCCTCGAAGGCGGCGGCGCCGCGCAGTGCGGCGAGCGCGCTCGTCTTGCCGGCCCCGCTCGCGCCGTCGATCACCACGACCTCGCCGGTGCTCGCGGACAGGGCGACGGGCGGCAGGATCCGGTCGCCGCGGCGCACCCGCACGCCCTCGAGCACGAGGTTCGCCTCGGGACCTACGACCTCGACACGATCCGCCGTCGGCGCCGCCCCCCGCGAGTCGACCGCGTCGCGCGCGGCCGCCGCCTCGTCCAGGACGGCGAACACGTCGTCGGTCGCGGCGACGCCCTCGGCCGCCGCGTGGAACTGCACGCCGACCTGGCGCAGCGGCAGGTACGCCTCGGGCGCCAGGAGCAGCACGAAGAGGCCGACGCCGAGCACCAGCACCCCGTCGAGCAGCCGGAATCCGATCGACACGGCCACGATCGCGACCGCGATGCTCGCGAGGAACTCGAGCGCGAAGCCCGAGAGGAACGACACCCGCAGCACCTTCATCGTCTCGCCGCGGTAGCGCTCGGTCACGCGGTCGATGGATGCCGCGGCGCGGTGCTGCCGGCCGAAGACCTTGAGCGTGGACAGGCCGTGCACGGTGTCGGCGAAGCGGGAGGCGAGCTGGCGCAGCGTGTCCCACTGGCGCTTCTGCACGGCGCGCGTGGCGAGACCGATGAGGATCATGAAGATCGGGATGAGGGGCAGGGTGAGCAGCACCGTCAGCCCGCTGATCCAGTCGGCCCACCACATGACGGCGAGGATGACGGGGGTCGCGATCACGGTCTGCACCAGTTGGGGCAGGTAGCGGCCGAAGTATGCATCGAGCGCCTCCAGCCCGCGCCCCGCCGTCACGGCCAGCGCCGCCGAGCTGCGCCGCTCGAGCCAGGCGGGCCCGAGGCGGCCGACCGCGGCGACGAGTCCCTCCCGCAGCTGCGCCTGCGCCCTCGCGGCCGCGCGAGCGGCCGCCTGCTCCCGCAGCCAGATCAAAAGGGCCCGCACGAGCACAACGGCGGTGAGCGCGAGGAGCGTCGCCGCGAGGTCGGACCACGGGATGCCGTCGATCACCCCGGTGATCGCCCGGGTCAGCAGCGCCGCGAACGCGATGATGACGGCGGTCTGCGCGAGCGAGATGACCGCGAGGAGGGCGAAGAAGCCCCGCGCTGCCCGGGCGTAGCGCAGCAGGCGCGGGTCGACGGGGGGCGTGCGCCGCGGCCGCCGGGCCTCGCGCGGGGCGGGTGCGGGGGCATCCTTCGAATCAGTCACAGCACGTCGAGGCTATCGGCGCCCCGCATCAGTGCGCCTGCGCGGCGGCCTTCTCGATGTGCGACCGGGACACGCGCCGGCGGAACACCCAGTAGGTCCAGCCCTGGTAGGCCAGCACGAGGGGCAGGAAGATCAGCGCCGCCCACGACATGATCGTCAGCGTGTAGTCGGTGCTGGAGGCGTTCTCGATCGTCAGACTGAAGGCGGGATCGGTCGACGACGGCATGACGAACGGATACAGCGCGAACCACAGCGTGCCCACGGCCGCGACGACCGTGACGGCGGCGAAGCCGAAGGCCCAGCCCTCGCGGTTCCGCAGGTTCGCGCCGACGGAGAGGATGAGGGCGAGCGCCGCGACGATCGCGAGGACCATGACGGGCAGCCCCGGGTGTGCGAGGACGGTCCAGAGCAGGAACACGGCGGCGACGGCGATGGTGAGGAACCCGGAGCGCGCGGCCAGGCGGCGGGCGTCGTCGTGCACCTGTCCGTCGGTCTTGAGGGCGACGAAGCTCACCCCGTACGTGAAGAAGAGCAGCAGCGTCGTCAGGCCGCCCAGGAGAGCGTAGGGGTTCAGAAGCGTCAGGAGCGTTCCCGTGAACTCGAAGTCCTGATCGATCGGCACACCCTGCACGATGTTCGCGAACGCGACGCCCCACAGCAGGGCGGGCACCGCGGAGCCGACGACGATCATCGTGTCGAAGCCCTTCTTCCACTGCAGGCTGTCGCGCTGGTGCCGGTACTCGAACGACACGCCACGGGCGATGAGCGCGAGCAGGATGAGGAGGAGGGGGAGGTAGAAGCCGCTGAACAGCGTCGCGTACCACTCCGGGAACGCGGCGAAGAGGGACGCGCCGGCGACGATCAGCCACGTCTCGTTCAGGTCCCACACGGGGCCGATCGTGTTGATGATCTGGCGGCGTCCGACGTCGTCCTTGCCGAGGAAGGGCAGCGACATCCCGACGCCGAAGTCGAATCCGTCGAGCACGAAGTACCCGATGAAGAGGAATCCGATGATCCAGAACCAGAGGTAGGCGAGATCCATGGCTGCTTCCTAGTAGACCGTCGAGGTGAGTCGGGTGCTGTCGTCGGCGTCGCCCCCGGGCGCGTTCGGATCGGGCAGCGGGTCGGGACCCTTCTGCGCCGCCTTGAGGATCAGGCCGAACTCCACGACGGCGAGGGCCGCGTAGATGAGCGTGAACGCCACGAGGGAGATGAGCACCGTCCATCCCGGAACGCCCGGCGAGACGCCGTCCTCGGTCAGCATCAGGCTGAAGACGATCCAGGGCTGGCGGCCCATCTCGGTGAACACCCACCCCACGAGGCTGCCGAGCAGGGGCAGCGGCGCCGCCCAGATTGCGACCTTCCACATCCATCCGGCGACGGGACGGGTCGCCCTCTTGCGGGTCACCCACAGACCCGCGACGGCCACGAGAGCGGCGGCGCCGCCGAGGCCGATCATCCAGCGGAAGGACCAGTAGGTGACCCAGATGATCGGCATGTAGCTCACGCCCTCGCCGAACTGCTGCTCGTAGAGCGCCTGGAGGTCGTTGAGCCCCTCGACGCAGCCGTCGAACGAGTGGGTGGAGAGCAGGGACAGCAGATACGGCACGCGCAGCGACCAGATCTCCTCCGTCCCGTCGGGGGTGCCGAGGGAGAAGATCGAGAAGGATGCATCGGCGCCGCATGCGCTGTCCCACATCGCCTCTGCCGCCGCCATCTTCATCGGCTGCGTCGCCACCATCACGAGGCTCAGCTGGTCGCCCGAGACGGCGACCCCGGCGAAGGAGACGATCATGAACCACAGGCCGAACCGCAGCGACGAGCGCATGGTCTCGAGGTGCTGGCCGCGGGAGAGGTGCCACGCGGAGACCGCGATCACGACGGCGGCCGCGAACATCCAGGCGGCGAAGATGGTGTGGGGGAACGCCGCCAGCACGACGGGGTTGGTGAGCACCGCCCAGAAGTCGATCAGCTCGGCACGGCCGTCGTCCGCCGCCATCTGATAGCCCACGGGGTTCTGCATGAAGGCGTTGGCGGCCAGGATGAAGTACGCCGACAGAGTCGACCCCAGCACGACCATCCAGATCGAGGCCAGGTGCAGGATGCGGGGGAGCCGGTCCCATCCGAAGATCCACAGCCCGATGAAGGTCGCCTCGAAGAAGAACGCCATCAGTCCCTCGAAGGCCAGCGGCGCTCCGAAGACGTCGCCCACGAACCGCGAGTAGGCCGACCAGTTCATGCCGAACTGGAACTCCTGCACGATGCCCGTCACGACACCCATCGCGAAGTTGATGAGGAAGATCTTGCCGAACAGGCGGGTAAGGTGCAGCCACTTCACGTCGCCCGTGCGGTGCCACACCGTCTGGAAGATCGCGACGACGAGCGCGAGACCGAGCGTCAACGGCACGAAGAGGTAGTGGTACAGGGTGGTCAGCCCGAACTGCCAGCGGGCCAGCAACAGCGGGTCGAGGAGGTCCACGGGCGTTCTCCGATTCGCTCAGGCGGGGCGGTTGAGAGCATCGTAACCTGTGGTCAGACCACATCGGAGCCGGGTCTCTCGATGACGAGATTCCTCCCTCTGCGCCGCTCTCGCGCGCGCACCGGCCGTGAAAAAGCGCGCGACCGGCCCGGTCGCGGCGGGCCCGCGGCTAGGCTCGATGCCATGCCCGCCGGAGTGAACGAAGGATCCGCATGAGTGCGGTTCCGGTCACGATCGGGGTGCGGGTGCCCGCTCACGGTCCGGTGGATGCCGCGGCATCCGGTCCTCTCGTCGACACGCACGGGCGCGTGCACCGGGATCTGCGTATCTCGCTCACCGACCGTTGCTCGCTGCGGTGCACGTACTGCATGCCGGAGCAGGGCAACGAGTGGCTCGCCCGCACGAGCATCCTCACGCTCGACGAGATCGAGCGCGCGGCGCGCGTCGCGGCCGCCGCGGGCGTCTCGACCTTCCGCCTCACGGGTGGCGAACCCCTGCTCCGGCGGGACATCGTCGACGTGGTGCAGCGTCTCGCCGCGATCGAGGGACCGGACGGCCCCGTTCAGATCGCGATGACGACGAACGGCATCCGGCTGGGCGAGGTGCTGCCCGATCTCATCGCGGCAGGTCTTCACCGCCTCAACATCAGCATCGACACGCTGCGGGCCGACCGGTTCCACGAGCTCACCCGCCGAGACCGCCTGGGGGATGTGCTCGAGGGCATCGCGGCGGCCGCGGCATCCGGCCTGCGCCCCCTCAAGCTCAACGCGGTGGCGATGCGCGGGGTCAACGACGACGAGCTGGTGGACCTCGTGGCGTTCGCCGTCTCGCACGGGGCTCAGATGAGGTTCATCGAGCAGATGCCGCTGGATGCCGGCCACACGTGGGACCGCACGCAGATGGTCACGAGGGAGGAGATCCTCGATGCGCTCGCTGCGCGGTGGACGCTCGTGCCGATCCCGGGCAGGGCGGGTGCGCCGGCCGAGCGCTGGGCGCTCGACGGCGGACCGCACTCGGTCGGCGTCATCGCGTCGGTGACGGCTCCCTTCTGCGGCGACTGCGACCGGCTGCGGCTGACGGCGGACGGCCAGCTGCGCAACTGCCTGTTCTCGACGACCGAATACGACCTCGTGCCCGCCCTCCGCTCCGGCGGCGACGACGCCGAGATCGAGACGATCCTGCGCGCGTGCGTGCGGGGGAAGCTGCCGGGCCACGCGATCAACGACCCCTCGTTTCTCCAGCCCGCTCGGGGCATGAACGCGATCGGAGGCTGAATCATGGGACGCATCACCGCCCGGCGACCCGTCACGCGGATATCCCTCGACGGGGCGAGCGTGCGCCGCTCGGACACCCTCGCCGTCGAGGAGCCTCTCGAGATCCGCGTCGCGGGCACCTCGCTCGCCATCACGATGCGCACGCCGGGGCACGATGTCGAACTCGCCGCCGGGTTCCTCGTCTCGGAGGGCGTGATCGCCCGCGGATCCGATTTCCGTTCCGCGATCCACTGCGGCGGCCCCGGCACGGGTGGGCCCCTCGCGGGCAACACCGAGAACACCTACAACGTGCTGGATGTCTCGCTCGCGCCGGGAGTTGCGCCGCCCGACCCCGATCTCGCGCGCAACTTCTACACGACCTCCTCGTGCGGGCTGTGCGGCAAGGCGTCGATCGAGGCCGTCGAGACGGTCTCGAGCTACGACGTGTCGGTCGACGAGGCGGCGGTCGAGGCGGAGGCGCTCGCGGGGTACCCCGATCTGCTCCGAGCCCAGCAGGCCGTGTTCGACAAGACGGGCGGACTGCACGCGGCCGCCCTCTTCGACGCCGCGACGGGTGAGCTCCTCGTGCTGCGCGAGGACGTCGGACGCCATAACGCCGTCGACAAGGTCGTCGGATGGGCGATCCTGCACGACCGGCTGCCGCTGACCGGGACGGTTCTCATGGTGTCGGGCCGGGCGAGTTTCGAGCTCGTCCAGAAAGCGATCATGGCGGGCATCCCGATCCTCTCCGCCGTCTCGGCGCCCTCCTCGCTGGCCGTGGAGCTCGCCGCGGCGTCCGGGATGACACTCGTCGGATTCCTTCGCGGTCGCACGATGAACGTCTACTCCCGGCCCGACCGCGTGCTCGTGCCCGAGGCGGCCGTGGGCTGAGCGGGCGGTTATGCGACCCGCACCTGCGTGTCAACCCCGGGCGCCGGCGCTCGCTGCCTGCCTAGCCTGGCGGGGACCGCGAGAGAAAGGCAGCCCACCATGGCACGCATCATCGAAACCATCGACGTCGACGTTCCCGTATCGTCCGCGTACAACCAGTGGACGCAGTTCGAGGACTTCCCTCGCTTCCTGAGCTTCGTCGAGTCGATCACCCAGACCGACGACACGCACACCCGGTGGGTCGTGACGGTCGGCGGCGCGCAGCGCGAGTTCGACGCGGAGATCACCGAGCAGCACCCCGACGAGCGGGTCGCCTGGAACAGCATCGGCGGCGATGAGAATCACGCGGGCGTCGTGACGTTCCACAAGCTGTCGGATGCGGAGACCCGCGTCACCGTGCAGATCGACTGGGAGCCCTCGGGCCTGCTCGAGAAGGCGGGCGCGGCATTCGGTGTCGACGACCATGCCGTGAAGAAGGACCTGGCGAACTTCAAGGAGTTCATCGAGTCGCACCCGCGCGAGACGGGCGCCTGGCGCGGCGACGTCCAGAGCTGAGCGGAGGGTCAGCGGGTCGTGAGCTGGACGACGCAGTCCTCCGGATTGCACGATGGGCGCATGCCGTCCACCAGCAGCGGCCCGCCGGCCTCCGTCAGGACCCCCTGCATGATCCCCAGGTGCACCGAGCACAGCGTGTCGCGATGATCCGCCTGCGCCGTCGCGTGCGGGCACGGAGAGAGATCGATCGTGAGGACCGACTCGTCGATGAGGGGATCGAACCCCGATTCGCCCAAGTGGTCGATGATCGCGTCGAGCTGATGGGTCGCGTCGGTTCCGAGATCTTCGGCACTGACCCCTGTCCACGGCATCACGCGTCGCATCAGGTCGCCGCGAGCGGCGGCCTCGCGAGCCTTCCGCCGGGCGATCGGGCTCGACGATTCCCCCTGTCCCGTGGCTGCGCTGTACAGAACACGCGGCCGGCCCCGGGTCGTCCGGTGCTCCGTCTCCCGCACGATGTGCCCGGCATCCAGCAATCGCGCGAGATGCTCGCGGACAGTGTTCGGGTGCAGCCCCGTCGCTTCGGCGAGTTCGGCGACCGTTCGTCGGGGATGCGACTGGATGAGGTGCAGCACCTCGACCCTGCTGAAGCTGGAGATGGCGCTGTATCCGCCGCGTGTGCCGGCCATGCGCTCATTATCCACCCGGGCGCCCCGCATTCACCCGGCCGACAGCCGGGTCGAGCACGCTCAGCGCCGCTGCGGGAAGTGGACGGGGATCGCCAAGGCGAGCGAGACGAGGATGATTCCGCCGGCGAAGACGAGGGCCTCGAGACCCGCGACGTTGAAGGCCAGCCCGGTGAGCAGCATGCCTGCGACGAAGAGGATGAGGGCAATGACGAACATCGGGGCTCCTTACGGTGGGACGTACCAAGCCTACCGATTTCGCGCGGACCCTCCGATAAGCAAAGGTAGTAAGGCAAGCTAACTAGTCGCACGTGATGACGATGGAGGATCGAGGGCGAGCGATGGCGACGGATGCAGCAGTTCTGGACGCGGCCCGATCGGTCGAGCGCCTGCGGTTGGCGGAATCGCAGCTTGCGCGTCGCCGCCAGAGGGCGTGCGGTCCGAGCGAGAATGCGCGCGCGGCGATGCGTCTGATCCTCGAGCGATCGGACGCCGGCCTCGACCTCACCCCGGGCGAGATCGCCGACCACCTATCGATCTCACCGGCATCCGTGAGCGGCATCCTCGATCGCCTGCACGCGGGCGGATTGATCACCTTCTCGCCGAACGAAAAAGATCGCCGAAGCAAACTCGTCATCCCGGTCGACCGGAGCGTCGACATCGAGCACATCGATCCCCTGACCGCGCGCATCCGCGACATGTCGGCAGGGCTCTCCAGCGACGACGTGCGGCTGATCGCGGAGTTCATCGAGGGCATCGCCGATGCCGTCGACGGCGAGTGCCGCTGACGGGATCAGGCCTCGTCGGGCTCCGGTCCGAGCGCGAGCCCGTTGGGGCTGCTCGCGTCGTCCATCAGGGTGTCGATCCATGCGCGGTTGATCGCGGGGGCGCGACTGCCGAAGAAGTGCAGGGTCAGCGGAACCGCCGGGTGGATCCACACGCTGCGCGGGCCGGTTCCGTCGCCACCGCCGATGTGGAGGAAGAAGGGTTCCGAGCGGCGGAGCTTGTTGGAGAAGACGATGCGCAGGTGCGCGAGCGCCCTGTCCTCGACCTCGAACGATTGAGACTGAGCTCCATAAACTAAACGACCCACGGAAAAGAGCCTATCCCGCTCCGCGGCTAACTAGTGACGCAGCCGCGCCTCACTACTTCGCCTACGCTGCAGGAACGGCCTTCAGGGGGGCGGACGCCGCGGCATCCTCCTCGTGCCAGGTCATGCTGATTCCGGCCGAAGAATTCGCGGAATGAGCGAGGCGCTTCAGATATTCGGGATCGAGGGCCTCGGGCTCCGGATTGTCGAAGACGAAGCGAAGCGGGATGGACGGCTGCATCCACAGCGTGCTGCGGCCGGCGGGTTCGTCTTCGCCATGACGCCACGACAGCGTGAAGCTCTCCCCCCGGCGCAACTTGGTGGCGGTGACCACCTTCACGTGCGCGAGGACGCGGTCAGGGATGTCGATCGCCTGATCGAACGTTCCGTAATACAACTGGCCCATGAGATCTCTCCTGCCCGATTGGTTGAGATCGAAATGCGCGATCGCGCCGACCAGCATCCAGATTACTAGTTTGACTAGATATCGCAACTTCTAGATTATTACCCGCGTGGTGTGGGGGGCCCGCGGCGGCGCTGCGTACCGCTACCGGCGACAATCCGCAACCCGCGGGACACGGCGTGGCGCGGCGAATATTTTCTTAGCCATGGTGTTCATGCTCGATGGAGGTCCGCGCGACGGACAGCTCGTCGACGACCTGCCCGTCGGGTACGAGCGTGCATCCCAGGGGAGGCGATCTCAGGTGGAGGTCGTGGAGGGCCTCGTGGCCGAACGCGCGGGGTGGATCCCCCGGGACATGAGGGCGGTGTTCGGTCCCGACCTCTACGCGCTGCGTGACCGCACGTATCCTTTCCTGAAGGGCTCGGGGGCCTCCGACAGCCGATGAAGACGCCTACCATGGGCTGATGTCGGAGAGAGAGGCGTCATGCCGCAGGTGAGGGTCGCGGGCGTCGCGCTCGACCAGACCGGTCAGCACGTACTGCTCATCAAGCCGGTGGACGAGCTGCCGGGCGCCGGTTCGGTGCTGCCGATCTGGATCGGCGAGCTGGAGGCGACCTCGATCCTCGTGGCGGTGCAGGGCGCGGTCGCTCCCCGCCCCCTCGCCCACGATCTGATGCGCTCGATCGTCGACGCGACGGCATCCCGCATCGAACGGGTGGAGATCACCCGGCTCGAAGAAGGCACCTACTACGCCGAGATCACCCTCGAGACGACGGCGGGTCTTCGCGTCGTCGATGCGCGCCCGTCGGACGCCGTCGCGCTCGCCTCCCGCGTCGGGTGCCCGCTCTGGGTCTCGGACGCGGTGATGGAGGAGGCGGGGGTGCCCGACCTCACGGCGGACGAGGGCAGCACCGAGGAGAGCATCGACGAGTTCAAGCGCTTCCTCAACGACGTCGATCCCGAGGATTTCCGCGGCTGACGCCCGGTCGGGCGGCACGCGCCGCCGGGGCGGGTCAGACCCGCGCGCCGCGCCACCCCAGCGCCGGCGCGACGTGCGTGGCGAACGACTCCACGATGCGGAGGTTGAACTCCACCCCGAGCTGGCTCGGGATCGTGAGCATGAGGGTGTCGGCGCTTCGGACCGCGGCGTCATCCAGCAGCTGCTCGACGAGGACGTCGGGTTCGGCGGCGTAGGTCTTGCCGAACGTCGAGCGCATGCCGTCGATGACGCCGATCTGGTCGCCGCCCTGGGTGCCGCCGAAGTACATCGCATCCTCGGCCGTCGTGATCGGGAAGATGCTGCGACTGACCGACACGCGGGGGGTGCCGGGGTGGCCGGCCTCGCGCCACGCGGCCCGGAAGGCGTCGATCTGCTGCGCCTGCAGCTCGTCGAAGGGCGTGCCGTCGGCCTCGGTGAGGAGGGTGGAGGACATCAGGTTCACTCCGATCCGTCCGGCCCACTCCGCGGTGTCGCGATTGCCGGCGCCCCACCACACGCGCGAGCGCAGGCCGGGGGAATGGGGCTCGATCATCTGCTGACCGGTGCCGCCACCGAAGGGGCTGTGGGGGTCGCGCTCGGCGAGGCCTTCGCCCTCGATGGCGCGGAGGAAGAGGTCGAAATGGGCGCGGGCGATGTCGGCTCCCCGCGGGTCCTGGCCGCCGGTGTAGCCGAACGCCTCGTATCCGCGCACGACGCTCTCGGGCGAGCCCCGGCTGACGCCGAGCGCGAGCCTGCCCCCGCTGATGAGGTCGACGGCGGCGGCCTCTTCCGCGAGGTAGAGTGGGTTCTCGTAGCGCATGTCGATGACGCCCGTACCCATCTCGATGCGCCGGGTGCGGGCGGCTATGGCTGCCAGGAGCGGCATCGGCGAGGACTGCTGCCGGGCGAAGTGATGCACGCGGAAGTAGATGCCGTCCGCGCCCAGGTCATCCATCCCCTGCGCGAGGTCGATCGCCTGCAGCATCGAGTCGCCCGCGGTCAGGATGCGGCCGCCGCCGAGCGGGCCGTAGTGGCCGAACGAGAGGGTTCCGAAGCGTTCCATGTCGGCGACAACGCTACGCCGTCCCGTTCCATTCCGGTGAATGAACTCGGGATGCCGGGGGCGGCGTGGGGGATTGGCGGAGGATAGGGGATTCGAACCCCTGAGGGCTTGCACCCAACACGCTTTCCAAGCGTGCGCCATAGGCCACTAGGCGAATCCTCCAGGGCCCACGAGGGCCGCGGACCATCCTACCCTGCCGAGCGGCCGGCCCCTCGCGCCCTCGGCGACGCGGTGAACAGCGAGGCCGGCGCGAACGTCGCCGCGAAGCGTCCGCGGCTGTCCCCGCTTCCCCGGAGCGCGGCGCGGATCTCCTCCACCGCCGCGGCGAGGTCTTCCGCCTCGGCACGGCCTCCCGCGGCGTAGCTCGCTCGCTCGATCGCAGCGACGATCTTCGACACGGGTGCCTCCGGCGCGCCGGCGTCTCGAAGTCGCACGCCGAAGGCGCGCGGGGTCTCACCCGTGCCCGGGCGTACCCCGAGGTCGGTGGCGGAATCCGACACCTCCGCCCAGGCCGCCGCGGCGTCCCCCTCCGCCGCGGCCCGCAGCCGGCCCCGCCTACGGACCACGCGGAAGAGGGCTGGGGTGATGAGCAGGGCAGCGATGGCGGCCACCAGGCCCACCACCGGCGTCGTGTTGACGCGGGTGGCCGCGGCATCCGGTGCCGCCGTCTCATCGAGGGCCCCGGGGTCCTGCGCGTCCGGCGCCTCGCCCTCCTGTGGTGCGTTCTCGGGCAGGGGGCCCGTGTCGGTGCCTGCGGGGCCCCCGCTCGTGCTGGCCGCCGCGAACCCCGTCGGCACGCCCAGGCTGTTGGTCGGCTCGAACGGCACCCAGCCGATGCCCTCGAAGTGCACCTCGGGCCACGCGTGCAGCTGGGAGCTCACGACCGTGTGCACGGTCTGGTCGTCGACACGCTCGTCCGTGGCGGCGCCGGGGAGGTAGCCGACGACGATCCGGGCAGGCATCTCGAGCGACCTCGCCATGATCGTGAAGGCGGACGCGAAGTGGACGCAGTAGCCGCTGCGCTCCTCGAGGAAGTCGGTGACCGCTTCCAGCCCGGAGCCGTCGAACCCGTCGGCGACGGGGGCGCTGAGAGAGTATTCGAAGCTCGTACCGCGGAACCAGCGCTGCAGTGCGACGAGTGTGTCGTAGTCGTTGCCCGCATCGCCGGCGACCTCGATGGCCAGCTGGCGCACCTGTGCGACGAGGTCGTCGTCCCCGGGAAGCGCGAGCGTGCGCCGCGAGCCCTCGATCGACGCCTCGCTGCCGCGGATCTGCTCGAGCGTGGGGCGGGGCACCTCGTACGTCACCTCGTAGTCCTGGCCCTGCGGCGACGAGGATCGCGAGATCACGGTGCGGTTGTAGTCGTAGACCGACCACTGGCCGTCGAGCCCCTCGACCTCGGTCGCGGCCCCGGGGACCGGCAGCCACGGGCTCACGAAGTTCAGGATGTCGATCGTCGCCGTGTACTCGTCGACCTCCACGTCTGCGCGGGTCGTCACGGGCTGCAGTCCCTGATCGAGCGGGCGGCGCGAGCCGCGATCGGCCTCCCAGTGCGCGCCGTCGAACGTCGAGAGGGTGACCGCGCGCAGATACGGGGGCGCCGGCGCGTCGCTGCGCAGGGTCAGCACGTCGACCTCCTGCGGCCGCCGCAGGTCCTGGCCGAGCTCGAGCGAGGGGTCGATCGAGTTGCCGCGAACGGCGACGACGGTCGACCCGGCGCCCGTCGGTGCGGGCAGCGCCGGCGTCACCACAAGAGCGGCGAGGATCGCGACCGTCGCGATGGCGGATGGCGCAGCGGCCGACCCTCGGGGCCGCTCCGGTGCGTCCGGCACGGCCCGCTCGCGCACCCTTGGTCGCTCGCGCGTCGCCGTCTCCACCGCCAGCAGCGCGAGGGCGCTGCCGGCGAAAGCGGCGAAGCCGAGCGGGTCGATCGCGGAGGGAGCGGCGATCGAGGGGATCAGGTAGACCGCGACGAGTCCGACGATCGCGAGCATCGGCATCCGCGCGGTCACGGCGACGTGATCCATCGCGATGACGAGCAGGCCCGCCGCGCCGACGATCATCATGGCGAGGGGCTGTCCGACGTCGAGAGGCGCCGCGCCGTCCCGGATCTGGCCGAGCGCCGCGTCGACCGACACGGGCACCATGCGCAGCGTCTCCAGGCTCGGGATGACCCCGAGGATGGCGGTGCCCCCGGAGAAGAGCGCCGTCATCGCGACTGTCCACAGGCCGACCTCGACGAGCGCGACCCCGTAGGCCGGGGCGCGCAGGCGGCGTGCGACGTGGCCGCCGGACAGCACGAGGATCGCGATCCCCGCGACCCCGCCGACCCAGCCGCCCGGTTCCACGACGCGGAGCAGGGGCAGGAGCGACGTGCACACCCCGAGGAAGACGGTCACGACGAGCGCCGCCGACGGGGTCGGGCGCGCGGCGGGATCAGGCCACGACATGACGGTTCCCGTGGTCGGCGAGCCCGGTCCACACCTCGGCGAGGTCGGTGTCCGGGCCGATGGCGGCCGTGTGCCACCCCGCGTCGCGTGCGCGATCGAGCGCTCCGGCCTGCGGATGGGCCGAGAGCAGCACCGGGAGGGTCGAATGGTGCGCCGCGGGAGCGAGGGCGACGGCATCCGCGTCGTCGAGGTATCCCGTGATGACGGCGACCGGCCCCGTGGTGTCGCCGGTGAACAAGCTCGCGACACCCGTGAGCGTGTCGTCGCGGCGGGTGGTGAGGGTCGCGAAGCGCACGAGCATCGCCTCGATCTCCGCCGCGGCATCGGCGCCGGGCACAGGCTCGCACAGGGGGCGGCCGTCGCTGTCGCACACGTGCACGACGCAGCCGTCGTGGGCGAGGCGCAGCACGATCGACACGCACGCCGAGAGGGCGGCTTCGAAGGCCTCGGCCTCGCCGGGGGCGGAGCGCGCCGCGGCATCCCAGCGACGCGCGCTGAGATCGATGAGCACGGTGGCGGCGGGGGTGGAGTCCTGCTCCTCCTGTCGCACCATGAGCTGATCGCGGTGCGCGGTGGCACGCCAGTGGATCCTCCGCATGGAGTCGCCCGGTGCGTAGGGGCGGGCGATGAGGTTGTCGGTGCCCTGGCCCAGCCTGTCGGACGCACTCTGCTGCACCCCGCCGGACTCCGACACCGAGAGCGGTATCGCCGGCAGGGGAATCGTGGCGGGCACGGCGATGAGGCGCGTCGGCTCGCCGCCCGTGTGGCTGCGCCGGGTCAGGCCGAACGGGTCGCTGATCTGCACGGCGAAGGGGCCGAGGGAGTGGATGCCGCGACGCTGCGCCGTCGCCTCATAGCGCACGACCGACTCGCGTCCCGCGCCCGTGCGCGCGGCGGCGAGGTCGAGCGCGCCCTTCGACTCCCCGGTCACGGCGGCGGGGAGGCGATCGCTCCACCGCGCGGCCGTCACGGGCATCGCCGCGCGGAGCGTCGTGTCTATGCGCACGTGGGCGCTCTGGCCGACGGGGACGACATTGGGGTGCAGCGAGCGGACGGCTCGATCGAGGCGGGATCCGAGGCGAAGGGCGATCATGCCGATCAAGAGCACCGCGAGGAGGAGGCAGCCGACGTACAACAGCTCGACCGTGCCGAGCTCGCCCGCGAGCGCGAAGCAGGCGATGGCGAGCACGAGCGCGCCCGACCCCCGCGGGGTGAGGGGCCAGCGGCGTCTCATGAGCGCGGGGCGACCGGCACTCTGACGTGCGCGGCGAGGCGGTCGAGGACGGCGGAGACCGTGTCCGTGCCCCCGCGGGAGCGCGCTCCGGACACGGTCCTGGTGGGGATGAGCCGGTGCGCCAGCACGGGGCGAAGGAGGGCGATCACGTCGTCGGGGATCACGAACGCCCGCCCCTCCAGCGCCGCCCATACCTTCGCGGCGCGCACGAGCTGCAGCGTCGCGCGGGGGCTGGCCCCGAGCCGGAGGTCGGGGTGAGAGCGGGTGGCCTGGGCGAGGGCGACGGCGTATTCCTCGACGGCGGGCGACACATGCACGGCGCGGGCGAACGCGATCAGCCGGGCGACCTCGTCCATGCTCACGATGGGGCGGATGTCGGCGAGGGGGTTCACGGCGTCGCGCTGGCGCAGCATGAGGGCTTCGGCGGCCGGATCGGGGTAGCCCATCGAGATCCGCATCATGAAGCGGTCGCGCTGGGCCTCGGGCAGCGCGTACGTGCCCTCCATCTCGAGCGGGTTCTGGGTCGCGACCACGAGGAAGGGCCGGGGGAGCGGATGCGAGTGCCCGTCCACCGTCACCTGCTGCTCCTCCATCGCCTCGAGCAGGGCGGACTGCGTCTTGGGGGAGGAACGATTGATCTCGTCGGCGATCACGATGTGCGCGAAGACCGCGCCCGGCGTGAACTCGAACTCGCGGTGGACGGGGTTGAACACGGAGACGCCGGTGACATCGCTCGGGAGCAGGTCGGGAGTGAACTGGATGCGCCGGACCGTCGCATCGACGCTGGCGGCCAGGGCCTTCGCGAGCATCGTCTTGCCGACGCCCGGAACGTCCTCGATCAGCAGGTGGCCCTCGGCGAGGATCGCGACGAGAGCGATGCGGACGGCATCGGGCTTGCCGTCGATGACGCCCGAGACAGACGAGAGGATGCCGCTGGTCGCCTCAAGGAAGCGGTCCGCGTCCATGGCGGCCTGCGTCGCGTGACCGCCGGGGGCGTCCGACGCGCCCGCCACCGCTTCGTGCGTCGAAGCCTGGATGGTGCGTTCGTGCATGAGGCCCCCTGTCTCGACGGCCGGAGCTCGGGTCACCCTCGACGCCGTTATGCAATCGTAACCGCCGGGCGGCGTCCGGGGGCCGGGCCACTCGACTGGGGCGTGAGAGCCGCTCGGGGTAGAGTAGGAGCAGCTCTCCGCGTGACGGCATCCAGGCCAACTCCCCCAGGACGGAAACGTAGCAAGGGTAACCGGGCTCTGCCGGGTGCGCGGAGAGTCTTACTTTTCCCCGGCGCGGCGGCGGGTGGGCGGGAGATTCGCGGGCGATGGGGCCCGCGGCGCGGCATCCGTCGACCTAGATATCCCGGGGTCGTAGGTTGTCAAGCGGCGAGGGTGTGGCGGTGTGCCCAGGCGATGGTTTCGTCGTAGCGGGTGGGGTGGTGGAGGCAGCCGTCGAGGATCCCGACGAGCCGGTTCGAGAGGGCTCGTAGCGCAGCGTGGTGGGTGTTTCCCGCGGCGCGGTGGGCGTCGTAGAACGTTCGAGCGCCGGGTGACGTGCTGAGTGCGCAGAACGCCTGTTGGTGCATGGTGTCTGCGAGGCGTCTGTTGCGGGCGTAGCGGGCGAGCACGACCCGTCGGGTGCCGGACGCGCGGGTGATGGGGCTGGTGCCGGCGTAGTTCCGGCGCGCTTTCGCGTCGGCGAAGCGGTCGGGGTCGTCTCCGAACTCGGCGAGCACCCTCGCGCCGAGGACCTTCCCCAGGCCGGGTTGGCTGGTGATGATCTCAGCGTCCGGGTGCCGGCCAAAACACGACTCGACCTCGGCTTCCAGCGCAGCGACCTGACCGGTCATCGCGGTCAGCACTGTCGCGATCGCGGTGACCCCGGCGCCGTAGGCGGCCGCGACTGGTCCGGACAGTTCGAGCTGCTCGGACCGGAGAGCGGTGAGGATCTCGATCGCGCGGTGTTCGAGGTTGCGTCGCCGTCCCGCCCGGCGCAGCACTGAGACCAGCCGGGTCCGGGTCAGTGACCGTCCGGCGGCCGGGGTCGGCGCGGCGGCGAGGACGGCGAGGGCGTCTCGTCCGGCGAGGTCGTCGCTGAACGCGGTCAACGCGGCAGGGTAGAACTCTCGCAGCATCGACCGCAGCTGATTGGCCTGCCGCTGCTTCGACCAGATCATCGTCTGATGGGTCCGCGCCAGCACCTTCACGGCCTCGGCGAGGTCGCTGTCGCCGGTCGCGGGCCGGTGATGATCACGGTCGGTGCGGACGATCTCCGCGAGCACGTGCGCATCCCCGGGGTCGCTCTTCGCGCCCGACGTCGAGTGCCGCTGACGGTACCGGGCCGACTGCTGCGGGTTGATCGGATACACCGAGTACCCGGCCGCGATCAGAGCCTGCACCCACCCGCCCCGATCCGTCTCGATCCCCACGAACACCACGCTCGGATCGTCGGCGTCGTCGAGATGATCCGCGATCAGCGCGTGCAACCGCGCCAACCCCGTCACCCCCTCCGGCAGTCGACGCCGAACCAGCACTGCGCCCTGCTCGTCCTGCAGTTCGATGTCGTGGTGGGCTTCCGCCCAGTCATCACCGAGGAACAACATCGTCCCCGCTCCCTTCGCGAACCTGATCATTGCTCGTCCCGGAGAAAGCTCGCAGCGTCCTAATGGTTCAGTGCTCGAAGCACGTCATCCCAGCAGCCATCACGGCCTCCTCACCAACCAGCGAGGGCACGATCTAGGCCTAGACCTCATGACGGCGTCAGGCTGGAGGAGTGCTCACTCGCTGGTGGACTCGGACACCACACTGGCCCCCCGGGCCACGCGATGCACCCCCATTAGGCTGGACGATGTGGCGCAGAGCATCTTCATCACATCCGCGGAGGGCCATTCCGGAAAGTCCTCCATCGCCCTCGGGGTGCTCGACACCCTGAGTCACGCGACCGCCCGGGTAGGCGTGTTCCGCGCGATCGCCCGGTCGACGAACGAGCGCGACTACGTGCTCGAGATGCTGCTCGCCCACGATGGCGTCGACCTCGCCTACGAGGACTGCCTGGGCGTCACCTACGACGATGTGCGGGCCGACCCCGAGGCAGCGCTCGCGACGATCGTGGAGCGCTACAAGGCGGTGGAGGCGCAATGCGACGCCGTCGTCATCCTCGGCAGCGACTACACCGACGTCGGCAGCCCGGCCGAGCTCGCGTACAACGCGCGCATCGCAGCGAACCTCGGCGCGCCCGTCCTGCTCGTCCTGGGCGGACGCGCAGGGCAGGGGCTGTCGGAGCAGCTCGGCTCGTCGACGCCGCGCACGCCGGCCGAGATGGGGCAGATCGCCGACCTCGCGCTCACCGAGCTCGCGCACGGCCGCGCCGAGCTCTTCGCCGTCGTCGCCAACCGCGCCGATCCCCAGGCGCTCGAGGAGACGATCGCCGCCATCCGCTCCTCCGTCGCGGCCCACCGCCGCGGCTCCGTTCCGGTCTGGGCGGTTCCGGAAGACCTCTTCCTCGTCGCCCCGTCGATGCGCGGCATCATGCGCGCCGTCGGAGGCGCCCTGCTCAAGGGCGACCCGGAGTTCCTCACCCGCGAGGCCCTTGGCGTGGTGGTCGCGGCGATGAGCGTGCGCAACGTGCTCCCTCGCCTGACGGAGGGCGCGGTCGTGGTGATCCCGGCCGACCGCACCGAGGTGCTCCTGGCGGTCCTTCTCGCGAATGCGTCGGGAAACTTCCCGTCGGTCTCCGGCATCGTCCTCAACGGCGGGTTCGAGATCCCCGACCCGATCCTCAAGCTCGTCGACGGGCTCGGCTCGACCGTACCGATCATCACCACCGACCTCGGCACGTATGAGACGGCCGTGCGGATCATGAACACGCGGGGGCGTCTCGCCGCCGACTCGCAGCGCCGCTACGACACCGCCCTTGCCCTGTTCGAGACCCACGTCGACACCGGCGAGCTGCAGAACGCGCTGGGCGTCGCGCGGGCCACCGTCGTCACGCCGCTCATGTTCGGCTACCAGCTCATCGAGCGCGCGCGGCGCGAGCGCAAGCACATCGTGCTCCCCGAAGGGGACGACGACCGCGTCCTCCGCGCGGCGGCGACCGTGCTCAAGCGCGGCATCGCCGACGTCACGATCCTCGGCGAGCCCTTCGAGGTGCACAACCGGGCGATCGAGCTCGGACTGGACATCCGCGCGGCTCAGATCGTGAGCCCCTTCGACGCCGTCCTCGTGCACCGGTTCGCCGACGAGTACGCCCGCCTGCGGGCGCACAAGGGGATGACCCCCATGCGCGCCGCCGACACCGTCACGGACGTGTCGTACTTCGGCACGATGATGGTGCACATGGGGCTTGCCGACGGCATGGTCTCGGGTGCCGCGCACACGACCGCGCACACGATCCGGCCGGCCTTCGAGATCATCAAGACCAAGGAGGGCGTCTCGGTCGTCTCGAGCGTCTTCCTCATGGCGCTCGCCGACCGCGTCCTCGTCTACGGGGACTGCGCGGTCGTGCCCGATCCGACCGCCGAGCAGCTCGCCGACATCGCCGTCTCGTCGGCGGCCACCGCGCAGCAGTTCGGCATCGAGCCCCGCGTGGCCATGCTGTCGTACTCCACCGGCGAGTCGGGGGCGGGCGCCGACGTGGAGAAGGTCCGGGAGGCGACGGCGCTCGTGCGCACGCGCGCCCCCGAGCTGCTCGTGGAGGGTCCGATCCAGTACGACGCCGCCGCCGATGCCGCGGTGGCCGCGGCGAAGATGCCGGGATCGGATGTCGCGGGTCGCGCCACGGTCTTCGTCTTCCCCGACCTCAACACCGGCAACAACACCTACAAGGCCGTCCAGCGCTCTGCGGGCGCCGTCGCGATCGGGCCCGTGCTGCAGGGGCTGAACAAGCCCATCAACGACCTCTCCCGGGGGGCGCTCGTCGACGACATCGTCAACACGATCGCGATCACCGCGATCCAGGCGCAGGACGCTCGCTGAGCCTCGCTCCGGGCGCCGGAGGGGCGCCGTTCCGGGGGACGCGCGTGCACATGTGGACGCTCAACCCCGTCGTGTCGAACATGCACCTGCCCGCGATCGGCGTCATGGCCGACGACCTGGGCGCGAGCGTCCTCGGCATCCAGCTCACCTTCACCGCCTTCTTCGCCGGCGTCGCCGTCGGCCAGCTGGTGGTCGGTGCTCTCTCCGACAGCCTCGGGCGGCGACGCGTTCTCCTCATCGCCTTCGGGGTCATGACCGCCGCGAGCGTCTTCGTCGATCGCGCCGAACCTCCATCTCATGGTCTTCGGTCGTGTGCTTCAGGGGTTGGGCACGGCGGCAGGCGTCGTCGTGGTGCGAGCGATCGTCGCCGATGTCGGCGTCGGTCCGCAGATCCCGAGGGCCTACAGCCTGCTCATCGGCACCCTCGCGGTGGGTCCACTGCTCGCGTCGCTGTCGGGCACGGTCCTGCTCCAGGCATCCGGATGGCACGCCATCCTCGTCGGCACCGTCGTGGCGAGCGCCGGGTACCTCGTCCTCTCGCTCCTCGCGATCCCCGAGAGCCTTCCGCCGGAGCGCCGGGCGCCGTTCAGGCTGTTCGCGATGGTCTCCGCCTACGGCCGGCTGCTGCGCGACCCCGTCTACGTCGCATTCGTCCTGACGATGGCGTTCGTCTTCGCGGGCCTGACCATCTCCCCGCGCCCCGTCACCCTCACGGGGTTGACGGTCGGACTTCTCGACAACACCAAGCCCAACTCGACGCTGCTGCTCGATGAGATCGCCGCCGACCTCGCGCGCGACTACGGGATCGGCGAGGTCAAGCACTACGTGAAGGACTACTTCGGAACGCCGGTCAAGGACGAGCTGTTCCGGCAGATCGTCTCCGAGGTCGACATCGTCATCACGGCGGTCGGCGACTGCGGTTCGTGCAGCGCCGCGACCGTCGCCGACGGCATCATGTTCGAGCGCGCCGGCATCCCGGCCGTGAGCATCACCTCCAACTCGTTCGCGATGTCGGGCCAGGCGATGGCGAGCGTGCAGGGCTTCCCCGGCTTCCAGTTCGTCATGGTGCAGCACCCCGTCGCGAGCCTGGATGCCGAGCACATCCGCGGCCGCGCGGACCAGGCGGTCCCCGAGGCGCTGCGCATCCTGGGCGTCACAGAGACGGTCTGATCCGCGGCAGGATCGACCGGCGCGACGCCGGGCGGCGTCGCCTCCGCGCCCGGCGCCCGGCGCCCGCCGAGCGCGTGTGCTTGAGTAGGACCATGGGTGCCGTCCTCGTCGTCAACAGCGGCTCGTCGTCGTTCAAGTACCAGCTCATCGACGCCGAGACCGAGCGGCGCCTCGCATCGGGCCTCGTCGAGCGCATCGGCGAGGAGATGGGACACGCGTCCCACACCGTCACCGGGGGCGGGGCGGACGAGGTCGGAGCGCGCGCCCTCTACGAGGCCACGTACGAGCGCGACCTGCCGATCCCCGATCACACCGCGGGGTTCCGCGTCATGCTCGAGGCGTTCGCGCAGGACGGCCCGTCGCTCGAAGCGCATCCGCCCGTCGCCGTCGGCCACCGCGTCGTGCACGGCGGGGCGCGCTTCTTCGAGCCGACCCTCATCACCGCCCTGGTCGAGATCAACATCGACGAGCTCTCGGTGCTCGCGCCCTTGCACAATCCGGCGAACCTGCAGGGCATCCGAGCCGCCAGGGCGGCGTTCCCCGACATCCCGCACGTCGCGGTGTTCGACACCGCGTTCCATCAGACGCTGTCGCCGGCGGCGTACACGTACGCCATCGACAAAGAGCTCGCGGACGCGCATCGCGTGCGGCGCTACGGGTTCCACGGCACATCGCACAAGTTCGTCAGCGAGCAGGCGGCGGCCTACCTCGGACGTGACCTCGCGGGGCTGCGACAGATCGTCTTCCATCTCGGCAACGGCGCGTCGGTGACGGCGATCAAGGACGGCCGCTCGGTGGAGACTTCGATGGGGCTGACTCCGCTTGAGGGCCTCGTGATGGGCACGCGCTCGGGCGACCTCGATCCGGCGGTGCTCCTTCATCTCGCGCGCCGAGCCGATCTGTCCATCGCCGACCTCGACGCCCTGCTGAACAAGCGCGGCGGACTGCAGGGCCTGGCCGGGGTGAGTGACATGCGCGACATCGTGGCGGGTGTCGAGTCCGGCGAGGATGCCGCGACCCTCGCCTTCGACGTCTACATCCACCGGCTGCGGGCGTACGCGGGTGCCTACATCGCCCAGCTCGGCGGGGTGGACGTGATCTCCTTCACGGCGGGCGTCGGAGAGAACGCGCCACGGGTGCGCGCCGAAGCGCTCGCGACGCTCGGCTTCGCCGGCATCGGCGTCGACCCCCGCCGTAACGCGGAGCGGGTCCGCGGCATCCGCCCCATCTCGCCCGAGGGCGCGCCCGTCACGGTCCTCGTCGTGCCCACGGACGAGGAGCTCGAGATCGCGCGGCAGACGCTTCTCGTGACGGGATGAGTCCCTGCCGCCACGGCGCGCGACACGTCCGCACGGGCGCACTACGCTTGCACCGAGGCGCAACGGGGAACCGCCCCGACTCACCGTGAATCGCCGCTCCCTGGAGACCCTGTGACCGCCGACGCCCTGCCCGACCTCGCGGCCTACGACGCCGTGCTCTTCGATCTCGACGGCGTTCTCACGCCCACCGCCGAGGTGCACATGCACGCGTGGAGGACGATGTTCGAGGACCTCTTCGCGGCATGGCAGATCACACCCCCGTACACCGATCGTGACTACTTCGACCATCTCGACGGGAAGAAGCGCTACGACGGCGTCGCGAGCCTGCTGCGCAGCCGCGACATCGAGGTGCCCTGGGGCGACCCGGCCGACCCTCCGACGGCGGACACCGTCTGCGGCATCGGCAACCGCAAGAACGAGGTGTTCTCGCGCGTCCTGCGCGCCGAGGGCATCGCCCCTTATCCGGGGTCGGTCGCGCTGCTCGACTACCTGGCCGAACGGGGCACCCCCGTCGCCGTCGTCTCCAGCTCCAAGAACGCCGCCGAGGTGCTCGCCGTCGCGGGCCTGGCGTCGCGCTTCGACGTCGTCATGGACGGTGTGATCGCCGAACGCGACGGGCTCGCGTCCAAGCCGGCGCCCGATGTCTTCCTCGAGGCGGCGCGGATGCTGGGGGTCGACCCCGGCCGTTCGGCGGCCGTCGAGGATGCCATCTCCGGAGTGGAGTCCGCTGCCGCGGGCGGGTTGGCCCTCGTCGTCGGCGTCGATCGCGGCACGGGCGCCGACGAGCTGCGTGCCGCCGGCGCGCACGTCGTGGTGCACGACCTCGCCGAGCTCGTGCCGTGACCTCGGCATCCGTCTCTCCCGTCTCTTCTGTCTGACTCCGCCCCCCGAAGGAGACCGCCGACATGATCGATCGCGATCGCTTCCCCATCGACCCGTGGCGTCTGGTCGAGACGTCGTACTCCGAAGAGGACACGGGGGTCACCGAGACGCTCTTCGCCCTCGGCAACGGATACGTGGGCATGCGCGGCAACCACCCCGAGGGACGCCGGGCGTACGAGCACGGAACCTTCATCAACGGCCTCCACGAGACGTGGCCGATCCGTCACGCGGAGCAGGCCTACGGCTTCGCCGAGGTGGGCCAGACGATCGTCAACGCGCCCGATGCGAAAGTCATGCGGGTCTACATCGACGACGAGCCGCTGTCGCTCGACGTCGCCGACGTGAGGGAGTACCGTCGCGAGCTCGACATGAGGGAGGGCGTGCTGCGGCGCCACATCCTCTGGTGCACGCCGTCGGGCAAGCAGGTGGAGATCGACTTCGAGCGCCTCATCTCCTTCGAGGAGAAGCACCTCGCCGTCATGAAGCTCACGGTCACCGTGCTCAACTCCGACGCCCCCGTGGCGATCAACTGCCAGCTCATCAACCGGCAGGACGGCGAGGACGTCTACGGCGGCACTCCGAACGCGCCGCGCAAGGCGGGCTTCGACCCCCGCAAGGCCGAGCGCATCGCCGCCGAGCGCACGCTGCTGCCCCAGGAGTACTGGCAGGACGGCATCCGCTCCACGCTGAGCTACCAGGTCAACGCCTCGGGCATGACGGTCGCCGTCGTCGCCGATCACTTCATCGAGACCGACAACGAGCACGAACTGCGCACGCTCATCGAGCCCGACATCGCCAAGAACGTCTTCCGCGTTCAGGCCAAGGCGGGGGTGCCCACCACCGTGACGAAGATGGTGGCCTACCACTCCTCTCGCGGGGTGCCCGCGCGGGAGCTGGTCGACCGCTGCCGGCGCACGCTCGATCGGGCGGCGACCGAAGGGGTCGCGCACATCTACGAACGCCAGCGGAGCTGGATGGACGCGTTCTGGGAGCGCTCCGACGTGGTCATCGGCGGTCACGACGACCTGCAGCAGGCCACGCGCTGGTGCCTCTTCCAGCTGGCCCAGGCGGCGGCGCGCGCGGACGGGCGGGGCGTCCCGGCGAAGGGGGTCACGGGGTCGGGCTACAGCGGCCACTACTTCTGGGACACCGAGATCTACGTCCTGCCCTTCCTGGCCTATACGAGCCCGTTGTGGGGGCGCAACGCGCTGCGCACGCGGACGCTGATGCTCCCCGCCGCGCGCCGGCGGGCCTTCCAGCTCAACGAGGCCGGAGCCCTCTTCCCCTGGCGCACGATCAACGGCGAGGAGGCGTCCGCCTACTACGCGGCGGGCACCGCGCAGTACCACATCAACGCCGACATCACGTATGCGCTGGCGAAGTACGTGCGCGCCACCGGCGACGTCGACTTCCTCCATCGCGAGGGCGTCGACATCGCGGTGGAGACGGCCCGGCTGTGGGCCACCCTCGGGTTCTGGCGGGAGGGCGACGAGCGTGCGACCTTCCACATCCACGGAGTCACCGGACCGGACGAGTACACGACCGTCGTCAACGACAACTTGTTCACCAACGTGATGGCTCGCTTCAACCTCCGCTTCGCCGCGCGGACGGTGCGGGAGATGCAGGATGACGATCCCGACGCATACCGCCTCATGGTCGACCGGCTGGGTCTCGACCCCGCCGAGGCCGAAGGGTGGGACATGGCCGCGGAGGCGATGCACATTCCCTTCAGCGAGGCGCTCGGCATCCACCCACAGGACTCGCTTTTCCTCGAGCGGGAGGTCTGGGACCTCGAGCACACCCCGGTCGAGCAGCGTCCGCTGCTGCTGCACTTCCACCCGCTCGTGATCTACCGCTTCCAGGTGCTCAAGCAGGCCGACGTCGTGCTCGCGCTGTTCCTCCAGGGCAACCACTTCACGCCCGAGGAGAAGCTCGCCGACTTCCAGTACTACGACCCGCTGACAACGGGCGACTCGACGCTCTCCGCGGTCGTGCAGTCGATCCTCGCGGCCGAGGTGGGGTATCAGGACCTGGCGCTGGACTACTTCGCGCAGTCGATCTTCGTCGACCTCGCCGACCTGCACCACAACGCCTCCGACGGGGTGCATGTGGCCTCGGCGGGCGGTGTCTGGACAGCCCTCGTCTCGGGATTCGGGGGGATGCGCGACCACTTCGGCGAACTGAGCTTCGACCCGCGTCTGCCGGCTTCCTGGCCGTCGCTGTCGTACTCGCTGCGGTGGCACGACGCCAAACTGGGCATCGTCATCACCGCCGACGCGTTCCGCCTGCGCGCCGACGACGCGGGGCCGGTGACGTTCTCGGTGCGCGGGGAGCAGTACACGGTCGAGGCGGGCGGCGAGCTCGTCATCCCACTGAGCGATCAGGGGCCGGTGCTGGCGGGAAAACCCACGCTGAAGCAGTTCGAGGACGTCCGCCGCGACGACGGCACGCTGCTGTCGGCATCCGTTCCGACGGTCACGACGAGCCTGCCGCCTGTCACGGAGGCGATCCCGGTCGTCGGCGGCGCGCCCGGCTCGGCGGACGATGCGGGGTACGGGGTGGACAGCTGAACCCGCCCGAGAGGAAGTCGGAGCCACGCCGTAGGCTGGGGGAGTGACCGCCGCCCTCTACCGCCGTTATCGTCCCGAGACGTTCGGGCAGATGATCGGGCAGTCGCAGGTCACCGAGCCGCTCATGACGGCGCTGCGCAACGACCGGGTCGGCCACGCGTACCTCTTCTCGGGCCCGCGCGGCTGCGGGAAGACCACGTCGGCACGCATCCTCGCGCGGTGCCTGAACTGCGCCCAGGGACCGACCGACACGCCGTGCGGCACCTGCCCCAGCTGCGTCGAGCTCTCCCGCGCGGGCGGGGGCTCGCTCGACGTCGTCGAGATCGACGCGGCCAGCCACAACGGCGTCGACGACGCGCGGGATCTGCGCGAGCGCGCGATCTTCGCCCCCGCGCGGGACCGCTTCAAGATCTTCATCCTCGACGAGGCGCACATGGTCACGCAGCAGGGCTTCAACGCCCTGCTCAAGCTCGTGGAGGAGCCGCCCGACCACGTCAAGTTCATCTTCGCGACCACCGAGCCCGAGAAGGTGCTCGGAACGATCCGCTCGCGCACGCACCACTACCCCTTCCGGCTCGTGCCGCCCGGGCCGATGCTCGAGTACGTGCAGCAGCTGTGCGGCGAGGAGGGCGTGCAGGTCGAGTCCGGGGTGCTTCCGCTCGTCGTCCGCGCCGGCGGCGGTTCGCCACGAGACACGCTGTCGCTGCTCGACCAGCTCATCGCCGGTTCCGACCAGGGTCGCGTCGTGTACGAGCGGGCGGTGGCGCTGCTCGGGTACACCCACACCGAGCTTCTCGACGAGGTCGTCGACGCCCTCTCCGCGGGCGACGCGGCAGCGGCGTTCGGCGCGGTCGACAGGGTCGTGCAGACGGGTCAGGATCCGCGCCGCTTCGTCGACGATCTGCTCGAGCGGCTGCGCGATCTCATCGTCGTCGAGGCCACAGGAGCCGGCGCGTCCGCCGTGCTCCGCGGCATCCCGGCCGACGAGCTCGATCGCATGGGTCGCCAGGCGACCAACTTCGGGGGGACGCGGCTGTCCCGCGTCGCCGACCTCGTCAGTGCCACGCTCGATGACATGTCCGGCGCGACGTCGCCGCGCCTGCACCTCGAGCTCATGATCGCGCGCGTGCTGGCGGCGGATGCCGCGGCCGGCGCCGCACCGGCATCCCCCGCACCGGCCGAGCCGCGCGCGGACACCGTGCGCGGCTCGGCGCCCGCAAAGCCTTCCGCGCGCCCCGTCGCGGAGCCCCCCGTGGTCCGGCCGGTGCCGTCGCACTCCGTGCGTCCAGAGGCGCCCGCCGCGCGCGAGCCCGCGCCTGTCGAGCCAGCGTCCGGCGAGCCCGCATCCACCGAGCCCGCTCCCGCCGATCCTCCCGCGAATGCGGCGCTCCCCGAGAACGTCGGGCCGGCCACCCCGCCCGCACCGGTCACGCACGCGCGCGTCAGGGATTCGTGGCCCGAGATCCTCGGAGTGCTCGAGACCATCAGCCGATCGTCCTGGCTGATCGCGAGCAACGCCCGCGTCGTCGCCTATGACGACGAAGTGCTCACGCTGGCGTTCCAGAGTCAGGGCGACGTCGCGAAGTTCCGTGAGCTGAAGGCGGGATCGGGCGCGAGCGAAGACCTCCGCCAGGCGATCGACCGCGTGCTCGGCGTGCGGGTGAAATTCCTCGCGCGGGGCGAGGGCCCGTCGTCCCCTCCGCCACCCGCAGACGATTCGCCGCCGGACGACGAGCCGCCGTACGACGAGGAGCCCCCGCGCGATCGACCGTCCGGCGAACGGGCTCCCCGCCAGGCGCCGCCCGCCGCGCCGCCGCCGCGCGCGTCGCGTCCGCCCCAGGGGAGCGCGGCACCCGCGGCCCCGGTGACGGAGTGGGCGGTCGCGACCATCCCCGCAGGCGAAGGGCCCGCGCCAGACCCCTCCGCGGGCTACGCGCCGTTCCCCGTCGACGACGACCCGGAGGAGGCGGTCGCGGCGGCCGCCTTCGTCGCGACCATCCCCGCGGTCCGCGAGGGCGAGGTGCTCGCCGACGACGATGCGGCGCCGGTCGACGACGACCCCGTCGACGACGTGGACACCCTCGGCCCCGCCGGCGCGGGCGGAAGCGCACCGGTGGTCGCAGCCCCGACGCAGGCGCCCACCGCGGCGATGCGGGCGGTGGCGCCCGACGCGCGCCCGCATCGGCCGGCGTCCGCGCTGCGCAGCGACGGCATCGACCGCTACGGCGAAGCCGTCGTCCGTCAGATCCTCGGCGCACGATTCGTGCGTGAAGAGCGCTACGAGCCCCCCGCGAGGTTCAGCTGATGTACGACGGCATCGTCCAAGACCTGATCGACGAGTTCGGCAGGCTTCCCGGCATCGGGCCGAAGTCGGCGCAGCGCATCACCTTCCACATCCTCCAGACGCCCGCTTTCGACGTGTCCCGCCTCTCGCAGCTGCTGGCGGAGGTGCGAGAGAAGGTGCGGTTCTGCGAGATCTGCGGCAACGTCTCTGAGCAGGACCGCTGCAGCATCTGCCGCGACCCGCGGCGCAACCCTCAGGTCATCTGTGTCGTCGAAGACGCGAAGGATGTCGCGGCCATCGAGCGCACCCGCGAGTTCCGGGGTCTGTATCACGTGCTGGGCGGGGCGATCAGCCCGATCGACGGCGTCGGGCCCGACGATCTCCGTGTCGCCGAGCTGATGACGCGTCTCGCGGACGGGACGGTGCAGGAGGTCATCATCGCCACCAACCCGAACCTCGAGGGCGAGGCGACCGCGACCTATCTCAGCCGCCTGCTGCTCAGCCTGCAGATCCGCGTCACGCGTCTCGCCTCGGGGCTGCCGGTCGGCGGCGACCTCGAGTACGCCGACGAGGTCACCCTGGGGCGCGCCTTCGAGGGTCGACGGACCCTGTAGCGGGTACCGTGTTCTGGAGGATCGCACGCGCCGCGTGAGCGTCGAACATCATCGCGATCAGGGCCGATGCGAGCACCGCGGCCCCGTAGGCGACCAAGGTGATCTCGGGGAACATGGCCAGGGCGGAAGCGGTGATCGCGAGCACGAGCGTCGCGATCCCGGCGCCCAGGCGCGCGGTCAGGGAACGCGACGCCACGATCTTCGCGATGTTGACGCTCGCCGCCACGATCACGAGGCCGGCCAGAGCTGCGGTCGCTCCGAGTATGCCGAGATTGAACTCGTTCCAGCCGAGATCTCCCACCATCATGCGCCGACGTTCGCGATCGATCGCTGCAGAGTCATGACCGCACCTCCCGACCGCGCCAACTCTCCGCGGGATGCGGACGCGGCGGTGTCCGACGGCGTGGCGGTGTCCGTCGGTGCGGGGCGGGGGCGGGCTCGGAAACCCTCAGGGTGTAATCGGCGATGGTCGCGTTGCCGTACTGGTCCTCGGCCTGGACGCTGAACGCGAGCGACGATGAGCGTGTCCGCGGAGGTGGTGGCGCTCTCGGCCCCGGGCGACACCACCGTGGTGCTCACGGCTCCCGAGCGCAGGCTCGACGGCACGGTGGCGCTGATGAGGGTGTCCGACATGATCGTGAACGTCGTCGCCGCCTCCGAGCCGAACAAGACGTCCGTGACGGCGCCGAAATTCTCTCCCGTGATGGTGACGGTGGGCGCACTGCCCTGCACGACGGTCGCGGGGGCCACGCCCGCCACGATCGGGCGCGGTACGTAGGTGAATGGGACCACGGCCGCCGGTCGTCCGTCGATGTTCACCGTCGCGTCGGCCAGGCCGCTCCCCTCGATCGCGAGCGACGCGCCTCCCGTGGATCCGGTGCCGCCGCCGCCTCCGCGGCCAGCAGACGGACCCTCGACCCCGCCCGCGCCGCCCCCGCCGCGCACGTTCCGGACGCAGTTCTGGCCCTGGCTGCCGACGAGGATGTTGAGGGTCGTGCCGGGCGCGACCGACAGTGTGCCTGTCAGCTGGGCGCCCGCGCCGCGGTTGTCCGCCGCTCCGCCCTCGCCCCTGCCAGGTGCACATAGATCTCGGTGACGCCATCGGGCACAGTCCCGCTCTGCACGGCTCCCGTGTCGGTGAAGGACTCAGACGTGTCCGCCGGCGCTGCGAACGCCGATGCGGGGACGAAGAGTGCGGCCATGGCTACAGCCCGGGCGGGGCGGAACCTATCGGCGCAGCCGAGCGCGGGCGCGCACGACGCCGCCGAGGGAGGCGCGCACGGGCTGACCGAGGTAGATGCCCAGCGACGCCCCGACGGCGAGGCTCACACCGATGACCCCGGCGCCCGCGAGCGTACCGAAGCCCGCGATCATGATCTGCGGGTCTTCGCCCGACTCGACGATTCCGAGCAGGCCGCGGAAGACGGCCGCACCGGGCACCATCGGCAGGATCGCCGCGGTTGTGATGGCGACCGCCGGCACGTGGAGCCGGTACGCGGCGATCACCCCGACGAAGCTTCCCGCGAACGCCCCGATGCCACTGGCGGCGGCGACTTCCAAACCCGCGCCGGACGCCGCGAGGAATCCGATCCAGGCGACCACGCTCAGGACGGTGCTCACGACGACGATGCGCAGCCCCGCGCCGTTGAAGACGGCGACGGCGACCGCGATGAGCGCAGCTCCCGCGAACTGCAGCGGCACGGGCCCGAGCGGCAGGGCCTCGCTCGGCGGCTCCATCGCGAGCCCGACCACGCGCGCCGTCTGGAGACCGGCGAGGATGCCGAGCACGACGCCCAGCGTCTGGGTCGTCAGTTCGAGGATCCGCCCCGTCGCGGTCAGCGCGAAGCCGTCGATAGCGTCCTGCGCGGCACCCACGACGGTGAGTCCCGCGAGCATCAGGACGACGCCGGAGGCGACGATGACGGAGGGTCTGACGCTGTCGCCGCCCGGGATCGAGGTCATCGCGAGCAGTGGCGTCAGCGCCGCGACGAGGGTGAGCACGAGTGCGCCCGCGATCTGGCTGAAGAAGAAGGGCACCTTCGCGCGAGCGAGCAGGGCCTGCGTGACGGCGGCGGCACCCGCCGCGACGAAAGCGACGGCGACGGCGAGGGGGCCGGCGCCGAACATCACGGCGACGCCCACCGCCAGCATCGCCTGGGCGACGATGACGATGCCCGGTCCGTAGCGGAACGGCGAGCGCCGGATCTCCCGCAGGCGCGTGCGTGCCCGTGCGAGATCGAGCCCCTGGCCGACATCCGCGACGAGGGACTGAAGGCGGCGCAGCTTGTCGTGGTCGGGGGCCGTCTGCCGCACGACGCGCAGGAGCGTGATCGGGCGGGGGGCACCGCCGCGGTGGTGCGATGCGGTGATCGAGTTGTAGGTGACGTCGACGTGCACCGGGTCGAGCCCGTAGGCCGCGCTCACCCGGACGATCGTCGCGGTCACGTCGCTGGCGGAGGCGCCCGTCGCGAGCATCGTCTGCCCGATGCGCACGGCGATATCGAGGATGCCGACGGCCATCCCGTCGTCGATCACCGGGATCGCCTCGGTCAGGGTGTCGGCGGGCACCTCTGCTCGGACGAGCCCGCCGAGCGAGGACAAGAGGCGACGACGGCGCTGGTGCATGACCCCTCGATCGTAATCGCGGATGGCCCTTCCGTAAGATGGGACGTCGGGTGCGGCATCCGAGCGCCCTTCACCCCCGGGAGTTTCATCGTGGCTCTGATCGTGCAGAAGTACGGCGGTTCGTCGGTCGCCGACGCCGAGAGCATCAAGCGGGTGGCCAAGCGCATCGTCGACACCCGCCGCGGCGGCAACGACGTCGTCGTAGCCGTGAGCGCGATGGGCGACACGACCGACGAGCTGCTCGACCTCGCCGGGCAGGTCGCCCCCATCCCCGCACCCCGGGAGCTGGACATGCTGCTCTCGAGCGGCGAACGCATCTCGATGGCCCTCCTCGCGATGGCCATCCACTCGATGGGCTTCGAGGCGCGCTCGTTCACGGGCAGCCAGGCGGGGATGATCACCGACTCCACCCACGGCGCCGCCCGCATCGTCGACGTCACCCCCGTGCGCCTGCGCGAGGCGCTCGACGAGGGGGCGATCGTGATCGTCGCGGGCTTCCAGGGCTTCAACCGCGACACCCGCGACATCACGACGCTCGGCCGTGGCGGGTCCGACACGACGGCCGTCGCGCTCGCGGCGGCTTTGAACGCCGACGTCTGCGAGATCTACAGCGACGTCGACGGCATCTTCACCGCCGACCCCCGCATCGTCCCGAAGGCGCACAAGCTCGACACCGTCTCCAGCGAGGAAATGCTCGAGCTTGCCGCCAACGGGGCGAAGGTCCTCTACATCCGCGCCGTCGAGTACGCCCGCCGTCACGACGTGCTGATCCACGCGCGGTCCACGTTCAGCTCGGGCGAGGGCACCCTCGTCCTCGACGAGAAGCGCCGCGCGGCGCTCGCACAGCAGGGAGACGGCATGGAAGAGCCCATCGTCACGGGTGTCGCCACGGATGTGGGACAGGCCAAGATCACCGTCATCGGCGTGCCCGATGTCCCGGGCAAGGCGGCCGAGATCTTCAACATCGTCGCGAAGTCGGGCGCGAATGTCGACATGATCGTCCAGAACGTCTCCGCCGCCGCGACGGGGCGCACCGATATCTCCTTCACGCTTCCCAAGGGGGATGCCGCCACCGCGCTCAAGGCGCTCGCCGGCGAGCAGACCTCGGTGGGCTTCGAGAGTCTCGTACACGACGACCAGATCGGAAAGCTCTCGGTCGTCGGCGCCGGCATGCGCACCCACTCGGGCGTCTCGGCGACGCTCTTCGAGGCGCTCAGCGTGACGGGCGTCAACATCGAGATGATCTCGACCTCCGAGATCCGCATCTCGGTCGTCGTGCGAGCGAGCGACCTTGCCGAAGCGGCGCGGGTCGTCCACACGGCGTACGGCCTCGACGGCGACACCGACGCGACCGTCTACGCCGGGACGGGTCGCTGACACGACCGAGCAGGCCCAGCCCGCCGCAGGAGCTCGGCCGAGAACAGGACGGTCACGGCCGGGCCCTCCTGTCCTCGTCGCATCGCCTGTCTTCGCATGGTCGGTAGAATCGACCGGATCCCCACTCAGAAAGCACCGTCATGACCCGTATCGCAGATTCCGGACTCTCCGTCGCCGTCGTGGGCGCCACCGGCCAGGTGGGCACCGTGATGCGAGAGATCCTGATCGAGCGCTCGTTCCCGATCGGTGAGCTCCGGCTGTTCGCCACCGCGCGCTCGGCCGGCACGAGCGTCGAGTTCGGCGGCCACACGGTCGTGATCGAGGATGTCGCGACGGCGGACCCGGCCGGGATCGACATCGCGCTCTTCTCCGCCGGCGCGACCGGATCGCGCGCCCACGCGCCCCGCTTCGCAGAGGCGGGCGCCGTCGTGATCGACAACTCGAGCGCGTGGCGGATGGATCCCGAGGTGCCGCTCGTCGTGAGCGAGGTCAACCCGCACGCGATCGCTCAGGCCGTCAAGGGAATCATCGCCAACCCCAACTGCACGACCATGGCGGCGATGCCGGTGCTGAAGCCGCTCGACGCCGAAGCGGGCCTGCAGCGCCTCATCGTCAGCACCTACCAGGCGGTCAGCGGATCGGGGCTCGCCGGAGCGAACGAGCTCCTCGGCCAGGTGGAGAGCGTGCTCGCGCAGGGCGACACGCTGCGTCTCGTGCACGACGGGTCGGCGGTCGACTTCCCGGCGCCGGAGAAGTACGTCGCGCCGATCGCCTTCGACGTCATCCCGTTCGCGGGCAATCTCGTCGACGACGGCGACAACGAGACCGACGAGGAGAAGAAGCTCCGCAACGAGAGCCGCAAGATCCTCGAACTACCCGACCTGAGGGTCGCCGGCACCTGCGTGCGCGTTCCGGTGTTCACCGGCCACTCGCTCTCGATCCACGCCGAGTTCGCGGACGACATCTCCCCGCAGCGCGCGCGCGAGATCCTCGCGGACGCGCCGGGTGTCGCGCTGGAGGATGTTCCGACGCCGCTTCGGGCGGCCGGCAGCGACCCGAGCTTCGTCGGGCGGATCCGGGCCGACCAGTCGGCTCCGGAGGGCAAGGGCCTCGTGCTCTTCCTCAGCAACGACAATCTGCGCAAGGGGGCGGCGCTGAACGCCGTGCAGATCGCGGAGCTGGTCGCCGCTTCGCTGGGCGCCTCCGCCGCCGCCTGAACACGCGGACGGGCCCCGCCCGCCACCGAAGGAGAATGAACTGGTGACCGAAACAGTCGATGTCGTGCTGATCGGTGGCGGAATCATGAGCGCCACGCTGGGCACGCTCATCTCCGAGCTGCAGCCCGACTGGAAGATCACCGTCTTCGAGCGTCTCGACGACGTCGCGATGGAGAGCTCAAACGCGTGGAACAACGCCGGGACGGGCCATGCCGCCCTGTGCGAGCTCAACTACATGCCGGAGGCGCCCGATGGAACCGTCGACCCCGCCAAGGCGATCGCGATCAACGAGCAGTTCCAGCAGAGCCGCCAACTGTGGGCGTCGCTGGTGGAGCGAGGGGTGCTCGACGCTCCGTCGACCTTCATCAACGCGACGCCTCACATGACGTTCGTGCGCGGGGAGAAGGATGTCTCCTACCTCCGCAAGAGGTACGAGGCGCTCAAGGACGAGCCCCTGTTCGCCGGCATCGAGTACAGCGAGGACTCCCGCGTCATCCACCAATGGGCGCCCCTGCTGATGAAGAAGCGCCGGAAGAGCGACGAGCCGTTCGCCGCGACGCGGGTCCCCGCCGGCACCGATGTGGACTTCGGCGCCCTCACTCATCAGCTGTTCGACAACCTGCGTGAGCGCGGCGCGAGGGTGTTCACCAACCGCGAGGTCAAGAAGCTGAAGAGGCAGGCCGACGGCTCGTGGCTCGTCACGTTCCGCGATTTGATCGGCCATACGCCCGGCCGCATCAACGCACGGTTCGTCTTCGTCGGGGCCGGCGGGTGGGCGCTCAAGCTCCTCCAGCGCTCGGGCATCCCGGAGATCTCCGGTTACGGGGTCTTCCCGATCGGCGGCCAGTGGCTGAAGACCTCGAACCCGGCCCTCGTCGCTCAGCACCGGGCCAAGGTCTACTCTCAGGCATCCGTCGGTGCGCCGCCGATGTCCGTGCCTCACCTCGACACGCGCGTCGTCAACGGCGAGGCATCGTTGCTGTTCGGCCCGTTCGCGACTTTCAGCCCCAAGTTCCTGAAGAACGGGTCGATGCTCGACATCGTCACGCAGGTGCGGCCGGGCAACATCCTGCCGATGCTGAAGGTCGCGGTCGACAACCCCTCTCTCATCAGGTACCTCGTCGGTGAGCTCCTGAAGTCCCACAAGGACAAGGTCGAGAGCCTGCGCGAGTTCGTGCCCACCGCGCGCGACGAGGACTGGGAGCTCCTCGACGCGGGACAGCGGGCGCAGGTCATGAAGAAGGACCCCGAGAAGGTGGGCGTCCTGCAGTTCGGGACCGAGGTCGTCGCGGCCGAGGACGGCTCGATCGCGGGGCTGCTCGGCGCCTCTCCGGGCGCATCGACCGCGGTGTCCATCATGCTCGGGCTGCTGCAGACCTGCTTCCCCGACCGAATCGAGGAATGGGCACCGCGACTGCGGGAGCTGATCCCGAGCTACGGTCGCACGCTCAATCCGGACGAGGCCGCAGCGCGCACGGCGATCGAGGAGACCGCACGCGCCCTCGCCATCTCCCGGTAGGTCCCCGGCGTCATGGCGAAGCTCTACTTCCGCTACGGCGCGATGAACTCGGGCAAGTCGACGGCGCTGCTGCAGGCCGCGTACAACTACGAGGAGCGCGGGCAGAGCGTGCTGCTGGCCAAGCCCGAGATCGACACGAAGGGCGCGGCCCAGATCGAGTCCCGCCTCGGCGTGACCCGGCCGGTGGACTTCCTCATCGGAGCGCGCGACGATGCCCGGGCTCTCTTCGCGGTCGAGCGCGAGCGTGTGCGCCACGCCGGCGACGGCGCGCTCATCCCGGATGCCCGGCCCAGGGACGTGGCCTGCCTGCTGGTCGATGAGGCGCAGTTCCTCACCCCGGCGCAGGTGGACGACCTGTTCCGCATCGCGGTCGAGGACGGCATTCCGGTGCTGGCATACGGCATCCGCACCGACTTCCTGACCGCGGCGTTTCCGGGATCGCGCCGTCTGCTCGAGATCGCCCATTCGCTCGAGGAGCTGAAGACCATCTGCCGCTGCGGGCGCAAGGCGGTCTTCAACGGTCGGGTCGTGGGCGGTCGGTTCGTCTTCGACGGCGACCAGGTGGCCATCGATGCCGCGGGCGCGGCAGTGCGCGACGACCACTTCGTGACGTATGAGTCGCTCTGTGGCACGTGTTACCTGCAGGAGTCCGGCGGCGTGCTGGGCGAGGGGCGCGAGACCCACGATCAGTAGGCTGGGCGCATGCGAGTACTCCTTGCCGGCGGGGCCGGCTACATCGGCACGCACACCGCGGTCTCCCTGCTGGATGCCGGACACGACGTCGTGCTGCTCGACGACCTGTCCGGGACGCACGCCGTCGCGGCGGAGCGCGTCGAGACCATCACCGGCCGGGCCGCGCCGCTCGTCGTCGGCGATGCCGCCGACGACGCCGTCGTGACCACCGCGTTCGACGAGCACGGTCCCTTCGACGCCATCATCCACTTCGCCGCGTTCAAGGCCGTGGGGGAGTCGACGCAGAAGCCGTTGGAGTACTACGCGAACAACCTGGACTCGACGTTCGCCCTCCTCCGCGTGGGACTCGAGCGCGGCATCCGCTCTTTCGTGTTCTCGAGCAGCGCCACGGTGTATTCCGATCCCGCGGACCTGCCCTTCACCGAGGAGTCGAGCACAAGCGTGGATCTTTCCAACCCCTACGGAAAGACCAAACGAATGAACGAGGTGATCCTGGCTGACATCGCTCGGGTTCACCCAGAACTCAATGTCACGGTGCTGCGGTACTTCAACCCCGTCGGGGCGCACCCGAGCGGCCTGATCGGCGAGGATCCCGCAGGAACCCCGAACAACCTCATGCCGTACGTCTCACGCGTGGCGATCGGGACACTGGACCGAGTCGGAATCTTCGGAAGCGACTATGACACTCCTGACGGCACAGGATTGCGCGACTACATCCACGTCGTCGACCTCGCCGAGGGACATGTCGCGGCGCTCGAGAAAGCCGAGCCGGGGTACGTCGTCTACAACCTCGGAACCGGGCTCCCCGTCAGTGTGCTGGAACTCGTCGCGGCATTCGAGAGGGCTATCGGGCGTGACCTTCCGAAGCAGATGATGAACCGCCGTCCCGGGGATGTCGCCGCGAGCTATTGCGACCCGGCGAAGGCGCGACGAGACCTGGGGTGGGTCACGAAAAGAGGCATCGACGATGCCTGCCGGGACTACTGGCACTGGCAGCAGTCGAACCCGTCAGGATACGCGGGAGCCTGACCGCTCGCTGCGCGGGCTTGCGTGGTCTGACCACACGACCCTATCGTGGTCGGACCACAGAGCAGCGCGGAGGAGCATGCAGGAGAAATCGCCGGGCGCACCCAAGGCCTGGCAGGTCGTGCTCGAGCACATCGAGAGCGGTCTGATCGACGGACGCTTCGCGCCCGGCGATCGCCTCCCCGCCGAGCGCGAGCTCGCCGCGAGCCTCGGGGTGGGCAGATCCAGCGTCCGCGAGGCGATGCGGGTGCTGGAGGTGCTGGGGCTGGTCCGCACGGGCACGGGGTCGGGCCCCGCCGCGGGGGCGATCATCGTCGCCACCCCGCAGGGCGGCATGGCCGCACTCCTGCGGCTGCAGGTGGCCGCTCACGGATTCCCGCTGCACGACGTCGTGAAGACCCGCCTGATGCTGGAGACGGGCATCGTCGAGACCCTCGCGTCGCTCCCCGAGGCGCCCCTGGGCCCCGCGCGCGACGTCCTCGACGCGATGGAGCGGGACGATCTGAGCGCGGGGGAGTTCCTCGCCCTCGACGCCCAGTTCCATCTGTGCCTGGCGGAGGCATCGGGCAACGTCGTCGTCGCTGCCATGATGGCGGGCCTGCGCAGCTCGATCGAGTCGTACGTCCGCGCGGGCGCGGGACGCATCGCCGACTGGGAGGCGACCGCCGCGCAGCTGCGCGCAGAGCACCGAGGCGTCTTGGAGGCGATCGAGCGCGGCGACGAAGACGGCGCGCATCTGCGCATCCGGGAACACATCACCGGGTATTACGCGGGGGCGGGCCTGGCCCGCGTCTGAAACGCACCACACCTCGAGGGGGACACTCATGGTCACGCGGCAGCTGCCCAACCCGTCCGAACTGCGGGAGCTGATGCGCTTCAAGAAGCCCGATTTCAACGGGCGCAGGCGGCGTCTGGACTCTGCCCTGACGATCGCCGACCTGCGGAGGATCGCCCGGCGCCGCACGCCGAAGGCCGCCTTCGACTACACCGACGGCGCGGCAGAGGGGGAGCTCTCCCTGAACCGGGCCCGGCTCGCGTTCGAGGACATCGAATTCCATCCGTCGATCCTGCGGCCCGCGGTCGAGGTCGACACCTCCACGACCATCCTGGGCGAGCCCAGCGCGATGCCGTTCGGGATCGCCCCGACCGGCTTCACGCGCCTCATGCAGACCGAGGGGGAGGTGGCGGGCGCCTCGGCGGCGGGGGCGGCGGGTATCCCGTTCACCCTTTCGACGCTCGGAACCACATCGATCGAGGACGTCCGTGCGGCGAACCCCGCCGGACGCAACTGGTTCCAGCTCTACGTTATGCGTGACCGCGACATCTCCTACGGCCTGGCGAAGCGCGCCGCGGCAGCGGGCTTCGACACGCTCATGTTCACCGTCGACACCCCCGTGGCGGGCGCGCGGCTGCGCGACAAGCGCAACGGATTCTCGATCCCGCCGCGGTTGACGGTCGGGACCGTCGTCGACGCCATCCCGCGCCCCTGGTGGTGGTTCGATTTCCTCACGACGCCCAAGCTCGAGTTCGCGTCGCTGTCGTCCACGGGCGGCACGGTGGGGGAGCTGCTGGATGCCGCGATGGACCCCACGATCAGCTACGACGACCTCGAGGTGGTCCGCGGGCTATGGCCCGGGAGGATCGTCGTCAAGGGCGTGCAGAACATCGAGGACGCCGCGCGGCTGGTCGACCTGGGCGTCGACGGAATCGTCCTGTCCAACCACGGCGGGCGTCAGCTCGACCGCGCACCGATCCCGTTCCATCTGCTGCCCCATGTCGTGCGCGAGGTCGGGCGCGATGCCACCGTCATGATCGACACCGGGATCATGAATGGCGCCGACATCGTCGCCTCGGTCGCCCTCGGGGCGAAGTTCACCCTGGTCGGTCGCGCATACCTCTACGGCCTGATGGCCGGTGGTCGCGAGGGGGTCGACCGCACGATCGCCATCCTGCGGGGCGAGATCGAGCGGACGATGCGGCTTCTGGGGGTCTCGGCCCTCGAGGAGCTCGAGCCGCGCCACGTGACGCAGCTGACGAGGCTCGTGCCGGTCTCCCCGGAGGTGGCGGGTGTGACCGCCGACTGATCAGCGGGCGGGGAGCGAGGGGATGAGCTCGTCGAGGTACCGAGCGGTCTCCTGCCAGCCCTCCACGGCCTGGCACGGCACACCCAGAGCGAGCACCGGATAGTCGTTGCCGCCCTCGTCGAGACGGTCGCCGATGAAGAGCATGTCGGAGAGCGGGATGCCGGTGTGCTCGGCAAGCCGCGTCATCCCGTACGCCTTGTCGATACCGCGGTGCGTGATGTCGACCGATGTCGACCCTCCTGAGCGCACTTCGAGATCGGGGATGCGCGCGGCCACGGCATCGCGCAGCGACGCCTTCTTCGTACCCGCCGGATCCCAGGCCATCTTGGCGTCGAGCGGTGCATGCTGGCCGAGGGCCGAGAACGTGATCTGCGACCCCCGGTCCTCGAGGATGTCGCCCCAGGTCTCGCTCTCCCAGAACCCGAGCCGGCGCGCCTCCTCCTCGACGGCGGTCAGAGCACGGTCCTTCTCGTCCTGCGTGAGCGAGTGCGCATACACCGTGTCGAGCTCGCCGGACTCGGCGAAGCGGTAGTACTGGGTGCCGCATGTGGGCATGAGGTGTACTCGCGCGAGGGTGGATGCCGAGGCATCCGGCAGCCGCTCGACGACCTGCGAGCGGAACTGCTGGATCTGGCCGCCGGAGATGATGGCGACGTCGACGCGCTCGGCGAGGGCGAGCAGCAGGCGGCCGATGCGCTCCGGAATGGGGCTCTTCGAGGGAGCCAAGGTGTCGTCCAGGTCGAAGGCGACGAGTCGGGGCGCGATGGTCACGGTCTTCTTTCTCCATCGATGAGGGGATTCCGGTGGATATGGAAATGGGCCGACCTGCCGGTCGACCCAATTCCCGCTGTCGGGGTGACAGGATTTGAACCTGCGGCCTCGTCGTCCCGAACGACGCGCGCTACCAAGCTGCGCCACACCCCGTGGCAACCCTCCGAGTCTACCCGAACTCTTCCCTCGTGCCGAACCGGCCCGGCTCCGGCGCGCGGGGTGTCAGACGACGTCGGTGCGCGGGAGCAGGGTCAGGAGGGTGGTCTCGGGCGGGCAGGCGAATCGTACGGGCGCGTAGATCGAATGCCCCAGCCCCGCGCTGACATGAAGCGGCACGCGCCGGCCGCCGCGCTGCCATGTCGACAGACCGCGCACCTGGTCGAGCGGCAGATCGCAGTTCGCGACGAGCGCTCCGAGGCCGGGTACGCGCACCTGACCGCCGTGTGTGTGCCCCGCGAAGATCGCGTCGGCTCCGGCGTCGGTGAAGGCGTCCAGCACACGGCGATACGGCGCGTGCGTCACGCCGATCGTCAGGGCGGCGGGGGCGGACGGCTCCCGGCCGGGCGCCGCGAGCCCCGATGCCAGCTGGGGCACCAGGTCGAGCCTGTCGAGATCGTGGTGGGCGTCGTCCACCCCGAACGCGTCGATGCGTACGCCGGCGACCTCGAGGCGGGCCGAGGCGTTGTTCAGCCCGCTCCAGCCGAGGGTCTCGGTGAAGAACCGGTCCATCGTGTCGGTGTCGAGCTCGTCGACCTCGATACGGCGCCTGGAGGGGCCGAGGAAGTAGCGCATCGGGTTGCGCGGCTGCGGGGCGAAGAGATCGTTCGACCCGTGCACGTAGACACCCGGGATACCGCGGAAGCCGGCGAATGCGGCTCGGATGCCGCGCAGTGCATCCGGGTGTCCCAGGTTGTCGCCGGTGTTGACGATCAGGTCAGGACGCAGCGAAGCGAGATGCGCGATCCACGCCTGCTTGCGGCTCTGCCACGGCGCCATGTGCACATCGGAGAGGTGCAGCACCCGCAGCGGAGTGGCGCCGGGAGGCAGCACCGCGAGCGTCGCACGCCGGACCGTGTAGAGATGGCGCTCGACGCCGATGCCCCATACGGCGGCGGACGCCGCGAGGGCCCCCAGCGCGACGAGCGCGCGGGGGCCCTTGGGCCTACGTGGCGACATCAGCAATCGCGGCGTTCGACGCTCAGCGTCACCGCGGTGTTGCGATTGGTCGAGGTCCCCTCGTCGGGCGAGACGCCCGTGACGCGGCCGTTCTCCGGTGCGTCCTCGTTCTCGGTGCACTGGGCGCTGACGTTGCCGAACCCTGCCGAGCGGAGGGAGGATGCCGCGGCCTCCTGAGTCTGCCCCACGAGGCCTCCCGGAATGCTCGCGCCCTCGCCGTTGCTCGGGTAGATGGTCACGACCGTGGCGCCCGACACGCGACCCGCGCCCGGGTCCTGACGGACGATCGTGCCGGCGGACTCCGAGGCGTCGACGGCGTCGCCGACGTTCACGCTGAACCCTGCGGCCTGCAGAGTGGCACGGGCCTGATCGACGCTCTGGCCCACGACGCTCGGCAGGTCGATGAACACCTGGCGCGTGAGGTTCTGATCGGGGCGCGGGAAGTCGTCGCCGCCGTACTTGGCGTTCGCGGCGCGCTGCATGACGGGCCAGATCGAGTGGCGGATGGTCCACAGGGCGCGTCCGTTGGCCGAGTTGCGGTCGAGCCGGACCTCGCCCTTCACGTTGCCGACCCACACGACCGTGGCGACCTTCGAGCTCGCGCCATCCATCCACGTGTGGATCTGCTCGTGGATCCCCGTCTTGCCGAAGACGGGGACGCCGTCGTAGGTCCGCGACGACCCGGCCGAGCCGCCGTTGATGACGCCTTCGAGCGTGAAGGCGGCGGTCGCCGCCACCGATTCGTCGAGGACCCGGTTGCAGGTGGTCTCGGGGAGGGGAAGCTCGTTGCCGTCGGCGTCGATCACGCGGTCGATCGCCTTCGGCTCGCAGTAGATGCCCTTGTTCGCGATGGTCGCGTAGGCGGCCGCCATGTCGATCGGCGCGATGGCCTTGGAACCGAGGATGTCGTAGACGAAGTTCGTCTCGGTCACCGACCCGCCGTTGGCGAGCTCGACACCCATCCGCTCGGCGATCTTGTTGGTGTCGCAGACGCTGACCTTCTCGCTCATCGCCAGGAACCCGGTGTTGAGCGAGTCGGCGGTGAAGCGCATCGGGGTGCCGTTGTAGCCTCCGACGCCCTGGAAGTTCTTGATCTGGTTGGAGGTGATGCGCTGGGTTCCGCCGTCGCAGTCGGCCATGACGGTGAAGTTGCGCTGGCGTCCGTTCAGGACCTCGTTGACGGAGTGGCCGTGCTCGAGCCAGTTGAGGAGGGTGAACACCTTGTAGGTCGATCCCGGCAGGAAGCCGTTGGAGCCGCCGTTGATGTACGGGGTGTTGAAGTTCACCGACGTGAAGGCCGGGTCGCTCGCCGCCTTGTCGGCGTCCTGCGTGTAAGGGCGGTTCTGCACCATCGACAGCACTCGGCCGGTGGACACCTCGAGCTGAACTCCGGAGGAGCCGAGGTCGAGGTTCGGGTGCGTGGCCGGGACGATCGAGATCGCGTCCTCGGCAGCCTTCTGCAGGTCGAGATCGATCGTCGTATAGATCTTGAGCCCGCCCCGCCGCAAGGCTGCCTGACGCTCCTCGGGTGTCTCGCCGAAGGCCTCGTCGGTCTCGACGATCGTGCGGACGTAGTCGCAGAAGAACGCAGAACCTCCCGCTGACTCGCAGCCCTGCGTGGAGGGGACGATGTTCGGTGCGATCGGCTCGGCGTACGCCGCGTCGTACTGCTCCTGGCTGATCTTGCCGTCGGCCAGCATCCGTCCGAGCACGTAGTTGCGACGATCGAGTGTCAGCTGGTAGCCGTTGGCGGCGCCGTTGGACTCGCTCTCGGGGCGGTCGATGCGGAACGTGTTGGGGTTCTGCACCATTCCCGCGAGCGTGGCCGCCTGGCCGAGCGAGAGGTTTGCGGCGGATGTTCCGAAGTAGTACTGCGCGGCCGCCTCGACGCCGTAGTTCGTTCCGCCGAAGTTGGCGATGTTGAGGTAGCCGAGCAGGATCTCGTTCTTCGAGTAGCGCTGCTCCATCGCGATCGCGTAGCGCATCTCCTGCAACTTGCGCTCGATGCCGTCCATGCCGGAGGCCGTGGTCGCCTCGACCCAGCACGCCTGGAGGTCCTCGGCCGTCGGCGCGTCCCGCTCGCAGCGCTGGACGAGCACGTTCTTGACGTACTGCTGGCTGATGGAGGAGCCGCCCTGCGTCGCGCCGCCCTGCACGTTGCTGATGACGGCGCGCGAGGTGCCGATGAGGTCGACCCCGCCGTGGTCGTAGTAGCGCGGGTCCTCGCTCGAGAGGATCGCGTCGTACACCACGGGGTTGATCTGCTCGTAGGTCACCGGGAGGCGGTTCTGGTCGTAGAATCGCGCGAGCTGCACCTCGGTGCCGTCGCTCGCGGTCGCGTAGATCTCGGTCGGCAGCATGAGCTCGTCGATCTCGAGATAGCTCGGCATGTTGTCGAACATCGTGATGGCGCTCGAGGCCGCGGCGCCGGACACGGCGATCGCCGGCGTGACGGTTGCGGTCACCAGAACACCCGCGACAGCGGAGAGGCCCACGAGGCCGGCGAGACCGCCGAGCACACCCGTAGCCGTCTTTTTCGTACCAGGCATAGGGTGAATGCTAAGGGAGTTCCCTGAGGGAAGCCCCAACACGGCCGCATGAAGGCCCTGACCCGAGCCCTGATCCGAGGAGATCGATGACCACCTGGGAGTACCTGACGACCCCGCTGCTGATCCACAACACGGCGGCGATCCTGAACAACTGGGGGAAGCAGGGGTGGGAGCTCGTCCAGGTGGTCCCGGGCCCCGAGGGAGGGCTCGTGGCCTACTTCAAGCGCCCCTCGGGCGGCGACCAGGGCCGGGGCAACGCCGGGCTCGCCGCGGCCGCCGAGGCATCCCGCCAGTTCGAAGGGCAGTGATCATGACCGTCTCCGCGCGCCTGGCCGAGCTCGGCATCGAACTGCCCGCCGTCGTCCCGCCCGTCGCGGCGTACGTGCCGGCGAAGGCTCACGGCGACCTCGTCTACACCGCCGGTCAGCTGCCCATCGTCGCGGGCTCGCTGCCGGCGACGGGCAAGGTCGGCGACGGCCCGGGCCTCGTCGCTCCGACGGATGCCGCGGCCTACGCGCGCCAGTGCGCCCTGAACGCGATCGCCGCCGCCGCAGCGGCCGTGGGCGGCCCCGACCGGCTCACCGGCGTTCTCAAGGTCACGGGCTTCGTCGCGTCCCCGCCCGACTTCACCGGTCAACCGGGCGTCGTCAACGGCGCGAGCGAGCTGCTCGGCGAGGTCTTCGGCGAGGCGGGACGCCACGCCCGCTCGGCGGTCGGCGTGCCCGTGCTGCCCCTGGATTCGCCCGTCGAGGTCGAGGTCGTCTTCACCTGGGAGTGATCACCGCACCTGCGCGCTGATGACGCTCATCACCGCGGTGTCCGCCAGCGTCGTCGTGTCGCCGACCTCGCGGCCCTCGGCCACGTCGCGCAGCAGCCGCCGCATGATCTTGCCGGATCGCGTCTTGGGCAGCTCGCCGACGATGTAGACGTCGCGGGGGCGGGCGATGGGTCCGATCTGCTCGCTCACCCACGCGCGCAGCGCCTGCGCGAGCCCGTCGGGGGAGTGCTTGTCGAGGTAGCTCTGCTTGATGATGACGAAGGCGACCACCGCCTGGCCCGTCGTCTCGTCCGACGCCCCCACCACGGCCGCCTCCGCCGTCGCCTCGTGAGCGACGAGGGCCGACTCGATCTCGGCCGTCGAGAGCCGGTGGCCCGACACGTTCATGACGTCGTCGACCCGGCCGAGGAGCCAGATGTCGCCGTCCTCGTCGCGCCGCGCGCCGTCGCCGGCGAAGTAGAAGCCCTTGTCCGAGAACTTCTCCCAGTAGGTCTCGACGAAACGCTCCGGGTCGCCCCAGATCCCGCGCAGCATGCTGGGCCACGGCTCGGTGACGACGAGCAGCCCGCCCGCGTCGTTTCCGACGTGGGCTCCCGCGTCATCCACGACATCCACGGTGATTCCGGGAAGCGGCACCTGTGCGCTGCCGGGCTTCGTCTCGGTCACGCCGGGGAGCGCCGAGATCATGATCGCGCCGGTCTCGGTCTGCCACCACGTGTCAACGATCGGAGTGCTGCCGCCCCCGATGACCTCGCGGTACCAGACCCACGCCTCCGGATTGATGGGCTCCCCGACGGACCCCAGCAGGCGCAGGCTCGACAGGTCGAAGCCCTGGGGCACCTGCCGCCCGATCTTCATGAACGACCGGATCGCCGTCGGCGCCGTGTAGAAGATCGTCACGCCGTACTTCTGGATGATCTCCCACCAGCGGCCGGGATGCGGGGTGTCAGGTGTGCCCTCGTAGAGCACCTGCGTCGCGCCGTTGGCGAGCGGGCCGTACGTCACATACGTGTGCCCCGTGATCCAGCCGACGTCCGCCGTGCACCAGTACACGTCGGTCTCGGGGTGCAGGTCGAACACATTCCGGTGCGTGTATGCGGCCTGCGTGAGGTATCCACCGGAGGTGTGCTGGATGCCCTTGGGCTTCCCGGTGGTGCCGGAGGTGTAGAGGATGAAGAGCGGGTTCTCGGCGTCGAAGGCCTGCGCGGTGTGCTCGGCGGATGCCGCGGGCACGGCCTCGTGCCACCAGATGTCGCGGCCGGGGGTCCACTCCACCTCATTTTGGCCGCGGCGTACCACGAGCACGTGCTCGACCGTCGCCTGCGGCCCCTGGCCGCCGCGGTCGGCGAGTGCCATGTCGACGGCGGGCTTGAGGGGAGAGACCTTGCCCTTGCGGTATCCGCCGTCGGCCGTGATGACGACCTTGGCGCCCGCGTCGTCGATGCGCGCACGGAGGCTGTCGGCGGAGAAGCCGCCGAAGACGACGGAGTGGATCGCGCCCAGGCGCGCGACGGCGAGCATCGCGGCGATCGCCTCGGGGATCATCGGCAGGTAGACGGCCACGCGATCCCCGGCATCCACGCCCAGCTCGGTGAGCACGTTGGCGACTCGCTTGACCTCGTCCGTCAGCTCCGCGTAGGTCACGGCGCGGGAGTCGCCGGGCTCGCCCTCCCACAGCAGCGCGACGCGGTCGCCGTTGCCCGCCTCGACGTGCCGGTCGAGGCAGTTGTACGCGACATTGAGGCGACCGTCGGCGAACCAGCGCGCGAACGGCGGGTTGGACCAGTCGAGCACCTCGGAGAAGGGTTCCGCCCACGTCAGCAGGTCCTTCGCCTGCCGGCCCCAGAACGCCTCCCGATCGGCGGCCGCAGCGTCGTACAGATCGGCCTGCGCGACGGCGCCGCGCGCGAACTCCTCGGGGGGAGCGAAGCGGCGGTTCTCGGACAGCAGGTGGTCGATCTGGCTCGTCATGTCGGGTGCGCTCCCTTGTGCGTGTCGACGTTGCGGGCGGCGGTGCCACGCCCCCGGCGGGCGTCGCCGGGTACGCACGAGAATCTACGGGAGCGCGGGCTCGGGGACTACCTCCGAAAGTCGGTGTCAGCTATCCGGACCCTCCTGTCCGATATACCGCTGCGACATGTCTGTCGGTGCTTTTGTCGGTGTATTCCCATTGCGTATGCTCAGGGGCGGCCGAACATTCGATCCTGGCATTGCGGCACCCCGCACCCCCCCTGCAAGGGGTCGCCGCGAGGCGGCATCCCATTCCCCCCATGGGATGCCGCCTTCTTCTCGTCCGGCGGTGCGCGGGTCCCGGCGCCGGCGTGCTGCCGCTCCTTCACAGCGTCGCGGCCGCGGGATCGTCCACCGTCGGCGGGCGGGTGAGTCGGGAGACGGTGGCGAGCACGTAGCGTCGCGGCATGCCGAACCCGTTCGTCGCCTACCCGAGTGCGGGCTCCGTGTCGGCCGTGCGACCCGGCGAAGCAGCCGCCGCGCCAGCCGACGCGAACGCGGGGCCCGGCCTCGCCTCTGCGGGGACGTCCGTGTCCGTGCCGTCCGCGCCCGAGCTCGCGCCGATCGCCGGACACCTCGCCGACCCCGCCGTGACCGACCTCTTCATCAACGGGGCGGCGGGTCTGTGGTGCGACCGGGGAGACGGCGCCGTCCGCGACCCGCTATGGAGCGCCGACGAGGCCACCGTGCGCGACTTGGCCGTCGCGCTCATCGGCCTGGGCGGTCGCCACCTGGACGAAGCCAGCCCCGCCGTCGATGTTCGGCTGGAGGGCGGCATGCGCGTCCACGCGGTACTGCCACCCGTTTCCACGGGCGGTACCACGCTGTCGGTTCGTATCCCGCGGGTCCGTCGCCCCACCCTCGACGACCTCGTCGCTCGCGGCACCTTCGAGGATCCCCGTGCGGCGGACTGGCTGAAGAGCATCGTCTCCGCGCGGGTGAACGTGCTCGTGACGGGGGGCGCGGGAAGCGGCAAGACCACTCTCCTGGCGGCGATGCTCTCCGCCGCCCCGCCGACCGAGCGGATCGTGACGATCGAGGACGTCGCGGAGCTGACGATCGCGCACCCTCATCACATCGCCCTCGAGGCGCGACAGGCGAATCTGGAGGGCGCGGGCGGCATAGGGCTGGCGCGGCTCGTGCGGGAGGCGTTGCGGATGCGCCCCGATCGGCTCGTTCTCGGCGAATGCCGAGGCGAAGAGGTGCGAGAGCTTCTCGCCGCGCTCAACACCGGACACGACGGCGGTGCGGGCACCGTGCACGCCAGCCGCATCGCCGAGGTTCCGGCGCGCCTGGAAGCTCTCGGAGCGCTGGCGGGCCTGAACGATGCGGCGCTCGCCCGGCAGGCGGTGGGCGCGATCCATTTCGTCCTTCACACGGAGCGGGACGCGCGGGGGACGCGGCGCCTGACCGGCGCCGGCGTCCTGCGCCTCGACGGCGGGCGTCTGGAGGTGAGCGAGTGCGCACCCTGGGCGTGATGCGCGGTCGTCGGCGTGGGGCGGACGCGGGTGAGGACGCGCCGGCCGACGCGGTGCACGCACTGGCGGTGCTGTTGCGCGCAGGTCTGCACCCGGGCTCGGCGTGGGCGTACCTCGCCGAGCAATCGCCCATCGTGGCCCCGATCGCCGCTGCCATCGCCTCTGGGCGACCGATACCCGCCGCCATCGAGGATGCCGGTGGGGACTGGGCGGACGTGGGCCGGGCGTGGCGGGTCGCCGCTCAGGTGGGCGCTCCGCTCGCCGAGACGCTGCAGGGGTTCGCGGAGGGCCTGCGCGACGCCGCAGACGCGCGGGACGACGTGCGGGTCGCGCTCGCCGAACCGACCGGTACCGCGCGGCTGATGCTCTGGTTGCCGGCCGCGGGGGCCGCCCTGGGCGCGGCACTGGGATTCGATGTCGTCGGCGCCGTTCTCGGCGACGTGCGAGGGGCGCTCTGCGTGATCGCCGGCATCGCCCTGATCGTCGCCGCGCGTGTGTGGACCGCGCGTCTGGTCGCCCGGGCTCAGCCTCCCGCCGAGACGCCCGGACTCGAGGCATCCCTCTTCGCGATCGCTCTCACGGGCGGTGTATCCCTGGACCGAGCCGCCCATATCGCGAGTGGGGGCGCCGTCCCCGATCGGGTGCGCGCGATCCTCGAGCTCTCGCGCCGTGCGGGAGTGCCCGCCGTCGAGCTCCTGCGGGCGGAGGCCAGCAGGGCACGGCATCGGGCACGTGTCGCCGGCCGCACCGCAGCCGCGCAGCTCGCCACGCGGCTGCTCCTGCCGCTCGGCGTGTGCACTCTGCCGTCGTTCCTTCTGCTCGCGGTCGCGCCACTCGTGCTGTCCGTCCTCGATTCCGCGGTCCTTCCCGCGCTCTGACCCCGCCACACACTCGCCCACCCACCGGAACCATCGAAGAGAGGACCAGTCATGACCGACCCCTTCACCCCTCGTGCGCAGCGCAGGCTTCGCCGCCGATTGCTCGACGACGATTCGGGTGCCGCGACCGCCGAATACGCGATCGCGACAATGGCCGCGGTGGCCTTCGCCGGGCTGCTCGTCGTCATCATGCGCAGCGATGAGGTGCGCGGCATCCTCACCGACCTGGTGCGACGCGCCCTCACCGTCGGATGAGCGCGGTGGTGCGGCGGCGGGATGACGGCGGGTCCGTCTCGGCCGAGTTCGCCGTCGCACTGCCCGCGATCGTGGTCATGGTTCTGCTGTCGGCGGGTGCCCTGACCGGTGCGGCTGCGGCGGTGCGGGCACAGGACGCCGCTGCGGACGCCGCCCGCCTCGTCGCGCGCGGCGAGGACGTGGGTGCGGCGACGTCCGTCGTGGTGCGCAGCGCCGGGCCGGCGCGCGTGCAGGTGCACCGCCGCGGCGAGCTGGTGTGCGCCGACGTGACGATCGACATCCGCGTCGCCGGGGTCGCCTTCCCCGTCACCGGCCGCTCGTGTGCGCTGGAGGGGGGTCTCTGATGCCCGGCACGCTGCTCGCGGCCGGAATCGTGGCGACGACGACCCTGCTCGCGGCAGGTCTGGCCGCCGCGGGCGGCGCATCGATCGCCTCGCAGCGGGCCGCCGGGGCCGCCGACGCCGCCGCGCTCGCCGCGGCGGACGCGGCCTCGGGGGCGGTCACGGGAGAGCCCTGCACCCGGGCCGCGGAGCTGGCGGCCGCGGCCGGCGCGCATATAGTGAGGTGCGAGATCGAGGGGCTCTACGCCGTCGTCGACGTGTCCGTCCCCTACGCCGGACTCGCCGCGACGGCGCGAGCCCGAGCAGGACCTGCGCCCGGCTCACAGTGACCGGTGTGTATGGTGTGCAACGACGAAAGGACGCCGTTGGCCACCAGCAAGAAGCTCGTCATCGTTGAGTCTCCGACGAAGATGAAGTCGATCCAGTCGTACCTGGGGGATGACTACGAGGTGCTCTCGTCGGTCGGACACATCCGTGACCTCGCCGACAAGAAGGACATCCCCGCCGACCTGAAGAAGACCTCGGTCGGTCGCTACTCGATCGACATCGAGAACGACTTCGAGCCCTATTACGTCGAGTCCGAGCGCGGTCGCAAGACCGTGGCCGAACTCAAGCGCGCCCTCAAGCAGGCCGACGAACTCCTGCTCGCCACTGATGAAGACCGCGAGGGCGAAGCCATCGCATGGCACCTGCTCGAGACGCTCAAGCCGAAGGTCCCCGTCAAGCGCATGGTGTTCCACGAGATCACCGAGGACGCCATCCGCGCCGCCGTCGAGCGCACCCGCGAGCTCGACCACGACCTCGTCGACGCGCAGGAGACCCGCCGCATCCTCGACCGCCTGTACGGATGGGACGTCTCTCCCGTGCTCTGGCGCAAGGTGGGGACGGGCCGCGACGGAGCGGCCCTCTCCGCCGGCCGCGTGCAGTCCGCGGCGACGCGTCTCGTCGTCGATCGCGAGCGCGAGCGCATCGCCTTCGTGTCGGCGTCGTACTGGGACATCGAAGCGATGGCGAGCCGGGATGCCGAGGCGTTCCGCGTCAAGCTCGTTCGCCTCGACGGGGCGACCATCGCCCGCGGTGCGGACTTCGACGAGGCCGGCGCCCTCAAGCGGGCCGTGGTCGTGCTCGACGAGGCGCAGGCGGGCGAACTCGCCGCCGCGGTCGCGGGCGTCGGCGCGGCATCCGTCACCAAGGTCGAGGCCAAGCCGGGCACACGCAGCCCCTACGCTCCCTTCACGACGTCGACGATGCAGCAGGAGGCCGGCCGCAAGCTCTCGATGAGCGCCAAGCACGCCATGAGCGTCGCGCAGCGCCTCTACGAGAAGGGCTACATCACCTACATGCGCACCGACTCGCAGTCGCTGTCGACTCAGGCGATCGAGGCGGCGCGCACGCAGGCCGTGGAGCTCTACGGCAAGGATGCGGTGCCGCTGAAGCCGCGCGTGTACAAGAGCAAGAGCAAGAACGCGCAGGAGGCGCACGAGGCGATCCGTCCCTCGGGCGAGACCTTCCGCACTCCCTCGTCCGTGGCGAGCGGGCTCGACCGCGACGAGCTGCGGCTCTACGACCTGATCTGGAAGCGCACCGTCGCGAGCCAGATGGCCGACGCGAAGTACGAGACCACCACCGTGACCCTCGAGGTCGAAGCGGGAGAGCGGCGGGCCGAGTTCACGGCATCCGGCACCGTCTACACCTTCAAGGGCTTCCTCGAGGCCTACGAGGAGGGCACCGACGAGAAGCGGGGCGACGCCGACAAGGGCGAGAACCAGTCGCTGCCCCAGTTGACCGCCGGCGACGAGGTCGCGATGGCCGACGTGGAGCCGAAGGGCCACCACACCACGCCCAAGCCGCGCTACACCGAGGCATCCCTGGTCAAGGCGCTCGAGGAGAAGGGGATCGGTCGTCCCTCGACGTTCGCGAGCATCATCGACACGATCCTCGACCGCGGGTACGTCACCAAGCGCGGTCAGGCGCTCGTGCCGAGCTGGATCGCGTTCAGCGTCGTGCGGCTGCTCGAGGAGAACTTCCCCGACCTCGTCGACTACGACTTCACCGCGGCCCTCGAGGACGATCTCGACGCCATCGCGCGGGGCGAGCAGCACCGCGTCGAGTGGCTGCGCGCCTTCTACTTCGGCGACGAGGGCCACGTCGGCCTCCGCAACGTCGTCGACAACCTGGGCGAGATCGACGCGCGCGAGCTGAACTCGCGTCCCGTGAGCGAGAACGTCACGCTGCGCATCGGCAAATACGGTCCGTACCTCGAGGTCGTCGACCCCGAGAAGCCCGACGCCGACCCCCGCCGGGTCAACATCCCCGAGGACCTGGCTCCCGACGAGCTCACGCCCGCCAAGGCGCAGGAGCTCATCGACGCGCCGGTCGCGGGAGACCGCGTGCTCGGAGAGCACCCCGAGACGGGCAAGCTCATCGTCGTCAAGGACGGCCGGTTCGGCCCGTACATCCAAGAGGTCGAGCCCGTCGACCCCGACGCCGTCGACGAGGCCACGGGTGAGGTCGTCGACCCGCCGAAGAAGCGCGGGGCCAAGAAGGAAGCGGCGCCCAAGCCGCGGACGGCGTCGCTGTTCAAGAGCATGTCGGTCGACACGATCGACCTCGACACCGCCCTGCGGCTGCTGGAGCTGCCCCGCACCGTGGGCACCGACCCCGAGTCGGGCGAGGCCATCACGGCGCAGAACGGCCGGTACGGCCCGTACCTGAAGAAGGGCACCGACTCGCGGTCGCTGGAGAGCGAGCAGCAGATCTTCGACATCGACCTCGAGGGCGCGCTCGCGATCTACGCGCAGCCGAAGTACGGGGCCCGTCGTGCGTCGAGCGCGCTCAAGGAGTTCGATGCAGACCCCGTGAGCGGCAAGCCGATCCGCATCCGCGACGGCCGATTCGGGGCGTACGTCACCGACGGCGAGACGAATGCGACCATCCCGCGCGGCGAGACGGTCGAGGACGTCGACTTCGAACGCGCGAAGCAGCTGCTCGCCGACAAGCGCGCGAAGGGCCCGGCCCCCAAGCGCACGACCAAGAGGACGAGCACGCGCAAGGCGCCGGCGAAGAAGTCATGACGGATGCCGCCGCCCGCGGACTCTGGATCACCCTCGAGGGCGGTGACGGAGCGGGCAAGACCACGCAGGCAGGTCTGCTCGAGTCGTGGCTGCGGGAGCGTGGACGCGAAGTCGTCCGCACCCGCGAGCCGGGCGGCACCGAGGTGGGGACGCTGATCCGCGACATCGTGCTGCACCACCGCGGGGACGTCGCGCCCCGCGCGGAGGCCCTGCTGTACGCCGCAGATCGCGCGCACCACGTGGCGACGCTCGTGCGCCCGGCGCTCGCGCGCGGCCAGGTCGTGGTGCAGGACCGCTACCTCGACTCGTCCGTGGCGTATCAGGGTGCCGGGCGCGTGCTCGATGCGGCCGAGGTGCGCGAGCTGTCGCTATGGGCGACGGAGGGGGCCCTGCCCGACCTGACGGTGCTGCTCGACCTCGACCCCGCAGCGGCGCGTGCCCGCCTGGACGCCGCCGACAAGCCGTTCGATCGGCTCGAGGCGGAACGTGAGGAATTCCACGTGCGGGTGCGGGAGGCCTTCCGCGCTCTCGCGGACGCCGAGCCCCAGCGTTTCCTCGTGCTCGACGCGTCGCGTCCGGCCGCCGACCTCGCCGCCGCTGTCCGGGAACGCGTGACCGCTCTTCTCTGACGGCGTGCGCGCCGACCGGACAACATTCCGGAAGGATGCCGCTCTGCGGCTGTGGCTGAGGGACTGCGGATCCCTCGGGGGCCATCGATCCGGAGTGTTGTCGCCTTCCCGGGTCGGACGGGCCCGCCCTGCTGCCGGCGCAGGAGCGGATGTCGGGCCTGGGGATAGGCTGAGGCGGTGCCCTCGACTGCCGATACGACCACCCTCCCTTGGGGGAGCGTCTGGGGGCAGGAGGCCGCGGTCGACTCGCTGAGGGCAGCCGCATCCGACGTTCAGGGCATGACGCACGCCTGGCTCATCACGGGGCCCCCGGGATCGGGCCGCTCGACTCTCGCGTACGCGTTCGCCGCCGCCCTCATCGCCGCCGACGAGCGTGACGAGCCGACCATGCGGCAGGTGCTCGCGGGCACCCACCCCGACCTCACGGCGCTGCGGACCGAGCGCGTGATCATCACGATCGACGAGGCGCGGCGGCTCGTGGAGCGAGCGGCGTTCTCGCCCTCCCTCGGTCGGCACCGCGTGATCGTCGTCGAGGATGCCGACCGCATGACCGAGCGCACCTCGAACGTCCTGCTGAAGTCGCTCGAGGAGCCGCCCGAGCGCACAGTGTGGGTGCTGTGCGCCCCGAGCGACGCCGATCTTCTGCCGACCATCCGCTCGCGTGTGCGCACGCTGCGGCTGCGCGAGCCCGAGGTCGGCGATGTCGCCGCCCTCGTGCGGTCCCGCACGGGCGTGTCCGCGGAGATCGCCGAACAGGCCGCACGGCACGCGCAGCGCCACATCGGCATGGCCCAGCGCCTCGCGACGGATGCCGCGGCCCGCGAGCGCCGTGACGAGACGCTCCGCTCGGTGCTCCGAGTGCGGGGCGTGGGCGATGCCGTGGAGGTGGCGGCGCGCATCGTCGAGGTGGCGACCGACGACGCCAAGGCCCTGACCGCCGAGCGCGACGCGGAGGAGCGGGCGACGCTGCTGCGCACGATCGGCGTCTCCGAGGGGCAGGCCGTGCCGCCCGCCGTGCGCTCGCAGCTCTCGGCCCTCGAGGACGACCAGAAGCGCCGCGCGACACGCAGTCTCCGCGACGGGATCGACCGCGTGCTCACCGACCTGCAGTCGCTGTTCCGCGACGTCGTGATGCTGCAGTTCGGCCGCGCGGAAGGACTGGTCAACACCGAGCTCTCATCGGATCTGCGCGCGCTGGCAGGTGCCTGGGAGCCCGTGCGCACGCTCGCCGTGCTCGATCAGCTGCAGACGACGCGGCGTAGTCTGGAGCAGAACGCCGCTCCCGCTCTCGCTCTCGAGAGCTTGCTCGTGACGGTGATCAGCGGGAGGACCACCACGTGATCAGCACTCTTCGGCGGCGCGCTCGCCGCGCAACCGCCGCGCTCGCCGCGCTCGCCGCGGCATCCCTCGCGCTGACGGCGTGCCTCTACGCGGCGATCCCGGAGGAGGACGCTGCCGTCGGGCCGCAGGCGCCGGCCGATATCCCGGCCGATCTGGAGGGCTTCTACAGCCAGGAGCCGCAGTGGACGTCGTGCGGCGAAGGGTTCGAGTGCGCGATCGTCGCTTCCCCGCTCGATTGGGACGACCCGGCGTTCGGCGTGATCGAGCTCTCGGTCGTCCGTCACACGGCCGGTGGCGGCGCGCCCATTGGTTCGCTCCTGACCAACCCCGGCGGACCGGGCGCCAGCGGGGTCGTTCTCGTGCGGGACTCGCTCGACTTCGCCGTCGGCCAGTCGGTCATCGACACCTACGACGTCGTCGGCTTCGATCCCCGCGGGGTCGGCGAATCGACGGCCGTCGCCTGCCTGGACCCGGCCGAGATGGACGCCTACCTGTACGACATCCCGGCCGCGCCGCGAGGATCGGCCGAGTGGGAGGCAGAGCTGGAGGAGCGCAATCGCGCCTTCGCCGATGCCTGCGAGGCGAACAGCGACGGCATCCTGCCCTTCATCACGACCGAGAACTCCGCGCGTGACATGGACCTGCTGCGGGCCGTCCTAGGAGAGGATAAGCTCAACTTCCTCGGGTACTCCTACGGCACGTTCCTCGGCGCCACCTACGCGGAGCTGTATCCCGAGAACGTCGGCCGGCTCGTGCTCGACGGCGCGATCGACCCGGCGGTGTCGGGGTTGGATGTCGGCACGATCCAGGGCGTCGGATTCGAGAACGCGCTGCGCGCCTTCATGGCGGACTGCCTCGACATGGCGGAGTGCCCGTTCCGGGGAAGCGTCGACCAGGCGATGTCCGATCTCGGTGCGCTGCTGGCGAGCGTCGATCGCTCCCCGCTTCCCGCAGCCGACGGGCGGATGCTGGGGGCCGACAGCCTGCTGACGGCGATCATCGCCGCGCTGTACTCCGAGGGCAACTGGCCGTTCCTCACCGGCGCGCTCTCCGACGCGTTGCAGGGAGACCCCGAAGTCGCCTTCCAGCTCGCGGACTTCTACAACGGGCGCCAGGCGGGGGAGTACCTCGACAATTCGACCGAGGCGTTCCGGGCCTACAACTGCATGGACTACCCGAACGACATCACCGACGAGGAGGAAGCGGCGGCCGAAGCGCTGCTCGCGGCGGAGGCGCCGACCGTCGCTCCGTACTGGTCGGGTCCCGACCCGTGCGAGGTCTGGCCGTACGATCCGACCGGCACCCGCGGTGAGATCGCGGCGGAGGGCGCCGCGCCGATCGTCGTCGTCGGCACCACGGGAGACCCGGCGACGCCGTACGAGTGGTCGGTCGCCCTCGCGGAGCAGCTCGCATCGGGCGTCCTCGTGACCAACGTCGGTGAGGGGCACACGGGCTACAACAAGGGCAACGCGTGCGTGGATGACGCGGTGGAGGCCTACCTCGTCGACGGTGTCGTGCCCGCCGAGGGGCTGTGCGGCTGAGCGCGAGCGTGCCCCCGCCCCGGCGCCTGGCCCGCGCGTTCGCGGCGGCACCGGCGACGCTGTAAGATCGTTGCTTGTGCACGCGCGAGCGGGCACGCGCCACCTTAGCTCAGACGGCAGAGCGATTCACTCGTAATGAATAGGTCAAGGGTTCGATTCCCTTAGGTGGCTCCACATACTCGACTCCGAGATTCGCATTGGCATTCGGGCACCACCTGGACTCTACGTCGGCTCTCGGCCATTCCTCTCACCGTCCCTCTTGCCCTGCCCGTCGAGTTCACTCTCGTTTTCAGATTCGTCGGTTCGCGGCCTCGCCGGCAGGCCGAACGTCCCGAGAGCACGCGCACCGGTGCCGGGTGCTCTGGTACGCGGTCGAGATCCTTCGAAGCTGCGCACGTCCCCGCGGACCCGCGCGTGCTCCCTTGGCAGAGGCGGCGAGTACGTCCCATTCGTCGTGTTGCTCGATGAGGACGTGCCCGGCGAGGCGGAGCAGCGCGGCGGGGTTGGGGAACGTGCCGACGACGTCGGTGCGGCGTTTGATCTCCTTGTTGACGCGCTCGAGCACGCTCGAGCGGGTTCGTGGACCAGATCTGCGGCCAGTGTTGCTGGGGGAACTCGCAGAACGCGAGGATGCCGTCCTTCGCGTCTTCGAGCATGCTGGCGATCTTCGGGTGCAACCGGGTGAGCATCCGCACGACCTCGTGGAACTGGGCGAACACGTGCTCGGTGTCGGGCTGCGCGAAGATCGTGCGGATGATCGACGCGACCATCGGGCCGGCCGTCTTCGGAACGTGGGAGAGCACGTTCCGCATGAAATGGACCTGGCATCGTTGCCAGCTGGAGCCGACGACGACCGTCTCGATCGCCGCGGTCAAGCCGGTGTGCGCGTCGCTGATCACGAGCTTCACCCCGTCCAACCCGCAGGCCTTCAACGACCGCAGGAACGTGGTCCAGAACGGCTGCGATTCGGTGTCTCCGACCTCGAAGCCGAGGATCTCCCGGCGGCCGTCCGCCGCGACGCCGACCGCGACCACGACCGCGTGCGATACCACCCGGCGGCCGACGCGGGCTTTGATAGAGCGTCTCGGTCGCTGTCCGGATCTGGTCGTTGACATCGGTGAGTTTCAGTTCCCCGAGGAGCCCGAGGAGGGCAGACTGGTCAAGAGCCATCGTGCGCTTGTGTCTTTCTGTGAGTGACTTTGATCGGTTCTCACTGACCATCGCACGATGGCTCACCAACGTCTACGACGAAGACAACCCGTCCGAATCCTCCACCAATCCAGGGGACGTCACCCCACGGCGGGGCCGCGCTCCATGGCCGGGCCGGATGACAGGGGTGGCATTCTGGGGAGAGCGCCGCCCCTTTTGTACGCATCGGCGAAACGCAATCTTCTCGGGGGGAAACACGAGCGCATTCCGTTCGTAGCCACACCGAAACAGGACGTCCGTCTACTGGAGTCATGACTCCCGGACCGGCTGCTGCGACACCCACCGCGACCCACGTCTCGACCCGCGTCGACATCGCGTTGCTCGGTGTCCGAAGCGATGCGCCGGTGCGGAGGGCGGGTGGTGCCGGACCCAGCGACGACGGGCACTTCATCGTAAACGGCGAGGGCGCCGCCATCCCCCTCAACCCGGCCAGCCCGTACGTCGTCACCTCCAGCGGGCGGTTGACCCTCGACGGCGCCGACCTCGGCTTCGACGTGGCGCCCGTCGTGCGACCCGCGTTCTACGACCTCGAGACGGCCGACGGCATCAATTACGAGAAGATCGCCAAGCTCCACGGCAAGAACGTGCTGGCGACCACCGTCGTGCAGACCTGCGTGCGCTACGACGAGAGCGAGCGGTGCCGGTTCTGCGCCATCGAGGCGTCGCTGGATGCCGGACTCACCATCGCCGTGAAGACCCCGGCGATGCTGGCCGAGGTCGCCGAGGCGGCCGTTCGACTCGACGGCATCACCAGCATGGTCATGACGACGGGGACGTCGAACGGCTGGGATCGTGGAGCGAAGCACCTCGCCCGGTGCGTCCGAGCCGTCAAGCGCGCGGTGCCAGACCTCGAGATCCAGGTGCAGTGCGAGCCGCCCGCGGATCTGCGGGCGATCACGGACCTGTACGAGGCCGGCGCGCGATCGATCGGCATCCACGTGGAGTCGATGGACGAGGATGTGCGCAGGCGCTGGATGCCCGGAAAGTCGCGCGTGAGCATGGACGAGTACCGCGCCGCGTGGCGCGAGGCCGTTCGTGTGTTCGGATTCAACCAGGTCTCGACGTACCTGCTGGTCGGGATGGGGGAGGACCCCGACGAGCTGGTGGAGGGCGCCCGGGAGCTCATCGAGATGGGCGTGTACCCGTTCGTCGTCCCGTTCCGCCCCCTCAAGGGAACCCTCGCCACCGATGTCGACAGGGTTCCGGCTCCCCACCGTTCCGTGCTTAACTCCGTCACCAGCCGCGTGGCCGCTATGCTGCAGGCGGCCGGCATGCGCGGTGAAGACCAGCGGGCGGGCTGCGTGGCCTGCGGTGCGTGCAGCGCGCTCAAGACGGCAGGCGCCTGACGTGCTCGACGTGCCGGTCATCACCGGGACTTCGCTTCGCACACGGGTCGACCGGGCGGCGTGGACGATCGAGCGCGCCACGCGGGGGCAGATCGAGGCCTACCGAGCGATCAGGCGCGACGTGTTCGTGGCGGAACAGGGCATCTTCGAGCGCGACGACACCGATCGCATCGACGAGGATCCACGGACGATCGTGCTGGTCTGCGTCGACTCCGGGGGCGCGGTCCTCGGGGGCGTGCGCCTCGCCCCGGCTGTCGAGGGCCGGGACATCGGGTGGTGGACCGGGAGCCGACTCGTGGTCCGACGTGACGCGCGGGGGTCGGCCGGTATCGGCTCGGCGCTCGTGCGCGAGGCGTGCGCCACCGCGCTCGCGAACGGCGTGCTGAGGTTCGAGGCGACGGTCCAGGAGCGCAACGCCCCGCTGTTCCGGCATCTCGGCTGGGAGCAATGGGGTACCACCGCCATCGGCGGCGCCGCCCACGTGCGGATGCGGTGGCCGATCGATCGCATCGAGCGACTTCTGCGGTCGACCAAGGGCGTCCTCGGCGATCTGCTCGGGGACCTTCGGGGCGACGACCCGCGCGCCCTCGGCGGACCGCGCTTCGTCGGCGACGACGGAGCGCCCCTGCCCGGCAGCGATGTCGTCGCGGCCTGCGACGCGATCCTTCCCGCCATGATCGAGAGGGATCCCGAATGGGCCGGCTGGTGCGCGGTGCTGGTCAACCTGAACGACCTCTCGGCGATGGGCGCGAAGCCGATCGGGCTGCTCGATGCCGTGGCGGCACCGACCGCCTCGTTCGCGCGGCGGATCCTGGGCGGGCTCCGCAGTGGCGCGGATGCCTGGGGCGTGCCGATCCTCGGCGGCCATACGCAGCTCGGGGTCGCCCCCGCGCTGTCGGTGACGGCAATGGGGCGCACGAAGCGGCCCGTGCCCGGCGGGGGCGGGCGGGCCGGCGACGACCTCAGCCTGACCGTGGACCTGCGCGGGCGTTGGCGGCGCGGTTTCGAGGGCAGGCAGTGGGACACGACGTCGGCGCGGACGCGAGCCGAGCTTCGTGAGCTCGGCGCCATCGTGCGACGTGCCCGTCCCGCGGCGGCGAAGGACGTGAGCATGGGCGGAATCGTCGGCAGCGCCGCGATGCTCGCCGAGGCATCCGGCACGGGCCTGTCGATCGACGTGGCGGCGATCCCCGCACCCGAAGATGTCGCCTTCGGCGACTGGATCACCTGTTTCCCCGGTTTCGGGATGCTCACGGCCGACCGTCCGGGTCGCTCGCGGGCCGCCTCGCCCCTCGCCGAGACCGCCGTCATCGGACGGCTCGACGACGACCCCGACGTCCGGCTGCGCTGGCCGGACGGAGTGACGACGATCGCCTGTCCGGCGCCCGCCACGGGCCTCGGAGCATCCGGTTCGTAACGCGACCTCATTCCGGATGAAACCACACCGAAACACCCACTTGGGAGTGTGAATGCACGTTCCCATCGGCTCCATCTTCCGCTCGACGCCCCCGTTCCATCCCGTGCTCCACCTCACGAAAGAGATGAACCATGCCTGAAGACATCGACGCCCAGATCGCCGAGAACATCGCCAAGTCGCTCGGCGAGATCCCGCACCCCTCGCTGCCGAAGGGCACGAACCTCTACGGATCGACCAAGATCTTCCCCGATTTCCAGGCCGAGGATGGCGAGACCTACTTCACGCTGATCCACGGCATCCCGCACGAGTCCTCGGTCAGCTTCGTCGCGATCCTCCAGGCGACCCGCGCGCTGCGCAAGGGCTTCGAGTCGGCGATCTACTTCTACGGCCCCGGCACGCTCGCCTGTACGGCCAATCGCGGCTTCCCCACGACGGGCGACGCCGGTTTCCCGGGCGAGCTCAACATGAACGGCTCGCTCGAGACCTTCATCAAGGAGGGCGGCACGGTCTACTGCTGCCGCTTCGGGATGGCGCTTCACGGCATGCGCGAAGAGGACCTCATCGAGGGCGTCATCCCCGCGCACCCCCTCGACGTCCAGGACGCCCTCATCTACTACGCGCGCAAGGGCGCGATCATCAACTCCACCTACAACCTCTAGGTCGATCCATGACACTCACCGTCGCGTCGGTCTCGGCGAACTTCACGCGGGACCTGGACCAGAACTACGCACTCATCGAGCAGCTGCTGCAGGATGCGCGCGCTCGGGGTGCGCGGCTCGTCGCCTTCCCCGAGGCGGCGATCGGGGGATACCTCTCGTCGCTGGGCAACCATGGAGACACGGTGCAGAACACCACGCGCTCGCTTCCCCCGGCCATCCGGCTGGACGGGCCCGAGATCCGCCGTGTGCAGGAACTCGCGGGCGACACGATCGTCACGATCGGGTTCTGCGAGCTCGACGACGACGGGTCGACCCGCTATAACGCGGCGGTCTGCCTCGACGGCGGGCAGATCTACGGGTCGTATCGCAAGGTGCATCAGCCTCTCGGCGAGAACATGTCGTACTCGGCGGGGTCCGAGTACACCGCGTTCGACACCCCGCTTGCGCGCATCGGGATGCAGATCTGCTATGACAAGGCCTTCCCCGAGGCGGCGCGGATGCTGGCGCTCGACGGCGCGGAGATCGTCGTGAGCATGTCGGCCTGGCCGGCGGCGCGGACGGCGACGGCCGAGAACCTGCAGGACGACCGCTGGACCTATCGGTTCAACCAGTTCGACATCGCTCGGGCGCTCGACAACCAGGTCTTCTGGATGGCGTCGAACCAGTCCGGGACGTTCGGCTCGCTGCGCTATGTCGGCAACGCCAAGGTGGTCGATCCGGGCGGCAACATCCTCGCGACCACGTTGCTCGGTGCCGGTCTCGCCGTCGCCGAGATCGACGTCGACGAGACGTTCCGGGCGATGCGCGGCGGCATGTTCCACCTGCGCGACAGGCGACCGGACGTCTACGGCCCGGTCACCTCGACCGAGAGCGCCAGCGCGACCCGGTGGACGGAGCTCGCGCATGCCTGAGATGACATTCGCCGTGCGCTGGCCCGACGGCCGCGAGAGCACCCACTACTCGCCGAGCCTGGTCATGCATGACTTCCTCACGGTGGGGGAGAGGTACCCGGTGTCGGACTTCGTCGGACGCACGAGCGAGGCGCTGGCCCTTGCCAGCGAGCGGGTGCGCGCCAAGTTCGGATTCGCATGCACCTCGGCGATGCAGTCGGAGCAGACGATCATGACGGCCGCCTCCTCGTACCCGGACGGTCACGTCGAGGTGGTCGCGATGGAACCGCCGCTGGACGGAGGGACCGCATGATCCCCGTCGACCTGAGCGACGGGGATCACTTCGATGCCGTGATCGTGGGCGGGGGTCAGGCGGGGCTCGCCCTCAGCTGGCATCTGGTCCAGCGGGGCATCCGCCACGTCGTCATCGAACGCGACACGGTCGTGCACGAGTGGCGCGACGGCCGCTGGGACAACTTCACCCTTGTGACGCCGAACTGGCATTGCGCGCTTCCCGGGTACGCCTATGACGGGCCGGAGCCCGACGGATTCATGACCCGCGACGAGGTGTACGCCTGGGCGCGGCGGTACGCGGACACCTTCCCGGCGCCGGTCGCCGAGCACACATCGGTCTCGCTCGTCGAGCGGCGCCCCGGCGGCGGCTTCCTCGTCCACACGAGCGCGGGCATGATCACGGCGGAGACCGTCACCTCGGCGACGGGCGGCTACCACCTGCCCGTCACCCCCGCCTGGTCGGACGACATCCCCGAGCACGTTTTCCAGCTGCACTCCCACGAGTACCGCAACGCCTCTCAGCTTCCCGACGGGCCCGTCCTCGTGGTGGGTTCGGGACAGTCCGGAACCCAGATCGCCGAGGACCTGCTGCTCGAGGGGCGTGACGTGCACCTGGCTCTGGGCCGCGCGCCGCGCGTCGCGAGGTTCTATCGCGGACGCGACTGCATGACCTGGCTCGCCGACATGGGCGTCTACGACGTGCCCGTCTCCACGCGGGGGCTGGCCAAACGCGAGTCGACCAACCACTACGTCACGGGTCGCGACGGGGGACGCGACATCGACCTTCGCGAGTTCGCTCTGCGGGGGATGGCGCTCTACGGCCGGGCGATCGGGATGTCGGGCGGAGACTTCCTCTTCGACGACACCCTGGCCGACAACCTCGACTACGCGGACTCCGTCGCCGAGTCGATCAAGAACGACATCGACCGCTACATCGAACGCGAGCGGATCGATGCGCCGCACGAAGACCGATATGAGGCCGTCTGGCGCCCCGAGGACGTTCCGGCGAGGCTCCCCGCACGGGATGTCTCGTCGGTCGTCTGGTCGATCGGCTTCCGCGCGGACTGGTCGTGGCTCGGCAGCCTCGACGTGCTGGATCACGAGGGGCATCCCGCCCACTCGAGAGGTGCGACGAACGTGCCCGGGTTCCAGTTCATCGGGCTGCCGTGGATGCACACCTGGGGATCCGGACGATTCCATGCCATCGCGCGCGACGCCGAGCACGTCGCGGGACTCGTCGCCGAGGGAGCGGAGCGGCGCATCCCCGTCGCCTGAGGCGCCCGGATATCGCGCTATACCCTGAGGAAATGGTCACGGTCACGATGGCGGGGGTCGCAGCGCACTTCGGGCGAGACGTGGATCGGACCCTCGCCAAACTGCCCGGGATCATCGCTCACGCGCGGGAGAGGGGCGTCGATCTGCTCGTCCTGCCGGACGCGACGATCGGCGGGTATCTGTTCGACCTGCAGCATCCCTCCGACGAGGGCGACAGCGCGCCCCGCTCGGTCGACCTGGATGGGCCGGAGATCGCCGCGGTCATCGCGCTCGCCGGCGGCATGACCGTCTGCTTCGGCGTCGCCGAGCGTGCGCGCGCCGAAGGTGCGGAGGTTCGCTACAACACGGCCGTGTGCGTGACGGGCGACGGCATCCTCGGAACCCATCGGAAGGTGCACCTGCCGCTCGGCGAATCCGACGTCTATCGCGCGGGTGACGCGTTCTCGGCCTTCGACACCCCGGTCGGCCGCCTGGGAATGATGATCGACTTCGACAAGACATTCCCGGAATCGGCGCGGTCGCTGGCGCTGGGCGGGGCCGAGATCCTCGCGTGCCTGAGCGCGTGGCCGGCGAGCGTGACCGACCGCTCCGACCGCATCCGCAACGACCGTCAGGCCCATCTGTTCGACCTGTACGACTGCGCGCGGGCGGCGGAGAACCAGGTGTATCTCGTCTCGTCCAACCAGACCGGCGTCATGGGCGGGCTGCGCTTCCTCGGGCAGGCGAAGATCGTCGATCCCGCGGGAGAGATCATCGCCAAGACCTGGGCCAAGGGCGGGCTCGCGATCGCGGAGGCCGATGTGAGGGCGTCCCGGGCCCGGGCGCGCCGGAGCCTGAACCACATCGAGCAGCGCGCCGAGCACGCGTACCGATTCACCCTGTCGTGAGCCGGAGCCGCTGCCGCGGAGGAGGAGTCGTGTGAAGATCGCACAGGTCACGTACTCGACGAGGCCGCGCGGCGGCGTCGTCCATACGCTCGCCCTGTCGGAGGCGCTCGCTGCGCAGGGGCACGAGGTCGAGATCTGGACGCTCGGTCGGGGCGACGACACCGCCTTCTTCCGCGACGTCGATCCGGCCGTCGCCGTTCGCGTCGTCCCCTTCGAAGCGCGCGAGGGGGAGGGCGTCGGCGATCGGATCGAGCGGTCCATCACCACGATGGCGTCGGCTTTCTCGACCGACGCGGACGTGGTGCACGCGCAGGACTGCATCTCGGCGAACGCCGTCATCTCCGCCGGTCACGCCTGCGTACGCACGATCCATCACCTCGACGCCTTCACGACGCCGCGCCTGATCGAGTGCCACGAGACGGCGATCCACCGGCCCGCGGGGCGTGTCTGCGTGTCTCGGGCGGTCGCCGCGGAGGTCGAGGCGGAATACGGATACACCCCGACCGTGATCCCGAACGGCGTCGACGCCGATCGCTTCGCGGCCGCCGCCGGGCCCGCCGGCGACGCCCAGCGCACCCGGTGGCGCTCGCGGCTCGGCGACTACGTGCTCGCGCTCGGCGGGATCGAGCAGCGCAAGGGCTCGATCGATCTGCTCGAGGCGTTCGCCGCGGTCCGTGCCGAGCATCCGGATCTGCGGCTGGTGTTCGGGGGCGGCGAGACGCTGTTCGACTACCGGCCCTACCGCGAAGAGTTCGATCGGCGGGCGGACGAACTGCACATCCAGCCGACGGTTCTCGGCGCGGTGCCCGATGACGACCTTCCCGCTCTCGTCGCCGCGGCGACGACGCTCGGCTTCGTCTCGACGAAGGAGGGCTTCGGGCTCGCCGCGATGGAGGCGCTCGCCGCGGGGGTGCCCGTCGTCGCGAGGGACCTTCCCGTCCTCCGCGAGGTATTCGGAGGGGCCGTCCTCTACGCGTCGGATGTCCCGGGCATCGCCGAGGCCCTGAGCGCCTCGATCGACCCGCTCTCGCGCGCCGATCCCGCCGACGGGCAGCGCCTGGCGCGCTCCTACAGCTGGAGCGCCGCCGCCCGGGCTCACGACCACTTCTACCGCTCGTTCCTCGCACGCGGGGGCGGATGATGCGACAGTCGATCTCCTCGATCATCGCCGACAGGGCGCGCGCCGCGCCGAACGATGTCGTCGTCATCGACGAGCGCGGCGGGCTCACGGCATCCGACCTCGATGAGTCGGCGACGCGTCTGGCGCACGCCCTGCGCGGTCGTGGTGTGGAGACGGATGACCTCGTGACGATCTCGCTGCCCAACGGTCGCGATTTCGTCATCGCCACCGTCGCCGTCTGGAAGGCGGGTGCGACCCCACAGCCCGTGGCGACGAGGCTCACGGATGCAGAGCGCGCCGCCGTCGAGGAGGTGTCCGGGCCGGCCGCCGCGATCGGTCTTCGCCCCCAGGACCGGTCGACCCCGTGGTTCGTCTCGGTCGATGCGCCCGCCGTGGCCGAGCCGCTCCCGGACCTGGCGGCGTCGTCCTGGAAGGCGCCCACGACATCCGGGTCGACCGGTCGCCCCAAAGTGGTCAAGGCGAACGCCCCGGCGCTGCTGGACCCGACCACGCCCGTCGCCGCCTTCCTGCCCTTGCGCGCGACGCAGCTGGTGGCGGGGCCGATGACGCACTCGGCGACGTTCACGTACGCCTTCCGGGGCCTTCTCACGGGCCATCGCCTCGTCATCCTGCCGCGCTTCGACGAACGAGGGTGGCTCGACGCGGTCGAAGAGCACGCCGTCACGTGGGGCCTCATCGTGCCGACGATGATGCATCGGCTGCTCCGTCTGCCCGAGGCCGAGCGTCATCCCGATCGTGTGCGCAGCATCGAGTCGCTGCTGCACATGGGAGCCCCGTGCTCGATCCCGCTCAAGCGCGCGTTCGTCGAGTGGGTCGGCGCGGAGCGGGTCGTCGAGGTGTACGCCGGATCCGAGTCGAACGGGCTGACGATGATCGGCGGCGACGAATGGCTCACCCGCGAGGGCAGCGTCGGAAGGGCCGTCGGTGGAACCGAGATCCGGATCCGTGCCGCGGACGGCGAGCCCGCGCCGATCGGGACGATCGGGACGGTGTGGATGCGTCGAGGCCCGCGGCCCGCCTACGAATACGTCGGCGCGACCTCCCGCAGGGACTCCGAAGGGTGGGACACGCTCGGTGACGTCGGCAGGCTGGACGACGACGGCTACCTCTACCTCCTCGATCGCCTGGACGATGTCATCAACCGCGGCGGGGAGAAGATCTATCCCGTCGAGATCGAGCGCGTGTTGGAGCAGCATCCCGCCGTTCGCGGTGCGCTCGCCTTCGGGCTGCCGGATCCCGCTCTCGGCGAGCGCGTCGCGGCCGTCGCGGACGTCGCCGGCGCGCAGATCGGCGCGGACGAGCTGCTGGCATGGTCGAGGGAGCGGCTCGGAGCGCGGGCGCCCGCCTCGATCGTCGTGGTCGATGAGCCCGTGCGCGATGATGCGGGCAAAGCGTCTCGTCGTCGGTGGGCGCAACGAGCCGCGCGATCATGACGCCCGGGCGCGACGTACCGTACGCGTGGCGGAATAGGACACCGCATCCGGTCGTTGTGGCTCACCCGGACCGTCATCCGCGGTCCGGCCCCTCGAAAGGACGCACCCGTGGACCTGTTCTCCCCGCTCACCCTCGGTGATCTCGATCTCCCCAACCGGGTGATCATGGCCCCCCTCACCCGTATGCGAGCGGACGCGGAAGGTGTCCCCGGTGCGCTGATCGCCGAGCACTACGCCCAGCGCGCGAGCCTCGGCATGATCATCTCAGAGGGCGTGTACCCGAGCCACGAGTCGCGTGCCTACCCCGGCCAGCCGGGGATCGTCACCGACGAGCAGGCTGCGGGATGGCGTAGCGTCGCAGACGCGGTGCACGCCGAGGGCGGGCGGATCGTGATGCAGCTCATGCACGGCGGCCGCGTCTCCCACACCGACATCACGGGAACCGACCGCATCGTCGCTCCCAGCGCGGTCGCGATCGACGGCGACGTGCACACCCCCGGCGGGAAGAAGCCCTTCCCCGTTCCCCACGCCCTCTCGACCGAAGAGCTCGCGCAGGTGAGAGACGAGTTCGTCGCCGCGGCGCGGCGCGCGATCGATGCCGGTCTCGACGGCGTCGAGGTGCACGGCGCGAACGGCTACCTCCTCCACCAGTTCCTCTCGCCGGTCTCCAACCAGCGCACCGACGCCTACGGCGGGTCCCCGGAGGGACGCGCCGCGTTCGTGATCGAGGTCACGACGGCGATCGCCGAGGCGGTGGGTGCGGGACGCGTCGGCATCCGCCTCTCCCCGGCGCACAACATCCAGGATGTCGCCGAGACGGACGAGGCGGACGTCCGCGCCACCTACACGGCGCTCGTGGAGGGCATCGCGCCCCTCGGCCTCGCCTACCTCAGCGTGCTGCACGCCGAGCCCGAGGGGGAGCTGGTGCAGGGCCTGCGCGCGCGCTTCGGCGGCGCGTTCGTCGCCAACAGCGGATTCGGGCGCCTGACCACGAAGGAGGAGGCGGTCGACATCGTCGCGCGGGGCAAGGCCGATGCCGTCGCCGTGGGTCGCCTCGCGCTCGCCAATCCCGACCTCGTCGAGCGGTGGGTGGGAGGCCACCCCGAGAACGAGCCGGACCCCGCCACGTTCTACGCGCAAGGCGCCGTCGGCTACACCGACTACCCGCGCCTGAGCGCCTAGAACGGTCGGCCGTTGCCGGGTGGCACTCACACGCCACCGCGCCACCCTCGTGACCGGCTTCCTCGGCGGGGTCGAGGTGGGCGTCGGCGTGCTCGCCTACATCGGCGTCCTGCACGCCACGGGTGACCAGCTGCTGGCGGGCCTCGCGTTCAGCGTCGGTCTCATCGCCCTCCTGCTCGCGCACGGCGAGCTCTTCACCGAGAACTTCCTCATGCCGATCGCGGCGCTCGTCGCGCGAGAGGAGACTGCGCTCCAGCTCGCGAAGCTGTGGGGCGGCACGCTCGTGGCCAATCTGCTCGGCGGCTGGGTGATCACCACTCGATCCTCGACTCGCTCTTCGCTTTCGGCGCGATCTTGAGCGGAGCCCCCATCACCTATCTGAACTGGCTGCTGTGGTTCCTTCCGGTGCTGGCGCTGAACCTGATCGGGGGGCTCGTGCTCGTGACCGGCCCTCGTCACCATCCGTGCGTGTTGAACCAGGCGGCGCGGCCGGATGCCTCGGCATCCGTCTCGGCGCCCCGGAAGGCGTCGTGCGTGGCGAGGCGCGCGTCTCGGGTGAGTGCCACGAAACCGGTGCAGACGGGGCACAGAGCCCGTCCGCCGGGAAAGCCGCCGGGGAGTGCCGACGCCGGCTCCGCGGGAATGCGCGAGCCGTCGCAACGAGGGGGATCGGCGTCGCGGTCCGCCCACATGGCGCCCGTCCCGCGGCGGTTGTGCAGCCCCGCGTGGCCGGGAGGTCGGCTGCAGATCACGCCCCCACGCCGGCTGAAGCACCAGATCCGCGGCGAATCCGTCATCTGACCACCGTAAGGGCCGCCCGGAGGACGCGGCCCTTCTTCCCCACGGCGTGCGTACGATGGATCCCATGAGCACCACGCCCGAGAACAGCAGCCCCCTTCAGGTCCTGACCCCCGTCACGGACGAGCAGAACCTCCTGAAGAACCAGGATGCCGCGCCCTCGTGCTGCGGCGGCGCCTGCTGCTCGAGCTGACACCCCTGCAGCCGCGAGGACGCGGCATCCGTGGGTCATGCGGTCCGGTCAGGCGTGCTGACCGGGGTGCTTGCCTTCGGCGATCTCCTCGATCACCTTCGCGTTGAAGGCGGGGAGGTCGTCCGGTGTCCGGCTCGTGACGAACCCCTGGTCGACGACCACTTCCTCGTCGACCCATTCGGCTCCGGCGTTGCGGAGGTCGGTCTTCAGGCTCGGGTAGCTCGTCAGCGTGCGTCCCTTCACCACGCCGGCCTCGATGAGGGTCCACGCCGCGTGGCAGATCGCGGCGACGGGCTTGGACGCCTCGAAGAACGCCTTCGAGAACGCGACGGCCTTCTCGTCCATCCGCAGGTGGTCGGCGTTGACGACGCCGCCCGGCAGCACGAGCGCGTCGTAATCCGCCGCATCCGCGGCATCCGTCGTGAGGTCGACGGGCTGGGTGTGGCCGTTCTTGCCCTCGATCGAGCCGCCCTCCGGTGCGATCAGCACCGCCGTCGCACCGGCTGCCGTGACGGCCTCCCACGGGGAGGTCAGTTCGCTGTCTTCGTATCCGTCGGTCGCGACGAACGCGATCTTCTTTCCACTCAGATCGGTCATGACAACGACGTTACGCCGCCGCGGGGCCCGAGCGCCGGGGGTTGACAGCCGCCCCGAGCGCTCACTCGGTCGGGGCGGGCGCCTCGGGGGTCCGTGCGGCCGTAGTCGGCGTCGGTGCGCCGCCCCGGGTGGTCGCATCCGCGAACGCCTCGCCGACCGCGCGGCCCTGGATGATGGCCGTCAGATCGATCCCGGTCGCCGCGCGGACGGCCTCGAAGGAGGCGCGAAGGCCCGATGCCGACTCCGTCGCGAGGTGGCCGCTCGCCCCGTCGCCGCCCAGCACGGTGATCGAGCCGACCTTGTCGTAGCCCTTCGCGAACTCGGTCATCATGGGCACGAGCGCCTCGAGCGCGCGCTGCGCGAGCAGTGCCTCCTGGTTGTGCGAGAGCGCCTCGCCCTCGGCCCGGAGCGCGCCGGCACGCGCCTCACCGGCCAGGCGCACGGCCTCGGCGTCGGCCTCGGCCTTCAGGCGCACGGCCATCGCCTCCTGCTCGGCGATCTTCGCCCGGGCCTCGGCCGCCTTGACCTGTGCGTACGCGTCGGCATCGGCGTCCTTCTGTCGCTGGTACAGGTTCGCGTCGGCGACGCGGCTGACCTCGGACTCCAGCCGGGCCTGCGTGTTCTCGGCCTCCTGGATGAGCACGGCCTGCTGGCGCTCCGCCCGCGCCAGGGCCTCGGCCTGCTCGGCCTCGGCGTTGGCCCGGCCGACCTCGGCCTTCGCGGCCGCGCTGTTCTTGTCGAGCGCGGTCTGCTCGATCAGGTTGGCCTCGTCCGTCGCGATCTGGCGGGCGCGGATCTCGCGGTCGGCGTTGATCTTCGCCACTTCTGCATCGCGCTTGACCCGCTCGACCTCAGTCGCACCGAGCGCTGAGATGTAGCCGTTGCTGTCGGTGATGCCCTGGATCTGGAAGGAATCGAGGATCAGGCCCTGGGAGGAGAGGTCGCTCTTGATGCCCTCGGCGATCTGATCGGCGAGGCGCTGGCGGTCGCGCATGAGTTCTTCGACCGTCAGGGTCGCGACGACACCGCGCAGGGCGCCCTCGAGCTGCTCGGTCGTGAACTGCTCGATCGCGACGTCCTGCGACGCGAAGCGCTCCGCGGCGCGGCGCACGGACTCGGGGTCCGACCCGATCTTCACCAGTGCGACGCCGTTGACGTTCACCGTCACGCCGTTCGACGACTGCGCGGTGGGCTCCATCTTGATCTGGCGGGCCCGCAGCGAGATCATCTCCGCGCGCTGCGTGAGCGGGTTCACGATCGCACCGCCGCCCGTGATGACGGTGATGCGCGATGACTCGCCGTCCGCCCCGCGCTGCTTCTTGCCGACGATGACGAGGGCCTCGTCGGCGCGTGCCACGCGGTACCACGCCCGGATGAGGAACAGCAGGACGATGAGGGCGATGACCGCCACTCCCGCGCCGATCAGGACGAGCAATCCGATTCCGCCGAGCGCGGCAATGTCCATGGGGTTCCTCCATTGTGCGTCGCGCGCGGCGGCGCGTCGGTGTGCCGGGGGTTCCCCTCCAACCTAGCCCGCGGGCTCTACCGCTCCCTCCCCCGCGAGGGGGAGATGGGGCGGGATCGCGCGCGGGCGGGCGGGCGGCGAGGTGCGCAGGGTCAGTGCGCGACGGGCATGTCGGCCGAGTCGGCCGGCTTGCGGATGAAGAACGAGAACACCACCGTCGGCGTGGCGATGATCGCCGCCAGGACGAACGCGGCCTGGGTGCCGGCGGCCTCGCCGGTGACCTCGCTGCCGCCTCCCGCGACGATGCCGGCCGCAATCCCCGACATGACGGTGATGAGCAGCGCGATGCCGGCGGCGCCGGCCACCTGCTGCACGGTCGAGACGATCGCGCTGCCGTGCGAGTAGAAGCGGCGCTCGAGCGAACCCAGCGAGGCCGTGAACAGCGGCGTGAACGACAGGGCCAGGCCGATCGAGAGCAGCGTCTGCGCGACGGCGATCACCCACACCGGGGTGGAGGCGCCGAGCGTCGTGTAGAACCACAGCAGGGCGCTCGCGATGATCGAACCCGGCACCAGGAGCACGCGCGGGCCGTGCTTGTCGTAGATGCGGCCGATAGTCGGGCCCAGGAGGCCCATCGCGAGCGCGCCGGGCAGCACGACGAGGCCGGTCTCGAGTGCCGAGACGCCGAGCACGCGCTGCATGTAGAGGGGCACGACGGTGATCGCGCCGAAGAAGGCCATCGAGATGAGCAGGAACTGCAGGACCGACAGCGAGAAGTTGAGCGACCGGAAGACGCGCAGGTCGAGCAGTGCGTCGTCGCGGCGCTGGAGGCGCAGCTGGCGCCAGACGAAGACGGCCAGGGACGCCACTCCCACGGAGAGTGCGATGACGAGGGCCGCCGTCGAAGCCGATGACGCGGCGGCTGCGTCGGCACCGCCGCCGTGGCTGGCCGCCCCGCCGATCTGGCTGAGTCCGAAGACCACACCGCCGAAGCCCAGCGCCGACAGGATCACCGAGAGGACGTCGAGCGGCGCCTCCTTGGTCTCCCCGACGTTGACCATCCAGCGGGCGCCCGCCACGAGGGCGACGAGCGCGATCGGGAGGACGAGCCCGAAGATCCAGCGCCATCCCACCGTGTCCAGCAGCACTCCCGAGACGGTCGGCCCGATCGCGGGCGCGAGGGAGATGACCACGCTGACGCGGCCCATCATGCGCCCGCGGGCGTGGGGCGGAACGAGATTCATGATCGTCGTCATGAGCAGCGGCATCATGATGGCCGTGCCGGACGCCTGTACGACGCGCGCCACGACGAGCATGGGGAACCCGGGGGAGAGGAACGCCAGCAGTGTGCCGAAGGAGAACAGCGAGATCGCGATGAGGAACGCGGCGCGCGTCGTGAGCCGCTGGAGAAGGAAGCCGGTGGTCGGGATGACCACGGCCATCGTGAGCATGAACGCCGTCGTCAGCCACTGCGCATCGAGGGCCGTGATGCCGAGATCGGTGATGAGGTGGGGAATCGCCACACCCATCGTCGTCTCGTTCAGGATGGCGACGAAGGCGGCCGCGAGCAGGAGCCAGATGACGCGATTCTCGCGGGCGGCGAGCACGCCGCCCTGCTGCCCGGATGCCGGGACCGTCGGTACGGGTGAGGTGCTGGTCGCGGACATCCTGGTCTCCTCAGGCTCGGGTCGGCATGCTCGAATGGCCACCCGAGGATGGCGATCACGGGCTGTAACGGTGCCGCCGCGCGCACCTATTCCCGCGCGGCCCGCTTTCGTCGATCGCGAGGCCACCCTAGACCCGGCCGGGGACACGCGCCGACGTCGATTTATGCATGTAATGTGACAACTAATGACCTCGATACCACCGTCTCACGCGCCCCGGTGCCGGCGCTCTCGCCTAGGCTCGGCCGCGTGAGCATCGGTCGCGGCGGGGGTGGGGGAAGCCTCACGCGCAACATCGATCCCGACGCGCTGCGGGCGCAGAATGCGCTCGCTCCGCACATCCCCGATCTCGGGCGTCGCATCGTCGCGCTGTTCGCGCCGTATCGTGCACGCCTTGCCGCGACCGCCGTCCTGGTCGTCGTCAGCGCGGCCATTGCGGTGGTGCCCGCTCTCCTGATCGAGCGCATCTTCGACTCGGCGCTGTTCCCGTCCGGCGGGGGCGGGCCCGACCTGGCCCTGCTGGCGGAGCTCGTGGGGCTCATGATCGTGCTGTTCGTGGCATCGGCGGGCCTGAACGTCGTGCAGACCTGGCTGACGTCATCCGTCGGCAACCGGGTGACGGGCGATCTGCGCGTGAAGCTCTTCTCGCATCTGCAGCGCATGGATCTGGCGTTCTTCACGCGCACCAAGACGGGGGTCATCCAGTCCCGGCTGCAGAACGATGTGGGCGGAGTGGCGGGGGTGCTCACCAACGCGATGACGAGCATCCTCGGCAACGTCGTCACGGTCGTCGCGTCCCTCGTGGCGATGGTGCTGATCGACTGGCGGCTCACGCTCATCGCCGTCGTGCTGCTGCCCGCGCTCGTGTGGGTGCAGCGCAAGGTGGGTCAGGTGCGCGCTCGCATCCAGGGCGAGACGCAGGAATCCCTCGCCCAGCTGAGCGCCATCACCCAGGAGACCCTGTCGGTCTCCGGCATCCTGCTCGCGAAGGCCTTCAATCGCCAGGAGTCGGAGACGCAGCGCTACACCCGGGAGACCGTGACGCAGGTGGGGCTGCAGGTGCGCCTCGCGATGACCGGTCAGTGGTTCTTCGGCCTCGTCAACGTGATCATGTCGTCGGTGCCCGCGATCATCTACCTCGTCGCGGGCTTCCTCCTCGTGGGCGGTTCCGACGACATCTCGGCGGGCGTCATCGTCGCCTTCACCACGGTGCAGGCACGGCTGCTCTTCCCGCTGATGGCCCTGCTTCGCGTCTCGCTCGAGCTGCAGACATCCAAGGCCCTCTTCGCCCGCATCTTCGAGTACCTCGACCTCACCCCGGCCATCCGCGACCGCGTCCCGGCGATGCCCGTCGAGAGCGCACCGGGCCCCCTCGGCAGCATCGACTTCGAGGACGTCGTGTTCCGCTACCCCGACGCCGCGCCCGATTCGCGGCCGACGCTCGACGGGGTCAGCTTCCGCGCCGAGCCGGGGCAGCACATCGCCTTCGTCGGCCCGAGCGGCGCCGGCAAGACCACCATCCTCTATCTCGCCCCGCGGCTGTACGAGGCGACCGCCGGCCGGGTGCTGTTCGCCGGCGAGGACGTGCGGGAGCTCGACCGCCACAGCGTCATCGATCACATCGGCATCGTCTCCCAGGAGACCTACCTCTTCCACGCCTCCGTGCGGGACAACCTGCGCTACGCCAGGCCGGACGCGACCGACGCCGAGCTCGAGGCGGCCTGCCGCTCCGCCAACATCCACCACGTCATCGAGAGCTTCGCCGA